>JBKHDI010000084.1:0-16232 GCA_046541415.1 Phycisphaerae bacterium | reverse complement strand
TCGTCGTCGTCGTTCTCGTCCTGGACGTCGAGGTATTCGTCTTCGTCGTCGCCGTCCTGGAAATCGGCGGGCTGGTCCTGGACTTCCTCGTCCAGCGGTTCGATTTCGTCGAGACTGACCAGTTCACCGTCGATCAGGACCTTGCCCTCGTCGGGCTCGATCTCGACCTGCGGATCCTTTTTGCGGCGGACGCGCTTGGGGGAAGCACCGGAGGTCTTCCTGGCGGTCTTCCCGGCAGCCTTCTTGGCCGTCTTCTTGGCCGTCTTCTTGGCTGCGCGGGGGACGCGTTTGGGCGAGGTGGTCTTCTTTTCTTTCTCTTCTTTTGCCATGTCGGTAGCCTCCGAAACGCCGAGAGCCCGCAGTCGGGTGCCCCTCAGCTGGAAACGTGATCGGGTGTGTGCCGGCGGGTGTAGTTCGCAGGTTTGTCAGGCCGACAGAACACGACAGAAACCAGGCCCCCTGTCATTGGTCGGACGGTCTCAAACAGACGTGATCTGCGGCGGGTGTTTTGTGGGTTGGTGTTCGCAGCAGCCATGCCGGCAGCGAGTCGAAAGCGAGTCAGGCAGGGTCCGCAGGATGGACGATCCGTTGGAATAACTCGCGTACGTGTTCGTGCAGGCAGGATACGCTCGAACTGTTGTCCAGAACATCTGAGCACGAAGCGGCTTTTCTGTCAATCGCAAACTGCGATTTTTCACGCCCCTGCCACTGGGCCTCATCCCAGTTTCGCCCCCGTTTTACGCGATCCAGGCGCTGGTCGTCTGCCGAGCGGACGAAGACCAGGCGCGTGGCGATGTCGTCCCAGCCGGCTTCGAGCAGAATCGCCGCATCCAGCACAATCGCCGCGACGTCCGGGTCGGCCTGGGCGGCGGCGACCTGTCGCTCGATTTCGGCCCGGATCCGCGGGCGCATGATCGCGTTGAGACGCTCCAGGGCGGCCGGGTCGTCGAAGACCCGCCGGGCCAGGGCCTTGCGGTCGACCGCGCCGGTCTTCTGGAAGACCTCCCCGCCGAACCGGCGGCGGATCTGCTCGGCCACGGCGGGGTTGTCCAGCAGATCGTGGCCGATGCGGTCGCCGTCGACCTTCGCACAGCCCAGTTCGACGAGCATGTCGGCGGCAGTGCTCTTGCCCGACCCGACGCCCCCGACCAGGCCGATTACCGGCTTGTCTGATCGCCCGGGCGTCATGGTTTCACCTGGCCGGTCCGGACGCCGCAGGCGGCCAGCGCCTCCGGCAGGGCCCGGCAGAACGCGTCGATGTCCGCCTCGGTGTGGCCCGAGCAGAGGCTCACCCGCAGGCGACTGGAACCGCGGGGCACGGTCGGGGGGCGGATCGCCGGGACCAGGAACCCCGCCTCCAGCAGGTGTTGACTGACGGCGACGGCGTCGCCTGCCTCGCCGATGACGATGGGGATGATCTGGCTGGCCGAGTCGCCGGCCGAGAGGTGCATCTGCCCGAGTTTCCGCCGCAGCCTGTCGGCCAGGGCCAGCAACTTCCGCCGCCGCTGGGGCTGATCGCGGACGATCCGGAGCGATTCGACCAGGGCCCGGCAGATCGCAGGCGGCGGGGCCGTAGTGTAGATGTAGGGACGGGCGGTGTTGCGGATCTGCCGGATCAGCAGATCCCCGGCGGCGATGAAACCGCCCAGGCCTCCCAGGGCTTTAGACAGCGTGCCGACGACGAGGTCGACCTGCTGCTCGACGCCCAGCAGTTCAGCCGCTCCCCTGCCCCGCTGGCCCAGCACGCCCGTACCGTGCGCCTCGTCGATGACCAGGATCGCCTCGTACTGCTGGCTGAGCTGGACGATCCGCTCCAGCGGCGCCAGGTCGCCGTCCATCGAGAAGACCGCGTCGGTGACGATGACGGTCCGGCCGTGCCGGCCGCGGTGGCGGGCCAGCAGTTGTTCCAGCCGGTCGGTATCTCCGTGGCGATACGTCCGGACGCGGGCGCCGCTGGCCAGGGATGCATCGACGATGCTGGCGTGGTTGAGCTTGTCGCAGAGGATCAAGTCGCCCCGAGAGGCCAGGGCGGAGATGGCGACCTGGTTGGCCATCCAGCCGGTGGAGGTGACCAGGGCAGCTTCGGTGCCTTTGAAATCGGCCAGGGCGGCCTCGAGCTGCACGTGCGGCTGCATCGTGCCGCTGACCAGCCGCGAAGCGCCCGATCCGACGCCCCAGGCGTGGATCGCCTCGATCGCCGCCTGCTTGATCCGCGGGTCGTCGGCCAGGCAGAGGTAGTCGTTGCTGCACAGGCAGAGCAGTTCCCTGCCGTCGACCTGTACGCGGGGCCCGACGGGCGAATCCAGCTGCACGGGACGGCGGATCAGGCCCGCACCGGCCATCTCGTCCAGCTGGGCCTGGATGTCTTGCAGATAGGACATGGGTGTATTTTTCTTGAACCGCACCCCGCGCGTCAATACTCTGACCGGATTCAACCAAGATCCAAACGCCCCTGCTTCCGGAGGCCCCATGCAAGAGAAGATCATTGGTGACGGCATTACCTTCAATGACGTTCTGCTCGTGCCCGCCCGTTCGGCTGTCCACCCCGACCACGTCGATCTCTCGACGAACCTGACGCGCAAGATCCGCCTGAACATCCCGCTGGTCTCGGCCCCGATGGACACGGTAACCGAGAGCGACCTGGCGATCGCCCTGGCCCACGAGGGCGGGATGGGGATCATCCACCGCAACCTCTCCAAGCAGGCTCAGGCGATCGAGGTCGAGAAGGTCAAGCGATCGGCCAACGGCGTGATCACCGACCCGGTGACGCTGCATCCGTCGGCCTCGACGGCCGAGGCGAGGTTGATCATGCGGGAGCACAACGTCTCGGGCATCCCGATTGTCGAGGGGGTCAACCGGCTGGTGGGCATCATCACGCGGCGCGACATGAAGTTCCTCTCCGAAGACACGACCGTCTCGGAGGTGATGACCAAGGACAAGCTGGTCACCGCCCCGCCGGAGACGAAGCTCGATGCGGCCGAGGATATCCTCAAGCAGAACCGCGTGGAGAAGCTCCTGCTGGTCGACGAGGGCAAGCTCGTCGGGCTGATCACGATGAAGGACATCGACAAGATGAAGCAGTACCCGCTCAGCTGCAAAGACGAGCGGGGACGGCTGCGTGTCGGGGCGGCGATCGGCGTGCTGGACTACCAGCGGGTGGACATGCTCATCGACCGCGAGGTCGACGTGATCGTCATCGACACCTCCCACGGCCACAAGGAGATCGTCCTGGAGACGATCAAGCAGATCAAGGCCCAGCACGATATCGAGGTGGTGGCGGGCAACATCGCCACGCCCGAGGCGGCCGAGGACCTGATCGCCGCCGGGGCCGACGGGTTGCGGGTGGGCATCGGGCCCGGGGCGATCTGCACCACGCGGATTATCAGCGGCGTGGGCGTGCCGCAATTGACCGCGGTGGCCGGCTGTGCCCGCGTCGGCGACGTCCATGGTGTGCCGGTGATGGCCGATGGAGGCATCTGTCACAGCGGCGACGTGACCAAGTCCATCGCGGCCGGGGCCAGCTGCGTGATGATGGGCAGCCTCTTTGCCGGGCTCGATGAGTCGCCTGGCGAGATGGTCATTTACAAGGGCAGGCGGTTCAAGACGTACCGGGGGATGGGCTCGATGGACGCGATGATGGCCGGCTCGGCCGACCGCTACGGCCAGCAGGGCCGCCATCGCAACCGCCTGGTCCCCGAGGGCGTGGAAGGTCGCGTGCCCTACCGGGGCAGTTTGAGCGACTTTGTCTTCCAGATCATCGGCGGGTTGCGAAGCGGCATGGACCATTGCGGGACCGAGTCGATCGACAAGCTCCGCAAGGATGCCAGGTTCCTGCGGGTCTCGGCGGCCACGCTGGCCGAAAGCCACCCCCACAATATCCAGATCACCCAGGAAGCGCCCAACTACACCGGCCCGGCGATGGGCGAAGAATAGGCTTCCCCCGCCGGCCGGGACGCGTAGAATGCAGCAGGATCGCGAATCTTGCCCCCCAGGAGACAGAGCATGAAACTCAGGTGGACCGTCGGCCTTCTGGCCGCCCAGGCGCTGTGGCTGGCAGGCTGCGGCAACGAGATGCAGGGCACGAGCAGGCAACTCGGTGACGTGCCGTTGCCGATGGCCTTCGCCGCCTCGCGCGACGTGTTGAGCGACTACTTTTCGATCGCCTCGGCCCAGCCGGACACCGGGCTGATCCGCTGCCGTCCCAAGCCCATCGACAGCCCCTCCGAGCGCCTTCTCAGCGGGGCCAGGCCCGCCCGCCACGTCTGCACGATGCAGCTGCGACAGGAGGGCCAGACGGTGGTGGGCACCCTCTCGATCGCGATCCAGCGACAAGGCTCGGAGGCCTACCAGGCCGTCCGCATGCAGGAAGAAAACTACGGCGGCGTGCCCGACCGGACCCCCGCCCAGATGGAGGGGGCCACAACGCCGGAACAGAACGACGTCTGGACGACTACCCGGCAGGACAAGAACCTCGAAATGCGCCTGCTGGGGGAAATCCGCCAGCGACTCCAGCCGTCCTTGGAATCTCCATAACTCCCGGAATCGACGTACCCATGGAACCTGACCGACCCCAGCAGCCCGGACGAGCCCGGGCCGAGGAATACCGCCCCGGCCTGACCGCGCAGATCCCGACGTTCGACCTGAACGTCGAGGAATTCATCCCGGTCATCTCCCCCAGGCAGATCAAGCAGCAGCTCCAGGCGACCAGCCGGGCCCACGCGACCATCGTCCGCTCCAGGCAGGTGGTCAAGCAGGTCCTGACCGGCAGCGACAGCCGCATGCTGATCATCGTCGGGCCCTGCTCGATCCACGACGAAGCCGCCGCGGTGGAATACGCCCGGAAGCTGGCCGAACTGTCCGAAAAGGTCTCCGACTGCTTCTACCTGCTCATGCGGGTCTACTTCGAGAAACCCCGCACCACCGTCGGCTGGAAGGGCCTGATCAACGACCCCCACCTGGACGGCTCGTTCGACCTGGAAACCGGCGTGCGCAAGGCCCGCAGCCTGCTGATCCGCATTACCGAGATGAACCTGGCCACGGCCACCGAATTCCTCGACCCGATCACGCCGCAGTACCTGGCCGACCTGATCACCTGGTCGGCCATCGGGGCCAGGACCACCGAATCCCAGACGCACCGCCAGATGGCCAGCGGCCTGTCCATGCCGGTCGGCTTTAAAAACGGTACCGGCGGGAACATGCAGGTCGCCGTCGATGCCATCCGCGCCTGCAAGAGCCCGCACAACTTCCTGGGCATCAACGACGACGGGCAGACGGCCATCATCCGCACGCTGGGCAACAAGTACTCCCACATGATCCTGCGCGGCGGAACGGGCCAGCCCAACTACGACCCCGAGACCGTCGCCGAGGCCCAGAAGATGCTCGCCGCCGCCGGCCAGGCCGACAAGCTCATCATCGATTGCAGCCACGACAACTCGGGCAAGAAGTTCCAGAACCAGCCCGACGCCCTGTTCAGCGTGCTCAAACAGCGGGCCGCCGGTAACGACGCCCTGGTCGGCTGCATGTTGGAAAGCAACCTCTTCGAGGGCAACCAGAAGCTCACCAGAGATCCGGCGGAATTGAAATACGGCGTCTCGATCACCGACGAATGTCTCGGCTGGCAGCAGACCGAGCAGATCCTCCTGCAAGGCCGGGAGATCCTGCTGGGCAAGTAATCCCGGGCGCACCCGGCGAGGTGAGATTGTCGCATTTTGCTGGAAAAAAACGCCTCCTGCTCGTATTCTCAAAGGTGCAGACTGACCGATTCGTTCAGGAAGGCCCTCGATGGACGATCAGGACACCACCGATCCGCAGAATGCGTATGCCTGGGTCAAACCGGCGACCTGGATCACCATTCGCCTGATGTATGCGGTGATCGGAGCGGCGATCGGGGCGGCCGTGGTCCTGAGATACGTCGAATACGGCTACAATGGCGCCTGGTTCGTGCGACATCCGGGGTTGACCATGGCCGCTGGGGCCGTCCTGTTTACCCTTCTGGGACCCACGTACTTCAGCATGCTCCTGGATTGGCACAGACACAGGCGATAGCGGGCACAGCCGGGACCGGCGGGTTTCCTGAAACATTCGCACCTGTCGGACGACAACAACCAGTAGCTTTCTTCGGGCAGAATCAAAGAGGACGACTATGGGACTTTGGGACAAAATCCGCGGCGAACTGATCGACATCATCGAGTGGACGGACGACTCGAACGACACGATGGTCTGGCGGTTCGAGCGATACGGCAACGAGATCAAGTACGGTGCGCAGCTGGTGGTCCGCGAGGGGCAGGCTGCGGTGTTCATCAACGAAGGCAAGCTGGCCGACATATTCCAGCCGGGCCAGTACACGCTGGAAACCCGGAACCTGCCGATTCTCTCGACGCTGAAAGGCTGGAAATACGGCTTTGAAAGCCCGTTTAAAGCGGAAGTCTACTTCATCAGCACGCGTCAGTTCACGGACCTGAAATGGGGCACGAAGAACCCGATCATGCTCCGCGACGCCGAGTTCGGCCCCGTGCGGCTTCGGGCGTTCGGTACGTATTGCATGCGGGTGACCGACCCGGCCTGCTTCATCCGCGAGATCGTCGGCACGGATGGCCACTTCACCACGCAGGAGGTGACCAACCAGCTGCGGAACATGATCATCACGCGGTTTACCGACCTGCTGGGCGAGAGCAAGATTGCGGTGCTGGACCTGGCCAGCAACTACAACGAACTGGGCGAGTTCTGCACCAAGCACCTGGCCCCGGAGATGGAGAAGTACGGCCTGGGTCTGACCAAGCTGCTGATCGAGAACATCTCCCTGCCCCCGGCCGTCGAGGAAGCCCTGGACAAGCGATCGAGCATGGGCGTGCTGGGCAACCTGAACCAGTACACGCAGTACCAGGCCGCTGAGGCGATGGAAGACCTGGCCAAGAACCCCGGCGCCGGCGGAGGCATGGCCGGCGGGGGGATGGGCATGGGCATGGGCTTTGCCATGGCCAACCAGATGGGCCAGGCGATGGGCAACCAGCAGCAGGCCCCTGTCCCGGCCGGTCCTCCGCCGATTCCGCAGCAGGCATCGTTCTACATCGCCGTCAACGGCCAGCAGGCCGGGCCTTTCGACATGGCGACGCTGCAGCAGCAGGTCTCCGGCGGGCAGTTGACGCGCGAAACGCTGGTCTGGAAACAGGGCATGGGCTCGTGGACGGCCGCCGGCCAGGTCGGCGAACTGTCGAGCCTCTTCGGCAGCGCCCCCCCGCCCCTGCCGGGCCAGGGCTGATCGCCACGCCCGGGATAGCAGGAACCGGCTGAACATCTCGACAAACCGCCAGACAGGGAGAAACCGATGAGCGAGCAGGCCCCGCCGCCACCGCCGTCTTCAGATCCGCCCCCAGCCCCGGACGCCGAGGCTCCGCAGAGCCAGACCGCCACGCGCGACAAGAAGTTCCCCTGCAGGAACTGCGGGGCCGAGATGCAGTTCGACCCGACCGCCGCGGCGATCACCTGCCCCTACTGCGGGCACGAGAACGTCATCCCCCGCAGCGAAGAGGACATCGAGGAACTCGACTTCCATGCCTTCCTGGCCCGGGCCGAGCAGTCCGAACAGTCCGAGCAAAGCCAGGCCGTCCAGTGCAACGCCTGCGGGGCAGAGACGTCACTGGAGCCCAACACCGCCGCCGACAGCTGCCCCTTCTGCGGCGGGGCGCTGATCAGCCAGGCCCACACGGTCACCAAAATCCGCCCCAGGAGCCTGCTGCCTTTCGCCGTCTCGCGCGAAGAGGCCTTCGCCGCCTTCCAGCAGTGGGTCAGAAGTCGCTGGTTCGCCCCCAACAAGCTCAAGCAGTACGCCCGGGCCGATACCAGCAGGCTCTCCGGCGTGTACGTGCCCTACTGGACCTACGATTCCAACACGACCAGTTGGTATACCGGGCAGCGCGGCGACCACTACTACGTCACCGAAAGCTACACGACCACCGAAAACGGCAAGACCGTCACCAAGACCCGCCAGGTCCGCAAGACCCGCTGGACGTCGGTTTCCGGCGTGGTCTGGCGGAACTTCGACGACATCCTGATCCTGGCCTCGAAATCCCTGCCGAAGAAATACGCCGACCGCCTCGAGCCCTGGGACCTGGACAACCTGACCAACTACGACGAGCAGTACCTGCCCGGCTTCCGGGCCGAGACGTACCAGATCGACCTGGCCGAGGGGTTCGACCAGGCCAAGGACGTGATGGCCTCGCAGATCCGCACCGACGTCCGCCACGACATCGGCGGCGACGAGCAGCGGATCCACTCGGTCCGGACCCAGCACGACGACGTGACCTTCAAGCACCTGCTGCTGCCGGTCTGGATCAGCGCCTACCGCTTCGGCGAAGAGGTCTACCGCTTCCTGGTCAATGCCCGCACCGGAGAAGTCCAGGGCGAACGCCCGTGGAGCTGGATCAAGATCGCCCTGGCCGTCCTGGCCGTCCTGGCCGTGGTGGCGGTAATCGCCTGCTTCGTCACGCAGAACCGCTGAGAGGCCGCCCGCGTCGGGACAACTAGCGGCCGCCGCTGCGCTTGGCCCCGCCCAGCCGCGCACCCATGCACAGCAGGTACGGGACCACGGCGATCAGCGATCCGCTCAGGTGGGCAAAGAAGTCCTTCCACTCCGTACTGCGCGTCGTCCAGAGGTACTGGATGCCCTCTCCGATCCCCCCGGCGCCGATGGAGAGCACCAGGGCCAGGACCCCCCAGACGATCCCGCGGCTGCCGAGCCACCAGAACAGCGTCATGGCCATCAACAGCCCGCCGACGGCGTGCAGGAAGATGTCGGTCCCCCTGTAAAGATACACCATCCAGACCACCAGGCCCTGGATGCGGATGACCCCGATCAACAGCAGCAGCAGGAAGAAGGGCACGATCAGCACCAGCCCGGACAGCTGGCGGCTTCGCATGCGGGAGGCCTGCGGAAGCAGACCCCAGGTGACCATCACTGCCAGGCTGACGGTGGGCAGCATCGTCGCGCCCGGGGCCAGAATCGCCAGCCCCGCCAGCAAGGCAGCCAGCTGCATCGCAACCACGCGGATCGGGTCGGCCACCCGGCGCATCCCGCCCAGCAGGTGGCCCGTCCAAACGTACCCAGCCCAGAGCAGCATGGCCGCCAGGGGGACCAGGCCCACCATCCCCAGCAAGATCCACAGGCCCGGCGAGCCGGCCCAGATAGTCGCGAACGCCTCTTCGCCCCGGCCCAGCAGGGTCACCGGCGCGGGCCGATCGAGAACCCAGCTGCCGCGCCGCAGCCACGCCGCTGCCGCCAGAAGCCCGCAGACAGCCCCCACCGCCAGCCAGACCTTTCGCCACGCCCCGGCCACCGCCCCGCAGACCAGCAGGGCCAGCGCGAGAACCGCGAAGTTGACCGGATCGACGGGGAAGACGCCCATCAGCACCAGCCAGGCGCATCCGGGGGCCAATGCCACCACCCGCCGCCAGCGGCCCGAGAGCTTTTCGGCCGGGCGGTTCCGGTCGGGCCACCAGGCCCAGAACCAGATCGCCGCCGACGCCCCTGCCGTCAGCCACAGCGCATCGGCCAGCAGGGGCTGTTGGACGGCCCACGCCGTCAGTCCGCAGCTGAGGATCATCGGCCCGGCCGCGATCGACAGCACGACCTGCCGCCGCTTCGTGTGGGCCAGAACGTCCTGGCAGAGCATCGTCCCGAGCATCAGCAGGAACAGGTGGAAGATTGCCGAGGCGTCCATCGACCCGTTCAGCGCCCAGGCGTCGTCGACGGCGCGAACCGTCAGGAAGGCGTGCCCGCCAAGCACGCACGCCGGGATCAGGAACTCGGCCAGCATGCCGTTGCGTCCGATGCCGCGCCGCCCCTCCACCGTCCGCGCCATCAGCCAGAGCAGCCACGTCGCCAGCAGGCCCCCGGCCAGGGAGCTCCAGGCGTGCAGGCTCATCTGGCTCCAGGCGATCGCGCCGACGGTCAACAGGCCGACCAGCAGCACGCGCGTGATCGTATCGACCTGGCTGGATGTCTGGGCCGGGCGGGACTGCAAGCTTCCGTTCTGCTCCTTTCTATCCTCTGTTTCGGCCATCTACCCCGGCTGCGCACAGTCAATTCCGCACTTCTGGACCCCCGCCGGATGCAACGCTACAATCGCCGCGTCCGAACAATCCCAAGACCATCGGAAACTGCCCATGACCGCTACCAGAGAGATATCCTCCGCGGTGATCCCCGTCGCCGGCAAGGGGACGCGCATGGCCCCGGTCACCAGCGTCCTGCCCAAAGCCCTGCTGCCCCTTGTCGACCAGCACGGACAGTTGCGGACCGTCCTGGAGATGATCCTGGCCGACGTGGCCGAGGCAGGAATCGAACACGCGATCCTCGTTGTCTCCCCGGGCCAGCGAGAGATGATCGAGACGTACCTGGCGGCCGCCGGCGAGCTGGGACGGACCGCCCTGGTCGAGCGGATCGACTGGCAGGTCCAGACCGAGGCGGCAGGCTTCGGCGACGCCGTCGCCCAGACCCGCCCGCTTCTCGGCCAAGCCGGCGTGCTGGTCATGCTCGGCGACCACATCCACCTGCCCCAGCCGTTCCAGCCCTCCTGCACCCGACAGGTCATCGACGCCTGGCGGAAGGACAGACCCGCAGCGATGATCGGCATGCAGCCGGTGGAGGAGTCGGAGCTGCACCTGGTCGGCACGGCCGGGGGAGAACCATTGGGAGACGGCCTGTACCGCTGCCGGGACTTCGTGGAAAAGCCGGACCTGGAAACGGCGCGCAAGCGTCTGAGAACGCCCGGCCTGGCCGAGGGAACCTACCTCGCCCACGCGGGGATCTTCGCCTTCGGACCCGAGATCTTCGACGCCCTGGACCAGGAAGCCCGCGCCGCGGCCCGGACCGGGCGGGAAGTCCAACTTGCCGGGGCCCAGGAGATCCTGCTGGGCCAGTATCCCCAGAGCTATCTGCTCAGGCAACTGGCCGGTGTGGCCCTGGATACCGGCACGCCGGATGGATATGAAAAGACCCAGGCGGCACTGCGAGCCGCCCGGATCTAGCTATGGCCGTGCCCCTGGGCGCGGGGACTACCCGGCTGGCGGATTACCAGCCCTGGCTGTCGTCTGAGACACTCGTGACCACTTCGGGCATCTCGGCCTCGAACTCACGGGTGTTGTAGATGCAGCGGAATTTGACCATCGCTTCGGTCGGGCTGTTGGCCTCGACAACCGCTTCGGTCTCGCCCTGCCCGGTCGCGTCGTGATATCGGATGCGGTAAACCATCGCTCTCCCTCCAATTCGGAATCGATAGCAACCTACAATCCAGCATAGCCGACGGGCAAATCCGGGAGAGAAAGAATCCGCCGGAAAGCAAATCTTCCGCCGAGATTCCGCTGCAACACCTGCAGAAGCAGCGGGTTATATTTTGGCCAAACCTCTTGCCAAAATTATTTTCCCCCTCTGCACCCGCCCGCCGGAACCAGCGGGTTCAGTCGCCGGACCGGTGGGCCTGGAGATGCTTGACGATTCCGGCGGCAATGGCGGCCGCGACGCGCTTCTGGTAGCTGCTGGAGGTCATCTTCCGCAGTTCGCCCGGGTTGGACATGTAGCCGACCTCGACCAGCACAGCCGGGCCGGTCGTCTCGCGCAACACCAGCAGGTTCTTGCGCCGATAGCGGGCCGATCCGTTGCGGTCCAGCCCGGCAGCGTCCATCTGGGCGGCAATCGCCTCGGCGGCGGCGCGACTTTCGGCGCTGGCGTTGGTGTGCACGTAAATCTCGTAGCCGGAGAGGGATGAGTCGCCGGCGGCGGCCGCGTTGGCATGCGTGCTGACAAACAGATCCGCCCCAAGCTTGTTGGCCAGCGCCGCCCGGTCGGAGTTCTCGACGTCCACGTCCTGGCTGCGGGTCATCACGACCTTGATACCATCCTGCCGCAACGCCAGGGCCACCTGCCCAGCGACGTTGAGGTTGATCCACTTCTCGTGGATCTTCGGCAGCCCCGGCTGAATCGCGTAAACCGCACCGGGCTTGTCCCCGCCGTGGCCCGGGTCCAGCACGACCGTGCCCAGCGGGCCCGGGATGGGCTTTGCGGTTTCCCGCGGGACCTGGGCCCGCACCGGCCGCAACCGCGAGCGAATGGCCACCTCGTACTCCACCGGAACCAGCAGCACCCCCTCGGCCGAGATGATCCCCCCGCGGCGGGTCAGCGGGCGGTTGTTCACGCGGATCGAACCGTCCGGATCGCCGAAGACCACCACGGTGTTCTGCGTGTCGCGCAGCACGGCCGAGGCCGTCGAACTCCGCGAAACCTGCATGTTCAGCTGCCCCGCCAGTTCCGAGATGCTCATCCGCTGGATGTACTCCGGCTGGACGTCGGGCCCGCCGATGCCCGTCCGGGGCGTGTGGCTGCAGCCGGCGCCGACGGCGGCGCCGGCCAGGACAAGCGGCAGGAGGAAACGAGTTGCGCTGCGGGATCGGGTTCCATGTCTGATCGAATCCATTCGTGCATGCCTCCCATGCGGATGCACCGGCCCGCCGGAGCGGGCGGCGTGGTAGAACTTCTCTCAGCTGGCCGCCTTGACCCAGACCAGAAACCCCGCCCAGGCCACAAACACCGCGCCCAGGACGATCAGCCAGGCGACGTGTGGGCTTGCGCTTGCGTCGGGGATACCGTCGTGGCGGTCGACCGGCTGGGGGATCGGCCGGTCCTTCTTGTCTTTGGCCTTGTCCTTGGCGGCCCGGTTGCGGCTCATTCTTTCAGCTCGAAGGCCTGGTTGTATTCCAGGGCCTGGTCGAAGTCGTAGACGTTGCGGAAGTCGTCGATGCTGTCCTGGTCGGTCTTCCGCATGAATTCGTTATCGACCAGCAGGTAGACCATGTGGCCGAAGTCGATCGTCCGGCGGATGTTCCAATGCTCCAGCACGGTCCGGGCCAGCATGCCCCACTTGTCCAGCGCCAGCGACGCCAGGGCCTGGCAGAGCTGCTGGCCTGTCACATGGCGCTGTCCGCGCGGGTCGTCTTCGGTATGGAACATCTCCACTGCCCGGTTCAGGCCCTCGTGGAGAAACCCGAACGCCTCGGGCGGGTATCGGCCATCTTCGAAGATGACCTGCTCCATCGTTTTCTCCGGTCCTTCCACCATCGTACGTGTCACTGCTTCCTCGGGAACAAGGGGTCGGATTTGCTGACCCTGCCGCCGTCGAGGCTGTTGCCCCAGGCGGCCTGATCGGCCAGCGGCTGATTCTCGTCGATCGTCGCGTTGAGCATCGCCAGGCCTTGGCGTGCTTTCTCGGGCATGATCGGGCTCAGCGCCAGCAGGACGATCCGGCAGGCCTCGGCGCAGGCCTGGAGGATCTCGCCCAGCCGGTCGGTCTGCGTCGGGTCCTTGGCCAGGCGGAACGGCTCGGTCTGGTCGATGAAGCGGTTGGTCGCATCGGCCACCGCCAGGACATTTTCGATGTAGTCCTGGAAGCGGCAGGCGCCCATGTCTTCGGCGCATCCGGCGGCCAGCTTGACTGCCGCGGCCACGAGGTCGGCCTTCTCGGACACGCTGTCGCCACCCTCGGGGATCTGCCCGTCGAAGTAGCGGCTGATCATGTTCACCGTCCGCGACAGCAGGTTGCCCACCGTATTGGCCAGCTCGGTATTGTACCGCGTCTGGAACATCTCGCGGGAGAAGTCCCCGTCGGCGCCGAACGTCACCGCCCGCAACAGGTAGTACCGGAAGACGTCGACCGAGTACTCCTGGCAGATCTCGTCGATCTGCTCGCGCGAAATGAAGTTGCCCAGCGTCTTGGACATCTTCTTGCCCTCGCTGGTCCACCAGCCGTGGGCGAAGACGCACCTGGGCAGCTGGATATCCAGCGCCATCAGCATGCAGGGCCAATACACCGCGTGGAACCAGAGGATGTCCTTGCCGATCAGGTGCACGTCGGCCGGCCAGTATTTCGCGAACTGCCCGTCGTCGGCCAGGCCCGCCTCGGGAATGCCCAGCGCGCTGCAGTAGTTGCTCAGCGCGTCGATCCACACGTATACCACGTGCGAGGCGTCGTTGGGCATGGCCACGCCCCAGGGCAGCTTCTCGACGCTGCGCGAAATGCACAGATCCTCCACGCCCTGCTTGAGCTTGCTGAGCACCTCGTTGCGGCGGGCCTCGGGGGCTACGAACCCCGGATTCGCCTCGATGTGCTCGATGAGCCTGGGCACCCATTTGCCCAGGCGGAAGAACCAGGCCGGCTCGGCGAACCGCACCAGCGGCCTGCCGTTGATCGCGCTTTTAAAGTCGTTCTCCCGGGCCGTCGACTCGGTAACGAATTCCTCCTGCCCTTCGTCGTACCAGCCCTCGTAGTCGCCCTGGTAGATCTCGTCGCGGTCGACAAGCAACTGGACGAACTTCTGGACGCGCTTCTCGTGGCGGTCCTCGGTGGTGCGGATGAAATCGTCGTGGGTAATCTCCAGCTTCTCCCAAAGGTCCTGGAAGTGCACCACCACGCTGTCGCCCAGCTGGCCCGGGCCCATGCCCTTGGCCTGGGCAGCCTTGTAGATCTTGATCCCGTGCTCGTCCGTGCCGGTCAAAAACCGCACATCGAGCTGCTGGGCGCGGTGGAAACGCGCCAGCACGTCGGCGGCGATGGTCGTGTACGCGTGGCCGATGTGGGGCACGTCGTTGACGTAATATATGGGCGTCGTTACGTAGTAGGTTTCGCTCACCGGGGTTCCTCTCGGGGGCTTCTGGTCAGAATCTATGGAGAATTCCGGACCGGAAAGTGTAACCGGCGCGGGCAAGGTCCGTACAGGAATTTCCGCAGGTTTCGCCGAGCCTGCACGCACCGGCGCCAATCGAGCCTTGCCTGCCCGGCCCGCCAAGGGCAGAATGGCGGGGGCAAACCAACAGGAGACCCCATGAAACCCGAAACCCGCACCGTCCACGGCCAGGAGAGTTTCCTGCTGGCCAATCGCAACGTCGAACTGGCTGTCACCCGCACCGCAGGCCACATGGCCCCCGTCCGCTTCGCCGCCGATACCAAGTCCCCCATCGAGCCCTACTACATCAGCCCCTGGCAGGACGAGCAGCTCGGCCATGTCGATCCGCCCGTCCTGACCACCCTCCGCGGCGACTTCTTCTGCATGCCCTTCGGCGGCGAGAACCGCTACCGACAAGAAGACCACACCACGCACGGCGAGCCGGCCACCGGCCTCTGGACCGGCCGCGAGGTCAGAACCGTCGGCGACGTGACCACCCTGACGATGGACATGAAAACGAAACAGCGGCCCGGGCGGATCACCAAACGAATCAGCATCGTCGAGGGACAGAATGTCCTCTACCTCCAGCACGAACTGACCGGCTACCGCGGGAAAATGTGCCTCGGCCATCACGCCACCCTCGATGTGCCCCAGCAACCAGGCTCGATGCGCATCAGCACCAGCCCCTTCGGTCTGGGCATGACCAGACCGGGCCAGCTGACCAACCCCGGCGACGGCGAATACCAGAGCTTCGCGCTGGGACAGCAGTTCAAGAGCCTCAAGAAAGTCCCCCTGCTCTGGAAAGATCCCCCAACCGCCGACCTGACCGCCCTGCCGGCCCGAGAAGGCTTTACCGACCTGCTGGCCGTCTACAAGACCCCCGGCCCAAACCCCGCCTGGATGACCGCCGTCGTCGCCTCACGCGGCTATCTGTGGTTCTCGCTGAAAGACCCCGACATCCTGCCGGCCACCGTCTTCTGGATCTCCAACAAGGGGCGACACGCAGCCCCATGGTCCGGCCGCAACCGCTGCCTCGGCCTGGAAGACGTCTGCGCCTACTTCGCCGACGGCCTGACCAACAGCGCCAAGAAGAACATCATCAACGAGCATGGCTTCGATACGACCCTGACCCTCTCGCCCAAGAGCCCCACGCACATCAACTACATCCAGGGCGTGGTGAAGGTCCCCAAGTCCTTCCAGGCCGTCCGCACCGTCACCTTCCGCGCCGGAACCCTGACCTTCCGCGACCACGCCGGCAACGAAGTCAAAACCACCGTCAACTACGAGTTCCTCAAAACAGGCACACTCGATTGACCCGGCGCGAGGCAGCGCCGGGGTCAGGCAGCGCCGGGGTCAGGTACTTTTACGGGGCAGCGCCGGGGTCAGGTACTTTTACGGACCTGAGGCCTTGCGAGGGTCGTAGAAAGTACCTGACCCCAAAGCCCCCACGGTCCGAACGGTCCATCCCCGCCCCATCGCACCGGTGCCCGGGCCCGCGCCGCCCGTCTTCGCCTGACGGCTACGAC
>JBKHDI010000083.1:0-16323 GCA_046541415.1 Phycisphaerae bacterium | reverse complement strand
CCCTGCTGGCCCTGCTGGCCCTGCTGACCTTGTTGACCCTGCTGACCTTGTTGACCTTGTTGACCCTGTTGGCCCTGTTGGCCGGAGGGCATGCCGTCCAGGCCTGCCTGCCTGGCGAGTTTATCCATCGCGGCGGCGAGCTGTTGGGCCGTGTTTTCCAGTTCGCGTTGTTTGTTGGCCAATTCGCCGCTCTTCGTGCCGGCTGCGGCTGCGGCGATGGCATCGGACAGGGCCTTTTCCACGTCGTCCAGGTCGACCATGGCCTGTTTCTGCGGGCTGGTGGCGCCGATGGCGTCGGACTTGCCGAGTTTGTCGGCGGCCTGGTTCATCTCACCGGCGGCCTGGGATGCCATTCCCGCAGCGTTCTGGAGGTCTTTGCTGTCCGCGCCGCCCTTGGACATGGCCTTGGCGACCTGTTCGTCGCCGGCGGCGTCCTTGAGCTGGTTTTGCAGTTGCGCGACCTTATCGGCCAGGTCCTGCTGGGCCTTGCCGACGGCAGGGAGTTTGTCCACGCCGCTGTTGAGGGTAGCGTCGTTGATTTTCTGCTGGGCCTGTTTGAGTTGTCCGACGGCCTGTCGCAGGGCGGCCAATCTGGCCACGGCTGCCTCGGCATCGAGCTTGCCGGTCTGGTCCTTGAGCTGTTGTTGCGAGGCGACCAGCTGGTCGAGTTGCTGCTGCAGCTGGGCCAGTGCCTTCTGCATCTGCTCGGCCTGGCTGGCCAGGCGGGTCTGTTCGGCGAGCTTGCGCTGCTGTTCGATCCGCGAGTCGATCTCGTCGCGGTACTGCTGCAGCCGCTTGAGGTTTTCCAGCTGTTCATCCAGCCCCAGAGAGCCCTCGGTCAGGAGCCTCAACAGCAGTTTCATGTCGTCGACGACCTTGCCTTGTTTGTCGGCGGCGTCGCGGGCGCGTTCCAGGCCTTTGAGGATCAGCGACGAGACATCTTCCAGTCGCGTGGTCAGTCGAGCCCGCTGGGCCTGGTTGACCGTCTCGCGGAGGATCTGGGCGGACTTCAGGTCCGCCTCGGTGGGGTTCTGCGATTTCTCGATCCGGTCGGCGACGTTGGACATCGTGATGATCAGGCTGTCAACCTGCTGTTTGAGTCGGCGGTTTTTCTCGGCCAGTTCTGTTTTGTCGGCGATTTTCTCGTCCCCGGCCGGTTGGGCTGTCGCCAGCGGGCCGGCGACGAGCATGCTCAGGCTCAGGGCCGCGAGAATGATGTGTTTGCGAGTCATTTGGTTCACCTGTGGTTGTGATCCCTTGGTTGGTTCTTTGGACACCAGGGGCAGCCGGGCCCTGTCCCTTGTCAGTATGTTTGTCGGATAAGAGGCCGAAAAGTTCGGCATCAGGGCTCAAACAATTCGCCTCCGCCGCTCTGGCCGTACTTCTCGATGAGTTCCTTGATCTCTTCGCTGGTCTTGATCAGCCCGCTCAAATCGGCGATGAGCTGCTGGCGGTCGGCGAATTTGAAGGCCTGTTCGCTCAGCCGCATCAGCTTGGTCTGGATGTCGGTCTGGAGGTCGCGCAGTTCAGCGGTCTGATCGGCCAGGGCTCGCGGATCGTCGAGCTTCACCGTGTCGCGCAGGCCCCGGTGGGCGGCGTCGATCTGCTTGGGGATCTGGCCCTGGAGAGGCTCGATGACCCCGCGGGTCAGCAGGTCCAGCTGTTCGGGCGAGCCGATGCCGTTTCGCCGCATCTCGGTGGTAATGCCCGAGAGCTTGTCGACGAAGTTTTCCACGTCCGTGCCGACGGCCTTCTGGATGGCCGAGGAGTCAGACAGTTTCTGGCGGGCATCGACGCTTACGGCGTTGGTCTGGGTGATCTCGCGGTTGGCGGCCGTGGTCTTGTTCAGCGACTCGCCCTGGTTGGTAATGCCCTGCTGGAAGATCTGTCCGGCGTCAACGATCCGGCGGATCAGTTCGGCCTCCAGCTCCGAGGTGCTGACGACGCTGAAGGTCCGCACGGGGCTGATGGTCCGGTTGGGCCCGCCGTAGATGTCGGGCAGGTTGTCGATGGCCACCGCCCGGATCTTCAGCGTGTCGCCGGGCTGGGCCTTGGCCGCCAGCATCGCCAGGTCGATCACGTGGGTCTCGGCGTGGACGGGGCTGTCCTTGGGCAGCGGTTCGATCGGGTCGCGGAAGTCGACCCAGGCCCCGTCGTTGATGGCGGTCTGAAGCTGGATGCTCGTCAGGTCGTAGTCGTCGACCAGGTCCACGAGCATCGGGATCTGCACGATCGGGGTCACGCTCGTGCCCACCTGCTGGGGCTGGAACTTGCGGAACTCGGGTCCCTGGTCCAGCTGGAGGCGGACCGGGTATCGCTGGGCGACGCGGCTGTAGCCTTTCTCGTCGGTCAGCGTGATGGCCAGTTCATGGCTCTTGCCGTATCCGCGGGCGACCGAGGCAGCCGCCATGGCCGGAGCGCGGACGGTCGATTCGATCGCGCTGATCAGGTCGCTGCCGGCCGGGGAGACCACCAGGTCGCCGACGACCGAGTCGAAGCCGGGCAGGTTGAACCGCGAGAGCTGGAAGTTGGCCTCCAGCTTGCGGGACAGCTGCTCGTCGGTCGGGGCGGCCACGCGTCCGACGGGCCAGCCGTTCAGGTGCAGTTCGGCGCTGCGGATCGGCAGATTCAGCTCGCCGCGGATCAGCACATCGCTGCCGGCCGGAACGTGAATCCGCTCGGTCGACGACGGGTAGACCCGGCTGGCGGGGGTCTGGTTCTGGTAGGCCGGGAAGAAGACCTCGAACTCCAGGGCGGTCAGCTCGGCCGTCTCGAGAATCCGCACCGGGTGCGGGTTCTGGCGGTCGCGTTTGTCGTCCCCGCCGGTGACGTAGAACTCGAATTCCTTGCTGACGGTCTTGAACTCCAGCACATACGCGCCGCGGTCGGGGTTGTACGGTACGGGGTCGGTACCGAGCAGTTCGCCGAACTGGCGATGCAGGGTGATGCTCTCGGGTCGGAAGCTGGAATCTTCACGCGGCTTGACGAGCACTTCGAGGTTCTCGCCGCGGTGGACGAAGAACTCGGGCCCGCCCTGGACTTCCAGGTACGTCTGCTGGGGGTAGAATGCGGAGGAATCGAAGAGGATGTTCCGCTGGTACCAGATCGAGAACAGCCCGGACTGCCAGACGATCAGCGCGATCACCGAGCCGGTCAGCAGGATCGCACCCAGCAGGACGCGTCGGAGGCGGTCGGTCTCGACGACGTCGCCGAAGTCGACCTGGTCGACGATCTGTTCGAGCTCCTGGCCGACGCGGGCGATCATCGCCCGGCTGGTCCCGACCTGGTCATGGTCGTCGCGGCGGGTCAGTTGGAGCATGCTGATCAGCCGGTCCGAGAGCACGCCGTGGCGGCGCTCGACCAGCAGGGCCAGCGCGTCGGTCTCCATCGAGACCAACTGGGGCAGGACGACCGTCCGGACCAGCACGACCAGCACGGCCAGGCCGGCGATGATCATGATCGCAGCCCGCAGCGCCACGTCGTCCAGCCGCAGCATGTAGTCCAGCGTAAACGACGCCAGCAGCGCCGTGCACATCGCCAGCAGCAGCCAGCCGATGCCCTCGCCCAGCAGGCGGAGGTGCAGGGCTGTGCGAAGGCGCGACAGCTTGCGGTGTACCGACGGATTGACCAGGTTCTGCTCAGACATTTTTCATCCCGTCTTTCTTCGTATTTTCGCCCGGGCCTGTGCGGCCTGTTCGGCGATCGGACCCGTTGGTTCAGGCGCCCGGCCGGGCAGGGTGTTCCCGCCGCGCCGAAGCGTCCCTGCCTCTCAGGCCATGTTGTATTTCTTGCGGAGAATCCATTCCGTCGCCAGCAGGACCACCACGATCAGCAGGGCCAGCGGCGTGTCCCAGAGTTCCTTGCGGGCCTCGTCGCGAATCTGCAGACGCCCGGTCTCGATCCGGTCGCCCAGTTCGTTGACCTGCCAGATCTGCAGGAAGTTGTTGCCCGTGGCGACCCGGTGCATCTGCGTGGGGTCGGCCTCGGGGTGCTTCTTCTCGTCTTCCGGTACCGTCACCGCGATCCGTCGCGCCGCGACCCGGTCGGCCCGCTGGTCCTTATCGGCCAGGGCGGTGATCTCGTAATTGCCCTCGTCGGCCAACGTCACCGTCCCCGAGAAGCGACCCGGCTCGCCGGCGAGCTTGTCGCCGGTCAGGACGACCTCTTTCTCGGCATCGGGATTGGCCAGGTCGATCACGTAGACCGTAAACGTCTCGCTCTCGACCGGTTGATACGTCTCGGTGTAGGCCCGGGTGCGGATCTTGATCTCCGAGCCGACGTTGTACTTTTCCTTGCCCTCGGCCAGGTAGATGTCCACCAGGCGGGGCTTGAGCGTCGAAAGGTAGCGGACGGTATTGGCCCAGAAATCGCGGTAGTAGTCGCCGTTTTCAACGATCTTCCACCGCCAGGTCTCGTCCGAGCCGATGTAGAGCACGCGTCCCGAGCCGTACCGCTGGAAGGCGATGACCGGTTCACGCTGCTTGTCCATCGTCATCCGCGTCGGGTTGCCGTGCTCTGCCAGCACGCGGGCACCCAGCTTGATCTGCGCCACGGTATGCGACCAGTAGATCCCGGGCAACTCCGACCAGATCTGCTGGTTCATCTCCGGCGTCTGGCCGATCATCAAAATCGGGTGGTCCGTGCCGTACACCGTCGGACGCACCGGCCAGGGCTTGGCCCTGCGCTCGGAGATCAGGGCGACTTCCGCGGCCGTGTCGTGGACCAGCTCGACCGGCAGGAGGTTCAGCAGCGGATCGAACTGCGGGTTCTTGATGATCTCCTCGGTGTTCTTGTTCGAGGCCAGATACACCAGCCCGCCCCCGTGGGGGTCGACAAACTGCTCCAGCAGCTCGATGAACTGTCCGTCGAAACCGCCCTCCGTCGGTTCCGGGTCGTAGAGAATCACCACATTATAACCCGGATACAGCGTCTTGCCGTCGACCTCCTGGATCTCGCTGGCGCGGTCCGGGTCGTCGGGGGCCTTCCAGTCCGGCGAGCCGATGAGCTCTTCCAGCGTGCGGGGCAGCTTGTCCAGCTTCATGCCCGTCGAGGCGGCCTGGCTGAGCTGCTTGTCGGAATTCTGCTGCCAGACGCTCAGTTGGTACAGCTGGGGCTGGCGGAGGAAAAAGTCCTTCAGCCGCTGCATCTCCCAGCCGCTGTCGCCGGAAACCAGCAGGATGCGGATCCGTTCGTCGACGACCGTCACCTGGGCGATCGAATCGTCGGCCTGGGTCTTGCTCTTCTCGACCTTCGGGGTCAATACGGCGCGGAACTCGTAATCGCCGACTTCCGAGGGCTCGTAGGGAATGGACACGTCGACGAAGATCGT
The DNA here is from genome assembly GCA_046541415.1 of Phycisphaerae bacterium. Taxonomy (GTDB): domain Bacteria; phylum Planctomycetota; class Phycisphaerae; order SM23-33; family SM23-33; genus CAZOVB01. The sequence continues at coordinate 10,994 of JBKHDI010000083.1, read as the reverse complement.
CTCGTTCTGTTCGTTCAGGCTGGGCCTTCGCAGCGTGATCGGCCGCGGGGACATCGCCACCGTCGACCAGTCCTGCTCGCTCTTGGAACCCTGGGGCCGACGCTGGAGCTGGACGTTGACCACCCTGTCCATCTCCAGGTTGGTGTAACCCACGGTGGCGGCGAATTTCATCTCGTTGCCCCGCAGCACGCGCGGGTTGGCCCGCAGGCTGGTCACCCGCGCCGCCGCAGGCCGAGAGGACGAGCCGACCAGTACGGTGAAAATCGGCACGCCGGCGGTATCGGCCTGGCGCTTGATGTCCTTGATCGACGGGCTGGAAACATCGCGGGTGTTCTGCCCGTCGCCGATGACCACGATGCCGCTGCAGCGACGCCCGCGGATCTTCTCCAGCGCCCCGGCCAGGGCAACCGGGTACTTGGTCTCGAAGCCCGAGGCAGACAGTTTGCCCAGCGACTCGGAGATCTGCTCGGCGATTTCCTTCCGCTCGGCCTGGAGTTGCTCCTCGCTCCGCTCATCCTGCTCGGCTCCGCTGGTGACCAGGCTCATCTCGCCGATGGTCCGGACATAGCCGGCGCCGGTCGAGTCGGCCTCGGAGAACGCCAGCAGCCGCAGCGTGTGGTTATCGGCCAGCTGGGCCAGAACCGAATCAGGCGTATCCAGCACGCGGAGCATGATATCCCGCCGGGACATCTTCTTGAGCTGCTCGGGCTGGATTTCCAGCAGCGCCGACAGCTCGTCCAGGGCAGCCTGGTCGTAGAAGTCTTCGTCGTAGGCCATCGAGAGGCTGTCGTCGAAGAGCACGACCACGTCGGAATAGAGCGTCCGCGTCTTGTGCCAGACCAGGGCCGGCTTCATCGCGATCAGAAAGAGCATGACCAGCGTGGCGATGCGGATCGCCGCCAGGAAGCCCTTGACCTTGGTGGGGTTCTCCCCTTCGCGCCGGTAGTTGCGAATGGTCAGCCAGATCATGAAGGCCAGCAGCAATCCCAGGCCGAGCTTGACGTAGTTGCTCTGGGCAAACTGGGGAGGCCATTCCGCCGCGGCCAGGGACTCGCCCGGCTGGGCGCTGATCAGGAAATTCCAGATACGTTGCAGCAGTTCGTTCATGTCACCACGGGTTCAAATGGTTTTCTCTCAGCCTTGGCTCTGGGCCCGGCTGTAGTGTCCGAATTTCAGTCCCAGTACGGTTTCCAGCAGTACCAGGGCGGCCAGGGCGCCCATCGCCCAGGCCCACCAGTCGGCATCGCCGGCTGCGGAGTTGTCGATATCGCCGCGGTCCAGGTCCCGCACGCGGGCCTGGTAGGAATCGACCTCGCCGATAACGGTTTCGATCAGGGCGGTATCGGCCGGTTCGATGCGCCCTTCCTGGGGGTCGACGTTCCGGGCGATCAACAGGTTCTCCGGAATCCCCGCCCGGGACCGGACCGAATCGGAGGCCTGGATGTCCAGGCTGTACAGGCCCGCCTGGCGGATCCGCTCCCAGGCGACCTGGTGTTTCATCAGGTCCATCGGGGGCTGCTTCAGGGCGGTCAGGACCTTCCGGCGCAGCTGCGAGGCAGGCAGCTTCTCGACGAGGTTGGCCAGAGAGTTGCCCATCTCGCTGAGCTGCTGGGCCTGGAGCGGGTTGATCGAGCCTCCCAGGGCCAGGACTTCCTGCTTCAGCCGTCCGGCCTGGTCGGCCACGGCGGGCTGGACATCCTCGGGCGCCTCGGCGACCAGTTGCTCCAGCTGGCCGATCAGCACGTCGTAACGACGGGCAGCCTTTACGGCCTCCAGTTCGGCCGCTTCGTACCGGCTGAGGCGGGCCTCGAGCTGGCCGCCGAGGCTGGAGGGCATCTCCAGGCGGATCGACGCCGGCAGGGTATCGGTGAACTCAGCCCGGCGGCTGCGGGCCAGGGCCATCGCCATGTCCTGCATGACGGCCACAAAGGTCCCGCCGGTCTCGGTGGGCCAGTCGTTCCAGGCCGTATTGGCCGTGGAATAGTAGGCCACCACCGTCCCGTCCCCGTAGGGCTGGGTGACCATCAGCGGCCCGGCCGGCTGATCCTCCTTCGGGTCGACCAGCGCCAGCAGCGTTCGGGGCTCGGGGGCTCCCTCGGCCCGGGGCGAGGCGGTGTTGACCGGGGTGTACTTGAAAAAGCGGATCAACTGGGTCAGCAGTTCCCCGCCGTCGCCGAAGATCCGGTCCAGGCCGGGATGACTCTGGATCGAGGCCGGGTCGATCCGCAGGTAGTTCTCCGGCTGGACGGGCGAGGCGATCTTGTACGGGTTCAGGCCCAGGCCGTTGGCGTGCATCGGGCCGTTGTAGAACGCCAGCGACAGCCGGTCGCCGGTGAAGATCAGCAATCCGCCGCCGGAAGCGACGAACTCCTCCAGCTCCCGCAGCTTGGGGTAGACGATCTCGCCTTGTTGATCGCGCTGCTGGGGCATGTCGGGCACGTCGGCCAGGATCACCAGGTCATACTGCGAGAAGTCCACCGTATCCAGTTCGCTGTAATAGCGGACGCTGGGGTCCAGCCCGAACATCTGGTTCTCGTCGGGGTCCATCGCCAGGCGAAGCGGCACGGACATGCCGTACATCCCCGCCGAAGGCGACCCGCCGTCGACGATGAGCACCTTGACGGCTGACTGGACCTGCACCGAAAGGTGGCGGACGTTGTCGCCGGGCAGGTCATCGACGGCCAGCGACGCAGTCAGCACCGCAGAGCCCGGCTGGAGGAACGTGTACTTCAGGGTTTTGGTCACGCTCGCCCCGGGCGCGATCTCATCGATGACCACGGGTTTGATCTCGACGGCCCCGGCGCCCTTGCGCAGCGACTGGAACTCGACTTTGACGTTGGCGGCGGTGTTGGCTGAGTTGTTGCGGATGACGAACTCGAACTCGGCCTCGCGATTGGCCACGACCAGCCTGTCGGCCAGTTCCAGCTGTTCGATCGTCAGGTTCACCTGCGGGTCCAGGCCGTAGTCCAGCACGGTGATCGACACCTTGTTATCCCGCAGTTCGTTGAAGCGGCTTTCCAGCTCTGCGCCCTGTCCGGCGGCGTCGAGGTCCAGGCGTCGCACGTCGGTATAGACCACCAGCTGACGCCCGCCTTGCTCCTCGGCCAGGATGCTGTTGGCCGCGGCCAGGGCCTCGCCCAGCGATGTCCGCATGTCCGAGAGCTCCTGGGCCTGCAGGTCGGCAATCAGCGAGTCCGGGTCGGTCAACTGCTGGGCGGAGAAGAACAGCTTCTCCTGCGGCCTGGAGGTCAGGATCACCGCGACGCGGTCGGAGTCGTCCAACTGCCCGATGCGTTCGGTCAGCTCCTGCTTGGCCAGGTCGAACAGCGACACGTCGGTGTGGGCCTGTCCCATCGAATAGCTGTCGTCCAGGACGAGCACGACGGTTCGCGTCTCCTGGCCTCCCAGGCCCATCAGCACGTCGGTAAAGCCGGTAAACCGCCCCAGGGCCACCGCCAGCAACAGGACGATCAGCGTGCGGATCAGCAGCAGCAGCAGTTCCTCCAGGCGGAGGCGCTTGCGGTTCTTGCGCAGCGACTCCATCAGGAACCGCATGGCCGCCCAGTCGCGGATACGGAACCGCCGCCGATTCAGCAGGTGGATGATGATCGGCAGCGAAGCGGCGCCGGCTCCGATGGCAAAGACGATTGGATTCAAAAATGGCATAGATCAGTTCTCGCTAGCTCGCCGAATCTGCTCCGGCGGGTCCGTTTGGCAGTTCTCAGCGTCGTGCGGTGGCCTTGCGCGCCGCAGCCGACCGGGCCGACAGGAACGCAAGCAAGGCCGCGTCCATGTGGTCGGCCGTGGAAATCAACTTGTAGTCGATCCGGTTGGCCACGCACTTGCGCTTGACCTCGCGGCAGAAATTATCCACCGCTTCCAGGTACCCCTCCCGCAGGACCCGTGGTTCGATCGTCAGCCGACCGGTGTCCTCCAGGCCTCTGAACAACGTATTGCCCTGGAACGGGAAGGTCAGTTCGTCCTCGTCCATCACGTGCAGGACCATCACCTCGTGGTCGTTGTGACGGAAGTGCTGCAGCCCGCGCAACAGCCCGTCGATATCGCAGAACAGGTCGCTGACCACGCAGACCATGCCGCGCCGCGAGAACTTCTCCGCCATCGCGTGGCAGATCGGTTCCAGGGAGGTCTTCTCCTTGCAGCTCTGCTGGTCGATCGCGTGGATCAGCGTCTTGATCTGGTTGGGATTGGCCGAGGCAGGCACGAACGAGCGGATGTCGTCGTCGAAGGCAGCCAGGCCGACGGCATCCTGCTGCTGCAACAGCATGAAGGCCAGCGAAGCAGCCAGCGACGAGGCGTACTGGTACTTGGTCATCCCTTCGCGGTTGCCTTCCGTTCCGTACCGCATCGACTCCGAGCAGTCCAGCAGGAAGAGACACTTGAGGTTGGTCTCCTCCTCGTACTGCTTGATGTAGTAGCGGTCGGTCTTGGCCTGGACCTTCCAGTCGATGTGCTTGATATCGTCACCCGGGGCGTACTCCCGGTGCGTGGCGAACTCGACGGAAAAGCCATGGAACGGACTGCGGTGCAGGCCCGAGATGAACCCCTCGACGACCAGCCGGGCCTGGAGATCCAGACGCGTGATCTTCGAGAGGACCTTCGGGTCGAGGTACTTCTGGAGATTTTCACTTTCAGCCATATCGGCGGGGCCTCATCGGGCCCGGAGCCGTCGCGAACAACAGGCTCCGGACCCAGCTGGAGTTGCAACGTCCCTACTTACTGGACGCCCTTGGCGGTCTTGGGGTTCGAGGCGATCGCGCTGTCCTTGGCCGGGACGATCTCCACGAGCTTGTCGATGATCTTGTCGGCATCGTAGCCTTCGGCGTCGGCGGTAAAGGTCGTCACGATCCGGTGACGCAGCACGGGCTTGGCCACGGCCTGGATGTCCTCGGTCGAGACGTGGAAGCGTCCGTGAAGCACCGCCCGGACCTTGCCGCCCAGAATCAGGTACTGGCAGGCACGCGGGCCGGCACCCCAGCTGACGTAATCCCGCACGATCTCCGGCGTGTCGCCTTCCAGCACGCGCGTCGCCCGGACCAGGCGCATCGCGTACTCGATGATGTGGTCCGCCACCGGCACGCGCCGAATGATGCCCTGCAGCCGGATGATGTCCTGACCGGAGAGGACCTTCTCCAGCTTGACATTCTGCACCGCGGTGGTCAGGCGGATGATGTCGAACTCTTCCTCCCACTTCGGGTAGGCCACGAAAATCTTGAACATGAAGCGGTCCTGCTGGGCTTCCGGCAGCGGGTACGTGCCTTCCTGTTCGATGGGGTTCTGCGTGGCCAGAACGAAGAAGGGGTCGGGCATGGGCATGCGGTTGCCGCCCACCGAAACCTGCCGCTCCTGCATCGCTTCCAGCAGGGCTGCCTGGGTCTTGGGGGGCGTACGGTTGATCTCGTCAGCCAGAATGATGTTGCTGAAAATCGGGCCCTGGAGGAACTTGAAGTCCCGCTGGCCGGTGGCCTTGTCTTCCTGGATGACCTCCGTACCGGTAATGTCCGAGGGCATCAGGTCGGGGGTGAACTGGATTCGCGAGAAGTCCAGGTCCAGACACTCTGCCAGCGAAGAGACCATCAGGGTCTTGGCCAGGCCGGGCACGCCTTCGAGGATGGCATGACCGCGGGCGAAGATGCACATCAACAGCTCTTCGAGCACCTGCTCCTGGCCGACGATGGCCCGGTTCATCTCTTCGCGGATCTTCTTGTAAGCCGAGGCCAGGTCTTCGACAGCCTGGATGTCCTCGTTGCTCATCTGGCCCTGGGACGGGTTCTGCTCAGTCACATCAATCTCCTTGTCGCGTCGTTTTTCGCGTCGTTGGTCCGCCGGGCAGCCTATTGTGCCCGCGGAGGTATTCAGGTTGATTCGTCTTGCTCGATGGCCTTGAGCCAAGCCGAGGCCGGCTCAGTCGCTGCCGTAAACCGAAAGGCCCTTCCTGTCTCCTGCCACCAGGTGCCCGCTGGTCATCGCCGGGGCCGAAAGCCCTCGAACCCGCTGGCGAAAGGATGAATTGCCCGGGTCGGTGCTGGAATCGGTAATCTTCTTCCACTCGACCTGTCCCGAGTGCGAATCGACCACCATCTGCACGTGCGTCCGGTGGCTGGACAGGGCCGAGAAGGCCACGTACCGCTGGCCCAGTTGCATCGGCAGGGGCAGGTTGTACCCGCCCTGGGTCTCGTCGATCAACAGGCCCCATCGCTTCTTGCCCTGGGTATCCAGGCCCACGAGGATCAGGTCCGAACAGGGCGTGTAGGCGTCGTACGCCTGGCCGAAGTTGCCCCGGATCCCAGCGGTCCCGCTGATGACGTAGCTGCCGTCTTCCAGCACGCCCAGTTGGATCGGCAGGACCTGCTTGCCGTCGACCCTCGTCGCCGGCAGCTGACGGACCTGCTCGCCCGTGGCAGCAGAGATCACGTCGATCTTCCCGTCCCGTCGAGGCTGGGATACAAAGATGTTGTCTCCATATTGGCCGATGACGCTGGCGTAGTTATTGGCGTTGAACTGCTTGCTCCAGAGGGGCTTGGAGAGCTCCTTGGCGTTCCACATCGACAGCTTCCCGCCGGCGATGGTCAGGAATTTCCCTTCCCCGGCCGCCCAGGCCTGGCAGAACGTCCCGCCGATCGACTGGCGGATCTTGCCCGTCTCGGCCTCCAGGATCACCAGGCCGCCCTGTCGCCCGGCCGCGGCGACCACCGCGTCTTCGGTAACCACCTGCGGGGCGCCGAGATTCTTCTTGTTCAGCGATTCCCGCAGTTCGGTTGTCCAGAGCTTCTTGCCGTCCGAGATCCGGTAGCAGTGCAGGCGCTTTGCACTGTCGCCCACGACCAGCCGGTCGGCCCCGAACCGCATGCCGGGGAACGTAGTGGTCGAGATGCGCTCGTCCTTGAACTCGATGTGGTACTTCCGCTTGGCCGTCGAGGCGTCAAAGCCGGTCACGCCCGTCCTGTCGGCGATGAAGATGGCCTGGCCGTCGCGGCTGACCCCGCCGGTCAGGCTCCTCGTCGGGCCGAAGTAGGAATATCTCTCGATGATCTGCGGATCGACGCTGGCCAGGCCCACCCAGTCCTGAGACTGCTCGAATGAATCTGCCGTGGTGTTGACCAACATCGCCCGGTTGCCCTTGAGCACCAGCACGCTCTGGCCGATGCGGACGGCATGGCCGTCGGAATCCTTGACCAGGTGGACGCCGCCGTCGATGCGGAAACGCTCTTTCAGGGGCAACTGCAGGGACTGTTTCAGTTCCAGCGCCGGCGAGCCCTCGGGGACCTTGTTGTTGTCGATCATCTCGATCAACTCCCCGAGCTTGCCCCGGACATTGCCGTACCGGATCGCCGTTTCCTGCGGCAGGGAGCGGACCTGTTCCAACGTCAGCCTCGCGGCGATCGGCTTGCCCCCCTTGGCGTAGATCGCCGCCAGGGCCACCGTGGCCGAGGCACGCAGGTCGCTGCGCGTATCGGAATGGACCTGGCTGAAGTACTTGACCGCCTGGTTCAGGGCGTTCTGGGCAGCCTGTCCCTTGGCCTTTTCGGCCTCGAGGTAGTAATGCTCTGCCGCGGCGAACAGCGCGTCGTCGCGGTACTTGGAATGCTTGTAGGCCCGGGAGACCTTGACAATCTGCTCGACGTCGCCTGTCCGGCGGGCTTCTTCGAGCATCTTGCCCGCCTTGACGTCAAAGGCGGCGTAACACTCCGGGCCGTATGTGTCGATCATGTGCTGGATCAACTCGTCGCCGACCAGCCTCCCCGAGGTGATGAGATCTTCCTTCCGCAGCCGTCCGGTCGGGTCGGGCTGGTCGCCGATCTCGACCTTGGCCAGTTTGACATCCGGGTATTCGGCGATCAGCTGGGTGGCCAGTTCGACGGCCTGGACGAGCTGTTCCGGGTCCTTCCTGCGTCGGCTGGCCCGTTCGTGGAACTTGACCATCCGGATGAGCATGTGGGCCTTTTCGGCCGGGGTGTCGGACAAGCCCTGGGCCTTGGCGAAGTGCTCCTTCATGACATCCAGGTCGCCGGCGAGATTGCCCAGGGCGATGTGCGTCCGTCGCAGGAGGTCTTCGGCCTCGTTGCGGGGGGCGGAGGGAACTTTGCCGACGAAGTCCATCGCCTGGCTGAAGTCGGCCAGGGCCTGGTCGAAACGGCGGGCGGCAAAGGCCAACTCGCCCATGCTCACCAGCAGAGCGAACCGCTGGGCGTCGTTGTCAGCTTGGGCCAGGCGGTCGCCCAGCCGCTGTCGCGTCACGTCGTATCCCATGTACGCAGAGACACCGAAGGCGTTGGCTGCGAAGAGCTTGCCGCCGACGGAGACCAGGTTGCCCAGCAGGGCGTTGGGCTCGGCCGGGCCGATCAGACTCACGTTGTAGCCCTTGAGGTTTACCCGGACCAGTTCACCCATTCCCGAGGCGATTACCACCTCCGGCGTGACCGCCGGCCTGCCATGGATGCCGCGTGCCTCGCGAGGAGCGGCCAGCACGGAACCGTCGCGTGTGGAGAGCACGGCCAGGGAGGGCTCGTCGCGTTTGTACGTGCCGCTGAGAAGCACGCGGGACTCGTCGATGCCGGTCAGGTGGGCCAGGCCCCGCCGGCCGGCCGACCAGAGGTGCCCGCCGTCCTCGGCCGAAAGGCAGATCACCGAGGGGCTGTCGACCGGCAGGGCCATCACGCGCCCCTGGTGGACGATAATCGGATTGACCCCGCTGTCGGGCTTGGTCACGTAGCTGTAGCCGCGGGGGGAATTGGTCAGGCTGGAATCGTACTGATAGGCCCAGACCGGCTGGCCGCTGCGCTGGTCGAAGCAGGCGATCACGCCGGCGTTGTTTACAGTGTAGACGCGTCCGTTGGCCACCGCCGGCGGGGTGGCCATGTCGAGCATGTAGTCGCGGTTGTAGGCCCCGCGGTTGCGCCCCATCGGCGGGGTCTGGGCCATGCGGGTTTTCCAGAGCAACTCGCCGTTGTCGCTGTCCAGACAGGCCAGCCAGTAGCTCTCCATGTACTTGATGACGAGAAACAGGCTGCCTTCGCTGTAGGTGGGCACGGTGAGGAACTTGCCCCCCCGCAGCAACTCGTCGTTGCCCTGGGGATCGTTGCCCTGGATGTCGCGCCCGACGCACCACTCGACGCTGCCTTCCCGATCCAGGCTGATCGCCCAGAGCGAGGAGTTGTCCTCGAAGTCCGAGGTGTTCGGCTGGCGGTAGACCCGGCCCAGCCACGGGCGGAAGTAGCCCAGGGCGTAGACCTTGTCCCCCCCGACGCTGAGGCTGTAACGCCCGGTATCCATCACGTCCCGGCCGTAGTAATATGAGTAGTAATGCCTCCCGCTGGAGTTGGTGGGCATGTCCCGAACCAGCGGGAACTCGATGCTCTCCCAGGCCTTCTCGCCGGTGTAGGCGTCGTGGGCGACGATCCGTCTGTCGTTGCGGTGGATCACCCATTCCCCGACGACGATCGGGTGGATCATCGCCGGCAGGATGCCGGTCTCCCGCCGATTGCCCTGGCGGGACTCCAGCAGCACGTGGCCCTGCTCGAGTTTGACTTCCGTGCTGCTGTTGCTGCGACGGGTCGTGTCTGCCTTTTTGATCTCCGCACTCAGGGCCACCAGGTACTCGCCCGCGTCGTCCTTGCCGACCATGTCATCCGACGCAGTCGACCAACGCGGGATCAGCACGACGTCGGCGTCGTCCATCAGACCGATCTGTCCGGGCATGGACCACAGGCCGGGCCAGCCGGCAGAGGCCCTGCCGGCCTTGGCGACCTCAACTGTCAGGTTCTTGCCTGCCCAGTCGACGAACTCGACCAGGTTCCGCTGGGTCCGCCCCACTCGCGCCGAGGCGTCGGGGTGACGGGCGGCCAGGTCCTTGCGGACCTCGCCAAAGAGCTTGTCCTGCCCGGAAAGGTGAGCAGCAACGGCCAACTTGGCCAGCATGAGCGGGTTGTCCGACGGGTCGGTCTTGTCGCGGACCTGCTGCCAGAACCACGTCGCCTGGGTGTACATGCCCCGGTCGAAGCTCATCTCGGCCAGGGTCTCCAGGGCCACCGGGCCGTAACTGGTATTGGCGTACCGGTCCGCCACCTGGCGCAGCAGGCCCAGGTCGCCGGCCTGGCGGGCCTCCAGGTACAATTGGTAAGCCTGCGGATCGTAGAGCTTGCGGTACTGCTCCAGGCCCTCGTCGGGCATCGTGCCCAGCAGTTCGGTCGCCCCGTGGCGGATCGGCAGGTACCGCCGGGTCTTCTTGACGCGGTAGAACCCCGCGTCGGTCCGCTGGATCAGCGCGTTGAGGTAGGTAATGGCGTTCTCGTAGTCCTTCTCCTCGATCCGCTGGCGGGCCTTGTCGAGAAAGGCGGCCAGTTCATCATCGGCCGGGACCAGCGGCAGGATGCCATCCTGCGCCGGGCTCATCCCGGCCAGGATCGAAACCAGCACCGCAGCGCAGAGCAGGCTGCGTGTCGAACAGGCCCAGCCGGCCAAACCATATGTCGTGTTTCGGATGTTGCTTCTCATAGCCACTCCGGATATCCGCGGTGCAGGGCCCGTAACGAGCCCGGGAGGCGGCCGAATGCCCTCGCGCCCGTCGCGATGGGCGCAGGGCAACTCCAGGCCGCGTTGGGTTAGTCGCCCCTGGGCCTTGCAGGTTCCGAACTTGCCCGAGCTTTTTTTCCGCCCGGCAAGGACCCAACTTTCCCTCCCGGTATTTGTCTACTGGTTTGACGGATCGTAAGTTTCCTTTGCATTGGAACACGCCCCAGCAGATCAGGCCGGCGAGTCCTGTCCGGGAGGCTGATTTCTTCCGTAGATTCGACACGCCCCTGCCTGTTCTGCTGCGGCACGTTTTTTCTTCCCCCAGACAGGCCGGCACCGACGAACCCCGTCGGTGTCGGCCTACTTTTTTTGCGCCAACCCGCCCGCACTGAGACTGGCCTGCAACGCCGAAGTATGGCTGAATGGTCCTACCGCCACGTCAGCCCCCCCGAGCCGGCCGATGA
>JBKHDI010000082.1:0-16430 GCA_046541415.1 Phycisphaerae bacterium | reverse complement strand
TGGTGCCGTGGTTTACGAGGATCGAGGCCAAAGGCCGAGAGCGTCGTAACCACGCGTCGCCGGCGGCGGGGGATCAAAGACATGGTGCCGTGGTTTACGAGGATCGAGGCCAAAGGCCGAGAGCATCGTAACCACGCTTGGCTGGCCGGGTGGTGGGTCACGTTCGGGCATGGTTGCCTCGCTGCGCTCGGCAAACCATGGCACCCCGGCTGTAGATGGCACCCCGGCTGTAGATGGCACCCCGGCTGTAGATGGCACCCCGGCTGCGGATGGCACCCCGGCTGGGGATGTCGTACCCACGTCGGGCGGGGGCGGGGGCCTTGGCGTTCTAGATGTTCGGGAAGGCGTGGTAGTAGGCTTCGTTCCAGCGGAGTTCGTTCTTGAAGCTGCGCAGGTCGGTCTGCCGGTCGATGAAGACGGCTTCGAGGGCGGCGATTTCGGCGAAGTCTTCGAGCATTTCCCCGGTTACTGCCTGGCTGAAGGCGGTGTGGTGGGCCCCGCCGGCCAGGATCCACGCCGCCGCGGCCGTCCGGAGGTCCGGGGCGGGCTTCCAGATCGCCCGCGCCACCGGCAGGTTCGGCAGGTCGTCTTCCGGATCGACGACATCCACGGGGTTGACCAGCAGCCGCAGGCGGTTGCCCATGTCGACGATCGAAGCGTTGATCGCCGCACCGGCCGGGGCGTCGAAGATCAGCCTGGCCGGGTCCGACTTGCCCCCGATGCCCAGTGGGTGAACCTGCAGCGAGCAGCGCCCGGCCGCGACCGTCTCGCAGACCTCCAGCATGTGGGCGCCCAGGACCTTCTCATCGGCCGGGTCGAGGTGGTAGGTGTAGTCTTCCATGAAGCTGCAGCCGCCGTCGAGACCAGAGCCCATCACCTTCATTGCCCGGACCAGGGCGGCGGTCTTCCAATCGCCCTCTGCCCCGAAGCCGTACCCGTCTGCCATCAATCGCTGGACCGCCAGGCCGGGCAGTTGGTCCAGACCGTGGAGGTTCTCGAACGTCGTGGTAAACGCGGTAAATCCGCCCTCGGCCAGGAACGACCGCATCCCCAGTTCAATCCTCGCCGCCACGGCCAGCGAGTTCCGTTTCGGGCCGCCGGGCTGGACGTCGGCCGCCAGGTCGTACTTCTCGGCGTATTCGGCCAGCAGCTTCTCGACCTGCGTGTCGCTGACGTTCTCGACGTGCTCGACCAGGTCGCCCATGCCGTAGCCGTCGACCGCGTAGCCCAGCTGGATCTGTGCGCCGACCTTGTCGCCCTCGGTCACCGCGACATTGCGCATGTTGTCGCCGAAGCGGGCGATCTTCGCGCCCTGCCAGTCGGCCCAGGCCAACGCAGCCCGGACCCAGCTGTCCAGCGAGGCGAGTACCGACTCGTTCCGCCAATGGCCGACGATGACCTTGCGCGTCTTGCGCATGCGGCTGGCGATGAACCCGAACTCCCTGCCGCCGTGGGCGGACTGGTTGAGGTTCATGAAGTCCATGTCGATCGAGCCGAACGGGATGTCGCGGTTGAACTGCGTGTGCAGGTGGAGGAAGGGCTTCTGCAGGCCCGCCAGGCCGGCGATCCACATCTTGGCCGGGCTGAAGGTGTGCATCCAGCAGACCAGGCCGATGCAGTCCTCATCGGCCGAGGCAGCCCGGCAGGTGCGGGTGACCTCCTCGGGCAGGGTGACCAGGGGCTTGGCGACCAGTCTGGCCGGCAGGTTGGCCTCGGCGTTCAGTGCGTCGACGATTTTCTGCGAATCGGCGGCGACCTGCTTGAGGGCCTCGTCGCCGTAAAGATGCTGACTGCCTGTAACAAACCACAATGTGGCAGATGGATTCCGGGTCATCGTTTGTTCCTCTGTATGCGGATCGACGTGGCGAGCCTGAGGAAGATTGTACCGGATTCCGGGGCCGGGGCAATGGCTGGATGAGCGAATGTCATTGTCGTCCCGTCGACAGGGCAGTATCCTTCTACGCAAATGCGACCAGGGCCGAAACCGAAGGAGCCGAAGATGCACGAACGAAGGATTGTAAAGGGCCTCCACGCCCAGTGGGCCGAGGCGTTCGGGACGCTGGAGTCGACCCTCGGCAGCTTCAGCCCCGAGCAGTGGAAGCAGGGGGCCAGCCCGTACACCGGCCCCGGGCGATGCGCCGCCCACGCCCTGGTCTGCGGGGAGTTCTACACCACCGGCGACCGCGCCGCGTTCGACCGCTTCGGCCTGCCGGTCTGGAAGATGACCGACGACGACGTGCCCGACCAGGCCGCCCAGAACAAGTACCTCCGCCGCGTCCGGAAGATGACTCAAGCGTGGGTCGATGTCCTGGCCGGAGAGGGGCTGGACAGCGTCGATGAGCAGAAGACCACGAACCTCGAACGGATCATCTACGCCCTGCGTCACCTCCAGCACCACACCGGGGAGATGTTCTGCTGGCAGAAGCAGATGGGCATCGAGGTGACCGGATGGGAATGACCGAGAAGCAGAAGATGCTCGCCGGGCAACTGTACGATGCCTCCGAGACGCAGCTTTCGGCCGAGCGTCGCACCGCCCGGTTGCTGCTGGGGCAGCTCAACCAGAGCAACGAGGACCAGCAAGACCTCCGGCGCGACCTGCTGGGCAAGCTGCTGCCCCACGCGGCGGAGATCCCCTGGATCGAGCCGCCGTTCTACTGCGACTACGGCAGCAACATTCACATGGGCCAGAAGGTCTACTTCAACTTCAACTGCGTCGTGCTGGACGTCTGCAAGGTCACGATCGGCTCGCGCGTGCTGTTCGGGCCGGCCGTGCAGATCTACGCGGCCACGCACCCGATAGACGCCGCCACGCGAGCAACGGGCCTGGAAAACGGCAAGGACGTGTCGATCGGTTCGGACGTCTGGGTCGGCGGCGGGGCGATTATCTGTCCCGGCGTGACGATCGGTGATCGAAGTGTCGTCGCAGCAGGGGCCGTGGTGGTCAAAGACGTCCCGCCCGACGTGGTCGTCGGCGGCAACCCGGCCAGGCTGATCAAGCAGCTGGCCTGAGGGGCGTTGGCAAAGCTACCGGGGCGGGTCGAACCGCAGTTCTGCCGCACGGCGCCGGAAGGCCGCAACGGCCTCGGCGTGCCGGGGGTCGTCGATGGCATTGCGTCGTTCTTCCGGATCGGCGGCCAGGTCGAAGAGCACTTCGGGGCAGTCCCTGCAAGACGGCCGTTGATAGAGCTGGTACTTCAGGTCGTCGCGTTTGATCATCAGGTCAGTCCCACGGATCTGGCTGACGGTTTCGTTGTCCCACGCGGCCGAGTCGCCGACGTCACAAAGACCCACAAGCGATCGGCTGTCCAGCCCGGCGCCGTTGACGGTTTCGGCCGGTTCGGGCACAGGCGTGCCCGTCAGTTCGCACAACGTGGCGAACAGGTCGCAGAGGTTGACATTCTGTTTCACGCGATTCGGGGCGAACCGCCGGGGGTAACGGATGATCAGCGGGACCTTGACGGACTGCTCGAAGAAGACGGTCTTCTCCCAGACGCCATGGTCCCCGAGCATTTCGCCGTGGTCGGCGAGGTAAACGATGATCCAGTCGTCCAGATCTTCGCCTACGTGTTGCAGACGTTCGAGAACCGAACCGAAGTCGCGGTCGACCTCCTCGACCATGCCGTAGTAGGCTGCGGTGGCCCGGCGGATTTCCTGCTCGGTCACGTCGCGGCCGGGCACGACCGAGCGGGACCCGAGAACGGGATGATCGAACCGTTCGGACTGCAGTTTCGGCTCGACGCGGTTGAGGTAATAGGTGAAAAGCTCTTCGTTGGTCAGGTACGGGTAGTGCGGCCGATTGAAGCTGACCTTCAGAAGCAGGGGCTCTGCGGGATGGGCCCGGATGTAGTACGGGTCCTGGAAATGACATTCGATGAACCGTTGGGCACCCAGCAAGGCCAACTCGTCGGCGACGTGTGTGGACGAGCCGCGCCCGACGCCGGCCCGCTGGATGTTCCAGGCGTCTTTGCCGACCAGTTGGTACGGGTCGTCGCGAGAGGGTCTCGCGGCCCACGACGCCTCGTCGCGATCCTGGATGTACTTCGGCGTGATCCGACAGTTGGCCCCGATCCGTCGCATCCACCCCTGCATCTGGTCGGGCCCGTCGTGGTGGAGCTTGCCGCAGCAGACCGTCAGGTAGCCGTACTGGCTCAGGCGCCGCGCGAAGGTCATGGAAAAGGGGGGCAGGTCCTGTCCGTAATCTTCGACGCCGCAAGTCCGTGGCAGCTGTCCGGCGGCCATGCACTGACGCATCGGCACGCAGATGGGGCTTGGGGTGTAGCAGTTTTCGAAGACCACCCCCGTATCGGCCAGCCAGTCCAGCGTCGGCGTGCGGACGATCGGATCGCCCTGGAACCCGAGTACGTCGTGGCGGTGTTCGTCGGCCATCAAAAACAGGATCTTGGGCTTCTCAGCGGGCATGGTCTTGGTTACTCCGTCTGTCGGGGGTTGCGGGGCATGGTACAAGCAATTCGCCCGGGCGGCAAGAAGCTGTTCCCCGCCGGATCTGATCGGTAAGATACCGACGTGCCCCGCAGAACAGAAAGGCAGTCAACCCGTGCAGACACTCCCTTTGGATCACCCGGCCATGCAGGCCCCGGCGTATTGGCCGGAGTCACTTTGCGACGACCGCGAACAGTTTGCCGTGGTCTGCTTCCGCAAGGGGTTCACGCTTCCCGAGAAGACGGAGATGCGCTTGTGGCTCGGCGCTTCGCAGCGATTCGAGCTGTACCTCGACGGTCAACTGCGGGCCCGCGGGCCCAGCCGGTCCGACCGCTACCGGTGGCACGTCACGCCGGTGGACCTGGGCCCGGTCGAGGCGGGGGAGCATGTTCTGGCTGTGCGGGTGATCCACTTCGGCGATCACGCAGGCGTCGGGCAGATGGGGCCCGGGGCGTTCCTCCTGGTAGCCGACGAGCTGAGCGATCCGTCGATCCTGGCCGAGCAGCCCTGGCGGTCCATGCGCGACGAATCGATCACGCCGATCGACAAACACCACTGGCCCACAGGCGGGCCCTATTACGTCGTCGGGTGTGGCGAAGAGGTCGACGCATCCGGCAGGATCGGCGACTGGACGGCAGCAGGCTTTGACGACTCGTCCTGGCCCGAGCCCAAGGTCATCTGTCAATCTGCCCACGATCCGTGGGGCAACATCCACCTGCGGTGCCTGTTCCGCCCGGACCCGCTGGAGCAGATGACCGGCAGGACGGTCCGCTTTACGCGGCTGGTCGCGTGTCCTTCCGAACTCCAGGCCGAGGCGGAGAACTGGCTGGCCGGGCTGGGCGAGCTCCAGGTCGCCGCCAACCAGACCGTCCGCCTGGTGCTCGATGCCGGCGAGCTTCGCAACGTCTGGCCGCGGCTGGTCGTCTCGGGAGGCAAAGGCGCGAAAATCCGGTGGGTCGGTTCCGAAGCGCCCTATACCGGTGACGGGCGGGAGAAGGCCCACCGGGACGACGCAGCCGGCCGGGAGTTTTACGGCCATCTCGACCGCTTCCTGCCCGACGGCCAGACCCATGTCTTTACCACCGGCTGGTATCGCTCATTCCGCTACGCCGAGCTGCTGATCGAAACCGCTGCCGAGGCGATCCGCCTGGAGGATGTAACGCTGGAGACCACCTGCTACCCGCTTCAAGAGACGGCCCGGATTGACCCCGGCCCGGACGATCCGCTGCAACTGTCGCGGATCCTGGATGTCAGCTGGCGGAGCATTCGCCTCTGTGCCCGCGAGACGTTCTACGACTGTCCGCACTACGAGCAGGCCCAGTTCCCGGGCGATACGCGGATCCAGGCGATCTTCCACTACCTGCTGGCCGACAACGACACGCTGGGCAGGAAGGCGATCGACGATTTCTACGGCTCGCGCATGCCCGGCGGCCTGACGCAGTGCCGCTGGCCCAGCCGGCGCGACCAGATCCTGCCGACCTTCTCGCTGCAGTGGGTGGGGATGCTGGAGGATTTCCGCCTCTATCGCGGCGATGCGGCCTGGTTGAGCCAGTACCTGCACGCGGCCCGGGAGGTGGTCGACTGGTTCACCGCTCACCTGCGGGACGACGGCCTGCTGGGTTTGATTCCCCACGCCCCGTTCATCGACTGGTCCGACGGGCTGGACAAGGGCAACGCCCCGCAGGACCCCGACGGCGGCTCGGCCGTGCTGACGGCGATGCTGGCCAATGCCTGCGTGAACCTCTCGCGACTTGAGACGTTCTGCGGGTACGCGGTTCTGGCCCCGATGTGGCTGGCCCGGGCGGCGCGGCTGAACCGGGCGGTGGTCGACCGCTGCTGGCGGGACGATCTGGGCATGCTGGCCGACACGCCGAGCGGGCAGAGCTGCAGCGTCCACGCCCAGTGCGAGGCCATCGGCTCCGGGGCCATCGAGGGCCCCCGGGCGGCGGGCGCGCTGCAGACCGCGCTGGACAACTCCGACGTCGCCCAGCCCGGGTCGTTCTACTACCAGTTCTACATAATGCAGGCCCTGAAACGCGCGGGCCTGGCCGGGCAGATCCCCGGCATGCTGCATCTCTGGACCGACAAGCTCGATGAAACGGGCCTGACGACCTGGCCGGAGACGTTCCGCCCCAACTCCCGCAGCGATTGTCACGCCTGGTCGGTCGCCCCGTCGATGGAGATTATCCAGACGTTGCTGGGCATCCGGCCCGACCCGGCCGAGGCGGGCTTCGGCAAGGCGATCTTCAACCCGACCCTGCCGGAGGGACTGGACCGGCTTTCGGGACGCTTCTCGACGCCATCGGGCCTCTTCGAGGTCAGCTGGCAGAGGGGGCGTGAGGGCATATCGGCCCGACTGTTCGCGCCGGTCGAGACGCGCCTGGGCTCAAGCGGCCGAATCCTGCCTGCGGGGCGACACGAACTGCGCCTGGACTGACCCTGCCTGCCGGCCATGGCGGGGGGGCACCAGGCGGTGGGGCGGCTATCGCTTCAGCAGGGCTTCGACGGGCTCGGCGAGGATCTGCGGGAGGACGCCCAGCAGGACGATCGCGGCGGCCAGGCAGGCCATCAGGCAGCGGTAGGTTGTCGCTGCCGGGCCAAGAGGTACGTGCGAGCGGGGCAGCTTCCGGCTCGGAGCCAAGGCGCACTGGATCGGTTCGATGGCTGCGAAGGCCGAAATCGGCAGGACGAACAGCAAAGGCAGGCCCAGCAGCGACCGGCTGTGCCATGCCGTCCGCAGGCCGAACATCGCCAGCGTCGACCAGAACCCCGCGGTCCCGGGCAGGGCGAAGAGGCTCAGGCCCGCGACGGTCAAGGCGGCTGCGGTGCCCGGATGTCGTCTGCCCAGCCCGGCCAGGTCGTCGAGCTTGTTGGCTTTCCAGCCGGCCAGGCGCAGGTAGCCGACGATCAGACCGGACAGCAGGATCACCAGCAACAGGTGGACGCCGATGAAGATCCCCGCTCGCGGCGGGTCCAGCAGCAGCGAGCTGGACATGTACGGCTCGACGTGGTGAGGCATGCGCCAGCAGACCCCGTCAAGCAGGTACAGCGCCAGGCCCATCTGGATCAGCGCCGGTCCGGCCAGTCGCCATAGGACCACCTCCCGGTCGGCCCGGCCCAGGCTGCGGGCGAACGGGCGGATCGAGAAGATCCCCATCGCCCAGCAGACCACCCCGAGCATCGAGACCAGCCCCGTGGTGGCTTGGTTCCG
This sequence comes from Phycisphaerae bacterium, assembly GCA_046541415.1. Taxonomy (GTDB): domain Bacteria; phylum Planctomycetota; class Phycisphaerae; order SM23-33; family SM23-33; genus CAZOVB01. Next base: position 8,779 of record JBKHDI010000082.1, on the reverse strand, counting down.
GTGGTCGAACGCCTTCTTGCCCGGAATCTCGTGAGAGGAAGTCGCCAGCTCGATCAGCCGATCGCATTCGGCTGCGAACAGGGCCCAGCCGCGGACGGCCAGGAAACAGCCGCCGGCTGCGAAGACCGCGCCGAACGTCCATCCCAGCAGCCGGCGCATCTGGGCGGCTGGCAGTTGGCTGCGCAGCAGGAGGCCGACCTTGACGGCCAGTTCCACACCGCCCATGGCCAGGCCCAGGTCCACCGACCAGGGCGTCCGCAGCAGCAGCAGCAGACAGATGCCCGAGTTCCACAGCACCAGCAGCGCCCCGGCGAATGGCCGGAAACCGCGCCGAATCGCTGCCACCGTCGCCAGGGTCACCCCGGCCGCGGCGGCGACCGCCAGGACGAAATAGGGCGAAACAGACGCCTCGCCCGCACGAGGCCAGATCGGCAGCAGCACGCGCGCGACGATCACCAGTCCGCTCCATCGCAACGCGTCGATCACCAGCACCCGGGACGCCAGCGGAAGGCGGCGGCCGATCGGGTGCAGAATCCAATAGGCCCCGGACAGTCCGAACAGGCTGACCGCGGCGGCGAAGAGCATCGTCCACAAACCGTCCGACTCGGCGATGGGGGGCATGTACGTCAGCAGGTCGTCGTAAGAGAAACTCAGCAGGCCGGACTGCTCGTAGTGCAGCCACGCCCAGCGGAAGATCGCCACGAGCATCACCAGCCAGCCGGCATACAGCGCGATGAATCGCCGCATGTCTCCCCGCATCCGCCGCGACCGCGAGTAACGTGAATTCAGCCAGAGCATCGCCAGCAGAACCGCCAGCAGCATCGCCAGCAACACGATCATGTCCCCGGCCAGATGCAGGCCGACCATCCCCGCCGTGACGATCAGCAGCAGTTCGTAGTACCCTCGCTGCGGGGCCTGCTGACCAGGCCGGGGCAGGGCCATCGCCATCACCGCCATCACCGAAACCACCAGCACCGCCAGGCCCGAGATTGGATCGATCCGCAGGGCCAGGTCCACGCCGGCCTCGGCCCGGACCCAGTCGATCGGCCGATACAGGTCGACGCCCATTCCCATCCGCACCCAGGCCCAGCACGCCAGGACCAACTCGAATACCGAGGCAGCCAGGGCGGCCGATCGGCCCCCGCGCAGCAGGAAAATCCCCGCTGCCGCAGCGACGGGCCAGGCTGACAGGGCCAGCAGAACATGGCTGTCGATCCAGTCGATCAAGGACTTCCGCCTCCGGTTGTTTGAAAGCACGGTGATACCGTCCAACCGGCCTCGGCGCCAACAAAAACCTTGCTTCGAACCGGGCAGGGGGCAAAGATGGTGCACCCGAAACGCCACGGCATATCCGGAAAGAGCATATGAGCGCGAACGTAGAGCCCGTGCGAGCCCCCTGGCCTGCACGAATGACCGATCGGCAACGCTTCGTAAACCAGTTGCACCACCAGCCCGTCGACCGCTGTTTCAACATGGAGTTCGGTTACTGGAAGGAGAACTTCCAGGCCTGGCCGATCTTCACCGAACACGGCGTGACCGACAATGCCCAGGCCGACCAACTCTTCGCATTCGACCGCTTCGAGAAGCTGGGGGGCCATGTCTGGATCCACCCGCCTTTTGAACACCGAGTCCTCGCGACCCGCGGAGACAAGAAAATCATCCAGAACGCCGAGGGCCTGCTGGCCGAGGTCCCCGCCGACGAGCACGCCACCATCCCGCACTTTATCGGCAGCGCCATCCAGAGCCCCGCCGACTGGGCGGAAGTCAAGGCCGAGAAGTTCCAACTCGATGACCCCGCTCGACAGGTCGATGTCCAGGCCCTGGGCAACCAGCACCCGGATGACCGCGATTACCCCCTGGCCGTCGACTGCGGTTCGATGATCGGCAAGGTTCGCGACCTGCTGACCGTCGAGGGCCTGGCCTATGCCTGCTACGACTACCCACAGATGGTCGAGGACATGGTCGAGACCTGCTGCCGGCTGGTCGAGCACTTCCTCGACCAGGTTCTCGGGCAGGTGCGGTTCGACCTGGCATCGGGTTGGGAGGACATCTGCTTCAGGACCGGCCCGCTGGTGTCCCTGAACTTCTTCAACGACGTCGTCGTGCCGCGGTACAAACGGATCGGCCGCAAGCTCAAGGCTGCGGGCATCGACATCTGGTACACCGACTGCGACGGCGACGTCAGGCCGTTGATTCCGGGCTTCCTGGAAGCGGGCCTGAACACCATGTTCCCCTGGGAGGTCAACGGTTCGGGCCATCCGGGAGAGGCGCTGGAAGAGTACGGGCCCGAGTTGCGGATCCTCGGCGGGGTGGACAAGATGCAGCTGGGCAAGGGCAAAGAGGCGATCAAGGCGTACGTGGAATCGCTGGCCGGGCATGTCGAATCCGGCGGGTTCATCCCGTTCTGCGACCACCGTTGCCCGCCGAACGTCAAGCAGGACGATTATCTGTATTATCTCGATCTGAAACAGGAGCTCTTCGGGACGCTCTGACGGGGCAGGAAAGCAGCAGAGGCATGATCAACGCGAAAGTAATGCAGGCCATCGACAAGCTCGAGGCCTTTCAGAAAGACCGCGACGATTCCTGGAACATCCCGCGCGAGGAGGGGCTGATCCTTCACAACATCGTCCTCGCCGGCGGCTGCAGGATGCTGGTCGAGGTGGGGACGAGTTACGGCTTCAGTGGGCTGTTCCTCGGCTCGGCCGCCCAGGCCAACGGCGGCCGGCTGCACACGTTCGACCTCGACCCCCGCAAGCACGAGCACGCGGCGAAGAACTTCGAGTCAGCGGGCCTGGGCGATTCGATCGAGCTTCATCTGGGCGATGCCCGCCAGAGGCTGGCCGAGCTGCCCGACGGGATCGACTTTGCCTTCCTCGACGCGACCAAGACCCAGACGCCGGAGTACTGGCAGATCATCCAGCCCAAGCTGGCCGGGACGTGCATCATCACCGTAGACAACATCTCGACGCACCGGGAGGAACTGGCCGGCTTCGCGTCCATGCTGCGAGACAGCGGAGGATTCACCTCCTGCCCCGTCGAAATCGGCAATGGATTTGAGTTTGCCGTCCGGAGAGGGTAATATACGTACCTCTCGACGTTTCTCATCCGAGGTCACCGAAGGGCACCTGAACCACGCGAGGATCCTACCGTGCGTACATCCATCATCACGTTGCTGGGAATCTGTCTTTCACTCTCGGCGGCCTCTGGGAACTGGCCCATGTTCGGCGGGCCCAACCGCGATTTTACGATCGGCGAGGTCGGCCTGGCTGAGTCCTGGCCCGCCGACGGCCCCGAGGTCCTCTGGCAGGGGGAGGTGGGGGACGGCTTCGGGGGCCCGGCCATCTACGACGGCAAGGTCTACCTGCTCGATCGCGACGGCCAGACCGGCGACGTGCTTCGCTGCTTCGACCTGCAAAGCGGCAGGCAGCTCTACCAGACGGCCTACGACGCGCCGGGCAAGATCAGCTACCATGGCTCAAGATCGACGCCGGCGGTGACCGGGAAGTTCGTCCTCACCGTCGGGCCCTTCGGGGACTTCAAGTGCTTCAACCGCGCCGACGGCAAGCTCGTCTGGTCCAAGCACCTGCTCAAGGACTTCGGCGGGTCCCTGCCGCGCTGGGCGGTCGCCCAGTCGCCCATCGTCGACGGCGATGTCGTCTACGTCGCTCCGCAGTCCGGCCGGGTGGGCCTGGCCGCTTTCGATATCTCCACCGGGCGGGAGCTGTGGACGTCCCCGCCGGTGGGGAAAATGCAGTACGTCACCCCGCTGCTGACCACCCTGGCCGGGCAGAAGCAGCTGGTCATGCTGGCAGGCGACGGTGCCAGCGGCATCGACCCGCAGACCGGCAAGATGCTCTGGAAGTACGGCAACTGGGGCTGCAGCAACGCCATCCCCCAGCCTCGGGTGATCGACGGCAACAAGCTGTTCATGACCGGCGGGTACGGCGCGGGCTGCGCGATGATCCAGGTCGACCGCAATGAGGCCGGCTTTACCGTCCGCCAGCTCTACAAGAACGACGAGCTGAACGCACAGATCACCGCGCCGTTGCTGCACGAGGGCTACCTGTACCTGGTGGCCAATGGCAACCGATACAAGGACGGGCTGATGTGTGCCGATCCGTCCGACGGTTCGGTCGTCTGGAAGACCGGCGACAGGCAGTTCGACCGCGGCCAGGCCGTCCTCGTCGGCGACCTGATGCTCATCATCCACGGGCAGAAAGGCACGCTGCACCTGATCAGACCGTCGAAGGAAGGCCTGAAACAGTTGGCCGAGGCTGAACTCCTCGGTGGCAAGAAAATCTGGGCCCCGATGGCCCTGTCCGACGGCCTGCTGGTCATCCGCGACCAGTCGCAGATCAAGTGCGTCCGCGTCGGCAAGGCCGACTGACAGGCAGGGAAAGGCAGTCCAGCATGGGCGGGATGTCTCCGGAGACGGCCCGCCCGATGCTTCTGCCCATCGCCTCCAGCTGCGCGGCCGTTTCAGTCTTCGATGGCCCCCTGTGATTGGTCGATCGATTCTCTGATGGCTTTGGTGGCGATGCGGGTGATGAGGATCGCGACGATGAACGTCACCGCCAGGCCCAGCCAGAAGAATGTTTTGCCGGCCCCGTCGGCGCCGGCGCCGTCCAGCGCGTCGCTGCTCAGGGCCCGCAGGCCCGTGCCGATGTAGACGAAGACGATCGTGCCCGGCAGCATGCCCAGCCAGGAAGCCAGCACGTAGCGGGCGAACGGTACGTCCGTCAGCCCGTAGGCGTAGTTGAGGAAGTTGTAGGGGAAGATCGGGCTCATCCGCGTCAGCAGGACGATCTTGAACCCCTCCTGGCCGACCGCCTGGTCGATGGCCTGGAAAGTCGGTCTGTTCTCCAGGAAACCCAGGACCCGGGTGCGCCCGAAGGTTCGACCGACCACAAACGCCGCAGCCGCCCCCAGCGTGCTGCCGATCGAGACGACCACCGTGCCGGTAAACGGGCCGAACAGGAACCCCGCTGCCAGGGTGATCAGGCCCCCGGGGATCATCAGCACCGCGGTCGGCAGGAAGAACGCGCCGAGCAGAACCGGCCCCCAGAAGCCCAGGCGGCCCGTCCAGTTGAGCAGATCCATCGCGACCGGACCGACGGGCAGGATCGCCAACACACAGCCAAGCCCCGCCAGCAGGACGCCGAAGGCGGCCAGCTTGATCCACGTACGTCTGTCCCAGCCCGAATCGCTCTTATCCAGGGTATCCGTTCTGTCCGAAATCGCCGACCTCCTGGACGATTGCTCTGGAAAACAAACAGGGCCGCGATGCACACACCGCGACCCTGCCTGGTTTCTCCCTGCTGCACGTCTCTCAGCGTTTGACCCGGGCGTTGCCTTGCCAGATGCTCCAGACCTGCTCCTCGTCGGCCGGCTGGCCGTAGTCGGTCAGCATGGTCGTCGCCAGGGCGCCGGTAGCCCAGCCGAACTGGATCCACTTCTCAGCCGGCCAGCCCTTCAGTATACCGTAGAGCATGCCGCCGACAAAACCGTCGCCGCCGCCGATGCGGTCGAGCACGCCGATTTCCCGCGGCTCCACGACGTGCCATTCGTCGCCGGCAGCCATGATCCCGCCCCATTTGTGCAGGTTGGCGTTGACGACTTCCCGCAGCGTCGTGGCATAGACCGATGCATTGGGATAGGCCTGTTTGACGGTGTTGATCATGCCCTTGAAGCCTTCGATCTTGGCGGCCAGGTCTTCCCCGCCGGCCTCGGGACCTTCCATGCCCAGACAGAGCTGGAAGTCTTCCTCGTTGCCGACGAGAATGTCAGACAGCGAGGCGATCTCCGAGAAGATCTCCCGCAGTTCCTTCTCGCGGTTGATCCAGAACGACGCGCGGTAGTTCAGGTCGAAGCTGATGGCCGAGCCGTGCTTCTTGGCAGCCCGGGCGATTTCCAGGCAGAACTTGCTGGTATCTTCCGACAGGGCCCCGATCAGGCCGGACATGTGCACGATCTGCACGCCCTCGTCGCCGAAGATGCGGTCCAGGTCGAAGTCCTTGACGTTCAGCGTTCGCCCGACTTCGCCGGCCCGGTCGTTGCTGACCCGAGGCCCGCGCATGCCCGTGCCGCTGTCGGCGAGGTTGAACTGGTGACGATAGCCCCAGGGCCCTCCCTGGTCGACTTCCGGGCCCTCGAAGTCCATGTGGCGGCGGGCCAGGTCGTCCTTGATGAACCGGGCGACCGGCGAGCCCTTGACGAAGGTGGTCAGCACCTTGACCGGCAGGCCGAGGAAGCTGGGCACGGAGGCAACGTTGCTCTCGGCGCTGGTCGCCTGGAGGATGAAGCTCTGGCCGCAATGGAACGGCTGGCCGTTGGCGGGGGTGAATCGTCCGCCCATGCTGGTCGGGACAAGCAGGGCGTACTTGGCGTCCTTTTTCAACTCGATACTCACGAGGAGTACTCCTTTCGCGATGGCGTGGTCTATGGTTCGTATCTGCCCATATAGCAGGCAGGAGAGACTATGAAATAGCAGATTTCGCGCAGGACTGCAACGCTCCAGAGGCCGGATGGGCCGGCCAGGGCCTCTGGCGGATAGATCTTGCACCCTCAGCTGAACAGGATGATACTGACCGGTCGCGACGGTATCATTCCCTGACCTGCAGGAAAAACATGAGCGAGAAAACCAAACTGCTGTTCCTTTGTACGGGCAATTCCTGCCGCAGCCAGATGGCTGAGGGCTGGGCTCGGCATTTGAAGTCCGAGACCATCGAGGCCTGCTCGGCCGGGATCGAAACCCATGGGCTGAACCCCAGTGCGGTACAAGTCATGGCCGAGGCGGGCGTGGATATCAGCGGTCAGAAGTCCGAGAATATCGCCGAGATGACGGACCTGGACCTGGATTACGTGATCACCGTATGCAGCCATGCCCACGAGACCTGCCCGGTCTTTCCGGGTTCGGCCACGGTGGTGCACCACGGGTTCGACGACCCGCCGAAGCTGGCGGCTGAGGCTGCGACCGAGCAGGAGGCCCTGGACGCCTACCGGCGCGTGCGCGACGAAATCCGGGCTTACATCGAGACGTTGCCCGATTCGCTGGAGCAAGGGGCCTGAACGGAGAGGAGAGGCCGAACCGATGGCCATCGAAAAACGAACGCTTGGACGCACGGGCCTGGATGTCACGATCCTGGGCTACGGCGCAATGGAACTTCGCCACGACAAGGTCGACGACGAGCAGGCGTCGAAGCTGCTCAACGCCGTACTGGACGGGGGGATCAACTTCATCGACACCGCGCCGGATTACGGCAAGAGCGAGGACATGATCGGCAAGCACATCGCGCATCGGCGGGATGAATACATTTTGGCGACCAAGTGCGGCTGTCCGGTCCCGGCAGACCCGGCCCAGCAGGAACCGCACCACAAGTGGTCGGCCGATCGATTGATGGCGAATATCGACTCGTCTCTCAAGCGTCTCAAGACCGACCACGTCGACATCTGGCAGCTGCACAGCGGTTTGCCCGAGGAGGTTGAAGGCACGGACGTGCTGGAGGCGATGGAGCGGGCCCGTCAGCAGGGCAAGGTGCGGTTTCTGGCCTACTCGACCAAGGGCAGGGCGGCCGGCGACCAGGGCAAGGCCCTGCTGGAGCATTTCGTCCAGTGGGACATCTTCGACGCGATGCAGGTGGTTTTTTCTGCCCTCAACGGCCCGACCGACGCCCTGATGAACACCGCCCGGGACAGGCGCAAGGGCCTGATCGTCCGGGGCCTGACCAACGTCAAAGACGAAGAGTGGGCCAGGTGGGAAGCCCAGAAGATGGACGACCTGCTGCCCGATGGCTGCAGCCGCCACCAGTTCCTGCTGCGGTTCGGATTCTCGCACCCGGCTTTGTGCACCAGCATTCCGGGAACGGCAAACCTGGACCACCTGGCCGAGAATATCGCCGCGGCCGAGCAGGGGCCGCTCGATGACGCCCTGCACCTGGAGACCCGGAAGCGCCTGGGGCTGGGGTACTGACCCGGCGGGGTAGACAACCGGCGCAGCAGGATTCATGGAAACCCCCCCGGCTGACCGATAGACAACAAAGTCCCCGTCGCGGCTGGAGCGGCGCGGGCGGACGTTGTCCTGCAGCAGGGAGCTTTCCTGATGTCTCTGAATCCTCGCACGCGAAGGGCCCTGGAGGTCCTGGAAGAACAGGGCCCGCCGATCCGCTTTACCGTCGCCCAGGCCGAGGCCAGCCTCGTGCTTCTGCGCCGCGTGGTGGCCGACATCGTCGCCCACTTCAACCGCCTGCTGCAGTTGCAGGAGGATATGGAACAGGCCCAGCAGGGCCACCAGCGCGAGGCGTTCATCGAGAAACGCGACGCGATCCGCACCACGTTCGGCAGCCTGCAGAGCTGCCGCCGCGAAGTCGAACAGATCGGCGCGATCCTCAAGGACTGGGGCAAGGGGATCGTGCATTTCCCCTGTTACGCCCACGGCCGCGAGGTCTACCTCTGCTGGCGGTACAACGAGCCGCACGTGGAACACTGGCACGAGATGGGTGGCTGCCTCTACGACCGCAGACCGATCGGCACGCTGGTGGGGCTGGGCAACTACCAGTCCGATTCTTCCGAAGACGGGATCGATCAGACCGACCCCATGGGCGCCCGAAGTCGCTGAAAGGCGCGAAACCTAGAGCTTTCGCGACCGTTCCAGGACGCCCTTGAGGTTTTCGCAGGCGGTGTCGACCTGTGTTTCGTTCAGGTCGAGGATATCCTGCAGGGCCTCGCCGATGGCGGGGATGTACTTCTGGATGTAGCTGCGTTTCTTGAGTTCCTGGCGGAT
>JBKHDI010000081.1:0-16523 GCA_046541415.1 Phycisphaerae bacterium | reverse complement strand
AGCGGAGCAACCACGCCGAATCGGCCAAATGGCCGAAATCCTGCCTGCCTTTTTCCGAGTATTATGATACATTACCTGGGCTCGGATTATGCACCGCCGCGCCAGTCGTACCCACCAGAGGAGAGACCATGATTCGCTTTAGCTGCGCCGGTTGCGGCCACAGCCTTCAGGCACCCAACAAGGCCGCGGGAAAGAAGGCCCGCTGCCCCCACTGTCGCACCGTCACCCCTATACCCTTTGCCCGCGGCGCTTCAGACGCGGCAGATCCGTCCCTGGCCGCTGCAGCCCAGGCTGGTCCGGGCCGGTCCCGTCCCCGCCGCACAAAAACCGAGGCTCGGCCATCCAGGGGGCCCTGGTACGTCGCGGGCGCCGCAGCGGTCGTTCTGGTGGGCGTCATCACGACGCTGGTGATCTTCCATACCCAAAACGCCGGGGGCGAAGCCGAATCAATGATCGGCCAGTTGGACAGACCCGATCCCAAGAGTGATCCGGTCCAGCCGAGACCTGCAACCGACGCCCCGGCAGCGGACGATTCCCAGGTCCCACCGCAGCCCCAGCCAGGCCAGCAGCAGATGGCGGGTGCGTTCGAGCAGTCGCCAACGGCCGAACCGCCGGCCAGACCCGCATCCCGGGCGGCGATGATCCCATCTGCCGGACACAGCGGCAACTGGGATCTGAACGGTCGGGCCGAGGTCCAAGCCATCCGCTTCGGCGGAACGGACATCACCGAGACCTACAAGGACCGGAAAGGCAACACGCGGACCCGTGTCATCGGCGACCGGATCACCGACATGCGGGCCAGGCCCGACGGGTCGCTGATCGTCTGTGGCCTGATCCAGAACGCCGATGCGATCCCGACCGGCCTGCAGCCACAGATGCTCCTGCCCGGTTCGATCGGACGGAACAGCGCGTTTGTCGCCCGCATCTCCGCCGACCTGTCCGAGATGAAATGGATCAGCGTCTTTCCCTCCGAGGCCATCCTGCCCGAACGGCTGGCAGTGGGCGGCGACGGCACGATTGCGATCACCGGGGAAGTCGGAAAACGGACCGCCGACCTCCTGCCCGAGGGCAAGTGGAACAACCAGGCCGCCATCGCGAAAATCAGCCCTGACGGGGCCAGGCTGCACTGGATGATTCCGGGGGGGCCCAACCAGACTAAAGGCACGGGTGTGGCGATTGACCCCCAGGGACGGGTCTACTGGACCGCCGGAACACGGGGCAGCAAGATGGCCGCCTACGTGCTCAAAACCAAACCCGACAGCGGCGAACGATCCGACTGGGCCTACGAAGGCACGGCCGGTTGGGCCTTGGTGCTCCATGACAATGACCCACAACTGCTGCAGGAGGGCGAGTATTGGCACTTTTACAAGAGGGGCAGGGACCAGGGCGAGAAGAAAGGCTATTTCGACTACGACGGGCCCGGAGGCTGGAACGAAGTGAAGGTCTGGACTCACGGCATCCGCCAGGGAGGGCAGGTTGAGTTGATCGGCCAGGACGAGATGCTTGTCTCCGGCACGCACTACTACAGTTTCGTCATCAAAGGCCAGCCTGGCAACCCCGCCTTCGATGCCTTCCTGGCCCGCTACACGCGCGACGGCAAGCTGATCTGGTCGAGCAATCTATATCAGCCCGGCGACAGCGTACACACCCCCGACCAGAAGCCCGGCGACATGGTCTATCACGCGCCGACCGGCGACATCTACGTGCTGTTCTGGCAGCACGGATCGAACCAGTATCGCTTCAAGGGCAAGCTGGTCGGCGATACGGGCAACCTGTCGATCTGGTGGGTCGGCCGCGTCAACGGCCGGACCGGACAGATTGTCGACGGCTGGTATTTCCACAACCCCAAGCCCAACAACAAGACCCTCCAGTTCGACAAGAACGGCATCCCGGCCGGTTGGCCCAAGCTGGCTGGAAACAACCTCCGCCGCCTGGCCACCGACGATGCGGGCCGCGTTTACGTGGCCGGCAAGGGGGCCGCGGTAACCTTCACCACCCCCAACGCCCACCAGGCCTGGCCGGGCAAGCAGTGGGGCCATTTCGGCACGCTGCAGGTCCTGTCGCCCGACCTGCAGACCGTCCACTACGCCACGATGATTCGCCCCACGGCCACCGATGCCGAAGGCAATGTCGCCGGGACCAGCGATTTCCACGGTCTGGCGGTGACATCCGGAGGCGTATACCTGGCCGGCAGCGTCCAGGGGCAGGGCTTTGTCACCGGAGACCAGCCCGCCTGGGCCCGGGCAGTGAAGTCCGAGCAGGACTGCACCATCGTCCGGATGCAGTGGGATTAACGGCGTCAGACAAGCCCCATACGTACTCACTCCAGCCGTTCCGCCCGTCAGCTGCGCAGTCGGGCCACCTCGGCGGCGATTGCGGCGATGTGCTCCGGAGTCGTCCCGCAGCAGCCGCCGATGATGGATGCTCCGGCGGCAACCAGCGCCTCGACTCGGGCGGCGAAGTCCGCCGGGGTCTGTGTGAAGACCGTACGCCCGTCGATCCGCTGGGGCAGGCCCGCGTTGGCGTGGATCAGGATCGGCCGATCCGTCACCGCGCGCATCTGCGCGGCAATCTCGACCATCTGCTCGATCCCGTTGCCGCAGTTGGAACCCACCACGTCGGCACCGGCCTGGGTCAGTCGCTCGGCTGCCTCGGCGCAGCTCGTGCCCATCATCGTCCGGTAGCCTCGCTGGCCGGGGTCGAAGGTCATCGTGCAGATGACGTCCAGCCCGTCGCCGCCGACAGATCTCGCCGCACGAATCGCGCAGATCGCCTCCTCGATCGCCGACATCGTCTCGATGCACACGGCCGATACACCAGCGGCCACCATCGCGTCGATCTGCTCGGCGAAAACCGCCTCCAGCTCAGGCTCGGTCATCTCGCCGTAGGGTTCCAGGAATTCGCCGGTTGGCCCGACAGAGCCGGCGACCAGCGCCTCGCCCGCCGCTGCGATGCTGTTGGCCGCACCGGCCCGGTTCAGCTCAGCCGTCTGCTCGGCGACGCCCAGCTTGGCCAGCTTCAGCCGACTGCCCCCGAAGGTGTTGGTCAGCACCAGGTCGCTGCCCGCCTCCGCGTACGCCGCGGCGACGGCCCGGACCTTCTCCGGCTGTTCGAGGTTCCACCGTTCCGGGGCCTGGCCGGATTCCAGCCCGGCGGCCTGGAGCATCGTGCCCCAAGCGCCATCCGAGACCAGCAGTTTGCGTTCTTCCAGTCGCTGGAGGAGTTCTGCCATACCTGGACCTTCCTTCCTGTCGTGGCGGCGACTTGTGCGGACCAATATACCGCCTCGCCGGGCCGGCTGGACAGCAAAACCCTCCAAGCGGCGGTTGACGCCGCCGGGCTGGTCCGGTTCAATTCACCACCAGCCACGTAGCACAACCCAGGAGAGACCATGGCCCCCCTGCCTGAACCGATCCGTTTCGCCCTGCCAGCCGCCAGCCCGCACGAAGGAATGCCCCTGGGCAACGGGACCTTGGGCGCCCTGCTCTGGAACGGCAAGCACCAGCCGGCGATTAACGTGACCATCAACCGCCAGGACTACTGGCAGCACGCCGGGAAGATCGCCTGGAAGCCGGCCGCCAGCTACCAGGCCCTCTGCACGGAAGTCCGCAACCAGCGACAGAGCTCCGACGCACCGGACCTGATCGACTTCGTCCAGCCGGACATGCCCGCGCCCACCCGCCTGCCGATGGGCCGCTTCGACCTGCCTCTCAGCGCCCCGCCCTGCAGCGCAAAGCTGGACGTGGCTGCCGGACAGGCGATCTTCGACGACGACATACGGGCGGTCATCCTGCCCCACACCCCCATCTGCCTGGTCCTGGGCACGCCGGGGCAGATCCAGCCCGTGCCCAACGACTCGCCCGAGGTCCAGGCCTATCGCAGCAAATACAACATGGCCGAACCGATCCGCTTTGCCGACGGGGACCTGTCCGGCTGGGTGCAGATCTCGCTGGACGGCCAGGCCATGTGCGCCGCTGCGATGAGGCGAGATGACGCCGTCTACATCACCTCCGTCCTGGCCGAGGACCAGGCCGCAGCGAAGCAGCTCGCCATCGACATGCTCCGCAGCGCCCCGGGGCCCGAGGAGGCCCTGCAACTCGTCCGGCGCCACTACCAGGCCTGGTGGGATGCCTCCGCCCGCATCCGGACCGAGTGCAGGTCGGTCAACGAGATGTACGACCTGGGGCTGTTCAAGCTCTCCGGACTGGTCAGCCCCGAATCGGCCGCCCCGACCCTCCAGGGCGCCTGGGTCGAAGACGACTGCATGCCCCCGTGGCGCGGCGACTATCACTTCAACGTCAACGTCCAGATGGCCCACTGGCCCATGCTGCCGACCAACCATCTGGAGCTGTTCAACCCGCTGGTGCGGATGCTGGATTCCTGGCGCGAGAGGATGGGCGAGTATGCGCGCATATTCGCCGGCGTCGAGGATGGACTGATGCTCCCCCACGCCGTCGACGACCGGTGCATCCCGGCCGACCGGAACTGGCGGTGTCAGTTCGACCCCGGCTCGGTGGGCTGGACCGCCCTGGAGCTCTGGCGCCTCTACCAGTATGGCGTTGATCGGGAACTGCTGGCCCGATCGACCTGGCCGCTGATCCGCGGGGCCTTGCGGACCTACCAGGGCCTGCTGGAAAAACGAGACGGAAAGTGGTCCCTGCCGATGGGCCCCAACCCGGAGTACTGGCCGGTTCAGGACCCGGCCAACATGGCCGGTCGCGACCAGCAGATTGTCCGCGACTGGGGCCCCAACGCCAGCTTCCAGATGGCGATCTGCCACGGCCTGCTCGATGCGGCCATCCGTTGCGTGGACCTGCTGGGCCTGCGCGAGCCGCAACTGGAGACCTGGCTGGATATCCGCCGGTCCCTGCCCCGCTATGCTGAGACAAACGGTCGAATCGGCCTGTTCGAGGGACAGGACCTGGAATTCTCACATCGCCATCATTCCCACCTGGGCGGGATCTTTCCCTTCCAGACGCTGGATGTCGACGGGGCTGACCGGGAGATCATCGATCGCAGCATCACCCGTTGGGTCAAGATCGGCCCGGGCGAATGGACCGGCTGGTGCATGCCCTGGGCAGCGATCCTCTGGGCGCATCTGGGCCAGGCCCAGGCCGCCGCGGGCATCGTCCAGAACTACCGGCGGTTCTTCACCGGTCCCAACCACGCCAGCCGCCATGACGCGGTGGCCGCGGGCTACACCGCCAAGACGGGCAGCCCGCACGTGATGCAGATCGACGCGGCGATGGGGATCGTCGCAGCCATCTGCGAGATGTGCGCCCACCAGCGCGGCGGGGACGTCCGTCTGGCCCCGGCCGTGCCGGCCAGCTGGGGCGAAGTGCAATTCGAGGGCATCCGCCTGCCCGGCGGGCGCTTTGCCTCCGGGACGCGAATCGGCGGGAAATGGCAACGCCTGGAGGTCACCGAGGCGAGCTTCGAACTCTAGCCTCTCAGGCGCCCAGCTGGTCGAGGATGTCGATGACGGCCTGGCCCTCCATCAGGGCCGGGCCGCCCCCCATCAGGATCGCGCATTGCACGGCGGCGAGGATTTCGGCCCGGCTGGCCCCGGCTTGCAGCGCTGCCCGACAATGGTACTGGAGGCAGTTTTCGCATTGACGGCCGACGGCAAGGGCCACGACAATCAACTCTGTGGTCTTCTCGTCCAGTGCGCCATTGTCGTGCACCTTCCCGACAAAGCCGCGGAAGGCCTGCATGAAATCACCGGTCTGTTGGGCAAAGCGACCGATGTTCTTCTCGATGTGGGCAAGGTTCTCTTTGACGTCCATGGGTTCTCCTCTCTGCCGGGCAAACGGGACACGGGAATTGTAGATTCGCCACGCCTTTTGCCCAACTCGGCGAATTGGTATAATCGGGCATCGCGATTCTGCGGCGGCACGTCCTGCATATCGAAAGGACCACCCATGGCCTCTGGCGACCTCCCGCCGGCCGACTGTGTCAACTGGCCCGACCCGGACAAGTACAAGTCGCTTCGGGTTCGAATGGGAGGCTGGTCGGCCTGCTTCACCTATCTCAGCCGCGCCCAGCAGGGCCACCACATCCGCCGGCAGGAGGGCCAATCATGAGCGGCAGGCCCGGGCGAGATACCCGGGGATTGATCTTCGACATCGACACGTTTGCGGTGCATGACGGGCCGGGCATCCGAATGGCCGTCTACTTCAAGGGTTGCCCGCTGCGCTGCCAGTGGTGCCATTCGCCGGAATCCCAGTCGTCCGAGCCGGAACTGGTCTTTTTCGCCGACCGGTGTCTGCTGTGTCGCAAGTGCGAGCAGGCCTGCAGTCGGGGCGGCCACTCGTTTGATGGGGGGAGGCATTACATTGCGAGGGACCAGTGCGTCAGTTGCGGGCAGTGTTCGACGGCCTGTCCGGTCGGGGCGATGGCCATCCGGGGGCGGCAGGTCACGGCCGGGTCGATCATCGACAAGGCCGTGCGGATGAAGCCGTTCTTCGATCATTCCGGAGGCGGTGTGACACTGACTGGCGGAGAGGTCACAGCCCAGGCAGGCTTTGCCGAGGCGATCCTGGCAGGGCTGCGGGAAGAAGGGATAGCCACGGCCATCGAGACCGCGGGTGCCTGCAGTTGGGAAACATTGTCAAGGCTGGTCGACCTCTGCGACCTGGTACTCTACGACATCAAGCTGATCGATCCGGACGTCCACCGCCGCTGCGTCGGGGCCGACAACAGCAGAATCCTGGACAACGCCCGTCGTCTGGCGGGACAGAACGTGCAGATCCGCATTCCCCTGATCCCCGACGTGACCGACACGCAGGAGAACCTCGAGGGCATATTCGATTTTCTCGCCGATACGGGGCTGAACCGCGTCGAGCTTCTTCCGCTGAACCCCTCGGCCGGGGCGAAGTATGACTGGCTGGATCGGCGGCAGGAACCGGTAGGCCAGCCCCAGAGCCCCGAACAGCTCGACCGGTTCCGACAGCTCGGGAAGGGGCGGAATCTCCAGGTCCGCATCATCTGAGTGCTCATCGGGGGCGCAAAACAGAGGCCCGGTCGGGCTGTTGGACAACCCGGCCGGGCCTGATACGCGCGAGAGGATTCGAACCTCTAACCTTCGGTTCCGTAGACCGATGCTCTATCCATTGAGCTACGCGCGCTTCTTCTCGCCGTGTGGCGCGGTCTAGTACAGTATAGGTTCTCGGCGGTATCGTCAAGACCCCTGGGGCAAAAATCCGCCGCCTCGCCTTGGGGAGAAAGAAAAAC
This sequence comes from Phycisphaerae bacterium, assembly GCA_046541415.1. GTDB lineage: Bacteria > Planctomycetota > Phycisphaerae > SM23-33 > SM23-33 > CAZOVB01. Next base: position 9,290 of record JBKHDI010000081.1, on the reverse strand, counting down.
AACGGGCGGGACACGTGTGGCGTCCCGCCCGTTGCATATCGTCTGGCAGCGGTAAGCTGCCGGAATCGACTTAGAACTCCCAGCTGACGTTCATGCCGCCGTAGAGCTGGTCGTTGACCAGGGGGCTATCGTCGTGGAAGGCCTGAACGAAGTTCAGGAAGCCACCGACGCTGAAGGCACCGTACTGGGACGGAATGTTCAGGGCGCTGTTGAGGTCGACAGCCATCGACAGGCCATACTCGAGGTAGGCCAGCTTGGTGGTCGGACCGTCGCCGCCGCCGTTACCGGACTTGTCATAGTAGCGATGATCGACGGCCAGGGTGGCCGAGGGGCTGACAACCATGTCCTTCAGGACGGGCATTTCCTTGCATCCGTAGTCGGCCAGGACGAAGTCATGGCTGACGCCGAAGAAGAGCATGCCGGCCTGGACGTCATCGACGTCGTGGTAGTAAGACATCGTGGGGTTCAGCAGGGGCTGACCGAAGATCATGCTGTCATCCCAGGCCAGTTCGACGAACAGTTCCTGGGTGTAGGCGGCGTCGCCCGAGCCGGCCGGGGCACCGCTGTCCCGCAGACGCGGGAAGTGGTAGGCGATCCAGCCGACGGTCACGTCCAGGCCGATCTCGCCGAAGCCGTGCGAGTAGTACAGCGTGTAGTCGACTTCCTGCAGGTTGTTGCCCGACCAGGGGGTCAGGTTTTCCTGCTGGCTGAACCACTCGAACCAGATGTTGGCGCCGAGCGTGCCAAGCATTTCCACGCCGCTGACCTGTGCCAGGTCGACGCTGACGTCAAGGCCCAACTGGTAGTTCGGATCTTCCCTACCTTCGCCGGGGAACTCCGAGAAGTTGATCCCGCGCCAGATGTAATCGGAAACCAGATCGAAACTCACGCCGACGGTCAGCCAGGGAATCATCTTCGACGATTCGGCATCGGCGGGGGCCTCTTCCATTTCAGCGTTTGCATTGACGACCGAAGCCTGCTGCTCGGACATCGCGCTGAACCAATCGGACTCACCGGCAACGGCCGAGGTGGTCAGACCACCAATCGCGAAAATCGCGATCAGCCAGGCGGTGAGGCCTTTGCTTTCCCTTCCCAAAAGATTTTTCATGCTCTGCACTCCTTCATACACCTTTCTTGTGGTTAACCCGGGCAAATGGACCACTCCAATTGTTCCGTGGTACGTGTCAGCCCAGTCGCGGAGAACGTTCCGCGAAGACTATGAGTCGTTGAGATCCGTTGATTGTTGAATGCTTCCCATTTCAGGCGACGTCCTTGCCGGCCGGGCCAGACAGCCCCTTGTAGCTGCCAGTCCGAACAAATCATTCCGTCAATCTAAAAGAGGTATCGACATTTCCGCGCCGATTCAAACACTTTTTTCGGTAATTCCTCTCATCCGGCACATGCGAATTCTAACGGTTGTGCGGGCATTGTCCCGGACATATCACCGAATTCCTGCCGCAATGCGCCATTTTGCCGCCCCGGACAAGCGGCCGGAGACCGCCCGTCGCAGGCACACCGGCCATCGGGTTTTCAATCTGCAATCGCAATGCCATGCATTCCACAGAATCGTCACAATCGATACAACCCTCACCAAAGGAAACGGTTACCGGTGATGATTATTCTTTGGCCAAAAATCTGCGATTACAATATTGTCATGACACGGCCAAGACCTTACGATATTGTCATCGCGATTCCACCCGATGCGGAAACACGATGCCAGGAAAAGGAAAAGGAACATGATGGGTGATTCGTCCCCGGTCGCCGATACCGAATCGTATATCAGCGCCGAACTGGAAGCGATGTTCAAAATCAGCCAGATTCTCGCCAACGGCACGCGCCGCAGGCAGTACCTGGCTGAAGTGCTCGACGTTCTGGACCAGGAACTCCAGATGCATCGCGGCACGATCATGCTGCTGAGCCCCGACGGCGACGAACTGCTGATCGAGGTCGCACAGGACCTCTCGCCCCACCAGATCCGCGACGTGCGCTACCAGCTTGGCGAGGGCATCGTCGGGAAGGTCGTCCAGAGCGGAGAGCCCGCCGTCATCCCGCAGGTCAGCGAAGAGCCCGCCTTCCTGGACCGCCTCCACAAGCGACACAAGTTCACGCGGGAGGAGATCAGCTTCATCTGCGTGCCCATCGCCATCGGCAAGGAAATCTACGGCGCGCTGTCCACCGACAAGCTTTTCGGCCCGCAGTGTACGCTGGAGTCGGACGTCCGCGTTTTGAGCATCGTCGCCTCGATGATTGCCCACGATGTCAAGACTCGCCGGGCTGCCGCTGCCGACAAGCAGGCCCTGGAGGCAGAAAACCTCCGCCTGCGGACCGAACTGGAAGACCGCTTCCGCCCGGAGAACATCATCGGCAACAGTTCGTCGATGCGGGACGTCTACCAGTCGATCCACCAGGTCGCCACAAGCGACACCACTGTTTTGATCCGCGGGGAGTCCGGGACGGGCAAGGAACTGGTCGCCCACGCGATCCACTACTCCAGCCACCGGGCCAAGGGGCCTTTCGTGAAGGTCAACTGCGCCGCGTTGTCCGAGACGCTGCTGGAGAGCGAACTGTTCGGCCACGAGAAGGGCGCATTTACCGGCGCGATTCAGGCCCGCAAGGGGCGGATCGAAGAGGCCGACGGCGGGACGCTCTTTCTCGACGAGATCGGCGATTTCTCGCCGATGACGCAGGTCAAGCTGCTGCGCGTGTTGCAGGAGAGGGAGTTTGAGCGGGTCGGGGCCAACAAGACCCACCAGGCCAACGTGCGGATCATTGCGGCGACCAACAGCCACCTGGAAAAGGCGGTCGAGACCGGGCAGTTCCGCCAGGACCTCTACTACCGGATCAACGTGTTCCCGATCTTCCTGCCGCCGCTGCGCGATCGGCGCGACGACATCCTCCTGCTTTCGGACCACTTCATCGAGAAGTACTCGGTCAAGATGAACAAGGACGTCCGCCGGATCACCACGCCGGCTATTAATATGATGGTCAGCTACCACTGGCCGGGCAACGTGCGGGAGCTGGAGAACTGCATCGAGCGGGCGGTGCTGCTCAGCAGCGACGGGGTGATCCACGCCCATCTCCTGCCGCCGACACTGCAGACGTCCGACGCCTCGGACACCGTGGGCGAAGGGACGCTGCAGGAACGGGTAGCCCTGTTCGAGAGCGACCTGATTACCGATGCGCTCAAGCGGACCGGCGGGAACATGGCCGCGGCCGCCCGGGAACTGGGCACGACCCCGCGGATCGTCCGCTACAAGATCCAGAACCTGCAGATCGACCCGGACCGCTACTGCCGCTGACCGACCCCGCCGGCTCAGGCGCCCGGGAAGATCATCGATTCAGCGAAGAGCATCTGGAAGTTCATGTCGCTGGAGAGCTCGACGTGCCGGGCCCGACGGGCGAGTTGCTCGGCCTGGCTGCGGGCCTGGGCTGAAAGCAGCACCTGTCGCGCCCCGGCCAGCGAGGCGTTGCCGACGTAGTGGATCCTGTGATGTTCGATCTGCCCGGGCAGCAGGCCGATCCGCTGGGCGTTCGAGCGGCGGATGAAGCTGCCGAACCCCCCAGCCAGCAGCACGCGGTCGAGCTTTTCCGGACCGATGCCCGCCTTGTCTAAAAGGATGGAGATCCCCGCGCGAATCGCCCCCGTCCCCAGTTGCACCTCGCGGATGTCGCGCTGGGTCAGGCAGATCGCCTCGCCGCCGGGATTCTCGGCCAAACGCAGCATTGGCTGGCCCCCCGGACCAGGGATGACGCGTCGGGCCAGGTCGGGCCCGGTCGATTCGGGCAGGTCCTGACCGCTACGCAGCAGGCCCTCGCAGCCGACAACGCCGCTGCGGAGCAGTTCGGCCAGCAGGTCGATCAGGCCGCTGCCGCAGATGCCGCGCGCCGGGCCGTTGCCGATTACGCTGATCTCCAGCCGTCCGTTGTCGCAGACAACCTTCTCGATCGCCCCGACCCCGGCACGCATGCCATGGGCGATCCGGGCCCCCTCGAAAGCAGGTCCCGCCGCCGTCGAAGCCGCCCAGATCTGCCCGTCGCAGCAGAGCACGATCTCGCCGTTGGTCCCCACGTCGACCAGCAGCTCGGGCTTGCCGGATCGGGCCATCCCCCCAGCCAGCAGACAGGCGACGGTGTCTCCCCCGACGAATCCGCCGATGACGGGGAACGCGTAGACCCGCCCGGTCGAGCGGATCGACAGGCCCAGCGACAGGGGCTTGAGCAGCAGCCCGCGGGCGAAGGCGGGCGAGAAAGGCAGCTGCCCGAGTTGGCTGACATCCAGGCCGCACAGCAGATGCTCCATCGTCGTGTTGCCCGCCAGGGCCATTTCGTAGATCGAATCGGGCTCGACGCCTCCCCTGCCGCAGAGAAGGTCGACCATCCGGTTGATCGCCTCAACGACAGCCTGTCGCTGTCGGACAGCCGCTTGGCGGCTTGACGTGGCGTGCTGGATGCGGCTGACCACGTCGTCGCCGAACTGCACCTGGGGATTGATCATCGACTCCATGTCCACCTGCCGCCCGGCAACCAGGTCGATCAGGGACGCGACGAGCGTGGTCGTGCCCAGGTCGACGGCCAGGCCATAGCAGCGATCCGTGGTATCGCCGGGCTCGATGGCGATCAGTTGACCGTCTGCGACGGTGGCTGTGATGTCGAAGTCGGCCTTCCGCAGCGTCGGCCCCAAGTTCTGCAGGAGGTCCAGGTCGACCCGGACCGCCCCCAACTCGGATTCCAGGCGGAGCAGGTCGGCGGCGTCATCTTCCAGGCTGGGGGCAGTGAGTCTCAGGTGGGTTTTCCGCACAGCCGGGTCGACAGGCCAGGCCTGGCAGGCAGAGTCGGTGACGATGCGGCTGGAAGCGGCGAAGAGGCAGGTCTCGTCGATTTCAACAGTCATCGGTCGGCGGATCCGACACTGGCAGGCCAGCCGCCAGCCGTCATCGAGCTTCCCGGCGGGGAAGATCGCCCTGTCCTCGCTGGTTGGCTCGGCAGCACCCTCGACGATGCGGACCCGACACTTTCCGCACGTGCCCTTGCCCCCACAGGGGGTATCGATGACCAGGCCGGCCCGGGCGACGGCCTCCAGGACGCTCGTCCCGGCCAGGGCCCAGACCCGCCGGCCGGCAGGCTGCAGTGTCAGGCAGAATTGTTGGTCGATCATAGGCATCCTTGTCGCGGCGTGAGGCAGGACATCATACGAAAGGGCGCACTTTTTGGCCAATGCCCAATCCCGTTTGCGAGGCATTGCCTGGGGCGGCCCTGAGGCAATCCGCCCACCGGCGGCTCCCTGGCAAAGCACCTGCTTTTCCGATTTCGCAGAGTATTGCCCATTTGCTTCCCGGAGTTTCTCCAGCCCACCCGGGGAAGCCCAGTCGGCCTTTGCCAAGGTCACCGAGGGGATCGCCCGGGCCAACGCCCTGGACACCGAGATCTCCGCAGCCAGCCGTGAGCAAGCCCAGGGGTCGACCAGATCACCCAGGCCGTCGACCAGATCGGCGATGCTACCCAGTCCGCCGCCCAAGCCGAAGAGGCCGCCTCGGCCAGCGAGGAACTCAACGCCCAGGCCGTCGAACTGGACATCATGGTCGTCCGGCTCCAGCGCCTCGTCGAAGGCGACAAGCAACGCCCCGCCGGCAGTTCGCCTCGGTCGGACCGGACCGACGACGAAAGGCCAGGCCGGGGACAATGCCTTCAAGAAACCACCCGTTGTGGCCGATACCCAGTCCTGGAAGACAGACCAGCAGCAGACGCGTATCGGCGCGTTCTGACAGTTCGAGGCACAGCCCGCAGACGCCGCCCCGGGACCCGCTCCCGGGCGGCGTTTTGCGTTTGGCCCTGCCAAATCGGCCCCGATCTCGCCTCAGGCTGGACGAAGCAGCGAGACATCCCCTATACTGAAATCAGGAAGCAAGAGAAATCAGGCCACGGGCATCCAGGCCAGCGACCCCCCGCCCGGCGGCTGAAATATGGGTAGAAAAGCCCGAGCCCGAAGGAGCCTTCATGGCAGCCAATCTTCAGGATCTGTGGGATCTGCAGTGCATCGACAAGGAAATCGACCAGGTCAGTCTCCGTCTGAGGCTGCTGAAAGAGCGGGATGACGATCCCGAGCAGATAGGGATTTACCAGAAGAAGCTCGACAAGCTGGAGAAGAAACGGGCCAAGCAGGCCGACAAGCTCGACGAGTCGACCCTCGAGACGTTCGACAAGCTCAGCGAGACCTACAACGCCGAAGTGATGGCCCCCATCCGCCAGTCCGGCCACCGCAAGCCCTACAAGTACCACTGCGGCGGCTGCTTCATGTCCATCCCCGCCGAGGATGCCAATGTCCTCAGACAGAGATGGTCGATGCGAACCTGCGACACCTGCGGACGCTTCCTCTACTTCCCCGACGAGGAAAGCGACGACAAGGAACCCATGCAGCTTTCCGCCGACGACTGAGCCGGGCTTACCGGTCCGCCTTCTCGGCCCGACGGCGCCTGCGGTTTGCCGGTGCACTCTCGGATTCTCCGGAAACAGCAGCCCGGCAGACCTTCAAGCACCCGAACACTCGAACCCGTCGACCCCTCTGAACGATCGATCGCAGGGTTTGCAGATCCCGCGGAGAACACGGGTACCGCTTATCCAAGAATGTCATCTCCCACGCAAACACAGGGCTTTTGCCCTGCGCTGGAACCTGTGGCCTGTGCGAGGGGCGACCGCCGAGTTAAACTGGCAAGGCGGCCGGGAATCCGTACCATGACAGGCCCGGAATCCCCATCGCACGAAGGGAGCAGTCATGGAATGGATAACCAGGGCCTGGCAAACGTTGCTGGAGGCGCTGTTTGAAGGGCGCGAACAGCTGACGGACCAACAGGCTGAGCTGGTCGGGACGTGGCAGTTCCAGGCCTTCTCCCTCGCCGTGGTGGCCGCAACCGCCCTGCTGGCCTACCTGCTGGCCCGCTGGATCATCGGCCGCATCGTACACCGCGCCATCGGCAAGAGTCGCACCAAGTGGGATGACTCGCTGCAGAAATTCAGCTTCTTCCGCCGCTTCAGCCTGATCGTCCCGGCCGTCATTTTCTACTCCGCCGCCGAGCCGGTCCTGGGGGCCAATGCAGGTTGGCTGGAGAGCACCTGCTACGTCTTCCTGATCGCCTCCGCCGTGCTGATCGTCGATTCGTTCTTCAAGGCCGTCCTGGACATCTACAACCGCTACGACGTCTCGCGCCGGGTCCCGATCCGCGGGTTCCTCCAGGTCGCCAAGCTGATAATCGTCATCGTGGCGATCATCCTGGTCATCTCCGTGCTGATCGGCAGGAACCCGGCGTTGCTGTTTACCGGCCTGGGTGCGATGACGGCCGTGCTGCTGTTCATCTTCAAAGATGCGATTCTGGGCTTTGTCGCCGGGCTGCACCTGACGACCAACCAGATGCTCCACATCGGCGACTGGATCGAGATGCCCAAGTACGGCGCCGACGGCGACGTGATCGACATCTCCCTGTCCTCGGTCAAGGTCCGAAACTGGGACAAGACCATCACCTCGATCCCGACCTACGCGCTGATCAGCGATTCGTTCAAGAACTGGCGGGGCATGCAGGAATCCGGGGGCCGGCGGATCGCCCGGGCCATCCAGATCGACATGAACACCGTCCGCTTCTGCAATCGCGAGATGCTCGAGCGGTTCAAACGCATCCAATACATCCGCGGGTATCTCGATGCCAAGGAGGCCGAAATCGCCGAGCACAACGCCCGATGCAACGTCAGCGAGGATGACCTGCTCAACGGCCGCCACCTGACGAATCTGGGCACGTTCCGGGCCTACCTGGTCGCCTGGCTGAAGAACCACCCGAAGATCAGGCAGGACCTGACGTTCCTGATCCGCCAGCTGGCCCCGACCGAAAGCGGACTGCCGATGCAGATCTACGTTTTCACCGACACGACGGTCTGGGCCGAGTATGAAGGCATACAGGCGGACATCTTCGACCACGTCCTGGCGATCCTGCCGGAGTTCGACCTGCGGGTCTACCAGGCCCCCGCCGGAACGGACTTCCGCCAGCTGACAGGCCGCCTGACGCAACCTTAACATAAGCTTCAAGCGGCTTTTGCACCCGCAGCAAAACGAGGCGATATACTTTGTTGCGATGGAGGATGCGTATGCCTCCCGCCACACGGTCCCTGCCGGAGCCCTGCGATGCAGAACTCGCACTTCAAACCCCTGCTGATGGTCCTGCTGCCCTTTGCGGCGATGGGAATCTCCCTGGGAATGGTCATCTCGGCCTCGCTGGACCTGACCGGCCAGCGGGGACCGGAGATGGTCGAAGCTCTCAGCGGCTCGCACCGGGTCGCTCAGCCCGCCAGGCTTCTGCCAGTTTCTGCGCCCGAGACCGATTCACGCCCAGGTCATACCAGCCTACCCGCGACGCCGAGCGAAGATCAATGACCGACGCCTCCGGACGGAGCTGAAACTCCACGTCGTCTCTGAAGCGGAACAGCGGCATGGTGAATTCGGCATGGAGATACCTGCCGGTATCGGTGATAATCTCCACCCGATCCATCCCCTCCAACACCTGCCGCAACCTCCGCCACGCCTGCTCGCCGCTGCCCTCGAAGCCCAGAGGCTCGACCCGACGGGAATCGTCCTTCGCCTGCGAACTGACGCAGTTGGGGCTCGACGGGCAAGGCCGAAGCCTGCCGTCGTGAAGCCCCAGATCCGCAGGCCGCCGGGCCGTCAGACTCAGGTACGCCAGCGAGGCGACCACCAGCACCAACACCGCAGCCACCACTCCCGTAACAGTCAGTATGATCGTCATTCATCTCACCCGCTTGGCCCTTGGAATTGACACTTCATTCTAGCCCCGGTAGGCTCACACGTCACGCCACCTGTTTGCCAGAAAAGACCCATGACCGACAGACCGAACATCGTCTACATCCACTCGCACGATACCGGCCGCTACATTCAACCCTACGGCTATCCCGTCGACACGCCGCGCCTCCAGGCCTTCGCCGAGCAGGGCGCGCTGTTCCGCAAGGCGTTCTGCGCGGGTCCCACGTGCAGCCCGTCGCGGGCGGCGCTGCTTTCGGGCCAGTCGCCGCACAACGCGGGCATGCTCGGTCTTGCACACCGGGGCTTTTGCCAGATGGATTTCAGCCGGCACATCCAGCACGTCCTGGGTGAACACGGCTACGAGACGGCCCTGTCGGGCATGCAGCACGTGGCAGACTGGCGCAAGCAGGAGCCGGCCTACCAGCAGATCGGTTACGACATGGACCTCGGCGAATGGGCCGAGGGCAGGTGCAGGAAGTGGATTCTCGGCGAT
>JBKHDI010000080.1:0-16745 GCA_046541415.1 Phycisphaerae bacterium | reverse complement strand
TATTCCCAGCGGGCGGACCGATAAATCTTGCATGAGGCCAGGGCCAGAGGTAGGCTCACAACAGTACCGTTGCTGGTCGAGACCCAGCCGACGGGCTTCCAAGATCGGATCAGGAAGGACAATTCATGGACCTGCAAGTCGTCTCCGAGGGACAGGGTCGATTCATCCTGCAATGCCCCGAAGAACTGGAGTGGTCGGCCCGCGTCGACCTGGTCGAACAGATCACCGCCCAGGCCCGCCCGAACGAGGTCCGGGGGATCATCCTCGATCTGGCCGAGGTAACGTACATCAACTCGGCCGGGATCGGCGCGATTTTCTCGCTTCGCAAGTTCGCCCTGGACAACGAGGCGGTTCTGGTGGTGGCCCGGCCTCGCCCCGCAATTCAGAGAATGCTCAAGACGGTCAACCTCCCCGACCTGATCCCGATGGTCGACAGCATGGCCGAGGCACGCGAGAAGATCGACGCCCAGGACTCGGGGAGTTCCGATGCCTGACCCCCACAAGATTCTCGATGTAGACAAGACCATCAGCGACGATGCAAACCCCACGCTGGTCTGGGAAGCAGTCGTCAACGCTGCCGTCTCGGCCCGTGTCAGCGACATCCACTGCCTGGCCCAGAAGGAAGGCTATGAACTGGCCTTCCGCCTCGACGGCGAACTGCTCCGCCAGGGCATGATCGACTTCACCCTCGGCCGACGCGTGATCAGCCACATAAAGAGCGTCTCGGGTATGGACCTCGGCGAGCACCGCAGGCCCACTGAGGGACGGCTGAAGGAAACGATCGCCGGCAAGGCGATTGATCTGCGCATCAGCTGCGTGCCGAGTATCCACGGCCTGGACATGGTCGTCCGCCTGTTCGACCATACCGTTTCGCTGCTGCAGATCGAAGAGCTGGGCATGCTGGATGAACAGATCGACCACATCGTGGACATGGTCGAGAGGCCCAACGGGCTGATCCTCGTCTCCGGGGCCTCCGGAAGCGGCAAGACCACCACGCTGTACGCCCTGCTACGGGCAATCCGGGGCAAGGGCCGCAAGATCATGACCATCGAGGACCCGGTCGAGTACGACCTCGAGCAGGTTAACCAGACCCAGGTCAACGCCCGCATCGACGTGACCTTCGCCTCGATGCTCATGGCCATTCTCCGCCAGGACCCCGACGTGATCATGGTCGGCGAGATCCGGGACGAGGAAACCGCGCGGACCGCGGTCCGCGCGGCCAATACGGGCCACCTGGTGCTGGCGACGATCCATGCGACCACGGCCGCCCGGGCCGTCGAATCGATGCTCGGGCTGGGCGTCCAGCCGTACTTTTTCAACGTGGCCCTGCGCTGCGTGGTCGCCCAGATCCTCGTCAAGCGAATCTGCCCCGAATGCAGGACCGAGTTGCCCGAGACAGGCGATATGATCGTTTCGGACAAGCTGAAGCGATACCTGCCGGAGGAAACTACCCCCGCCCTGGCCCAGGGAACCGGCTGCAGCAACTGCTTTGGAACCGGGTATCACGGCAGGATCGGCCTGTTCGAGGTCATGATCCCCGATCAACGCATCCGACAGTTGATCATGGCCCAGGCCCCGGCTTCACAGATCGAGGAGGCCCTCGAAACCCACCTGACCATCGAGCAGGTCGGCAAGCTCCGGGCGATGATGGGGATTACCACGATGGAAGAACTCGTCGACGCGATTCCCAGTCTCTAGCGCGAAATCGCTCAACTTCCGGCCCACAGACTCCGAGAAACAGGCAGGCACTTAACCTGGCAGGAGTCTGCGGATGTCCATCAAACTTCCCTTCCGATATGACAGCCGGAGCATGGATCCAGCTGCGGGCGAATTCGACCCCGACCGGGCTGACGATCTGTCCCGGTCCCTGGCCCGGCAGGGCGCAATTGTCCAGCGTCTCCGCAATCGCATAGAGGAACTGGCAGACCTGATCCGGAGGGATCAGCGATTCGATTGACTTCCGGCGGTTTGCTCTGACTCCAGAGGCCTGTAGCGGGCTGAGAGCAAAGCGATATTGGTTCCATCGGCTGTAAGGGCAATCGAGCCGCTCTCGGGGCGCGAGTCGGTATGTTCGATCACCTTTTCGCCTTCCAGCCAGACCTGCACCTCCGGTCCGGACAGGGAAATCCGCCAGTTTCGGACTCCTTTGGGCCCCACCGGGGGGATCTTCTTCCGGCTTCGCCCGCCGGGAGTCTGTTCATCGACCGAGCCCCGGACCAGTTCGATCTGCTCCGGGCGGATCACCACGTACAGGGCCCTCCAGTCCAGCAGGCCTCCGGTGGAGCGAAGGGAGATCGTGTAGGGACCGGCCGAGGCCGCCTCGGGATCCTCCCTGACCACGAAGAAGAACTGCCCGTCGGCCTGGTCGATATTCCGGGCGATGCTGATGGCCTTGGAATCGCGGCCCTGCAGGACGATCTTCTCGGCCTGGATGTCCACCGGCCCCATCAACGTCGCCCAGGTCACGTCCGATTCAGGCCCCAGCAGAGGCACGGAGATATCCGGGGAATCGTCCTCCGCCTCGGGCGGGTCCAACCGGGCCTTCTCCGGCCCGCAGCCGCCTGGCAAGGGAACCGCAGCCAGCAGTGATGCAAGGAGCATCAGCTTCGGCAGAAGAGGGTATTGGTTCATTTCGGATCGTCGCTATAGCAGAACGTCTGGCAGGTCTCCGGGCTGCTCTGCCATCGGCCCAGCAGATCGGCTGTGGGAGCAAATTCGAACCTGTCGAGCAGCCACTTCAGTTTATTCGCTGTCCGTGCCAGATTCACCCGGTGTCGAAACTTCTGCAGGCCTCGCATGCCCATCTCCGGGTGGTCGGGGTCCAGTTCCCACGGGTGCAGGTAGAGCATGCCCGGGCGATTCTCCCGCTGGGCCTGCTTCAGCGCCGAAGCGATCAGGCGAACCGGGAAGAGTCGCAGGTACCCCCCACCGGCTGCGGGCAGATTGCTGCCCAGCCAACGGCGCGTCAGAGGCGGAATCTCCAGGATTCGCCCCTGCCCCGGGCCCTGGGCCCAGTGCGGGCAGCGTGGCGCGTCGGGAACGCCGTAGCGGTCGTGGCGGATCGGGAAGATGGAGCTGTCGTAGGCGTAGCCGCAATCGGCCAGGACGTCCAGGGCCCAGGCGGTCCTGCGGGTGATCGAGAACGTCGGGGCCCGGAAGCCGAAAACCGCCCTGCCTGCCAGGTCCTCCAGCAGGGATCGCGAATCGCGCAACTCGCCTGCAAAACTCTTCGGGTCGAGTCGGTCGAGCATGTGATGACCCATCCCGTGCGATGCGACCTCGTGGCCCGCATCGGCGATGCGCCGGACCAGCTCCGGATGGTGCTGGGCCACCCAGCCGAGGATGAAGAACGTCGCACGGACGCCGGACTCGTCGAGCAGTTGGAGGATCTGCTCAACCGGCTGCTGCAGTCTGCTGGACAGCCCGGCCCAATCCTCGCGGCGGACACCGGAAAGCTGGGCAGCTTCGGCGTGGAAGTACTCCTCCACGTCGAAGCTGACCACGTGGACGTTCGCGTCGGCCATGGGCTCTAGAGGCTCTCCAGCAGCTTGCGGGCCCGCTGGTGGCTGGCCTGTTCGGCCTTGGTCATCTCGTCCTGGTTCTTGGCTTCGGCCAGCCTGACCGCCTGCGAGAGGTGCCACCTGGCAAAGTCGGAATTTCCGTTGAGCTTCTCTGCCTCGCCGACGTGTGAGTGGACCTCCACGGATTCCGGCAGGGCCGTAACCGCCAGGCGCAGCTCGGTCAGAGCCTTTTCTTTCTCGCCCTTGAGCATGTAGAGGTAGCCCAGGGTGTCGCGGAGATAGCCGGACCGCGGGTTCTGCTGGATCGCATCGCCCATCAGGGACAAGGCCATGTCGAGCTGCTGGGGATCCTTGGCATGCAGTTGGGCAACCAGATAGGCGGCGTTATTGGCGGCCAGGGGCTGCTTGTCCCGACGGTAAATTTCCAGGTACAGCGGCAGGGCCTTTTCCAGTTGGCCTGCCTGTTCGAGGGCATTGGCCTGGCGGAAGAGCATGGCCGTCTCTGAGGTCCCGGCGGCTGCCTTTGCAAAGGCTTCGGCAGCCTGCTCGTACCGGCGCTGTTGGTAGAGCAGATTGGCCCTGAGCAACAGGGAAACGGGGGCGTCTGCGGGCTTGAGCGTCTCCAGGACCGATTCGATTATCTTGGTGTCGGCCTCAGTTCCGGCCAGCAACACTGCAGCCAATTGCGACTCGGGACGGGCCTCGATTGTCGCCAGAAGCTCGCGTCGGACCTTGGGGGCCATGCCCAGTTGTCCCATCACCAGGCTGTTGAGCAGCCGGGCAGATTCCGCGGCCGATCCATCCTTCGCGGCAAACTGGAGGTACTCCTGCACGGCCTGGCGGATGGCGGAGGACATGCCGTCGAAGCCATTCAGGTCGCTTTGCTCGGGCATCTCGCCGGCCAGGTCCCCTGCCAGTACAGAGGCCAACACCGACAATCGCTCGCCGTCGACAGCTTTCAGCCGCCCGTGCCAGGCAGCGAGTTTGTCCGCCTGGCCGAGCTTGCTGTGAACCACGATCGCTTGCAGGATCTCCGGCAGGACCGATCGATCTAGGGGAGGCAGCATCTCGGCGGCCCGTTTGGGTTCTGTCTCAGCCAGCAGAGACACCTGTCGCATGCGCCAGAAGCGGTTGGGCGACTTCTGGAGCACCTGGTCGATCAAATCCCGGGCTTCCTGGTCCTGGCCGGTTTCGAGCATCGCCTGCAGGGCCATGTTCACCAGCACCGGTTCCATCTGGGCAGCGGGGTCGCGCAATGACTTGCGGTAGGATTGGTAGACTTCGAGGCACTGATCATACTGGCCGTCCCGCGAGAGCAAGGACATCATCTGCAGCACGAGCGGGGTCTTGTTCTCGATGGCCGGTTCTTCCAGCAGCTTCTGGGCCGTGCTGATCTGCTTTTTGATCTCGCCGTCCCTGCCGGCCAGCTCGACCAACATCAGGCGGCTGGGCAGGAACTGGTCGGCATAGGGCGGGATCGCCTCAGCCAGGGCCCGGGCTTTGTCGGTCTGGCCCAGAGCGGCGTGGGAACGGGCAAGAATCCAGTTGACCTGAGGGGACCGTTGCGAGCTGACCCCTTCGAGCTTCTCGATGGCCTCGATGGCGGGCTGGCTCAGGCCTCGCCTGGCGAAGAAGGAGGCCTCCGCCAATGCAGCCTGCATCTGTCCGGTCTGGCCGACGTCAGCAAGGCGATCCAGCACGGCCAGCGCCTCCTTGGGCTGGCCCATGTCCTGGTAGATCTGGCTGAGCTGGAGGTAGCCGTCGATAAAGGCCGGCTGCATCTCGATGGACTTCTCGTACGAGCGGGCAGCCTGCTCGAGCCTTCCACCGGCCAGTTCCAGCTGTCCCTGGAAGCGCAGGGCCCCTGCTTCGCTGGAGAATTCCTTCTTCAGGGCCTCGGCGATCTGGAAGGCCGCCTCGGACTGACCCACCCGCATCAGCAGCGGCGCGATGCCCCTGAGCAGGCCGACCCGCCGTGCCACGTCCTTCAGGCCGTACGCCTTAAGACTCATCAGCACGGGCTGGGCCTTGTCGGGCTGATCAGTCCGGAGATACCACTCGGCCAGGGCCAGGGAGGCGTCGTCGCGATATTCATCCATCCATTTTTCCTGCGAGGCCGACAGCCTCTCCAGTTGGGCGATGCCTTCCTCCTCGCGGCCGGCGGCGATGGTGGCCTTGGCTGCATCGACGGCCGCCGAGCCCTGGATCCAGTCGGGCGTATCATCGCGAGAGGCCAGCTTCGTCAGGATGTTGACCGCCGCGTCAGGCTGGCCCAGCCTCATCCGCAGCCGGGCCATGACCATGTCGACCATGTAGGGATCGCTGCCGGGCACGGAGCTGAGAGTCTGGTGGATCTGCTCGGGACTGGCCCGTCGAGCCAAGATCGAGGCGACCTGCTGATAGCTGACCATGGCTGAAGGCCTTCGCTCGATAACCCGCTTGAGATCTTCGATGGCGTTGTCCAATTGGCCATTGGCCGCGTAGGCCTGGGCACGCCAGAAATACGCCTGTTCCGACCGCGGGTCGCGGGAGATCTCCTCGCTGGCCAGTCGGATGGCTTGGTCGTGGCGCCCCTTCTGGATCAGCGCTGCGACCAGACCCAGCCCCGCCTGCGGCGTCTGGGAGATGGCCGAAGCAACGGGGCCGGACGTGATGTCGTCTCCCATGGAGATGTGCAGGCGTGCCTTGAGCGTCCCGGCCCGTCTGGACTTGGGATCCACCGCCAGGACCTCCTCCACGTGCGACATGGCCTCATCGAGTTGACCCCTGGCGGCCAGGTTTTCAGCCAGCGTCAGTCGATACTCCTGGTTCTTCGGCGCCAGCTTGACTGCCTGCTCCAGGTTTTCCATGGCCAGGCCCGGACGGTTGGCCTGGTAGACCTGGGCGGCCAGGAAGCGTGCTGCGGCCCATTCCGGGTTGTTCTCCAGCAGCGGTTTGAGCATGGCTTCGGCCTGGGTGTGCCTGCCGAGAATCTGCAGCATCCGGGCCATCAGCAACTTGTCTTCCGGTGTCTGCGGCTTGGCCTGGACGGCCAGCTCGACACCGGAGCGGGCCGACTTCATCAGGCCCATGCTTCGGTCAAGCGCGGGATCCCGCTGAGCCAGCAGAGACAGCGACTCGGTGATCGCGCTGATCATACCCAGGTCGATGGCCTCGGGGCCCTCCTGGCCGGCCAGCTCTTGCTGTCGAGCCAGTTGGGTCAGAACGGCCGAGGCGGGATCGGTGGTCTTTTCGGCCGTGACGCCCGCACGCACGAGCATTTCCAGGGCCGCCGGATTATCGGGAGAGGTCGCGTAGAACGTTTCGGCCTGGCTGTAGCCTTCCGAGACGAGCCCCTCCTCCAGGTAGGATGAGATCAGGAATGCGTTGGCGCCGGGATGGGAAGGATAGATCTGGATAACCCGCTGCATGGCCACGCGGGCGGTGTCGATGTCGCCCATTCGGTTGCGGGCGATGGCGTAGAGGTGCTGGGTCTGCCAGTTTGCGCCGCTGACTCCAAGCAACGGTTCGAGCGTATCGGAGGCCTTGTCCGGTTGGCCCTGGTCCAGTTGCACCTGGGCCTTGATGTGCAGGGCATCGGTGTCGTTGGCGTGGGAGGCCAAGACTTTCTCCGCCTCGGCCAGGGCCTCATCGACCCGCCCGTCGGACAGCAGAAGGGTGGCCAGATCGGAGCGGACAGACTCATTCTTGGGATCTGTCTTCAGCCGCCGCTGGAGCATTTCGATCGTCCGGCGAAGCTGCTGCTTACGTTGTGCAGGTTCATTGCCTCTAGTCTGGGTCTGCAGGAACCAGATGGCCAGTTCGGCTTCTGCCTTGGCGGCCGTGGAGCGATTCTCCGCCGCGGCCTTCTGGAAGAGTTCATGAGTCCGCAGCAGCAGGTCGTCCTGACCGCTCTGCCTTGCGATGCGGACCAGGGCTTCGGAGGCAGGGGCGTTGGCCGGGTCCTGGCTGACAACAACCCAGAGGTCGTCAGTTGCCTTCTGGGCAGCCTCCTGGGCCAGTACGAGCGTCTGTTCGATCTGCGTATCCAGGTCCAGGACCCGCTGGCGATTGCCCGCCGCCTCGGCCACGCGCCGGGCCTGGGCGAGTTGAGCGGCCAGGCGCCTGTAGCCTCGCCAGACGATGTCCCAGTTCAGGGCTCTTCGCTGCCGTACGACCAGTCGCTGGCGGGCGAGGTCTTCGACCTTCTTCTCCGACGCTTCGTCGCCGGGCTGGAGGGTCTCCAGGGCCTGGTCGAGAATCTGGTTGGCGTTGATCGTCTGGCTGTCGGACCCGCCGGGCTGGCCCTTGATGGCCCATATCGCCTCGCGAAGCTCGGTCTCTGTGATCGAGGGCAGGGCTATGGTATCCGAGGCCGGATATGTCCAGCAGTTTGAGAGATTGACGTGGTAGGAGGCGTTGAGCGGCTGGAGTTCGATGGCCTTGCGGAAATCCGCCTTGGCTTTATCGTATGAGCTCGAGAGCAGGTAGGCCCTGCCCCGGAATTCCCAGCCGCGGCTGTCCTGAGGGCTCTCCTCGATGTACCTGGAGGCCAGTTCGATCGCGTCGGTGTAATTCTCGGCCTGCAACTGGTTCTGGGCGCGCAGCAGCAATCGCCAGCCCGTGTTGCGCCGGTGGAGCCAATAGACGCCTCCGCCGATGGTCACGATGACAAACAGTACGATGATGGAAATCAGGACAGGCCTGCGTTTCATCTCTGTATATTCCTTTCAGCTCAAGGCATGTTCCGGTCGAGGTGCGGGATCACTTCGCGCATCATGGTCATGCAGCGCCTCCGTGCCTCGGCCCGGTTGGAATCGTGGATCTCCGTCGACAGTCGGATCAGAGCGCCACTTGCGTTTCTTTTGATCAATCCGTTGTACAGAATCGTGAACTGCTGGGCCCAGAAGCTGTTGGTGTACCGGCTTCCGGATTTGTAGGTGTAGAGGAAGAGGCTGCGCCCCTGGCCGTGCTGAACAATCAACTCGCGGCAGGGCACCGATCCCCTGCCGGGAACCCCATCGACGGTCACGTCGGTCTTGTCCATGATCCCCTCGCCGCTGCCTGCCAGGCAGACATCCGGCGGGTGTGTGCCTTTGCGGTTGTCGGCCGAGAAAACGATCGTCACGTTCACCCGACCGATATCCGGCCCGGTATAGGTCCGGACCAGGTAGTCTTCGGTCTGGAGAATCGCCATCGTGGCCTGGTCGAGTCTGCCGTCGGGCCCGGCCTGGCTGATCTGGCTCTCGGATCCCAGTTGTCTGGGCAAAGCCGATGCCGCCACGTTCCGGTTCCACGTCGTCGGCAAGGGCTGATCCAGATACCAGCCGCCGAGGACCATCACCACCGCCAGCAGCACCAGCATGATCGTTCCGCGACGGGCAGCCAGTTGGGCGGTCATCCTCGACCATTGGGGGTCGGATTCGTCGGTCTTCTGGGCATCGTGGAAGAGCGGATAGACCTTCGCGGGCCTCCCGACCAGCTTGCGGGCCCAGAGGATGAACCTCTCCAGGCCAAACATCAGGAAGAACGCCACGACGAAGATCAGGATGCCTGAAGTATCGTGGTACCAGCCGGTGGCAAATTCGACTGTCGTCAGATCGGCCACGACGATCAGGGAGAGAATCCGCAGCGAGTTGGCTACCAGAGCCACCGGAATCGTCATGCAGAACAGGCCGACCCGCCAGATGCCCCGCAGGCGACAGACATACGCGTACAGGGCACCGAAGGCCGTCAGGCTGATCATCGTCCGCAGACCGTTGCAGACGTTGGCGACGACCATCGTCTTGGGATCCTGGCCCAGGCCCGTGCCGATCTTGACGATGTTGCCGTTCCGGGCGACGATCACGCCGGCCAGGTTGGCCAGTTCGACACCCACGTTGGCGGCGAACATCTTCATCCGGAAGGCGATCTCGTAGATCGTCACTTCCGGCAGGGGCACCATAAAGGCCAGAAACGCCAGCGGAAACCACAACCGCCGCAATGCCTGCCGGCCCCAGAGGATAAGCACAATCCCGCAGAGCATGCCGATCAACGCAAAGCCGGCCGAGAAGTTCACCTGGGCCAATACCGAGACCAGGTACAGCAACAGGAAAAGCCCCAGCACGATACCGCCCAGAACCGGCGCCGGCCGGATGACGATCCGCGTCTTGCGGACCAGCAGGAACGCGATCAGCAGCGAAACCAGGGGCACCAACGGACCGTGGGTATAGTAGCTTTCCCCTTCGACCAGGCGGTCGTACAGGCTCAGATCCTGATATTTCCAACTGGGATACCACCGCAGCCACATCTCGTAGAACACGCCTGCGAACGCGAAGACCAGCATGCCCAACAGCAACGCCCAACGCAGATACAACAGGTTGGGCTTCTCCTGAACCCGCCCGACGGTTACTGCCTGCTCTGTAGAATCATTCACGATTTGCGTCCTGTTCTCTGGATTCGATGAAACACTGGGCCTCGCACCCGTTCATCGGACCGAGCGAATGTAATCTTAGCAGCGGAATCAGGACGACTTACAGAGAATTTTCCCATATCCTATCCTCCTTCTCCTGACGGCTTACTCTACGCACAACCTGGCCGAAAGGTTCACAAATATCCTCCACGGCGGTCAACTTCCTCTGGATACCCTCCATGGAGACCAATACGCTGTTGCAATGCCAATCGATCCGAAGATCAATTCACCCTTTGTCAACGCGGACCAAGCCCAGTCTCCTTCGGCGCAACAGGGCAGAGGGTTCTTCTTCTGGCTGAGAATTGTCGCGGTGCTCTATGCGGCTTTCATCCTGTATGCCAGTTGGCTGCCCTTTGATTTTCGACCCGTTCTGGCTGAGAAGCAGCTAAAAGAGTTCATCCAGACGCCGCTGGCGCGCCCGAACATCTCCACGACAGACTGGTCTGCCAACGTGCTTCTAGCCATGCCCCTGGGCGCTCTGGGGATGGGAGCTTTCGAAGGCAAGACTCCTGCCAAACCCGGTGTGCGTTTCGCCCTGTTGTTACTCGTCCTGCTCTTCGCGACGACCATGAGTCTTCTGGCAGAACTCGGGCAGACTATGCTGCCTGATCGCGTCCCTTCCAAACTGGATGTCGTAGGCCAGGCTGTGGGAGCACTTTGCGGGACAATGGGATGGTTGGTTCTGCGTTCCCGAATCTTGCGTTGGCTGGAAGGGTTCGCCTGGTCCTCCACCCGCAGGGATCTTGCCATCCGGATCTTGATCGGCTATGCGGCCGCCTGCGGGGTCTACCAACTGCTTCCGCTTACGCCTACTTTGGACATCGGCCTGCTCTGGCTGAAGGTCAAGAACGGCCTGATTAACATCATCCCTTTTGCGGATCTGCCGAACTACAGCCACTACGCGGTGATCTCCAAGGTGGCCATTATTGTCCCCGTGGGCTACCTTGCTCATCTGATATGCCGCCACCCGGATGCAACGCCCCGGCGGGCAATGGCAGTGGTTCTGATACTTGGCTACGTGGGCCTGCTTGAACTCGGACAGGTATTCGTCCTGTACCGTCATGCGACAACGACGGACCTGGTATGGGGATTGGTCGGTGGCGTTTTGGGAATGGTCCTGGCCAGCAGGTATGGTCCCGGAGCGGAACCGGACAAGACGGAAGAAAACCGGACAAAACGACCTGGGCTGGCGCCCCTGGTTCTGTGTATCGCTCTGATGGCTTACATTGCATGGCAGAAGCTGTTCCCGTTTGATTTTGCCTTCGGTAACGCAGGTCAGACAGACCCAATCCATGCCCTGACGAGGCTTCCATTTCTGGCGTTGCTGCGTTCGGAACCGCTCAGTTCCATTTCCACTGCCTTCCGAACCATCGGGGCCTCGGCGGTCCTGGCGATGGTTTACCGAGGATGCGGCCTTGGCAAAGGGGCTTCTATTGCGCTGCTGACAGTTTGGTTTTTGCTGCTGGAAACTGCCCAACTGGCATTGCCCGGCAGGGTCGCAGATCTTTCCATGTTGCTTGTCAGCGTTGCGGCAGGGTGGGCGGGAACTGTGGTCTATCCCCATCTGCACAGGATATTCCTTGCCAAGCCGAAGAGCCTCCAGGATCTCGACCGGCCAAGCCCATCAGAGCAAAGGGCAAAGGCAGGCTCTGGCGTCCGATGAAACAACCGATGGCGCAGTAGGCAATCAGGACGCATCCTGTCGCCCAGCAGGCCCAATTACGCCATCTCTGCTCCCACCGTCCCGCCAGTCTTACCAGGCGCCCGATCGCAGCCAGCAACAGGGCCACGTACAACCCCAGCCCCACCACACCCGTTTCCAGAAGCATGGCCAGATAGCTGTTGTGGACTTCCAGACCTCCCAACTCCGGGTACTCTCGCTCGAGCAGGTAGACTGAACGACCAATACCGACGCCTGTCAACCAGTTAGCCGGGACCTCCCGGAGGGTTACGTCCCAGATGTCCAGACGCTGCTCGGCTGTTCCTCGGGCCCGTCCATGTTCCCACAGGTCGGAGAACCGACTCCAGGCGGGCGAAACGACGATGGCGCCGCCCAGAACTGCCGCTGCGGAAAGGCAGAGGCACAGCCAGATCTTTCTGGGTCTGGCGAACAACCACCCGGATGCTCCTGCTGCGAAGATCCCCACCAGAGACGCCCGGTTCTTCGTACTCAGAAGAACCCAGCAGAACCAGAAACTCCACGGCAAGAGGATCGTCCATACCCAAGGAGGCACCAGGGCCAGCAGGCTCAGAAGCAGCGGCAGAGCCAGCGCCAACCGGATGGACAGGTCGCTGCTCAATTCGATGGATTCCGGCCAGGCTAGTATCCTGCAGACCAGTGCAATACCCACCACAACTGTCAGCAACAGCCAGTCCTCCCGCGACCGTAAGCAGGAGGCCACCAGCACAAACTGCCCCAGAAGAACCAGGCCATGCCTCGGAAGGGTCTTGAGCAGCACTTGCCCGTCCGGGTCACGGAACCACGCAGCCAGAGACACCAGCAAAGACCAACTGACCAATGCAACCAACAGCCAACCCACCAGCCCCCACTTTGGCAATTGGTAGCGGGTTGAGCCCTTTACCCTCGACCTGACCATCCCCATCATGCCGAACGCCGTCGCCCATTCCATGATCCCGGAACGCAGAAACACCTCGTAGTGTGGCAGGTAGCGGTGAACGAACGCACTGCATGCAAGCACCACGCAGGTGGAGGCCAGTGGGTACCAGCCTGACGCGATCAGGCCCAAGCCCGAAAGAGCAACCAACACCCAACCGGCAGGCGGAAGCCGATAGACGCCATCCTCGGAATGGATGTGCGAATCGCCCACCTGCAGGTACCCCAGAGACAGCACTGCACCCCAGAAACCAATTACCGAGAGGACAAGCAATACCTGCAGAACAGCCATCCCACGCCCAGCCAGAACCCGTGGGCCAGACAAGGACGTTGTGGCTTCACTGTCCGTGGCGGGCATCATATCAAGCCAGGGCGGCTTCCACGAGTTCGCAGATGACGTGGTAGCCGACCATGTGGGCCTCCTGGATACGGGGTGACAACTTCGATGGGGCGCGGAAGATCACGTCGGCCAATTCGCGGCAGCGTCCCCCCTCCTGGCCGGTCATCGCGAAAGTTTTCATCCCCATCGAACGAGCCTGTTCCAGGCCTGCCACAACGTTCGGACTGTTGCCCGAGGTGCTCAAAGCCCAGGCGATATCCCCCGGGCCTCCCAGGGCCTCGACCTGCCGCGAGAAGATGTTCTCGTAGCCCAGATCGTTCGATACGGCTGTCAGAATCGACGTATCGGTCGTCAGGGCAATCGCCTTGATGGCCCGGCGATCCAGGAAGAATCGACCCACCAGTTCACCCGCGATGTGCTGGGCATCGGCCGCCGATCCACCGTTGCCAAAAATCAGAACAGATCGCCCCTCCCGAAGAGCGTCGATCATCATTTCCGACGCAGTGGCCAAGGCAGGGCCGTCCTGCTCGACCGCCCCGGAGATCACCCGTTGAGCGTCGAAGAAACGTGCCTGTATATCCTCAATCGTGGCCATCTAAGCGTCCTTGTCCTGGGGGGTACTGTTGATTCTCTCGATGATCTTGGTGGTAGACAGGCCTTCGACGGCCGGCAGGGTCAAAACCCTTCCGCCGTAACGCTCGACGATGTCCCGTCCCACAACATATTCCGTCGTCCCGCCCTTGACCAGAACGTCCGGGCGGATCAGCTCCAGCAGATCCTCGGGCGTATCTTCGCCGAATACAGTCACGAAGTCGACGCACTCCAACGAGCCGAGCATTTCGGCCCGCTCGGCCTGTTCGATGATCGGCCGCGCCGGGCCCTTGAGACGACGCACCGAATCGTCCGAATTGGTCGCCACGATCAGGCACGTGCCCAGTTCCCGGGCCTGTTGGAGGTAGCGCACATGACCCATGTGCAGCAGGTCGAAACAGCCGTTGGTAAAGACGATGGTTTCGCCGTTGCGGCGCCTCCGCTGGATTTCATCGGCCAGCTGTTCGCGGGCCAGCACTTTCGAGCCCCGCTGGCCGAGCATGTGGGTGATCTCGGCGATGACCTCATCGCGGCTGATGGGCACGACGCCGAATTTCTCGACTTCCAGCCCGCCGGCGACATTGGCCAGCTCGCAGGCTTCGTCGAACGGAGCCCCGGCCGCGATGGACAGCGCTATCATCGCCATGACAACGTCTCCGGCCCCGGAAACATCATAGACCGCACGGGGGCGGGTTGGGATCAGTGTCCCGGCCCCGCCGGCCCGGCCGAGGTAACAGCCTTCTTTGTCCAGGGTGATGACAATCGCCTCGGCCCCGGTCTGGTCGATCAGGATGTCGGTGGCCTTGGCCAGGTCGGCATCGGATTCGATCTCCACGCCGCTGGCCCGGCTGGCTTCGAACCGGTTGGGCGTCAGCAGCGTCGAGCCCCGGTATCGCTCGTAGCTGTCCAGCAGGGCCGGGTCGACGATAATCGGCTTGGACTGGGCCGCTGCCAGTTCGATCCACTGGACCGTCCTGTCATGACTGAGCACGCCCTTGTTGTAGTCTTCCAGGGCCAGCACGTCGTAGCGGGCAACAGCGTCGGCGATTGCCTGGCCGATTCGATCGAGTACCAGGGGGCCCAGCGACCCGGTCTGCTCGTCGTCCATGCGCATGACCTGCTGGGCCCGACGGTGCTGAGCCAGGCCCACCATGCGCGTCTTGACTGTCGTGCAGCGGTCAGCGGCGGCGATCAAGCCGGCCGTGTTCACGCCCATCTCGTCCAGCAGGGCTTTTAGTTCCTGTCCTCGCTCGTCTTCTCCGACAACGCCGATACAGCAGACCTCGCCGCCCAGGCCCGGAATCGAAGCCGCCACGTTGCCTGCCCCGCCCACGCGCGACTCGCGCCGCACGGTCTTGAGTACCGGCACAGGCGCTTCGGGGCTGATCCGCTCGATGTCGCCGTAGATATAGCGATCAAGCATGTAATCCCCGACCAGCAGCACTCGCGGCCGACCAAACGTTTCCAATCTATTCAGAAGATGATGCATCTCGTGATACTCCTGCACGGCTCCAGCCGCGTCCGTATGTGCAGGCCGATAGCTTACCGATCTGGATCTGCCTTGGGAAGGTCGCAAACCTGGGCCGGTTCCTCGCCTCTGCCACTGGGGACATCGGTCCGTTCGCGTCGGTCGGCCAGAGCCTTGGCCGGGTTGCCGGCGACAATGAGGTAATCTTCGACGGGTTTCGTGACAACCGAACCGGCGGCCACCACGCAATGGTCGCCGACATCCGCCAGGATGACTGCACCGCTGCCGATCCAGCAGTCGGCCCCGATGTGAACCGTTCTGAACTGCCCCTCCTGCTGGCGAATCGGCACGTCCAGTCGATCGATTCCGTGCTGGCCCGAACCGCTGGGGATACAGACATGGTCGGCGATCAGCGTCTCAGCGCCGATCCTGACATCGCCCAGCATGCAGAACGAACCGACGTAGACGCCGTCAGCCAGTTCGGCAGCGGGTTTGGAGACCACCGTCCCGAATGAAATCACCACGTCCCTGCCCACACGGGCCAAGACAGCCCGCAACAGGACTCGACGGAACAATTCGCCCCACCAGCCCGGCAGGTAGGAAACTGCCTGGCTGATCGCCTGGCATGCCCGCGTCCGGCCGAAGATGACCCGTTCGAGCAGGTAGTAGATCCAGAACGGCAGAAGCATGACAGCTGCGATGCATTCGGCGAGAGTCTTGATTGCTCTTCTCATCTAATGGGACGTCCTAGGACAGTTTCGAGATCAACCTGGGCCCCATCCAGCGGGCCAGGGGCAGGGGCAGTTTCGTCCAGCAGGCGGTCAGGAACTTGAACGCGCCGCTGTCGGGCTTGACTTCCGGCAGGTCCTCGCCATCGGGCAGCAGGAACTGCCAGACCAGTTGGACAGGCTCGGCACCCCACTGGGTTTTGAAGCGATACGTGCCGGCGTCGATGGTGCTTCGGCCGAAGTCGAAGTATCGACCGTGGTTGTCGGCCGACCAGGCGAGCATGTCCCAGTAGAGCAGCATGTTGGCGTTGAGATTGCGGAACCGCCAGTCGGCCCCGGCCCAGGGCACGCGGACGGCGTGTCGATCGCGCAGAGTCAGGGAGGCGGCGATGGGCTGACCTTCGTGACGGATGACGAAGATACGCCCGGACTGCGGGAACGTCGAGAGCAGTCTCTGGAAGAACCGGAGGCTGTGCGGCGGGCTGCCCAGATCACGCATGTTCCGGGCGTAGACGCGGTGAAAGGCGTCGACCATCTCGGCCCCGCCGGCCTGGCTTTTCAGCTCGGCCTTCTGGGCCTTGCGTACCTGGTTGCGAACCTTGGCCTTGAGGTCTGTCCAGAGGGTCTCTGAGTCCTCGGGCAGATCCAGCCGCAACGTCATTTTGTCGGTCCGTGCAGGCAGGGCTTCCTCCGAGATGCCCTCGTGTCGCAGCTCAACCCATTTGCAGCGGCGGTCACGCCGGAGCATTCGGGCCGCCTCGATCAGTTCTTCCCTTGCCTCTTCAGTGTCCGCCAATATGCCGGCCGAGTCAAAATACGGCAGGGAACACAGGTGCGAACCGAACAACACGGACCGCTGCTCGATCAGTTGGAGGCAACCGGTGATCGAACGGCTGTCGCGCGCAGTGATATACCACGGGCGAACCGGATAGACCTCTGCGAGCATCTGTCCCCACCGCGGATCATGGAACAGCGTCGCTTCTTCTCGTCCCTCCAGGTACGCCTGCCAATCAGGCCTCTCGTTGGATATCAATACAGCCAGGATTCACCTTC
>JBKHDI010000079.1:0-16775 GCA_046541415.1 Phycisphaerae bacterium | reverse complement strand
ACCGCCTGACCGACTGGATCGGCGAGACGGACGACGACTATCCTCTACCGCCCGGAGATTGAGCACCTTCGACCGGCGATCACCCCGGTCGGACCCGTTCTCTCGATCTGTCAAGCGCAGGGGTTGCAACCCCTGCGATGGAAGGTTCGATTTCTTCTCGCTGAAGGTCGCTTCGCTCAGGAATCGTCCGCGGATGATCCCGAGGGGCAGAAGTCCGGGTCGCAGAGGTGGCAGGCGACGAAACGCCCGGGCGCGATCTGGCGCAGGGGCGGGCGATACTGGTCGCAGGGCCCAAAGCGTCTGGGGCAGCGCGGGTGGAAGCTGCAGCCTGCTGGCAGGTTGGCCGGGTCGGCGACTTCGCCGGACAGGTCCATCTGCATGGGCACGTCCGGGTCGGGGTTCGGCACGGCCGCGATCAACGCCCGCGTGTAAGGGTGCTGCGGGTCCTGGAAGATCGCCTCGGTCTCGGCCATCTCGACGATGCGCCCAGCGTACATCACCGCCACCCGGTCGGAGATGTGACGGACCACCGACAGGTCGTGGGCCACGAAGATGTACGTCAGGTTCAGCTCGTCCTGCAGGTCCTCCAGGAGGTTGATTACCTGGGCCTGGACCGAGACGTCCAGGGCGCTGACGGCCTCGTCGGCGACAACCAGCCGCGGCCGCAGGATCAACGCCCGGGCGATGCCGATCCGCTGGCG
Organism: Phycisphaerae bacterium; assembly: GCA_046541415.1. GTDB lineage: Bacteria > Planctomycetota > Phycisphaerae > SM23-33 > SM23-33 > CAZOVB01. The sequence goes on along the minus strand of JBKHDI010000079.1, from coordinate 16,074 downwards.
CTGGCCCCCGGAGAACTCGTGCGGGTACCGCTGCATGTGCTCGGGCTTCAGGCCGACCTTGGCGAGCATCTCCGCGACGCGATCGCGCCGCGCCGAGCCCCGCGCGATCCGGTGGATCTTGAGCCCCTCGCCGACAATCTGCCCGACCGTCATCCGCGGGTTCAGCGAACTGAACGGGTCCTGGAAGATCATCTGCATCTCGGTCCGCAGGCCCTTGAGTTGGCGATCGGTCAGCTGGGCCAGGTCGACGGTCTGGCCGTTTGCCGCGAACAGCACCTGGCCGCTGGTGGGCTTCAGGGCCCGCAGGATCGCCCGGGCGCAGGTCGTCTTGCCGCAGCCCGACTCGCCGACCAGCCCCAGCGTCTGGCCGGGCAGCAGATCGAAGCTGACCTGGTCGCAGGCCCTCACCTGCCCGACGGTCTTGCGGACCAGGGCCTTGGCCTTGACCGGGAAGAACTTGCAGAGGTCGCGGACCGAGAGTATGGGCTGGGTTTCGGCGATCATTCGTCGATCTCCTCGGCCCGGAGGCAGGCGACGCGGTGTCCCGGGGCGATCTGCTCCAGTGGCGGGGGGCCTGCAACATCGCATCGGCCGGCCTGGGCGTAGCGGCAGCGCGGGTGGAACGGACAGCCGCGGGGCACGTCGTGCAGCGAGGGAACGGACCCCTCGATGCTCGCCAGCCGCTGGGCCCGACCGGCCAGGGACGGCAGGGACGCCAGCAGCCCGCGCGTGTAGGGGTGGGCGGGGCGTTTGAGCACGTCGCGCACCGAGGCCGACTCGACGATCCGCCCGAGGTACATCACCGCCACGTCGTCGGCGGTCTGGGCGACCACGCCGAGGTCGTGGGTGATCAGCAGCACAGCCGTCTGCATCTCGGACTGCAGCTGCTTGATCAGCCTGAGAATCTGGGCCTGGATCGTCACGTCCAGGGCGGTCGTCGGCTCGTCGGCGATCAGAAGCTGCGGATTGGCCACCAGCGCCATGGCGATCACCACGCGTTGTCGCATCCCGCCGGACAACTCGTGGGGGTACTGCTGGAGCTTGGCCTTGGCGGCGGGGATCCCAACCCGCGCCAGCATCTTGGCCGCGACGATGTCAGCCTGGTTGGGCGTCATCTCCTGGTGCAGCAGGATCGCCTCGCGCAGCTGGTTGCCGATCGTGTGCACCGGGCTCAGGGCGGTCATCGGCTCCTGGAAGATCATGCTCACCAGCCCGCCGCGGAGCTCGTAGAGCGTCTCGTCCTTTTCGCTCAGGGCGGTGATCTCGATCGGCGCTGCCCCTTCCGGATGCAGTACTATCCGCCCGCGGATGATCCTGCCCGGCGGCTGGATCAGCCGAAGGATCGAATAGGCCGTCACGCTCTTGCCACAGCCCGACTCGCCGACAATCGCCAGAATCCGCCCCCGGCGGACCTGGAAGCTCGCGCCGTCGACGGCGAGGACGCGCCCGCCTTCGACGTCGAAGACGGTTTCGAGCGAGTCGACTTCCAGCAGGATATCGTTGTTCGGATCGGCCATGGTCAGTTCGTAGAGTAAGGGTCGGCTGCGTCGCGCAGGCCGTCGCCCAAAAAGTTGCAGCTGAGGACAACGAGGATGATGAAGACCACCGGCAGCAGCAGCCACGGGTAGTTGGCCACCACCTCCATGTTCCAGGCGTCGCGGAGCATGACGCCCCAGCTGACCACCGGGGGGCGCAGGCCCAGGCCCAGGAAGCTCAGGGACGTTTCGCCGAGGATCATCGTCGGCACGCGCAGCGTCAGCGAAACAATGATGTGGCTGGTAAAACCGGGCAGCAGGTGGCGGAAGATGATCCGCCCGTGGCCCGCGCCCAGCAGCCTGGCGGCCGTGGCGTACTCCTCCTCCCGCAGCGAGAGCAGCTTGCCGCGGACCACCCGCGCCAGGCCCGTCCAGCCCAGCAGGGCCAGAACCAGGGTAATGCCGAAATACACCTTCAGCGGGGACCAGTCGGTCGGCACGGCCGCTCCCAGGGCCAGCCAGAGCGGCAGGCGCGGGAAGGAGTTGATAATCTCGATGCCGCGCTGGATCACGTTGTCCAGCCGGCCCCCGACATACCCGCTGATGCCCCCGATCGTCAGGCCCAGGATAAACGTCACGACAATCGCCACCAGGCCGATCGACAGGCTGATCCGCGCTCCGTAGATGATCCGGCTGAGCAGGTCTCGGCCGTACTCGTCGGCCCCCAGCAGGTAGAAGGCCGGCTGGACCTCCATCTGTCCCCCGGCCGGGTTGTCGACCAGCAGGGCCGAACCGTCCCAGCTGTTGTTGTCGATGCCGAAGAAGTGCAGGTCGGTCTGGAAGAGGCCCCAGAACCGGTAGCTCCTGCCGCGGACAAAGAAGCCCAGCGGGATGACCTGGTCGGTCCGGGTGTAGCTCTTCTTGTAGGTCACCGGGTCGACATGCGGGGCCAGGGCCCGGATGTGCAGGCCGTGGGTAAAGTCGAACTGCAGCGGCTGAGGCGGACAATAGGCGTAGTCGAGGTTCTCGAACTCCTTGGGGTAGGGCGCGAAGAAGCCCGCCGCGATGGCCACCGTGTAGAGCACCATCAGCACAAACAGCGATGCCAGGGCCAGCTTGTGGCGGCAGAACCGTTTGCGGATCAGCTGCCACTGCGACTGGGCGCCCCGGCTGGGCAGGGCGACGATCTCGGCTGGGCGATTTTCCGGCGCTGTCCGCGTCGTCTGGGTCATCGCGAGCCCCCCTCATAGCGAATCCGCGGGTCCAGCCAGAGCAGCAGCAGGTCGCTGACCAGCGTGCCGACCACCCCCAGAAGCGAGAGGACCATCAGCATCGACCCGGCCAGGTAGAAGTCCTCGGTCATCAGCGCATCGAGCATCAACGGCCCGACCGTCGGCAGGGACAGGACCATCGCCACGATCGCCCCGCCGGAGACCAGGGCGGGGAAGATATACCCGATGCCCGAGATGAACGGATTCAGCGCCATCCGCACCGGGTACTTCAGCAGCAGCTTGACCGGCCTGACGCCTTTGGCCCGGGCCGTGGTGACATAGGGCTTCTTGAGCTCATCCAGCAGGTTGCCGCGCATCACGCGGATCATCCCGGCCGTGCCGCCGACGCCCAGGACGATCACCGGCACCCAGATGTGCTTGAGCAGGTCGATGAACTTGCCCCACGTCCACTCCGGCTGGGCGCCGTACTCGCTGGAAAACAGACCCGAGACCTTCACCCCGAACCACGCCTGGGCGAAGTACATCAAGATCAGCGCCAGCAGGAAGGCCGGCACGCACATGCCGATAAACCCCACGAACGTCAGGACGTAGTCGAGGCTCGAGTACTGCTTGACGGCCGAGACGATCCCCGTCGGAATCGCGATCGCCCAGGTAAACAGGATCGTCCCCAGCGAAATGATGACCGTCAGGGTGATCCGGTCTCCGACGATCTGGTTGACCGGCGTGCTGTCCTGCATGCGTCGGCCGAGGTTGCCCTGCAGCAGCCCCTTGGCCTTGGGGTCGCCTGCCAGGAAGGGGACTTCGAAGCTGCCTGCGACCTGGACCCACCCCGGCCGGAGCGTCGTGAACCAGTGCAGCCCCATCCAGCGGGCGTATCGCGACGGCAGGGATTCATCGAGGTGGAAGTCCTGCCGGATGCGGTCGATCTCCTGCATGGCCGCGGTGTCGCCGGATTCCTGGATCTCCATGATGCGGTTGGTCAGGTAATTACCCGGCGGCAGCTGGATGATCGAGAAGACCACCACCGAGATGATCAGCAGCGTCGGGATCATGATCAGCAGGCGCCGGGCGATGTACGGGTGGCGCAGGGCGACCATGACCACCAGGCAGATCCCGATCAGCCAGAAGCCGATCCGGATCAACGAGCCGACCACGGATGTCTGTTCGACGGCCTGGGCCTCGACGGTATCCGGCGGCAGGGTGGGGTTGAGAATCTCCCGGCGCATCTGGGCGACAGCCCCGGGCGAGTCGGCATGGCTGACCAGGAAGTAGGTCTCCATCCCCGCGTTGCCGGGCGTCTGGAAATCCCAGGTGGAAACGACGTTGCGAGGCACGTTGCGCAGGTCGTTGTCGACTACGACGATCACCGGCGGGGGTGTGCAGATGCTGATCGCCCAGACATTCTCGGCCGCAATCTTGAGGATCTGGCCGAAGATCTCGCGCTGGCCGACCGGGTCGCCGGTGGCCTGGACCTTCTCATACAGTTCCATCGCCGTCCGCAGCGGATGCTCGGCGGGGGGTTCGACGGCCCCGGGCATCGAGGCCCGATCGGCCCCGTACATTCCGCCCCACATGTACCAGCGTGCAAAGCCGATCGCGTAGTTCGACTCGGTGTGCGAGGGCAGGAAGTATCGCGGCTCGAGCAGGGGATAGAACTCGTTATTGCCCCCCCAGACGTTGAAATCATGCAGGCGGGCGGATTTCTCGCGGTAGAACAGGTTCCGCGACCGCAGGCGCAGGAAGGTCCGCAGGCCCAGGTGCTCGCGCCAGTCATCGACGACGAACCGTCCGGGCCCGTAGGCGGCAATGCCGCTCTGCGAGAGGTTCAGATACCACGTCATCCGCGACCCGTCGGGGAAGGTCCGGTAGCCCTCGTCGTCGCGCCGGTCGAGCCCGAGCTCGTCGAGCATCCGGTTGGCACGGTCCGGATCGAACTCGACCCAGCCCTGCCAGAGGCTCGGCTCGTAGAACGGCGAGTCGGGCCCCGGCGCGTTCTGGGCCGGGCGGGTGGTGTTGTTGTACTCGGCCTGGATGATGTCCGCCCGGTTGATCCCCAGCGAAAGTGCCTGGCGGAACTCGGCGGTGTTCAGCAGGTCGTGCTTCATTTTCGTAGCCGGCTGGTCCGGCTCGATGCGGCGGTTGAGGTTGGGGCTGATCACGAAGCTCGACCGATCGGCCGGATACCAGTGGAAGATGCGGTACCCGCCCTTGTCCCGCTGGCTCATCAGCAGGGTGTACTGGTCGTAGGGCAGGTGTCTGGCCTGGAGGGTGACATCGCCATTGGCCGCGGAGATGCCGACCATCTCGTTGTTCTTGACCTGGTAGTGGAGGCGGTCGATGTAAGGCAGCTGGTTTCCCTGCGTATCGACCATGAAGTAATACGGGTTGCGGACGAAACTCTGCGGCGGGTTGGGCTTGAAGGTCCGGTAGACCCAGGGCCAGAGTCGCGGATGGGCCGGGTTGGTCGTCGATTTGACCGCCCAGTACAGGCCCCGTTTGCTGTTGATGTTCCGTGCGTCCATCTCCCTGGCGATCAATTCCGGGTCGCCCTGGGTGGGATGATACTGTCGCAGGTAATGAGCAGGTGTGCTGGTCAGCGGAGCGCCGGCGAAGGTGGCCAGCTTGCCCAGAAACAGCCCGTTAGGGTGCGGGAAGGTGATGCGGAAGGTGTAGTCGTCGATCTTCTCCAGGCTGGCCGGGACGCCCCGGACCTGCAGGATCTGCGGCACGTCGGCCGAAAGGCCCTTGTCGTTGGCCTCGTGCTGCCACCAATAGAGGATGTCGTCGGCGGTAAACGGCGCCCCGTCGGACCACCGCATGCCCTTGCGCAGGTGGAAGGTGTATGTGCGATAGTCGTCGCTGACGTCCCAACCCTTGGCGATGTGGGGGACGACCGGGTCGCCCTGCGGGCTGAAGCGGACGAGGTTGGGGTACGACATCCGGTTGCCCGTGACGTTGAAGACGTCCCCGTCGGAGTTGGCCAGTCGGAACCACGTTCCTCCGTACGTGCCGATCTGCTCTGCCCGGACCACCACCGGTTCGGGCCCGACGCGCTGGGCGACGGGGGGAAGCTGCCCGGACTCGACCAGCGGGGCCAGCAGGTCCGGCTCGCCCTTGGGATACCACGCCGCCTGCGAGCCCTCTGAGTAGTCGACGTCGACGACCAGGCGCGGCGGGTTGTCGACGTCCAGCGAGACGTTCCGCGAAGCAGCCAGGTCCCGCAACTGTTCGGCCGAGTATTGGGGCGCCTGGGCCTCCAGGTCGGGTCGGACCATCCAGGCCATCACCAGCAGCACGGCCGCAAAGCCCAATGCAGCCAGCGTGTATCCCAACAGACCTCGAAACAGGGTGGCGGATTTCATATCGCGGTCGTGCTTCCTCGCCAGGTGCTCAATCAGGAGGCCCTGCAAGACCGGGCCGGGGTTGAGTCTAGCAGATCAGGCCCTGAGGCTGAATACCTTCCTTGGGCCTGAATTCATCGGCGTCGGGAGGCGATGACCATTTCGGTCGCCTCGCGGCTGATGCGGACGGCCTCGGCGCCGTCGTGGGCGGTAGGCAGGGCGGCGTCCTGGCCTGTCTCCAGGGCGACGGCGAAGGCCTCGTACATGCCGCGGAAGTTCTTCTCGTGGCCGAACTCCAGCTGCCGGGTCCCTTCGGCGGTGCGGATCTCGAAGACCTGTTCGCGCTTGTCGTAGCGGATCAGCCCGTCCGTGCCGATCAACTCGTAGCTGAACCGCGCGATCGGCTCGGCGACATCGGCGCAGTAGCTGAAGCTCATCTCAACGGTGGTGTGTGCGGCGTTTTCGTGCTCCATGTGCAGCCACACGTGGTCGGGGGCGTGGAAGTGTTCGACCCACGCGCCGGCGGCATGGATGGCTGTCACTTCGCTGCCGGTCCACCATCGGGCCAGGTCGATCTGGTGGACGCCGCAGTCGACCATCGGGCCGCCTTCTTCCATGCGTCCGACCCGTCGAGGCTGGGGGATCTTCCGCCCGCTTTCAAAGATATATCGCCCGTGGAGATTCCAGATGTAGATCAACCGCAGGCAGCCGACCCGGCCGATGGCGCCTTCGTTGATCAGGCGATGGATCGTCTGGGCGACGGGGCTGAAGCGGTAGTCGAAGGCGGTGTAGAGCTTCACGCCGGCCTGGTCGCAGATCCGCTTCATCTGCTCGGCCTGCTCGGCCGACATGGCCAGGGGCTTCTCGCAGAGGATGCCCTTTCCGGCCGCCGCGGCCGCGGCGACGTTGGGCAGGTGGGCAGGGGCGGGTGAGGTGATCGCAACCGCGTCGATGTCCCTGGCCAGAAAGGCCTGGCAGTCGTCGGTGCAGAAGGGCGCATCGAATTTTTCGGCCATCTGGCTCGCCCGGTCCAGGTCCGGGTCGAACAGGGCGGTCAGTTCGAGTTGTTCGACTTGCTTGAGCATCGGCAGGTGGCCGTACTCGGCGACCTTGCCGCAGCCCATCAGGCCCAGTTTCTTCATGGTCGGTCTCCACTGGTTTGGCGGGAAAATCCGGATCTCTACCGCCGGTGGCGGAGGCAGGAGACTATCCTTATCTGGAGCGATTTGCCAGCCCCTTACCGGCAAGTCCTGAACCTTTGCCGGCACCGATCCGATAGCCCAGTGGGTGGTTCTGGTAGTCCATGCTGAAGAAGGATTGTCATCGATGATTGAACTTTCGGCTATTGAATGCCGCATACTCGGCTCGCTGGTGGAGAAGGCCCATACGACCGGCTCGTCGCAGTACCCGATGAGCCTCAACGGCCTGACCACGGCGTGTAATCAGAAGTCCAACCGCGAGCCGGTGACGAATTACACCGAAGACCAGGTCCAGCAGGCCCTGGACGGCCTGACGCGGCGGAACCTGGCGATCTCGGTCTCCAGCCCCTCCAGCCGCGTCTGGAAGTACAAACACAATCTCCGCGAGGCCCTTCAGGTCGGCACGAGCGAGCTGGTGATCCTGGCTGAGATGCTCCTGCGGGGCCCACAGACCCTTGGCGAATTGCGCAGCCGCGGCTCGCGAATGCATCCGCTGGAATCCCTGGACGTCGTGCACAACCTCATCGAGCACATGCAGCAGCGCGACGAGCCGCTGGTCCGGCAGATCGACCCGGCCCCGGGCAGCCGGGCTGAGCGGTTCGGCCAGTTGCTCTGCAAGGACCTGCACCCGATCGAGTCGGCGCCCAAGGTCCGGCCGGTACTGGCAGAAGCGTCGGACAACTCCATCGAGCACGTCGAGATGCTCAGCCGCATCGAGGCCCTGGAACTCCGCGTCGAGAGCCTCGCCGATGCCCTGAAGCAACTGACCGAGAAGCTCGGCGAGCCGGACCCGGGCCTGCTGTAGGACCGCCTAGGCGGTCAGCTGCGGGAACATCTCTTCGAGGATCTCGGCGGCGTCTCGGACAAAGCCCGGACACTTGCTGCGGAAGATGCCTTGGCGGCTGGCCCGGGCGCGGGCGTCGGGGTCACAGACGTCCACCCCGATCAGGCCGCTGCAGGAGGAATCCCCGTTGCGCTCGATGAATTTCCCGACGAAGTCCCGGACATGCTGTTTGGCCTGTTCGTAGATCTGCCTGTCTTCGACGCGCGTCCGGCCAAACAGCAGCGAGATGACCATCGTCGCCCCGGTAACCACTCCGCAGGTCCACCCGAGCTGGCCGATCCCACCGCCGAAGCCTGTGGCGATCCGCAGGGCGTTCTGCTCATCCAGACCCAGCGGGGGCCCGTAGGCCGCAATGACCGACTGGGCACAGTTGAATCCGCCTTCGAAATACGAAACCGCCTGCTCGATCCGACTGGCCATGCAGCATCCTCCTATGGCTTGACGACGATCTTGACCACGTCACCTTTCCGTTCGCGGTGCAGTTGGAGGGCCTGGTCGATCTCGTCGAGCCCAAGGACGTGAGACACCAGATCTCTGCCCGGAACGGCCTGGGAGTATAGCATCGACAGGGCGGCGGGGAAATAGACAGCCGGGCTGGCAAAACTCGCCCGCAACTGCCACTTGCGCATGTGGAACCGGTCGGCGTCGAAGGTGATCTCGCTGCCGTTTCGCCCGAAGCCGATGTACGTGAGAATCCCGCCGTACGCCAGCAGCTCCAGCCCCGGACGGATCAGTTCGGTCGGGGCGGTCAGCAGGACGTGATCGAAGCGGCCCTGCAGGTCCGTCATTTGCTCCAGGGGCTGATCCGAGGCGATGACTTCGGCGCCGATCTTCCGGGCCACGTCCAGCCGCGCGCGGCTGCGGGGCCGGCCGAGGACTGCCAGTTCCGAGGCTCCGGACCGCAGGGCCAGGGCCCCGGCGGCCAGACCGATCGGTCCGGGCCCGATCAGGCAGACCCGCTGGGCCAACTGAATGTTTGCGGTCTTGACCATGTCGATCGCCACGCCGACCGGCTCGGCCAGGCAGGCGACTTCCGGTTCCAGCCCCGCATACGGCACGATGCAGTCCAACGGGGCGTCCATGAAATCTGCAAAGCCCATCGCCGGTTTCCCCCAGAAGCCGGGGGCCTTGTTGCACAGATCGACCCGCCCGTCGCGGCAGAGATCGCAGCGCCCGCAGAAACTCGAGGATTCCAGCACGACCGACTGGCCCGCTTCCAGCTTCGTCGGGCCCTGGGGGTTGATCTGTTCGATCACGCCGGCGATTTCGTGGCCGATCGGCTGGTAGGTCTCGTTGCTTGCCGCTGCGTTGAGGTCCGAGCCGCAGACCCCGCAGGCCGTCACGCGGATTCGCGCCCAGCCGGGCGAAGGCATTTCGGGCAGGTCGACAGTTTCCAGACGGACCTGCCAGGGTGCCTTTAGCTGTGCGGCGCGGGTCTGCATGGTGGTCGTCTCAGCTGGTTTCTGCTGCGGCAGCTGCAGCTTCTGCCCGGGTCTGGCGGGCCCCCAGCAGGACGCTGAGGATCAGCCCGCCGGCAACAACGCCGATGCTCGTCCAGATCGCCGGGCCGTACTGCTTCGTCGCGTCGTAGATCGCTCCACCCACGCCGGGCCCGGCCAGGCCGGATATGCCGTACGCCAGGAAGATCAGCGGGTAGATCGTCGCCACCCGGTCGGGTCCGAAGCGGTGGGCAACCTCCGAGGCGTAGACCACGAAACACGCCCCGAAGCCGAAGCCCACCACCAGGGAGATGATCACGAAGGGCCAGGCCGAATCGCCGGCAAAGAGCAGGCCCACCAGGCTCAGGCCCAGGAACCCCAGGGACAGCGGCACGGCCCGGAAGCCGAGCTTGTCGTTCAACGCTCCCCAGCTGATCCGCCCGGCAGCGTTGCCGATGGCATAGGCGACAATGGCCATCGTCGCCATCTTCTCGGCAATTCCGCTGTCCAGGCCGATCGTCTTGAGGTTGCCCACGACCATCAGCCCGGCGAACGTACCGGAGAACATCCCGATTACCAGGGCCCAGAAAACCGGCGAGCGGACCACCTGCAGGAACGTGTGTTCGATGGCGCTGGCCGAGGCCGCCCCGGTCTCCGTGCCTTTGGGTACGGAAAGACCTGCCGCCGAGACCACGACGACCACGCCGTAAGCAATGCCCACCCACTGGAAGACCTTCAGCACATCCAGGCCCGACAGAAGCATCGCCTCGCTGATCTCTGCCAGCAGGATCGCACCTGCTCCGAAGCCCGCCACGGCCAGGCCGGTGACCAGCCCCTTGTTGTTGGGGAACCATTTGACGCACGTCGAAAGCGGACAGACATAGCCGAACCCGATGCCCGAGCCGACGATGATCCCGATCCCCAGCAGCAGCAGAAAGAAGCTGCCCCCGCTGACAGACGCCAGCAGATATCCACCGGCAAAGAGCACACCGCCGATCATGGCGACCGGTCGCGGGCCCGTGCGGCGGAGGATCTGGCCCGCACCGACCATTGCAATGGTGAACGTCAGGATCGTCACGCCGAAGATCAACTGCGTCTGGCTGTTGCTCAGGCCGTAGTCGCTCTCCAGCGGCTTGACGAAGTTGCTCCAGGCATAAACGCCTCCCAGGCAGATCTGGATGGCGATCGAAGCGATCAGCACGAGGTATCTCATGGACGAATGTCTCCGGTCGTCAGGGTCTGTCGGTTCGCAGCAGTATAGGGATCTTTGCGAGCTTTGAAAGACTTTTCCCCCGCGGGCCCGGCCGAGACGTCCTCAGGGAACGGCGAAGTAGCAGGGCGTCTCCGCCTCGATGTCCAGCGTGTCCGAAATGACCAGCCCCTTGAGCTGCCCCTGTGCGTCGTGGGGCTCGAGTTTCAACTCGACCGACTGGCCGACCTTCCGCTTGGCGGCCGGTTGGGTTTGACCGTCCAGCAGGGCCCATTCGACCACACGGATCTTCCGGCCCGGTCGGATCTCAGGCCCGGACAGGTGCTTCTGCAGCACATATTCGTGGACCACCAGGGCCCGTCGATACGGGGCGATCTGCTTCATCGTGGGAACTTGTGACGTGGCTGCGACTTTCGCCCGGACCTGCAGGACGGGGACATCCCTGCGCTGGGCGAGTTTGGCCTGGTATGCCTGGTAGTGGCTGGCCACCTGCTGGTCGCTCAACGCGCGGCTGTAGATCGCCACGCCTGTTCAGGTCTGGAAGACCTCGCCGCATTTGCAGCGGACCTTTGCGCCGCGCTTGGCTGCGGGAATCCGATAGCCGGCCCCGCAGGCGTCGCAGTTGACGAGGACCTTTCCATTCTGCCCGCCCATCGCGTCGGAAGGTTCCGGCCCGACGCCCCACGGGTTGGTGGGGTCCACGGCAGGGAAGGCCGCGCCCGAACCGTTGCCGGGGTGGATCACTACGGCCTTGCGTCGATACAGAGGCCGAAGGAAACCGAACCGGTTCGGGTCCCCGGTAATCAGCATCAGCAGCGACATCGCAATCGAGATGCCCCCGACAATCAGCACGACCGTCTGGATCGTCCGCAGGACGGCCACCGCCTCGCCCTTGCCCGTACCGGCCAGGACGCCCATGAAGTACCAGAGCACCCCGGCGACCGGCACGAGCACCAGCGTCAGTTTCAGCCAGAACCAGCGGGCCTTGCGGACCATCGAGCTCTGAAAGTGGCCGCACTCGGGGCAGGCAGCCATGCCGTCTGCCCTGGCCAGCGACTGCTCGACATCCCTGCCCGCCGCCCCGGACGCGCGGGACAGGCCCGCAATCCCGCTGGCCATGCCGAACCGGCGGATCGTATACCGAAACTCACACCCGCACTTCTCGCAGACCGCCCTGCGGTCCCGTGTGCCCGTAGCAAACCCGAGAGTCCTGAAGACCATGTCCCTTCCTCTGTAAACACGTCTCTTCTGCGCGGGTACATCCCGCCAGGGCGTTTATAGTGTTCGGGCCATTGTACTGGCAAATGAATGTCGTTGTCGTGATGCAACAAGAATCAATCTCCACGGTCGCATACGATTACTCCCCCAGTGCTTCCAAGCCCAGTTCGATCCAGCCGCTGTTCCAGTGGTGCAGCAGCGCGGGCTGGTCGAGGAAGGTGTGGGCCAGGTTGACCTCGTCGCAAGCCGACGAGAGGGCCCGCATGTCATCGGCGAACAGTTGGCCGCTGATCAGCACGAGCTTGTGGTCCGCGGCCATCGCGGATGCAAAGTCGTCAATCGAGTGGATCGGCAGGTCGGCTGCGTAGCTCTCGGCGTCGGGGTAGAACTGGGGCGACTGCCACCGGCGCGGCTCGCTCGTCGCCGGCGTGTCGAACAACACCGTCGCGGCCACCATCTCCGGAATCTCCCGCGCGATGTTCCAGGCTCCCAGCGCCGACTTGCTGAAGCCGATCAGCACGATCCGCCGGGCATCCATCGCCCGGATCTGCTGGATGGCTTGGGTGCGGATCTGCCGGTTGTACCAGACCAGCCGATCGAACCGCACCTGGTGGATCCTGGCCGACTCGAAGCGGTCGATCCGCTCGGGAATCTGCCCGAATCGCGCTTCGTCCGGGCCCGTGGCCGGGAGGAAGACCAGGTCCGCCTGTGGGGGTTTGCAGGGCAGGTCCATCTCCATCCGCAGGCAGTAGTCGGCAAATCCGACAGATCGCCAGAATGCGACGCCTCGTTGGTTGGAGATCAGCACCTCCAGGCTGATCCGCTCTGCGTCGACCCAGGCATGTCGCCTTAGCCATTCGATCCCGGCGCGGCCCAGACCCCGACGCCTGGATTCTCGGACGATGTAGAACTGTCGCAGGTAGTACCCGTCGTCTTCTTTGCGCCATAAGGCATAGCCGACGATGCTGCCGCCCTGCGAGAAGATCGCCCCATGGTACTCTCCTGTCAGCCAACCGCGCATGCGCTGGGCCAACTGCTGGACGTTCATCGGGTTGCGATGCCCTTCATCGACGATCAGTTGCTTGTTCAGCTCTGCCAGCAAGGGCGCGTCGTCGGCAGTGGCCAGCCGGGCGGAGATGAAAGGCTTCATTCTGCCGGTCCCTCCGAATCGTCGACCAGTCGTTTGCCCATGCTGACGACCTCGTCGGGGCTGTAGCCGATCCGGCGATAGAAGTCGATGACATCGTGGTTGGATGCGCGGACCTGGAGGTTGACTTTCGGACAGCCCCGTTGGGCAAGGAGACGTTCAGCCTCGGCCATCATCGCCCGACCAAGGCCTTTGCGGCGACAGTCGCCGGCGACGGCCAGGTAGTTGATCCACCCGCGATGGCCGTCGTACCCGACCATCACCGAGGCGACGACGCGGCCGTCCTGTCGGCCGACCAGAAGCAGGTCAGGCTGTTCGGCGAGTTTCCGCTGGATGTCCAGTTGCGGATCGTTCCAGGGGCGCGTCAGCTTGCATTCCTGCCACAGGGCGATCAGGGCTTCTCTGTCCTCGGGGCGATAGGGTTGGATCTCCATGTCCGGTATCCTTCTTTTTGTGGCACAACGCGTTGCTTTCCGTCATCGGCTAGGAATGTCCGGCCTGACCGCCAGGGGCCTCAGCAGCGTGGGGACCGCCCAGGCGTAGTGGTGGCCTCGGGTCATTGCGGGTCGGGCCGGGCTGACCCAGTCGGCGTAGGCGGGTTTGTTGTAGACCCCCGCCATGGCTTCGAAGAGCGTGCCGTACCAGGTCTCCGGCGTGGGCGCGTTGACCAGGTCGTCACCGTCGTAGTGGGGCCAGTCGGCCGGGCGGTTGCAGTAGGCAAGCAGGTAGTCCAGGGCTGCTTCGATCCCTCCGCCGGCAGGGGGGACGTAGCTGAACAGGTCGACGGCGCGGGCGTTGAAGGCGATCTGGCAGGCAGCGGTCAGCGGGGCCAGGGCGAAGTAGGTGTACCAGATCCCCGTTGGCCCCCGCTGGATCTCCAGCGGCATGGTCCCGTCGGGGTGGATGCCGTGGTCGATCCGCCCGCGGAGCCGTTGAATGTACCCATCCACGGCGGATTCGTCCCCCAGCAGTCGGTGGCCCGCGATGCAGCCGAGTATGCCCCAGTCGCCCCAGTTGTTCTCGCGATGGACGATCCGCTCGCAAGAAGCCAAAAACACCGATTGCACCCAGAGATCGAAGGCATCCCGCTCGGCCCGGGCCCAGACTTCGCAGCTGTCCAGCAGTTCAGCGGCAAAGAGCAGCCCCGTGCCCGCGTAGGCCATGCACAGGTCGCCATCGTGGCCGCTGGCCTGCTTGTTGGTTTCCGCCCAGGCGGTCAGCACTTCGACGGCCTTGCGTGCATGCCGCAGTCGCCTGTCTTCATCCGTTTCCAACTGCCAGGCGATGCCGCAGCTGTAGGCCGTCCGGGCATCGCCAGCCAGAGCCGCCAGGGCCCGCTGGTGTCCCGGGTGGTCGATGTAGGCGCCGGGTACATTAAAATCCGTCACTGCCTGCGGCTCGCGGTCCAGGGACGTATCGACCTCGGCTTGCAGCCCCTGCCAGGCTTCGAGGATGGGCCACATCCCGCCGGCGATCGCCTGCCGCGTCCGGGCCAGCTGGGCCGGGCTGTGCATGCCGCCGCCGGGCGGCAGGTTCTGGTTGTCGCTGGTGGTGGACATGGCAGCTGCCGATCATGCCCGGCGGCCGGCAGCTTGTCCACTGTCAAACAGACGCGGGATCTCAGGCGCGGCGCTGTCTGCGGGCCGACCTGCCCCGGCGGCGAATGAGACCCACAGCTCCGGCAGCCAGCAATGCAATCGTCGTCGGCTCGGGAATGACCGTCAGCACGCCCGTTGTCGAATCGAAGCTGCAACCTTCGGGCACCTGGACCGCCGCGCCGGACAGGGCGGCTGCCAGCGATGTCCCGTCGCCGGCGCAGACCAGCTCGATCTCCGACCCACCGGCTGGGACGAACCCGTCGGCAAAGACGATCTGCAGCCCCACGCCGTCCAACTCCGTGAACGGTCCCAAAACAAGCCGGCCGTTGTCGTCGGCGACAGACGCGTCGATCTCCAGCACCAGCGCCGCGTCGATCCCGAAGTTCACGTCGCGGAGCGTGAGTTGTCCGGCGGCCGGGCCGAGATGGATCTGGCCCAGGAGGTCCACATGCTCGGCCAGGCCCGGTCCGAAGAGATCGGCGTTGACGGTCAACCGGTGGCTGGAGTCACTGCCGGCCAGCCTGCCGTTACCCAGGCCCACACCGTACTCGGTCAGGATGGTTCCGTCGCCGCAGATTTCCGCCCCGTTGAGTCGCAGCATCTGCCCGGTGACCAGCAGGAGCGATCCGGCGTTGGGCAGTTCGATCGATCCGCCGCTGATCGACGCCGTCCCGTCGATCCGCAGTGTGGCGGCCTGGATCTTCCCGCCGGTCATCGTCAACGAGGTTCCGCCATGCAGCCAGGCGGCGTAAGGAATCTTCCACGTGCCGCCCGAAATGAGAATCGACCCGCTGCCATCGTCGGCGCCGACCGTGACGCCGCCGCTGCTGAGCCAGCAGCCCCCGCTGCGCAGTTCCACGCTGCCGGACAAAATCTCCACCGCGGCGTCGCTGGTCCACTGGGCTGTGTTCGCGTCGTTGCCGTCGCCGACGACAATCGCACCCGAGCCGAACTGCAGGTCTCCGACCGTCACGGCAGCCCGGCTGAGCCATCTGCCCCCGCCCGAGATGTTCACCTTCCCATGGCCGTCGGAACCCAGAAGCACGCTGGAGTTGGCCTCTGCCGTCCACAGCCCGCCGTTGATGTTGACCGTTCCATTGCCGCTGTCACCGATGATCACACCGGTAAGCGAGTTCCAGGACCCGCCCGGGGCGATATTGACTTCAGCCGATCGCAGAACGCCCACGGCCGTGCGGGGGCCCTGCGAAGTCCACAGGCCGTCGTTGATGTTGATCCGCGAAAACAGCAGGCTGACCTCGCCACTGGCAAGCCACTGCCCGCCGTGGATGTGGACCTCGCTGCGCTGGCCGTCGCGCTAGCGACCAGGTCACCGACGGCAGGACGGTTTGCGGTGGAGACGGGGCCAGCCAG
>JBKHDI010000078.1:0-16901 GCA_046541415.1 Phycisphaerae bacterium | reverse complement strand
GGTTGCTCCCGTTGCCCGAAAAAACGGCCGCGAACTCTCGGACTCTCTCGTGAACGGGTTGAAACGAGTTAACAGCCGGGTTGCTTTCGGGACCAGCAGTGATTTCGAACTCGTGGCGCAAAACAACGCCCCGCAGGGCTGCCCACGGGTCGTTGCAGAGTCATGGGCCCTGCTCGATGATCGCCAGGACGTTGCCGTCTAGGTCAACCTTGGCCTTCACCCAGTTCGCGACGACGCCGCCAAAAGCGTTCTTGCCGCGGAACGTTGTGCGAACGATCAGATGGTCGCCCTGATCCCAATACACCGTCTCCACATGATCGTAAGACTTGGGGTCATTCATTGAGGCTTTGATGACCTTTGTAAGCCCTCGGTGCGAGCCGTCCCACGCGCTGAATCCGCTTTCGATACGTTCTTTTCGTTCTTCTTTACGCTTGGCTTCGGCGGCAGCGAGTTCTCGCGCCTTACGTTCCTCCTCGGCCTTTTGTGCTGCTTCAGCGGCTGCACGCTCCTGAGCGATCCGTTCCTGTCGTCGCTTCTCGCGTGCGGCAGCCACTCCGTCAGCGTTTGCTTGGGCAAGCGTAAGCGCCTGCCCATCGAGCGTGTCGTAGCCGGATGCCAATGCGGTGGGCAACGTGGCGCTCTCTTGAAATGCCTTGAACGCTTCGTCACTCAAGTCCATCAGGGCTTTCTTGATATGGTCGGGGTCGGTAGCGTTGGCGATGTGGCCTTGCAGTTGTCGAGGTTCATCCAGCGCCGTGGCGTTCGGTATCGCCATCGCCTCCTGAACCTTCTTTTGGGCGAGGGTGAGATCGGCGTTCTTCACTGCGTCCACGGCCTCTTGCATCACCGCATCCACTTGCGCGTTGGCCATTCGGGTTCGCAGTTGCTTCACTGGGGCCAGATTCGTCGCATGTTGGGTTCGCTCGGCCTGATGAAGCTTGTCCTCTGCGAGTGCCGCTTGACCGCTCTTCCAATGCTCCTCTGCTTCACGCGCGAGCGACGCCACCGTCTCATTCGCCTCGGCAGTCAATCTTCGCTGCTCAGCTTCCTTGGCCGCTTGCTCAGCAGCAATGCGATCCTGTTCCGCTTTGAACTGAGCGCCTCCGACGCCACCGAGGACGAGCACCAAGCCGATCAACGCATACATCGTCACGCGTAGTCCGCTCGCCCACCTCCGATCCTGTGGAAGCCTCAGAAGCCAGCGAGATGCCGCGCTTACCTTCGGGACGAAAGCCACGGCGCACAGGCCAAGCAATACGATGCCCAGCCAGAGGGGAAACTTCGGGGCGAACGGGATAGCGATCACTGCAGCAACCAGCAACACAATCACCCACCGCCGATGCTTTCTGACGGTGACCGATGGACGTGATGGCGGAACCGGTTTTGAGTGCGGGTTCGCGTGAGTGGGCGGTGGAGGCGGTGGCGCGGCTGGTCGATCTGCGTCCTGCAATTCTACGAGTTCGGCGTCGGGAACTGTCAGTTCCGTTCCGCACTGCGGGCATTTCCCCTTCTTTCCAGCCGCATCATCTTTGACGCGGAGTTGCTTGCCGCAATTAGAACACTTGAACTCGATCATGTCGTGCCTCCCAACTTTGCACCTGGACAGCCCGTGCGTTTTGCAGTTCGGTATTTGTTAGCACATTACAGCATCGCGTGAAACGAAGTGCAAGCCAAAACCCGCCTCTGCCGCCACTCGGCGCTCGACAGACTATTTCACCACGAATGCCCTCCGGTCTCAAGCTGTAAACCATCCGCCGATGTCGGGTTGCTTTCGGACCCTTTTCGTCATTTCGAACTTGCGCCGGGTAATTGATTAATAGACGAGCATCGTAACCCTGCCAGACAGCGGGCCGGTCGCTAAGCGAAGGCCGTTGTGGGCGCTTCCGAAGGAGCCCGCAATGACCGACATGCTGGACGACCCGGCCGTAATGACCCCACCGCAGCGCCGCCGCGAGATCGCGGCCATCCTCGCCAGAGGCGTGCTTCGCCTACGCCAATGCCGCGAAAACACGCATGATTCGTGGCCATCTCGCACCGCCAGAAAAGCTTCGGAATCCGGCCAGGATTGCCTTGAATGAGGGGGCGAAAACGAGCCCTCATGTCCCCGCTGGTTACACGCGCTTGCGGTTGACCGACCAGCCGTCCTGGCGAAGCTTCGCCCAGATCCGCCGGTAACCGTATCGGGGGTGGCGTCGCACCAGCGCATGCATCGCCGCCACCAGAGCCGGCTCGTCATCGGCGATCTGCGGCTGATACCGCTGCGTACTCCGCGGCTGATCTAAGACCCGACACGCACGACGCTGCGAGACGCTCAACTTCGACTTGACGCTCCGCACCGTCTGCCGCCTGCGCGTCGGGCCTACGGCTTTCCCAGGAAGTCCATCGCCTCCTTCAGAATCGCCTTGTCCAGCTCCGCGTCGGCCAGAAGCCGCTTGAGGCGGGCATTCTCCGCCTCCAGCTCCTTGAGACGCTTGGCCTCCTGGGCCTTCATCCCGCCATACTGGTTCCGCCAGCGATGGTAGGTCGCTTCGCTGACGCCCAGATGCTGGATCACCGCCGCCACAGACTGGCGTTTTCAAACCCGCGGGTTGGGCGCACGAAACAGGCGGCCGACCGGGGTCGACCGCCTGTTGGTTCATCTCTGCGCCATCTCGCCCGCAGCAAGTTTGCGGGCCCAGCGACTTAGCGTTTCCGCTTCAGCAGCGCGCCCAGGCCGCCGAGGGCCAACAGGCTCATCGTGGCCGGCTCGGGGACGACGCCCAAGCTGTCGAAGTCGGACGAAATGCGATACTCATCCAGTTGCGTTCCAAACAGAGTGTTCCCGTCACCTGGCTCGATATACTCCACTCGGGCCTGGCTCAGCCCCGAGTCGGCTCCATCGTTGTACATGATGTTGGCCGTTTGTTCGCCAAGGGTCGCGGTGGCGGCGCTGTCCAGTGTCGACTCCTGCTTGTCCCACGCAGCGAAGTCATCTGCCGAGAAGACCCACACGTTGAACGTTTCATCGGTGCCGCCGCCGAATCCGGTGATGTCGAGCGAACTGATGAACAGGTAGTCGGTGTTGGCCTCCGCGGTTCCGAACGTCAGGTCCTGAGTATCACCATCGCCGGCGGTTTTGTATGTGAATGTCCCGTTCTCCATGCCGATGTCCACCGGGTCGTTATCCACGCTATAGCCCATGCTGACGCCGCCGCCGGTGGTTTCGGCGAAGTTGGCCGAGAAGGCGAACCAGTAGGTCTTGCTTGCCTCGGCCGGGTCGCCCGTAATGGTCCGCGTCCAGTCCCTGGTGGTGTTGCTCCCCTCTTGAGTGACCTGAAGCCCACCGGCTGCCTCGTCGGCGAAGAACCCGGTGATCCCCGTCGCCCGCGTGGCGAAGCGCTCAAAGTTTGTCCCATCCCACGCGTCGGAGAACCCGGCAATGTTCGGGTCTTGCCCGCTGAGATTGGCATCGGCCTCGTACTGACTGGCCGATGGGCTTGCACTGGTCTCGAACCCGTCGCTGACGACGATCTCCGCCGAGGCCGACCCGGCCACCAACAGTCCTGCGATTGCTGCCAAGGTCACAATTGTCATGTTTCGCATGTTCGTCCTCCAAATGGTTAGAAGTTGTTCCTGACTCGAATTGCACACTAGATTATATGATGGACCCGCGATCCTGCAGTTCGCTTATTGCGAATTTATGGTATGCACTCTGCGAAAGATGTTGTAGACTGAAACGCAGTCCGATCGACCTGGACGGGGAGACGAAGATGGCCAGAAGCTTTAAGCCGCAGCTTACGATTGACTTGCTGCTTCCGATTGACGTGACGTTCTTCCGAGACGTGTTGCTGGGCGTGCGTGCGTTCTCGCGCCTCGGGAAGCCGTGGACGCTGAACGTGCGGCGTGATGACGAGCATTTCCTGGACGCCTTGGCTGGGCACAAGCCCGACGCAGCCCTTGGCGCGTTGTTCTCCCCGCCGATTCTCGATGCCGTTGGGGCGGCGGGCATCCCGGCTGTGAATGTCTCCGGACGGGACTGGTCGACGCTTCCGTCGGTGATCGGCGACAACCACGCGATCGGTCGCCTCGCGGCGGAGCACTTTCTCGCGTGCGGATTCGAGCGGTTCGCCTTCGTCGGGGGCGATACGCTGTTCGGTCGCGAGCGGCAAGATGGCTTCTCGGCCCGTCTGGAGGAGGAGGGCTTCTCGTGCGAGATGCGGGGCGATCGGGCAGACGGTTGGTGGTTGGAGATTCCGCCTCCGCTGGCATTGTTTGCGGAGAATGACGGCGTTGCCGAACGGCTGGTGTCGGAGTGTTTCCGGGCGGGACGGGCCGTGCCGGAAGAGGCGGCAGTGCTGGGGGTCGACAACGATTCGGTCGCCTGTGAGCTGTCGGAGGTGCCCCTTTCGAGCATCGACCCGGCCGCCGGGCGGATCGGGTATCTGGCGGCGGAGTTGCTCGAGCAACTGGTGGACGGCGGGACGGTCCCGGAACATCCCATCCGCGTTTCGCCGGTGGGGGTGGTGCATCGGCCTTCCACGGACGTGTTCGCGGTGGACGACCCGGACCTGGCTGCGGCGATGCGCGTCATTGCCCAGAGGGCGTGTGAGCCGATCACCGTCGAGCAGGTCATGGAGCACATGCGGGTCTCGCGGCGGACCTTCGAGAAGCGCTTCAAGGCCCGCTTTGCCCGCACGCCCCACGATGAGATCCGCCGGGTTCAGTTCGAACAGGCCCGTCGCCTGCTGGCGGAGACCGATTGGACCATCGTTGAGATCGCCCATCACATCGGCCACAGTGATCCAAAGCGGTTCATTACGCTGTTCGGAAAGGCCTTCGGCGACCCGCCGGGGGCCTACCGGCGCAAGCTGCGGTCGGGCGTGCCGGGCCCGGCCCGGCAGGGCGGCTGAGATCGGGACACCATACCTAATTGCTCTTGACGGTCGGGTGGTGTAGCGGGAAATGGGAGAGTCGTAGGGCTCGCAACTTGTTGCCGGCGGAATCCGCCAGCCCGCTCGGCCCTGGGGGGTAGATGACAAACCCTCTTCCGCTGGAAGCTGCGGAGGCCCAAGCCATCGACAGACGTTACAAGTGCGTGTCGGCCTGTTTTCTTCAAGGTGTTGTGGCGGGAGCATTCATTGCATGGTCTGGCCCGGGCGGATCTGCTATCATGCTCAGGAGTTGACGACAGGGGCCACGATGTGGCGAAAAGGGAGCAAGGCCATGGCTGGTAGAAAATCGAAAGAGCAGCAACGCAAGGCCAAGAGGCAGAGGAGACCTGCCAAGCCTGTCTGCGGGCTGTGCGGCAGTACGACGAACCTGACCAGGACGGAATGTTGCGGCCAGTGGATCTGTGACGATCTGCACGAATACGTGCCGTTTTCGTACGAGCGGAACAGCTGTCACAGGAATCACCTCCGCTTTACCCTCTGCGCGAACCACCACCACGAGCAACACCCGGGATCGTGGCAGGACTGCCCAGTGTGTCGGGAAGCAGTCGAGACCGAGATGTACGTCTGGTACGGCACGAACGAATACAACTTCGAGAAGTTCCAGAATCCCCCCGAGTACGAGCCGACCCGCTGCAAGACGTGCAATCGCATCATTCGCCTGAGCCAGGGCGGGTACTCGATAGCCGGAGGGGAGTACCAGTGTGTTCGGTGCACGTCTGAGCAGATGCCCCAGCCCCCGTTGTTGCCCGATATCGACACGACCTCCGAGCCCGGGGTCATCAAGGGGCTGTTTCCTCCGGAGAATGCGGATCAGCCGCTGCTTCTGGAGGAAGACCCACCCGATTTGGATGAGATGCTCGAATCTGTCCCGGAGGGCTTCCGGGACAGGTTCCTGGACATCTGCGATCTGACAGACGCCTTCTGCAGGAAGCACCTGAACGAGGAATACGAGCAATTCTGCCGTGAGATGGCCCTGGAACTCTGCCAGGATGGCTCACCCGCTTCGCGCGGCCAGGCTGTCAGCTGGGCGGCCGGGGTCGTCTATGCTTTGGGACAGGTGAATTTTCTGACCGACCCCCACCAACAGCCGCACATGACCAGCCGGCAGATTGCCGACGGCTTCGGCATTTCGGTCAGCAACATGCAGGCCAAGGGCAGAGTCTTGCGCGAAGGCCTGGGCCTCATGCCCTTTGACCTGGACTGGACGCTGCCGTCTTTAATGGAGGACAACCCGCTGCGCTGGATGTGCCAGGTCGACGAGGCCGTCGTCGACATCCGAGCCATGCCGCATCACGTCCAGCAGGACGCCTTCGAGAAAGGTCTGATACCCTACATTCCCGCTGATCAGGAGGACTAACACCCCGGCCTTTGCCTGCGGTCGGAAGATGAAGTTTTTGCCCACGCAGTTTCGCCGACAACCCGTCGATGGGCGCCTCCTGATTACGACGGATGAAAAACCTACCCCCCAGGAGCGAAGAGATGGCCTATGACGACTACGACGACGATCCGGACGACGAGGGCCCCAGCCGCGAGGACCTGGACGAACTGGGGGATGACTCGACCAGCGACACCCTGCCCTGCCCGGCCTGCGGATACGACGTCTACGAGGACGCCGACAAGTGCCCGCACTGCGGCAACTGGGTGACCCTCCGCCACGGCGGGGCCCGCAATGCCTCGGGACTCTGGTGGCTCCTGGTCGCCGCCGTCATCGCCGCCATGCTGACAGCCTGGATTCTCTGGTAACCGGTGCACGGTCTTTATCGGGAAGCCCATTTCAGGGGCTTGCAGAAAGAAAATGAGGGTCGCTTCGTTCCCGGGGGTTGCGATGTGAGAGCTGCTGTCTCGCATCGCCGCAAGCGGGGGGCGATGCTCAGACTAACAGCGCGAACTATCGGCGGGTTCGCAGAAGACCGCTGTCAGGCGGTCCAGGTGACGGTGGAGGAGGGGGTTTCCAGGTCTCGGTGGTGGAGGTAGGTTCCGATGGCGCGGCCGACGTAGCCGTCTGGAAGACGGTAGTAGCAGGCGGCGGGGCGGGTGGTGACGATCTGCCCCTCGCGGCGAGCGAGCGAAGAGGTACGCACGCGGACGCGGTCGCGGCGGGGCAGGCCGGTCGAGGCGGTCTGGCCGCGGCGGTCGTGGTGCTTCCCGGCCATCTCGGCCGAGAGGGACTGGTTGTAGACAATCGGAAGGCTCTGCGCCATGGTCGCTGTCTCCGGGTTGTCCGGCAGCCTCACATGTCCGGTCCATGTGGGTGGACTGGTTCATTGTAGCCTCTGGCGGCTGGGCTGCGAGTGGTTTGCGGGCACAACTTGAATCTTTATCCGCTCAATCCATGCTACCACAAACCCTCAAGGCGCCTAGGGGGAAACCCTCATTCTTGCTATTCATAAGATCTGATGTTCAGGCAAGTTGCGTGTGTCGTTCCGGCCGCTGTTCTGGGCGGGTGGCCATCTGGTGCTGTCCGGGCGCTGTTGGGCGTCTGGCGGCGATGATATGGGTATGGGATAGAGAACCGGGGCGATTCTGCCGATGTAGACGGTATCGAAGTTCCGGCGGGCCCAGGAATCCCGCCGCGACGAAACCGGACCCGAACCGAAAGGTGATCTGCCATGCTGCACGCAATCCGCCGGCTTGTGCAACCCATCCTGCCTGCCAGGGTGCCCGCTGCGGGTGCCTGGGCAGCCTTGCTGGTCGCCGCCCTGTGCGGCTGCGCGGGGCCGGAACAGGCCGAGCTGACCTTCCCGGTGACCATCGCCCCGGCCGAGGTGGTCAAGGTCGAAGCGCCCTACAGCGCCATGGTCAACGCGGTGCACGTCCGCAAGGGTCAGTCGGTCCATCCGGACCGCCCGGTACTGGTGGAGCTGGACACCTCCGAGCTGTCGCTGGCGCTGGTCCAGGCCAGGGCGACGCTGTCCTCCCTGGAGACCCAGGCGGAGATCTTCCGCTCGCGGGGCGATTCCAACGAGGCCGCCGAAGTCGAGGCCAGGATCGCCGAGGCCCGCAAGAAGGTCGACCAGAGGCTCGAGGCGATCGAAAAGGGGCGGATCACCGCGGGCATCGAGGGCAAGATCCTGCACGTGGCCGTCAGCCAGGCCGACCGCGTCTCCCGGGGCCAGGCGCTGTGCCTGGTCGCCCCTGCCGACCAGCTCTACGCCAACG
Organism: Phycisphaerae bacterium; assembly: GCA_046541415.1. Classification (GTDB taxonomy): domain Bacteria; phylum Planctomycetota; class Phycisphaerae; order SM23-33; family SM23-33; genus CAZOVB01. The sequence goes on along the minus strand of JBKHDI010000078.1, from coordinate 8,811 downwards.
GCACGCTGGCAGGGCGGTCCGAGCCGCCGTTCGAGCTCGGCCAGGTCGGGCGGGTCATGTTGGTCTCCGACGCCTCAGCCGCGGTGGAATGTCGCGTCGTGGCCGTCGAGCCGGTGGAATTCGAGAAGGGCAAGTGGCAGGTGCAACTGCGACTTGTCTCGCCCGGGCCCTTCGAGGCGGGGATGACCGCCCAGGCTGCCCTGCCCGGCGAGGCGGTCGAGAAGCCCTGATCAGCCCCTGCCCGCCAGATCCACCCAGTAGCGCCGCAAGGTCTTGTCCCGGGCCGGGTCGGTCCGGGCGTCTTCAAAGACCCCGCCGGCCGATTCGATCACCCTCGCCGAGCCGACATTCTGCATCCCGCAGGTGACCAGGACCTTGTCGATCCCCAGCCGCGCCGCGGCATCGAGCACCAGCGGCAGGAGGCGCTTCATGTACCCCTTGCGTCGCTGCGACGGGCGAATGCAATAGCCGATGTGCCCGCCGTAGTTCAGCAGGTGGTCGTTGAGTTCCAGCCGCAGCTGGGCCGTGCCGAGAACCACCTGGCCGTCCATCATCCACCACGTTATGCCCGGGACGTAGCCTTCGGGCAGGTTCCTGCCCTCGCGCCAGTCTGCCTCGCGCTGGAGGAAGGCGGCGAAGTCCTCCATCGCGGCCGGGTCCTCCTTCCACGCCCCGTGAGGCCAACCGGTTTCCCCGGCCTGGTGGAACTCCTCGGCCATGGCCAGGAAGGAATCTTTGCGCTTTTTGCCTGGCAGTTCGAGATGCAGCCCGTGCAGGTCGCTCAAGAGGCTTTGCCCCCGCCGGAGCCCTCTTTCATCCACTCGTAGGTGACGTAGTGCTCACCGTCCATGCCCATCGCTTCGTACGTTTTGCGGGCGCCGGTATTGGCCCGATCGACGTAGAGTCGCAGGCCCATCAACGACCCGTCATTGCGGATTTTGTCCTGCAGGAACTGGTACATCGACCGGAAGATGCCCTGCCCCCGGTACTCCGGAATCACGTAGACCGAGTGGATCCACAGCACTGTCCCGTTTCGCCAGTCGGACCATTCCGGCAGGGTCAGCAGGGCGCCGACGATCCGGTCGGCGTCTTCATCGACAGCGACGATGTACTCTCCCTTGCGGGGGTCATCGAAAATCGCCTCCACGCCGGCCAGGACCGTCGGGCCGTGCAGGAGCATCCCCTCGGTCTCCGCGGCCATGCGCTGCTGGAAATCGGCGATGCGCCGGGCTTCATCGCTGCGAGCTGCTCGTATCGTTGCCACGCAATTGCCTTTCTCTGGCGCCTGGGGCGTCTTAAGTGGGTAGCCCCGCCGGGTCGTGCAGGCGCATGACGGGGTCTTGACCCTGGTAGGCTGCGCAAATGGCCAGATCGCCCACCGGGTGCGTGGTCATCAGTCTGCCCAGGCTGGCGACGGTTCGCGCGATGAGGTAGGCCATTTTTCCCCGCCCCGGCGGGTCCTGGTCCATCTTCCCGCCGTCGATGCCGAGCACTTCGGCAAAGGCGGGCAGGGGCGCTGCATCGAGGCGGCAGGCCCAGTCGCAGGTCCAGTCGTCATCCCCGGCCGATTCGGGTTGATAGTCGCGACAGAGGTAGAACGTCCCCCGCCAGTCGGCCAGGGGTTCGTACTCGAAGTACAGCGCGCGGGCGCCGCTGTCGCGGACGTGCCTGAGGGCTTGGAGGTAGGCGCGGTCGAGCTGGCGGCGATAGTCCTGCAGATCCATCAGGCGGATCCACTCGGCCATCTCGTCGCCGGCCAGGTAGCAGCAGTTCTGGAAGAACTTCTGCTCCAGTCCGTCGAAGTCGTCGACTTCGGTCCAGACCCGCATTTCCTCGATCCAATCGCTCAACCGCACGTGACGTGCCTCCAAGTGCCTGCCGCGTTACCAACTTACACTATATCGTACACGATCGGGCGGTTGTCTCAAGCGTCAAAGCGGATCTGTGGGCCCGCTCTGAAAGGCCGTCGCCGGGCCGAACGGCGCCAGGCCCACGGTGATGTACGGGTTGATGGCCGTGTCGTGCTCGTCGCGGGCGAAGCGCCACATCCGTCCGCAAAGGTCCTCGATAACGGGCTGGAATTCCTCCCGCTCTGCCAGGTTGTGCAGCTCGTGCGGATCGTGTGTCAGGTCGTACAGCTCGTCGAAATCGAAGCCGTTGTAGACGAACTTCCACTCGCGCGTAGCCACCGACCGCTGGGTGTAGTACAGCTCCACGCCGTCGCACTGGGTGTGGATGGCCTGGCGCCAGTCGGGGGGCGTCTTGTCGGCCAGGAAGTCAGCCAGGCTCCTGCCGGTCAGGGACGGGTCGACCCGGGCCCCGGCCAGGTCCTGGAAGGTCGGGGCGAAGTCGGCCAGGCTGACCAGCTGGTCGACGCATCGGCCGGGTTTGACCACGCCGGCCGGCCAGCGAACTACGGCCGGGATATGGTAGGCCCCGCGGAAACAAGGAATGCCCTTGGCGAACAGCCCGTGCTCGCCGCAGTAGTCGCCGTGGTCGGAGCAGTAGAGCACGAGGGTGTTCTCGGCCTGGGCGGTCTTGTCCAGGGCCCGGAGGATCTGCCCGAGCTTGTCATCCAGGTACGAACAGTACGCCCAGAAGTGGCGGATTGCGTCGCGGACCTCCTTCTCCGAAAGCTGGCCGAAGATCTGCTTGCGCATCCGGCGATAGATGCCCGGCTTGTCGGCCATCTCGTCGCCGTAGCTGGGCGGCAAGGGCACGTCGTCCAGGTCGTAAAGGTCGAGGTACTGGGCAGGGACGTCGTAGGGGTCGTGGGGCCCGGTCATGCCGATATACACGCACCAGGGGTCGTCGCCGGCAGCGCAGTCGCCGATCGCGTCGATCCCTTCTGCCACGGCGCGTTCGTCGTGGGTGTGGCGGTCCCAGCCGTCGTAACCGTAGATCCGAGCCTCCGGCCAGCCGGGCCGCAGCACGTGGCCCTGCTGACGCTTGCGCGGCGGCTTGGTCTCGGCCAGTCTGGCAAAATCGTCCCAGACCAGGCCGTGCCGAGCGCCCTTGCCGGCCGAGGCAAACCGCTCGTTAAAGCCGTAATCGCCCGGTCCGGCCTCGACGCTGACGTGCCACTTGCCCGAGAACTCCAGCCGGTAGCCCGCCTCGGCCAGGTCCTGCGAGAAGCACCGGACTCCCTCGGTAAGCCCGCGCGAATGGGCCTGGCCGTTGCAGATGTTGTTCCACACGCCGTGTCGCGACGGGTAGAGGCCCGTGAAAAACGTCGCCCGCGACGGGCAGCAGTGCGGCGAGGGGCAGAACGTTTCGGTGAACCGCACGCCCTCGCGGGCCAGGCCGTCCAGGTGCGGCGTGACGGACGGGTGGTCCGGCCCGGCCGTGTCGGCCCGCTGGTGGTCGGTCATGACAATCAGGATATTCGGTCGCTGCATGCAGACTCCTTGCAGGGGTTATTCCGACTCCACGAGAATGCTCGCCGAGGCCAGCAGGAAGCCCGCCCGGTCCTTGCCCGTCAGTTCGATCCGCACCGGCGTCCTGGCGGTCAGCAGCTTCGGATCGATCGGGATCTGGCGGATCCAGGCCGCGTTGTCCGGCGTGACCGCAGCAGGCAGGGCATACGTTTTGTCCCCGACGATCACCTGCGCCTCTGCCGGTTCGAGATTCTCCACCGCGATTCGCACCCAGGCCCGTCCGGCCGATTGCAGCACCTCCGGGTCGATCTCGACGACGTCCTCGACCGGTTTCTCGGCCGTTACAGTCCGCACGACGGCATCGATGAAGAACTGCCTGCGCTTGACGGTCTTGCCGCCGTCGGTCTTGCCCGTGACCGGCCAGGTGATCGTCACCGCCCGGCGCGGCTGGATCTCGACGCTCTCCAGCTTGCCCGGTTTCGACTCGGCCACGGTGGTCTTGCCGTCCTCGACGGCGATCTGCCGGACGATGGGCTCGCCGAGTTTCAGCCCGGCCGGGGGGGCCGGCGAAATCGGCACCTGCTTGACGCTCTGGGACTCGTTGAGGATCGCCAGGACCAGCTCCTTCCGGTCGGGCAGGAAGTCCGGGCGGGGGTTGGCCGGGTCGGTCCCGTCGACCGACGCAACCGCGATAATCTCCGGATCGTCGCAGTCGACGTGGAGCATCTTGCCGCGCAGGTTGCTCAGCAGGATGAACGCCTGTCCCTCGGCCTGTTCGTCGTAGTAGAACTGGCAGAGGCCGCGCACCTTGGCCGGCTGATAGTACAGGGAGTTGAGGATCTTGCGGTACAGCCAGGCGGCCTTGTCCTGGGTGGTCTGCTTCTGGCGCGTGGCCTCGGGGTAGGCCTGGGTGTCGATCAGCCCGCTCATCTCGGTGTTGATCCACGTCAGCCACTTCTCGTGCCTGAGCATCCCGTAAGCGGTGACGGTTTCGATGCAGGCCAACTCGGCCAGCGGCCCGCCGCCGTAGTCGTGCCCGTGCAGGCCGTCGATGTACTCGATCCCCGCGTCGATCGTCGGCTTGTACAGCGCGTTGAAACACGCCCACTTGTCCTCAGAGGGCCTCAGGCCCCAGCCGGCGTAGAAGATGGCGTCGGGCTTGACCCGCTTGAGCTCCGGGCCGAACGCCTGCATCTGGTCGATGTAGAACTTCGTCATCCCCTTGCCCGCCCAGTAGGTAAACTGCGTCTCGTCGTAGACGTGCCACGGCGTCGTCGCCGTCAGTTCCAGCGTCTTGCCCCCCCGCTGGACGGTGTATTTCTCGCCGTCCTTGACATCCAGCGGCGGGTGGACCGACGGGTCCCACCAGCCCCCGTACAGGCCGCGCACCCCGCCGTGGTACGGCTTGGCGTGGGCGGGGGAATAGAGATTCCCATCCTCATCCATGCCGCGTCGCCAGTCCTTCTGGCTGCACCAGTTCCACGGCGGACGCTTGTAGTTCTTCGTCCAGAACAGGTGGGGGACCACCTCGCCGGAGTGCTTGAGCTTCACCGGCGCGCCCTCGGCCGCTTCGTCGAGGTTGTAGAACCGCGGGATGAAGTTCCCGCGCTCCGCCTTGGCCCAGTTGAGGTACGGCTCGTTCCAGAACTCCACCCAGAGCTCGCGCTTCCTGTCGTTGGCCTGCCGGGCCATCTTCGCCGCCAGGGCGACGGTCTTGGCCTTCCACTGCGGATCGTGCAGCACCGGCGAGGGCCAGATCCGTTCGCCCGCACAGTTGATCATCGTGTGGCGGATCGGGTCATCCGAGAACCTCGCATCGCCGCCGGTGGCGAAGTTGGACATGATCGTCCGGTTCAGGCTCAGCCGCAGCTTCTGGCCCTTGGGCCCGTGGAAACCGCCGAACGCCCCGGCCGGGATCATCTCCGTGCCGTTGACATCCAGCCACGCGCCGCTGAGGGTTACCTTCGGCGACGGGGACGGCTTCTCGGGCAGCCTGACTGCCCGGAGGCCCTTGAGGCGGAAGGTCACCGGCCCGACGCCCAACGGATTGACCGAACCGATGGCCACGGCCTGGATCGATTGGACATCCAGCGTCTCGTTCTCATCGCCCTGGCTGCCGCCCGGCGGGGCCACCCAGGCTGGCCGCACAAAGTGCTCAAACCGCGCCAGGCCCGTGTTGGTCTTGCCCACCAGCGGGGCCGCCCACGGATGGTGTCGCCACGTTCCATCTGCTTCCTGCAGGGCGACGTACACGCCGACGTCCTCTCGCGGCTTGTCGATCTCCACCTGCAGCAGCAGGGCGTTGTAGGCCGAAAGATCCAGCGGCTTTTCGAACCGGCAGACGGACCACTTGGCGTGGTTCCAGTTGACGCGCTTGTCCGAGAGGTCCAGCGTGATCTCCACCCCGCCGTCGATTTGCTTTGCCGGTTGGAAGTCCATCGGCAGAGATTTGCCCCCCAGCGAAACGCCCGCCGCCGGTTGGGCCAGGGCTGCAGACGGCAGCAGGAGCGTGCAGGTGATTGCGAGCAGACATGCGGTAGATACTGGTTTCATGGTCATTGCCTTTGGCTGAAGTTGTTGCGAGAACGCCAGACAGCATAATCGCTCCAGCCCGCACAGACCAACCCATTTGGCCGATGCATCCGGGGAAATTCGAACCGGCTGGGAAAGTCGGTCTGAAAATCAGCCGATACAACCTGCCGGGAAGCTCTGCGTATCGTACCCTTCCCCTGGACCGGCCGACGGTGGCCGGGCGAGCAATGTCCACTTACAGGCAGGCAATATCATGGGCGTAGACGCAGTGGGAAGTGCAGTCAACACCATCGCGGCCGCTTCGCAGGCCAAGGGCCAGAACCAGGTCGCCATGGCTGCCAACATCCAGATGCAGAAGGTCAGCATGGACATCTCCAGGATGGCCGGCGGCCTGATCGAAATGTCCCTGGCCAAGATGCAGGAGATGGGCGCCACGATGAGCACCCTGGCCTGACGCGGCCGAATCGAACAGCACCCCAAGACCCTGTCGGTATTCCGGCGGGGTCTTTTCATATCTTCCATTGCTTTGTCATGCTCGCCGCCCTGCCTGGCTTGATCCATCGCCAACGGTGACCGCTCCATGGACACGTAGACCCCGCGCGGGTGTGGCACGGCCGTCTCGGCCGTGCGGTGCCATCAGGCCATCCTCTCAGGCCGGCCCTGCACGGCCAGAATGGCCGTGCCACACGTTTGCAGGCATGAGAAACCAATGGTGGCCGCTCCATGGACACGTAGACCCCGCGCGGGTGTGGCACGGCCGTCTCGGCCGTGCGGTGCCATCAGGCCATCCTCTCAGGCCGGCCCTGCACGGCCAGAATGGCCGTGCCACACGTTTGCAGGCATGAAAAACGGGCCCGCGTTATGGCAGTCGCGGGCCCGTTGGTGTTGCTCAGGTTCGGTGGGGGTGGTCATGCCTTGTCGATCACCGGCAGTTCGGGGATGTCGACCCAGGCGCGTTTGTCCCAGGACTCCAGGCCCTTCTCGGCCAGCTGTACGCCCTTGGCGGCCTCGCGAAGGTCCCAGCGGAAGGGCGTGTCGTAGACCATGTGCTTGAGGAACAGTTCCCACTGGACCTTGAAGGCGTTTTCGAAGTCGCCGGCCTGGTCGGGCACTTGCGTCCAGGTCTGGAAGTGGTCGATGGGGGAATCGACATCCGGGTTCCAGACGGGGCGCGGGGTAGCCTGAAGGGGCTGGATCCAGCACTTGCGCAGGCCCGCCACGGCCGAGCCCTTGGTCCCGTCGACCTGCACGGTCAGCAGGTCGTCGCGGCGGACGCGGACGCACCAGGACGAGTTGAAGTGGGCCACGATCCCGCCTTCCAGCTCGAAGGTCGCGTAGGCGGCGTCGTCGGCGGTGGCGTCGTAGGCCTGGCCGGATTCGTCGTAGCGGGTCGGCAGGTGCGTTTTGCCCAGGCAAGAGACAGCCTGGACGTTGCCGAAGATGTTGTCCAGCACGTAGCGCCAGTGGCAGAGCATGTCGATGATGATCCCGCCGCCGGACTCCTTGCGGTAGTTCCAGCTGGGCCTCTGGGCGGGGATGTTCTCGCCGGAAAAGACCCAGTAGCCGAACTCGCCGCGGACCGAGAGGATCTGGCCGAAAAAGCCGGTATCGATGAGGTTCTTGAGCTTCAAAAAGCCCGGCAGCCAGAGCTTGTCCTGCACCACGCCGTGCTTGACGCCGGCGGCCTGGGCGAGCTTGTAGAGCTCGTAGGCGTCCTCGGAGTTGGTGGCCGTGGGCTTCTCGACGTAGATGTTCTTGCCCGCCGCGATGGCCTTCTTGACCGCGGCGACGCGACGGTCGGTGGTCTGTGCGTCGAAGTAGACGGTATATCGGTCGTCGGCCAGCGCTTCGTCCAGGTCGGTCGTCACGTTGTCGATGCCGGACATCTCGACGAGCTTTTCCAGCTTGGCGGGGTTGCGTCCGACGAGGATCGGATCGGGGATGATCCGCTCGTTGTTCGGTCCGGCCACGCCGCCCTGTTTGATGATCTCGACGATCGAACGCATCAGGTGCTGATTCGTGCCCATCCGTCCGGTCACGCCGTTCATGATAATGCCGACCTTCCGGGTCGTCGTACTGTCCATCTGCTCTAGACTCCTGTAACTCGGGGGGTGTTGGGGGATGTTATTCGGAGGGTTTGTCGGTGCACTGGTCCCAGGCGCCTTCGGGCAGGGGGGGAACGTCTTTGCCGGCCTTGGGCAGCGTCCCGGCCAGTTCCTGCTTCCAGTGGTCCACGTCGCCGGCAGGTCCGTAGACGTAGACCATGTGCAGCACGTCGTCGCCGGTGTTGGTCAGCTGGTGGTACACGCCGGAGGGGATGTAGACGGCCTGTCCGCCGGTGACGGTCTGCTTTTCCTGGCCCAGGCACATCTCGCCCGTGCCGTCGAGGATGAAGTAGACCTCTTCCTGCTGCTGGTTGTGCCACGGCACCTGGCCGCCCTTGGGCTCGAGGGTCACAAAACCCATCGAGAAGGCCTGGGCCTGGATCGGCGAAGCGCCGCCGGCCAGGTTCTGCGTCCGCCGCCGGGCGGGGTAGGTACGTCCTTCGATTTTGGACAGATCGGCAATTTCCATGGATCTCGGCTCCTGGAAGGTTCGTGGCGTGGTGAGGCGTCCGGGCCATCCCGGGACGTAAGGAAGGCGACAGTGTATCCGATTTCGCGGGAAATGCCACCCCGTTGTCTATTGCGGATTTCGGATGGTCCTCCCGCCCCGGCAGGCCCGGCCGTCAATAGACCAGCGCGCTTGGGGTCAGGTACTTTCTACGACCCTCGCAAGGCCTCGGGTCCGTAAAAGTACCTGACCCCGGCGCTGGCCCGACGGCGCTGGCCTTTCTGCAAGCCCCCGCAGGGGGCGCTGGTGACGAACCCGCGCTGGGGTGAGATCCGGCTGGGATCGGCTT
>JBKHDI010000077.1:0-17168 GCA_046541415.1 Phycisphaerae bacterium | reverse complement strand
GTGGCTGGTCGCTGATGCAAGTAAACCGGATCGGCCTTCCGAACGCAATGACGAAGGACACCATCGTCGACGCGACGACGGGCAAGATCCTCCGCAGCGCCCGACAGGGCAAGCCGGAGCACCTCGTCCAGCTGGCCGGGCCGAAGATGGTTCTCGTCGGCAAAAACAGGTCCCGCAGCCGCCAATTCCCGGTTCCCATGGAAGTCACCATTTGCGACGCCCAGACCCTTTCCTCTCCCAGCGAGGCGGCCCTGATCTACGAGGACCTGGGCCAGGCCAAGCAGATCCAGCGCCTCAGCGAGTTCAGCAGCACCAAGCCGAGCTACCTCACCCGGACCGGCCCGTTCTTCCAGGGCCGGCGGATGTTCCTCCGCAGTCACGACTACCTCTACTGCATCGGCGAGAAATAACCGCGGCGGGCCGGTCTCCAGACCAGCAAAGAAAACGGGCGGCCCATCGCGGGTCGCCCGTTTTTTTCAATCCGTCTGTTCCACGTCAGGCCGAAATCACTCGTCGCTGTCAGAGGATTTCTTGGCAGCCTTTTTCCTGGCCGTCTTTTTCTTGGCTGTTTTCTTCTTGGCGGTCTTCTTTTTCGCCGTCTTCTTCGTGGTTTTCTTGGCGGCCTTCTTGGCGGTCTTGCGGGTGGCCTTTTTGGCGGCCTTCTTCACCTCGGAGCGTTTGACTCGTCTGGGCATGGCGCCGGAGTCCTGCTCGTCGGCTGCCTGTTGGTCCGGCTCGGCGGTTTCGGTCTTGGAGGACTTGGCCGAAGTCTTGCTCTTTTTGCGGCGAGTCCGCTTGGGCTTCTTGTCCTGGGCATCGTCCTGCCGGGTCGATTCCTTCCGGGCCTGGCGGGACTTTCGCGGTACGCGTCGCTTGCTGCGTTTGTCGTCATCCTGGTCCTGCTGGGCCTTGGGTTTGGGTTCGGCCTGGCCGCGGCTGGGGGCCTCGGATGCCGACTTCTGCTTGTCCTTGGCTTCATCGGCGGGCTTGCTGCGGCGTCTGCGGCGACGTCGGGAGCTGTCCTGGTCCGGCCCGGGCTGGGGCTCGGGTTTCTCTATGGGCTTTTCCTTGGATTCCTCGGCCTGTTCCTCCGGCTGGTCAGACTTTGTTTGATCTGCTTTTTCCTGCTGGGCCTGATCCGATTCGGACTTTCTGGGTCGGCGTCGGCGTCGTCTCGACCGGCGCGAGCCGTCCTTCTCTGGCTGCTCGTCGTTGTCCTTCTGGCCCTGGTCGGACTTCTGGTCGGGCTTCTGTTCGGATTTCTGCTGCTTGTCCGACGGGTCGGTGTCTCGGCTGTCGGAGGTCTCTTCCTTCTGCTGGTCCTGCTGGTCGGAGCGGGGTTCGCCCTTGCGTTTCGAGCGGCGGCGCCGACGGCTGGAGCGTTTCTTGTCTTCCTGCTGGTCCTTCTGGTCGCCGGAGTCGGACTTGTCCTGTTTGCCTTCCTGCTTCTGTTCCTTTCCGGAGGAGTCCTTCTGGTCTTGCTGGTCGGACTCTCTGTCTTCGGCGCGGTGTTTCCTGCCGCCGCGACGGCCTCGGCGGCGTTTCTTCCTGTCGCTCTGGGACCCGGTTTCTTCCTGGTCGGAAGAATCCTTTTCCTGGGTGTCTGTGTGTGGTGGTTCGTCCTTGGCTGAGTCGGATTCGGCGGATTCTTCTTTCATCGCCTGTGCCTTCTCGTACTCCTTGAGGTTCATCGTCTGGATGTTCTGGCTGTTGCGTCTGCTCTTGCCGTCGCGGTCCCAGCTGACGACGCTGCCGCGGCTGTTCTTGCAGACGAACTGCACTTCGTCGCCCTGGACGGCGTCATCGGCCTGGATGATGATGCGTGTCGAGGAGTTCTTCTCCATCCGGGCGATCTGGTGTCGCTGATGGTTGGCCAGGTGATAGGCCACGTCGGGTCGGACTGTGACTTCCACGCGGGTGATGTCATCGTCGGCGGTGGCACGCTGCAGGTCCCGCAGCACTGCCAGGGCCAGCGATTCCTCCGACTGGATCAAACCGAGGCCTTCGCAGGAGGCGCACTGGCGGAACATGGAGTGCTTCAGCGAGGGCCTGACGCGCTGGCGGGTCAGTTCCATCAGCCCGAAACTGCTCATCCGGAGCATCTTGGTCTTGGCCCGGTCGTCCTTGAGGCCTTCGCGGACGATTTTCTCGACCTTTTTGCGGTTCCGATCGGCCCGCATGTCGATGAAGTCGATGACGATCACGCCGCCCAGGTCGCGCAGACGCAGCTGGCGGAGGATTTCCTTGGCAGCTTCCTGGTTGATCTTCAGGGCGGTCGTTTCGGCGTCGGAATGGTCCTTGAACTTGCCCGAGTTGACATCGATGGCCACCAGGGCCTCGGTCTGGTCGAGCACGAGCGAGCCGCCGGAGTCCATCTCGACGCGGCGGGAGTAGATCTCCTGGATCTCTTCCTCGACGCCGAACTCGTAGAACAGGCCTTCCTTGCCGGTGTAGACCTCGATGGTATGGCGGGTGCGGGGCACGGACATCCGCAGGAACTCGCGGACCGAACGGGCCACGTCTTGGTCGTCGCAGACGATGCGGCTGATGTCGGAGTTGTAGACGTCGCGGATGGTGCGGATGACCAGGTTGGATTCCTGGTACAGTTCGGCCGGGGCCTTGGACTTCTTGATCCGCTGGTTGATCGACTTCCAGAGGCGGCTGAGGTAGTTCAGGTCGCGCTGGAGGTCTCTTTTGGCGTGTCCGATGCCGGCCGTCCGAACGATAAAGCCCATGTCATCGGGCAGTTTCAGTTCGTTCAGTGCATCGCGAGCCTTGGCTCGGGCGTCGGGGTCTTCGACCTTCCGCGAGACGCCCAGGCGGGTCATTCCCGGCATCATCACCAGCAGTCGCCCCGGGATCGAAAGGTAGGTCGAGAGGGTCGGGCCTTTCGTGCCGATGCCTTCCTTGGTCATCTGGACGACGACTTCCGTGCCTCTGCGGAGGCAGTCCTGGATGGGGGGCCTTTCGCGGCGGGGCTTCTTGTTGCCCACGGCCTCGACAGCCTTCTTCTTGCCGCCCGGGAAGTACTGCGGGTGGACGTCCGAGATGTGCAGGAAGCCGTTCTTGTTGCCGCCGAAGTCGACGAAGGCGGCCTGGATGGAGGATTCTACGTTGGTCACGCGTCCTTTGTAGATGTTGCCGACCTGGGAAGCGCTGGAGGCACGCTCGATGTAGAGTTCTTCGAGCTGCCCGTCGTCGAGGATGGCGATACGGCACTCCTGGTCCTGGACGGTGTTGATAAGCATCTGTTTCTTGGCCATGCGGTCTGTTTCTCCTGTCGCGTTTCTTGCGCGGTGGCGGCCAGGCGATGGGAATTCAGGGCGTGAAATCGAACGTCGTGCGGGTACGGACCAGGCGGGCCAGGTCTGTCTGGGCATCGAGGCCCAACAGGCCGAGGATCTCGGCGGGCTTGGCCCATCTCTGGCGGTCGCTGAGCAGGTCCAGCACCAGCGTGTCATCCTGCAGGCGGATTGACCCGATCAGGGGTCGCAGGTCGACCGGTCTGGTCGCTTCTTCGCTGCGGGATCGACGTTTGGTTTTCTTACGCCGTTGGACGGTCCATTCCGGCTGGGTATCGAGCGTCTCCAGATGGTCCCGAACGGTCTGCATCTGCCTCTGGTCCAGGGGCAGTCGATACTCGATCTGCTCCGGTTGAGGCGCGATACGCTGCGGGAGAATTCTTGCCGCGGTACATCGCAGACCCTGTGGGCCGGCCTGGTTGAGCGTTTCGAGCATTGAATCGGGTTCAATGGCCTCGTCAGGCTCGTTGAGGTCCATCACCAGCAGGTCGTCTTTCGACGCCACGCCGGTAGGCCGGGGGCAGGGCAGCGACAGAATCGGGTGGGGGTTGAACCCCTGTGTGTACCGTATCGGCAGTCTGGCTCGGAGGATGGTCCTCTCGATCGCGGTCATGATCTCGCGGTGGGAGAGAAATCGCAGGTCCCCGTCAATGCTCAGTCGAATGGCCCATCGCTGTGGCAAGCGTTGTTGGATTGTCCTTTCGGAGTTCTGTGTGTCCAATACAATGTCCGTTCCGGGCGGGCTGTGGCGGGTCGTTTGGGACCCCGGGCCGGCCCGGCTGTTTCTGCATAAGGTCAGGTCGAGTAGGCTTGCGGGAGGACCTGTCGCGTCTGGGACCGGAGATAGTTGATGATCTCCTTGTCCGAATCGAACTGCATGACGCGACGGGCGACCTTGCGGGCCTGTTCCATCGTCACTGACCGGATGACTTTCTTGATTTCGGGTAGCGCCGGCGGGCTGCAGGAAAACGTCCGCAAGCCCAGGCCCAGCAGCAATAAGGTATATTGGGGGTCGCCTGCCATCTCGCCGCACATGCTGACGGGAACCTCATACTGTTCCCCAGCCCGCAAGATCTGGCGGATCAGGCGAAGCACGGCCGGATTGGCCGCGGTGAAAAGCGAGGCAACCTTCTCGTTGCCACGGTCCACTGCCAGCGTGTACTGTATCAGATCGTTCGTTCCGATGCTGAAGAAATCTACCTCGCGGGCGAAACGATTACACTGCAGCGCCGCAGAGGGTGTCTCGACCATCATGCCGATCGGCATGTCCGTGCGGTGCTCGATCTCTTCCTCTTCCAGGTCTTCCATCACGTCGCGGACGATCGTCCGGGCCTGGCGCAGCTCCAGCAGGTTGGTAATCAGCGGGAAAAGCATCGAAACTTCCGCCTCGAAGCTCGCCCGCAGGATCGCCCGGATCTGCGTCTTGAACAGGTCCAGGTTCTGCAAGGCAAAGCGGATTGAACGACAGCCCAGAAACGGGTTGCGCTCCGGGATCCGCGATCGAGACTGGGTGTACTTGTCGGCCCCAAGGTCGACGGTGCGGATGACGACCGGGCGGTTCTCGCAGCGCTCTATGACCTCGCGGTAGGCCCGGAAATGCTCCTCTTCGGTCGGCTCGTGGTCCGAACCGAGGTAGAGGAACTCCGTGCGGTACAGGCCGATGCCTTCGCCGCCTTTGTCGATAACGGTTTTGGACTCGGCCGGGAATTCTATGTTGCCCAGCAGCTTGATTTCGTGGCCGTCCTTGGTCACCGCCGGCAGATCGCGCAGGGCGTCGAGGGAGTGGATGAACTCGACCTGCTGCTTGGCGAACTGGCGGTACTCTTCCAGGGTGGGCTGGTCGGGGTTTATGACAACCACCCCGCGGTTGCCGTCGATGATCACCATGTCCCCGCCGGAAGTCTCGCTGGTCACGTCGTTCAGGCCCACCACCGCGGGGATTCCCAGCGCCTTGGCGACGATAGCGGTATGGCTGGTCGCCCCGCCGGCGTCGATGGCCAGGCCCATGATATGTTTGCGGTCCATCCCGGCCGTCTGGGACGGCGTCAGGTCGTGGGCGAGAACCGACACGTCGCGCGTCAGGTGCGTCAGCGACTGGTGCTTCTGGCCTGTGAGGTTTCGCAGCAGGCGTTTCTCGATGTCGTAGATGTCCTTGACGCGGTCGGCGAGGTATTGCGGCATGACCAGGAATTCCTTGGCATAACCGCGCAGGACGGTGGCGACGGCATACTCGGCCGTGACGTGCCCTTCCAGGATGGTCTCCTGGAAGCGGCTGTAGAGCATCTGGTCTTTCAGCAGACCGAGGTGGAAGTCGAAGATGGAGGCGGCCTCTTTGCCGATTTTCTCGACCGTGCCGCTCTTGAGGTCCTGGATTTCGTGTTCCGAGACCTTGATGGCGTTTTCGAGGCGTTCGACCTCGGCCTCGGCGTGGTCGATGGGGACATGGCGCTGCGGGATGTCGAACTCTTCTGCATCGACAACGACCGCTTGAGAGATCGCCACTCCGGGCGAGACGCCAATTCCCTTCTTGATCTTCATAATCGGATATTCGGTACAGCTCCGGGCGATGTGCGGACTATTCGTCGTCTTCGCCGAAACCGCTTTCGACCAGTTTGCTCAGCGCGGCAATGGCTTTTTGGCTATCGGCGCCGTCGGCAACGATCCGGAGAGTCGTTCCCTTCGTCGCAGCCAGGCGCATGACCGACATGATGCTCTTGGCATCGACGGTCAGCGTGCCGTTGGACACCTGGACCTGGCTGTTGAACTGGTTAGCCAGTTCGACAAACTGCATCGCCGGTCTGGCGTGCAGTCCGTACTTGTTGACGATTTTGACCTCTTTCTCCAGCGTAGTCAAAGCTTTGTTCCCAAGGCAGTTGGGCGGAAACGGCGAACGTTAGCCCAGCTCGTCGGCTTCGCTGATCAGTTCAGTCACGGCCTGCTGGGTATCGGCCTGGCGGAGGAACTTGCGGAACATGTCTCGCTGGACATGCTTGAAAATCGCTTCCATCGCCTGGAGGTGCTCATCGGGGTTCTCCGGGCTGGACAGCAGCAGGATCACCGAGTAGACGGGCTTGGAGTCCAAGGCGGAAAAATCGATGCCCTCGCTGGAGCAGCCGATCGTGCCGATGGGTTTCTTGATGCCCTTGAGCTTGGCATGGGGCAGGGCCACACCCTTGCCGATGCCGGTCGTCGCCTGCGATTCACGGGCCAGGACCGCCTTGGTGACGTCTTGCACGTCTTTCTTGGGAATGGCGCCCGCCTCGGCCAGAGCTTCTACAAGTTTCGCAATGGCCTCGTCTCGCGACTGGACCGAGAGGTCCGGTACGATCGCGTCGTTGACCATGATGTCCGATAGCTTCATTCGTGACTCCTGAAGTCCCAGGGATGAAACAGCATGTCCGTTTGGCAAGACCCCACAGTCTACTGCAGGACCCCGCGTTCCGCCAGTGACTTCATACAGGGAATTCAGGACTCGTTGTTTTCCCGTTCTTCGATCGCCCGCTGGGCCAGTTCGCCGGAGCTGACGGCCTGGCGGTCACGGACCTTGTCCTTGAAACGACGCAGTTGCTGGGCAATCTTGTCGACGCACCCGTCGATGCTGGCGTACATGTCATCGGCCCGGTTGGTCGCCACGAACGTGTGCTTCTTGCGGGCGGTTACGATGATCTCGCTGAGCGACTGGTCGGCTTCGTGATCCAGGATCACCTCGACCGACTGAATTCCGTCGTAGTAGCGCGGGAGGCGCTGGCATTTGTTGTCGACGTATTCTTTCAGAGAATCCGAGGAATTCATGTGGCGCGACTTGACAATGATGTTCACGGAAGACTCTCCTTCCTTTTGGGTTGTGGCAGGATGCCGCTTCGCATCTGTTCCAGTTCCGCGGTGGTAAACTGCTGGGAGACAGGCAGTACCACTCCGCCACTTATCGTGTAACGTAACGCTTCGTCAATGGTAATCGGCAGGTCGATCACCTCGTCCCGCCGTATGATAATTGTATAGCCGGTCACCGGCGTAGGACTCGATGGAATAAATACTGTAAGCAATTCTGTTCCCGTCGAGTCGACTACCGTCCGCAGCCCCGGGCCTGTGACCAGTCCCAGCGAATAGATCCCCCGCCTTGGATATTCTACGGCCACCACCCGCGAGAAGTCGATCCTCTTCTCGGAGAACATGAAATCGGTGACCTGCTTGACCGACGGGTAGACCTGCTTGACCAGCGGAAGACGCAGCAGCAGGCGGTTGAGCAGCTTGGCCAGGCTGCGGCCGAAGAACGAACCCAGCAGCCTTCCGATGATGTAAATGCCCACCATCGCCAGAATAAAGCCCACCCAGACGAAATACTGTTTCCAGATTCCATTGAAATACTCGATCCGGGCTTCCAGGTTGGCCAGCTGCCCGGGCTCGGGGCTTTCGTAGAGCAACCAGACCCACTTGACCACCGTCAGCAGCCCGTCATTGATGTACCGACCGACGTAGTTGTAGATCAGCTTGACGACATAGACGATGATTGCGATGGTCAGGACGGTCGGCAGTACCGCCGCCAGGCCGCGGAAGAAGAACCGCTTGAAATCCTTCCAGAATGTCTCTGCCAAAGGCCAACTCCCCATCGCCAGAGAAGGGTCCCGGGCCTGTCCAGGCCACTGCCAGGAGTCTAGGTCAACTTGTCGCTGCGGTCAAGACCCTCTCGCTGCCTGCGCCGAACGAATGTCGGGTTGACAATCTCTGACTTCTGGGGTACATCAGGTTCTTGGGACCTCGGATTGCCTACAACCACGCCTGGAAGAACCCCCGCCACCCATTGGAGATCCCGGATGAAGGTTTTTGTCGTTAACTGCGGCAGCAGTTCCATCAAATATCAACTGTTCTCGATGACCCATGAGAAGGTCCTGGCCAAAGGCGTCCTGGAGCGGGTTGGCACGGCTGAGGCAAATCTCAAACACACCACCGACGACGAGGAGACCTTCGAGAAAAACGTCTCCGCCCCGAACCACACCGAGGGGCTGAAGATCATCATCGAGGCCCTGGCCGATGAGCAAATGGGCGTCATTTCCAGCATCGAGGAGATCGAAGGCGTCGGCCATCGCGTCGTCCACGGCGGGGAGAACATCACCGCCTCCTGCCGGATCGACCGGAAGGTTCTGGACGTGATCCGGGGCAATTTCGAACTGGCCCCGCTGCACAACCCGCCGAACCTGGCGGGCATCGAAGCGGCTATGACCTCCATGCCCGACGTGCCCCACGTGGCGGTTTTCGACACGGCCTTCCTCTCCAGCCTGCCCCAGCGGGCCTACCGCTACGCCGTGCCCGACGAATGGTACACCGAGTACCACGTCCGCAAGTACGGCTTTCACGGCACGAGCCACCGCTACGTCACCCAGGCCACCGCGGAGATGCTCGGCAAGAGCCTCGACCAGGTCAACCTGATTACCTGCCACCTGGGCAACGGGTGTTCGATGACCGCCGTGCGCGGCGGCAGGGCCATCGACCACTCCATGGGCATGACACCCCTGGAGGGACTGGTCATGGGCACGCGGAGCGGAGATATCGACCCGGCGATCATATTCTATATGATGAACCACGGCAAACTGACCGTCGCCGAGGTGGACAAGGCCCTGAACAAGCGGTCCGGCCTGATCGGGCTGTCCGGGGTCAGCAACGACATGCGCGACATCCTGACCTCCCGGGAGAACGGCAACCGTCGGGCAGAGCTGGCCGTGGAAATCTTCGTCTACCGCCTGATCAGGTACATCGGCTCGTATTCGATCATCCTCCCGGAGCTCGACGCGATCGTCCTGACCGGCGGGGTGGGGGAGAACTCCCGATTCGTCCGCTGGCGTCTGCTCGAGCAGCTCGGAAAACTGGGCGTGGTCGGAGACATGGACCGCAACGAGAGGGTTATCCGCGGCAAGTCGGGGCCGATTACCACCGATGATTCCCAGCTGCCCGTCCTGATCGTGCCGACCAACGAAGAGCTGACCATCGCCCGCGATACGCGGGATCTTGTCGCTGGTAAGAAACCCGCAGCCGGCTGAGGGTTTTTGCCTGCATTTCTGCTGGGCAGATCCCGATTAACAGGACAGGCACGCCCGGCGCATTTTTCGCCGTGGGGATTTCTGCGCAAATCCCCCGTTTGCCAGTATAATAGGCTGCTTACGCTGAGAATCTGACTCCAGGCGCTATTCCGCGACTCTACTACAGGGAGCTAGCAAGATGCGCACCGATGTGAAAATAGGATTTGTCGTTGGCCTTTGCCTCGTCGTGGGTTGGTTGGGATGGCTGCTGCTGTCGTCCAACGGCGACGATCCGATCCAGACCGACGACGATCGCAACACCGCCAACTTCAATGACAACGGCTCCGACTCGTCGAACCCGGCCCTGGGCTCCGGCTCGGATGGAACGTCCACGCTGGGCGGCAGTGGCGCAGACGACTCCGACGCCGACTCGATCTTCGGCACCGGTGACCCGGTAGAACCCGATGACGCCGATACCGCAGGCCCGGATGTCGCCGCCGGCGGGGCCGACACGGCCGATGCGGCCGATGCCGACGACGATGATGAGGTCGTAATCGCCATGGGTCCTGGCAGGACCACGCTGGGAGGCACGACCCTGGACGGCTCGGACGACGGCGGCCGACGCAGCTCTGCCGGCACGGGCAACGGCGGCGGTTCGACGCTCGGCGGCTCGGATGCCGACACCGAAGATGATGACGAGTTGGACATCCCCGACTTCCTGCGCCGCGGCAGTGAAGGCGGGACCACGCTGGGCGGGACCGACGCCGACAGAACAGACACCTCGCCGACGCTGGGCGGAACCGACATTTCGGGCGGATCGGCGATTACCTACGAAGTCCGCCCGGGCGAAACGCTCTCGGAGCTGTCCAAGCGGTTCTACGGCTCGACGCGGTACTGGAACAAGATTCTCCAGGCCAATCCCGGTGCGACGGAGATGATCCGCCCGGGCCAGCGGCTGAAGATCCCGCCGCGGTCGGAGGTGGTTGCATCGAGCGGCAGTGCAACCGCGCTGGGCGGCAGCGACAGCGGTTCGGACCTGGTGGTTCCCTCCGGCTGGAAGACCCACAAGATCGACTCGGGTGACACCCTGGGCGAGATTTCGACCAAGTTCTACGGCACGAGCCGGTACTGGCAGAAGATCCGCGACGCCAACCCGGACGTCAATCCGAATGCGTTGCAGGTGGGCGATGTCCTGCGGATTCCACCCCGACCGGCCGAGGAGGCAACCGCTTCGGCCCGCCCCGCGGGACCCTCCGAAGCGCCGATCACCGTCCCTGCCGGCTGGAAGGTCCACGTCGTGGCCTCCGGCGACATGCTCGGCGACATCAGCAAGGAGTTCTACGGCACGACGCGGTACTGGCCGCTGATCCAGGAGAAGAATCCCGGGATCAACCCCAATAATCTCCAGGTCGGACAGCAGTTGCGGATTCCTCCGCCCCCGGCCGGCGGGACGATGGTCCCGGTGCCTTCGGGCACAGCTTCCGGCGATTCGACCGGAAGCGACGACTTCCCGATTCCGGACATGAGCGGCCTGGACTTGTAGGACACCTCTGGAGCAATTCGACAGGCCCGCGGGATCACTTGCTCACGCGGGCCTGATTCTTGCGCCCCCCCGAGGGCACCCCCGAGGGCATGCGGGCGAGCAAATGTCTGGCATCTGCCGGGTCGATCCAGTATGATAGCTGCCTTGCATCCCGGGTCCGCCCACTGCCGGATGGACCTGCCAAACTCCAGCGAAGGGTGTAGTGCACCATGATCCGACCTTCGATCCGCCTGTTGCTGATTCTGCTGGCCGCCGGTTTCGTCCTGAGCGGCTGCAGTTGGAACTCCAAGCCCGAGCCCCAGAACGTCGAGGCCGCCGTGGCGATCGAGCCGGCCTATCGGGGCACGGTGGCCGAGCACGCCCGCCTGGTCGATTCCGGCTATCTGCCGGTGACCGGCTATGGGATTGTCGTCGGCCTGGGCCAGGATGGCTCGTCGGAGGTCCCCCCGCGGCTGAAGACGCTGCTGGTCAAGCAGTTGGCCCGCAACGGCTTGGGCTGGTGGCGCGATGATACCGAAACCGTAACGCCCATGCGCGTCCTGCGCGACCCGGATACCGCCATCGTCCGCGTCTCGGGCAAGATCCCGGCCGGGGCCCCGGCCTCGACAACCTTCGACGTGGAAGTCCAGGCGGTGGGCAACCAGACGCGCTCGCTGGCTGGGGGAATCCTCATGCCCGTCGAACTGCACCGCGAACAGCCGGGGGTAGATGTGGCCCTGCGGGCGACGAAGACCATGGCCACTGCCGGCGGACCGGTTTACATCAACCCGTTCATCGATCCGGAGAAGCCCGAGAACCTCGCCAAGATGCGCTCCGGGCGTATCGTCGGCGGCGGGAAGGTCCTGGAGGCCCGGCAGGTCAACCTCCAGATGATCCGGGGCAATGAATTCGCCATGGCCCACTACATTCAGCGCCGGATCAACGAGAGGTTCGCCACGAGCCTCAGCACCCGCATTGCCAACGCCCGCGACGCCTCGATGATCAACCTGACCATCCCCGTCGAGTACCGTCAGAACTACATGCATTTCATCCGCCTGATCCCCAACGTACCCCTCAAGCCCGATGCCGATGGCCATGCCAAACAGGTCGCCGAACAGTTCGTCGCACCCGACGCCAATCTCGACCGGCTGAGCCTGATCTGGGAGTGCATCGGCGCCAAATCGCTGCCGGTCCTCCGCCGCTTCTACACCCACGAGCGGGACGAGCTGGCCTACCACGCCGCCAGGGCGGGCATCCGCCTGGGAGATACCAGCCAGGCGGCCAAGGTCCTCGGACGCCTGGCCGCCAAACCCGGACCCACGCAGGTCCCGGCAATCTACGAGCTGGGCAAGCATCGTCGGGTCTACTCGCAGATGCAGGTGCTCTACGAACAACTCAACAGCGAGGACGTCCAGGCCCAACTGGCGGCGTACTCGGCCCTGGTCGAACGAGGCGACTTCTCCCACGTCAAGCGGACCACCCTGCCGGATGGGGTGATCCTTGACGTTGTCGAGACGTCGCGGCCTTATGCGATCTTCGCCGCTTCGACCGGCGAGCCTCGCATCGTGTTGTTCGGAAGCGACATGACCATCGCCGACGAGGTCTTCTTCGAGGCGCCCGAGCGCCTGCTGACCGTCGACAGTCGCGCCGGCGAGAAGCAGATCCGCCTGTGGCGCAAGACGCCGCGGTCCGGGCAGATGTCCGACGTCCAGCAATGCGGGCGGAGGGTCTCGGACTTCGTGGCTTTCCTGGCCAATCTGCCCGAAATCGACTTCCAGGCCCGCCGCCGCGCCCGCGAGGAGGGCAAGGTCGAGCCGGTGAAGGTCCAGGGCCTGGCTTTGACCTACAGCCAGGTCATCTCCGTGCTCTATCGCATGTGTGAGCAGGGACATATCCGCGCCACGTTTGTGTTGCGGTAGGCCCTCCTGGACCCGAGAGCAAAATGGGCAAAACTCCCCATGTAGTGGGTATTGACGTGCGCGCGTACTACGAGTAGTATGGGCGGCTGATCCCCGCACCTCCTTTCGGAAGACGCGATGAAACTCAAGAAACTGATCGTCAGCGGCTTTAAGAGCTTCGCCGACAAGACCGAATTCGACTTTGATGACGGCATCAGTTGCGTTGTCGGGCCCAACGGCTGTGGCAAGAGCAACGTCGTCGACGCCGTCAAGTGGGTCCTCGGCGAGCAGTCCGCCAAGAGCCTCCGCGGCAAGGAGATGATGGACATCATCTTCAACGGCTCTTCGACGCGCCGGGCGTCGGGCTCTGCCTCGGTGACGCTGGTGTTCGACAATGAAGACGGCCTGCTCCAGCCTCCCCTTGGCGGCGACGACCAGCAGAAGGACGACCACCTGGTCTCGATCACCCGTCGGCTCTACCGCAGCGGCGTCAGCGAGTACCTGATCAACAAAACCCAGGCCCGTCTGAAGGACATCCGCGAGATGTTCATGGACACCGGCCTGGGTCGCGATGCCTACGGCGTGATCGAACAGGGCAAGGTGGAAGCCTTCCTCCAGGCCAGCCAGGATGACCGCCGGGCGATCTTCGACGAGGCCGCCGGGATCAGCAAGTACAAGGCCCGCAAGAAGGAGGCCCTCCGCAAGCTCGAACGCGTCGAACAGAACCTCCTGCGCGTCACCGACGTATTGGCCGAGGTGGAGAAACGCCTCCGGTCGATCAAGTACCAGGCGGGCAAGGCACGGAACTACCAGACCTACACGCAACAGCTCAAGGAACTCCGCTCGCTGGACTTCCTGGCCCGCTACCACAAGCTCATCGGCCGCCGCCACGAGGCCGAACAGAAGCTCGATACCGCCACCGACAAACTCTCCGGTGTCAACGCCCGGATCGGCCAGTTGGAATCCTCCCGCTCTGCCACCGAGGTCGAAGCCGTCGACCTGGAACGCACCGCACGCGACCTGCAGGCCCGAATCGCCGCGGTCAGCGGACAGATCACCGCCTGCGAACAACGCAGCGAAATGCTCACCAACCGCGCCGGCGAATTGGGCGACCAGATCGTCCAGACCTCCAGCCAGTGCGAAGAGCTCGAAGCCAAAATCGACACCGCCAACCAGGACCTTCAACAGCGCAAGGCCCAGCTCGAACAGGTCAAAACCGAGTCGGAGAGCCTGGCCGGACAGCTGGCAGCCGAGCGTGAAACCCACACTGCCGGCGACCTGGCCATCGCAGACAAGCAGGCCGAACTGGAAGAGCAGAAATCCATCGCCATCGACCTGATGCGACAGGTCGCCCGCTTCAACAACGAAATCGCCGCCCTCGGCGTCCGCCAGGAGAATCTCACCGCCCAGAAGCAGCGACTGGAGGTCCGGGCCGGGCAGATCGAGGCGGACCTGGCCGAGACACGCACCGCCCGCCAGGCCGCCGCAGCCGAGGCCGAGACCATCACCCACCTCATCGCCGAGACCCAGAAGCAACTCGACCTCGCCCGCAGCAAGTCGCAGCAACTGGCCGACGATGAGCAGAAGCTCTCGGCCTCGCTGGCCGAGGCGCGGGAGGACCGGAGCGGCATCCTCTCCCGCACCCGGGCGCTGGAAGAGATGCAGAACCGCCTGGAAGGCGTCGCCGGCGGGGTTAAACGCGTCATCAAGGCCAAGAAGCAGGGCCAGTTGGAGATCATCGAAGGGATGTTCGGCTCGTACATCGACGCCGACGTCGAGCACGCCCGCATTGTCGAGGCCGCCCTGGCCGGGGCCGACCAACTGCTGGTCGTCCGCCAGTACAGCCAGCTGGCCGAGGCCCGTGACGAACTGGCCAAAGTGCTCGGCGATTCGGGCGTGGAGATCCTCTGCGTCGATCGCGTCCGAAGTACCGACAACCCCGTCCAGCCGGCGGCTGAGGTGGTCGGCTGCGTGGCCGACTTCGTCCGCTGCGAGGACTGGATCAACCCCGCAGCGACCAGTGTGCTCGGGCGGACGTACCTGGTCGAAGACCTCCCTGCCGCAATCGCCGCCGCCGACACCATGCCCGGCTGCCGCTTCGTCACCCGCGCCGGTGAGGTCGTCGAAGCCGACGGGCGCCTGCGCCTCGGGGCCGCCGCCCGCGGCTCGGGCATCATCGCCCGCCGGAGCGAACTGGCCGAACTGGAGACCCGCCGCAAGCAGCTGGACCAGACCATCGACACCCTCCAGCAGCAGTGCAGCGACACCCGCAGCGAGCGAAAGGAGATCGAACAGACCTCCTCCGCCCTGCGCGAGAAGCTCCACGAGGCCAACACCCGACGCGTCCAGTGCGCATCGAAGCTGGCCCAACTGGATGAGCAGATCGAGAAACTCCTTCGCGAGCAGCCCACCGTGACCAACGACCTGGCCGCGATCGATCAGGACATCCGCACCGCGGCGGAAAATGAATCCGCCACCCGCGGGAAGATCAGCCAGGCCGAAACCCAGGCCGAGACCGCCGAGAAGGCAGCCGAACAGATCGAAGCCTCCATCGCCGCCGCCCGCCAGGCCCAGCAGGCCCAGGCAGAGCGGATCACCGAACTGAAGGTCCAGTTGGCCTCGGTCGAGCAGCGGACGCTCTCGATCCGCGATACGGTCAGCTCGCTGGGCCGGCAGATCGAGGAAATGGGCTCGGACCTGTCACAGGGCAGGAGCTTCATCGAACTGTCACGCCAGAGAAAAGCCGACGCCGAAACCGGCGCCAAGGCAGCAATGCAGGAGATCGAGGCCCTCTACGCCCAGCAGCAGACGCTCAGCCGCGACTTCGACGAGGCCGAAGAGTCCCGCAAGTCCCTGGCCGAGAAACTCGACGAAATCCGCAAGCAGCTGACCGAGCGCCGCCGCGACTCGGAGACCTCGACCGAGACAGTCAACGCCCTGAAGGTGCAGCTCAACGACGCCGAGGTCCGCATCGAGAACATCATCTCCCGGGCCGCCGATGAGATGAACATGGATCTGGCGGATCTGTACGAGAATTACGAGCACGACGAGGATCGCGACTGGCAGGCCGTCCAGGAGGAAATTGAAGACCTGCGCGGCAAGATCGACCGGTTGGGCAACGTGAACCTCGACGCGATCAGCGAGCAGGAGGAGCTCGAAAAGCGCCAGGAGTTCCTCACCGAGCAGATCGGCGACATCCGCAATTCCCAGCAGCAGCTCAGCGAGCTGATCAAGCGGATCAACACCGAGTCGCGCCAGCTGTTCCTGGATACGTTCGACTCGGTCCGCAAGAACTTCCGCGAGCTGTTCCGCAAGCTCTTCGGGGGCGGCAAGGCCGATATCATGCTGCTGGACCCGGAAGACGTGCTGGAAAGCGGCATCGAGATCGTCGCCCGCCCGCCCGGCAAGGAACTGCGGAATCTCTCGCTGCTCTCCGGCGGGGAGAAGACGATGACCGCACTTTCGCTGCTGTTCTCGATTTTCAAATCGCGTCCCAGCCCGTTCTGCCTGCTGGACGAAGTCGATGCCGCCCTGGACGAGGCGAACACCGAACGCTTCAGTCTGCTGCTGCAGGAGTTCGTCGAACTCAGCCAATTCATCGTCATCAGCCACGCCAAGCGCACCATGGCCATGAGCAACGTCCTCTACGGCGTGACCATGCAGGAGCCCGGCGTCTCGACCCGCATCAGCGTCCGCTTCGAGGACGTCCGCGACGAAGAAGTCGACCAAGCCCTGGCACCGGTGGGGGCGTAGAATCCGCAACCGAAAACCAAGGCCCATGCGTCCTGCTGGCGCATGGGCCTTTCTGATGGTTGCGGCCTTACCGGTTCTTCGTGACCAGCAGGCGGATGATGGCGTCGAGTCGGTCCAGGCGAGGCCTGGAGAGATGGTTTGTCCGTCGCGGGGACGGCCTGTAGCTGTTTGACCGAATCCTGGCGGAGCAACTGGGCCAGTTGCAGCGCGGTCAGGCCCTGCTGGCGGGGCCTTTGCCGGGGAGTTTTCAGGCTTGCTGGGCTCAGGGACGGCCAGGCTGGCATCTGCCCCGGCTTCCAGCAGGACCTCGACGATCCCGGCTTTGCCTGCCGCACCGCAAGGCTTTGTGCAACTGTGGATCGACCGCCAGCGACGCGGCGACGGCCTGTCCGGCCGATGCAAACCATTGCTCGGATCGGCTGTCGCGGAGGGCGATCTGCCAGCAGGCTGCCGCCGCCCAGGCAGAGGCCGCGCGGTCTTCCGAGCCGGCCAGTTCCAGCCAGGGCGCTGTCCACGCTGCCCGGCCCAGCCGATGCTGGAGCAGCTTGATCATCGCCGCCCTCGCCCCGGCCGAGGCGGGCGTGTTGTCCTGCCAGCCGGTTCGGTAGAGTCCCCGCATGGTCGGATCGAATTCGCTGTTCTGCGTCCGCGTGATGTCCGTGCGATGCATCCCGCTGGAATC
>JBKHDI010000076.1:0-17202 GCA_046541415.1 Phycisphaerae bacterium | reverse complement strand
CTCGCCTGACGGCACTGCTGGATGCCCACGTGGCCGACAGCGTTGAGACCTGCGCACCGTCGGGGCCGTCCTGAAATGGCAGAAACAGGCTGAGGCGAGTGGCGAAACAGGCGATACTGGCCGACGGCATTGGCTGGGGATACTGAACTCACTGGCCTCTTCCAGTCGTGTCCGCAGTGGCCGACCGGCTGCGTCCATGCGAGCGCTGGCAGAACGGCGAGGCATTCGCACCGTCGATGCCGTCGGCCAGGCCTGTTCGGCCGCAGCCGTTCTGCTGGACGAGTACGCCCCGGTGGAGATCTCCTGGCAGCGCTACACAGAGAAGGAACCCCATCCGGGTGGGCAGGAAGCGTTCACCATCCGGGCACAATTCCCGTCGCATCGCCAGCCCCATACGCGGGTGATCGTCGAAGCGTCCGTGGACGAACAGGTCCTCCTGCCGCCTACTAGACAACGGTCGGTGATCCATGAGTACGGCGAGCCCCTCGATGCCGAGATGAACGTGTACGCGCTGGAGGAGATCGTCGCCGAGAAACTGCGCGCCGTCCTCCAGCACGCCGAGATGCTCGAACATCGCGGCTGGAGCCGATCACGGGCCCGCGACTACTACGATTGTGGCGCGTGCTCCAGACGTATCACGACGAGATGCAGTTCGACGGCTTCCGAACATTCCTGACGAAGAAGTGCGCCATTCGCCAAGTGGTCTTCGACGGGCCCGATGCCTTCTTAGAGCCGACCATGCTGGCCTACGTCGAGCGAACGTGGGAGAACTGGCTCGGGCCGCTGGTGGCCGATCTGCCGTCGTTCGACCTCGTGGTCGAGGAACTGCGCCCGCAGATCGAGGCCATGGTGCAATAGCAGCCTTGCGTGTCTGGGACGAGAGCGACACATCACGGTCAGCAGCGCCCCGGCGTGCCCCCTCCGCTCAGCCTTCATCCTCATTATCTGCGGCGATCTCGCCGACCACGTCCACCACGTAATCCCCGTATCCCCAGCCGATGCCGTCGGCCTGCTTCGCCAGTTCCGCCAGCCGGGTCTGCACCTGTTCATACAGCGACCGGCCTTCCTCGCTGTCCAGCAGCTTCTTGATCTCGTGCAGCGTGGTGCAGAGGCTGTCGTAGAAAGCCTCGTTGATGTCGCCAAACTCGCGAGTGAACTGCGTGCCGGTCTCCACGTGAGCGAGCATCAGTTCCAGCGTGCCGGCCGGGTCGGATGTAGCCCGCCGATACTCGCGGATGGCTGATCGGGCGTCCTTAAGGTCCAGCCGCTTCGCCGGCCAGCCACGCTTGTCGTAGAACGCTCCCTCGATGCGATTGAGGTAGGGTTCGAGGACCTGATCCCCGATGGAATCCCGCAGCAGCCGTGCGGCCAGGAAATCCCGATTGTCCTGCGAGTGTTTGAACAGGTCTTGGATCAGCCCCATCAGTTGGGCCTTGTCCCAATGTTTGATCCGAGCCTTGATCTGCGACCAGGTTGGTTTCGATGATTTCGCCATGTTCAGTCCAGTCGGCATGTCTTCCGAAAGGCCTCCGTTGCGCTGCGGGCACGCGCCACCCCGGTGGCGTCTGGTTGATGTTGCCGGGCCGCGCACACAAACAGGTTCGCGAGGGCCGCATCCACACCGTCACGAATGAGTCGTCGCACGCTGGCGCCGTAATCCTGTTTCCACCGCGGATCGACCGGCAGCGGAACATCGGCGGGCCAGCCGGGCACGGCGCTGGCCGGGAGCAGAATGCTGTAGCCGATAGCCTCGTATCCCTTGCATCGGCGATCAAACATCCTCGACAGCATGGGCACGTTCAGGTCGGCATAGTCATAGGCCCGGACTTCGCGTTTCTGATCATGCAGGCGGTGTAATCGACCCGCGTACTGGGCGACCGTTCCGCGCCATGAAACCGGCAGCGTCAGGAACAACGTGTCCAGCCGGCGGCATAGTGCGTCTCGGCGTGGGCCAGGATTCGCCGCCGTATGCGCTCTCGAACGGCTTCTGGTATCTTCGTGCCGCCGGAATGTGGATTGAATGCCCAACACATTTTGTCACCTCCTGAAAGCAACTTCAGTCGCCGCGTTCAACGACCGCAGCACTTCTTGTATTTCTTGCCGCTGCCGCAAGGACAGGGCGCGTTGCGACCGACTTTGTCGCCCGACCGTATCGTTGCGTGGTCGTCACGGCGGGTGCGGATCTCAGAGATGTCGTCAGCAAGATCATTGCCCGGCGGTGAAATGACGGAAAAGGCTCTGCACTGGGCCAGTGCTTCGGGCACCAGCCCCAACCCATCGATGCCCAGTTCCCGGCGTACCGTGTTCCAGTTCCCATTAACGGAAATGTCCACGCAATTGGCGGCATGCGCCCGCTCGATCAGTTCAGCCGCCTCGACAGCTTGCATGTCGAGAAGATAACTGATGATAAAGGCATTGACGGTCTCGTTCGTGTCCTGGAATTGCGACAGGGTATCGCACAGGCCCTTCAGGACATCGTCGCGCATCTCCGGGTGGCGTTCCGCCAATTCTTTCAGGGCGTGTGCCGAAGCAACACGTGCGAAAACCTCATGTTCGTCATTTGCCAAAAAGTCGCGAAGGGGCTCCAACGTCGCCCGACCGATCCACGCAAAGACATGCGGAAATTCACTCAGGTACCAGTCGTCCCCTCCCTCGTCCAATTGATCCATTAGGTTCAGCAGCGGGTGGATTGCCTGCTCCGCCCGCAGTTGTGCCAGGCACCGCCAGGCGTGAATCGGCGCATAGCCAGCCACGTAACTCTTTTCATCCGGCCAGTCGATCGGATCGGCCCACTGCGATGCAACGGTCACCAGTTCCGGAACATCGGCAGCGGTGGCGGCGAGTTGGGCAATGTAGTCAACCTCGCCGGTTTCCCATCCCCAAGTCTCTCGGGGATCGCCGAACTTTTCAAGCTGACTACGCAGAGTCGCATTTTCTGAATTCATAACTGCGTTTCTAACGGAACACGCGCTATCTCGCAATGACCAGTGGAAAATCCCGGGCGATGAGAGGCGGTCAATACCACATAAGAGCCAATGCAGTGCTGTATATGCTTGGTCGAGCAGTTTGCTGTTGGCCTTGCATAAGCGGCCATGTCGTTTCGAACCCGGTACGACCAAGAATTCTGCATCTGTGCCATGTGCTTACCTATCAATGACTTGCATAGCCTTTGACGCGCTGGGGGGTTGACCAAGCGAAACAGAGATACCAGACTGAGTCCGTCCTGAAGAAGACAGGGACGTGAACAACGACCTACGGATCTTTCAGTTACAACCCTGATTCTGATTGGGGCCTTGACGAACATCGGCCTGTGCGACCATCCACGGCTGGACGGATGATGATTACGCGTTAGTTAAAGGAAGCCAAATATGGATAGTAAGAAAGTCCGTATCGCATACATCGGAGGCGGCAGCCGAGGGTGGGCCCACGATCTTTTCCGAGATCTGGCTCTCTCAGGAACCCTGCACGGGGAAATCATCCTCCACGATATCGACGTCCCGGCTGCCGAAGCCAACATCCCGATAGCTCAGAAGGTTTTTGCCCATCCGGATGCTCGCTCCCACTTCGACGTCCGCGTCGAGCCCGAGTTGGACGCGTCGCTGGAGGGCGCCGACATCGTGGTGATCTCGATCGAGCCGGGCCCCATCGAGGCCCGCCACGCCGACCTGGTCATCCCGGAGAAGTACGGCATCCTGCAGACGGTGGGGGACACCACGGGCCCAGGGGGCATCCTCCGCGCGGTCCGCTCGACACCGGCCTTCGTGGCTTTCGCCGAGGCCATCGGCCGCGTATGCCCCGACGCCTGGGTGGTCAACTACTCCAACCCCATGACCCTATGCACGGATTTGCTTTACAGGACCTTGCCCGGCATCAAAGCGATTGGCTGCTGCCACGAAGCTTTCGGTCTGCAGACCTGGTTTCAGCAGCGTATTCCGCAGTGGTACGGGGTCGAGAAACCGCCGCGAAACGCGATCCGCCTGGACCTCTTCGGCGTCAACCACTTCACATGGTCCCTGCGAGCTGCCTGGCAGGGCCACGACCTCATGCCGTTTGTGGGCGAGGAGATCGACCGGCGCGGCTTCTTCGATGCCTTGGATGCCGGCGACACCGCGGAACTCGACTATGAGGCAGAGATCCTGCCCAACCGCTTCGTCGGCCTGGACTTCTACCGCCGCTTCGGCGTCCTCGGCGCTGCCGGTTGCACCCACCTGGTGGAATTCGTTCCCTGGTACTGCGGCTCGGAGGAAAGCATAAGACGCATGGGTGCTCGTCGGAAAGATTACCAGTGGCGACTGAACAATCACCGGGCGAAGTTGGAGCGGGTCGCGATGGAGCAGGGGGCCTCCCTGGTCAAGAGCTGCGAGGAGGGGGTCGAGACCATGACCGCCTTGATGGGCGGCGAGGAGTTCTTCACGAATGTCAACCTGCCCAACAGCGGCCAGATTCCCTGGCTGCCACGCGGGGCCATGGTGGAAAGCAACGCGGTCTTCCGCAGCGACCAGGCCCTTCCGGTCGTGGCCGGCACCCCGCCGCTGCCAGTGCAAAGCCTCATCCGGCGAGTGGTGGATGTGCAGATGGCCGTGGGTGACGCCCTGGTGGCTGAGGACCCCGACGCGATCTTCGCCGCCATGCTCTGCGACCCCCTGGTCTGCAAACTGCGCCCGGATCAGGCCAGGCGGATGTGGAACGAGATGCGAGCCGACAACGCCGAGCATCTGCCAGAGTGGGCGCGGGTCTGAACCCCACCACCCCTGTTCTGCCGGGCTACCCGCACGACCCTGGCGATGGGCTGACGCCAGACGGTCCGGCCGGGACGCCCGGTTGCTCGAAACGGCTGCCGGATCGCCAGGCGGCTGGGCCATCGGCCGCTTGTCGCCGAGAACCGGAGGGAGGCCCTCTACGTCGCTGGCCAGGTTCCCGGTCTCGACAAACCCCCTCCGGGTTGACCGACCGTGGGCAACTCATAGCGGCCCTCAGCCCAGTCTGGTCAAGCGCGGAACCGCTTACGGTATTCTCGGGCACTCAAGCCACAGAGCTTGCGAAATACGCGGGAAAAATGCTCAATCTGGTTGAACCCACTGCGGAAGGCGATCTCGGTGACGCTCAGGTCGGTGGTCGCCAGCAACGAGCGTGCCCGTTGGATATGGGCCGTCCGGATCTCCGCGTTGATGGTCCGGCCTAGCTTCTGACGGAACCGTTTCTCCAGCGTTCGTCTTGCCAACGGAACCGCCTCCAGCACGTCCGCTACGCCGATATTCTTCTCCGCGTTGGCGTGTATGAAGGACAGGGCAGTGCGCACATCCTCGTCGTCCACGGCGAATACCTCCGTGGACCGTCGCTGGGCGACGCCGGGCGAGGGAAGGTACAGTTCCTTTATGTCCCGGTCGCCCTGCATGATCTGGTCGAGCATCTCCATCGCCTTGTGCCCGATCTGTTCGAGCGGCTGCATGATGCTCGACAGGGGCGGATTGCACAGCGAGCAGATCACCGCGTCATTGTCCATGCCCAGAACGGCGACATCCTCGGGTACCAGAAGCCCGGCCGACCTGGCCGCCGATACCACCTCGCTGCCGTGCAGATCGTTCCAGGCGAAGACGGCCACGGGGCGGGGCAACTTCTTGAGCCAGTGAATTAACTTTGAGTGACGCACGGCCGAGGTACTGGCGTCCTCCAAAGGGCCCAGGATCTCCATCTCAAATGACAACTCCTTCAGGCGTCTCTGCACCGAGGCCCGCCGCAGGGGGATCGCGTCTGACCAGAACGGCCCGGCGTAGGCGAACCGACCGAAGCCGCGATCCAGGAAGTGTTGCACTCCCTGTTTGGCGCAGCCGTATTCGTCCACGCCCACCTGGGCGAGCTTCCCATGCACGGGCGCGGAGGTGATGGCCACGGCGGGCACGGCCGACCGCGAGGCCCTGCGGATCAGATTCGGGTCCCGGGAATGCAGCAGCAAGCCGGCCGCCTGGGGCTTTGCCTGCCTGAGCAAGCTCATCGGACTGACCATGTCGAAAGTCCACAAATGGCCGTGCTGTTGGGCGAACTGGCCAACCCCCTCCAGCATTCCGCGCGTGTAATGGTCCAGGCGGTCGATGGCGACCAGAATCCGCCCGCCCTGGCCATCGGAAGACCTGTCAGATCGAATGTCCATGTCTCAGAACATAACCAAATGGGCGCAAAATATCAAGTGTTCTGCGCAGTCCGATCTAGCTGCTGACGCATGCATAACTGATAATGGAGGCAGATACAGATTCCAGATCCTGTTCCAATTCCATTGCCAAAGGAGAAAATGATGAGGAATGTTCGAGTAGGCGGTATCGTCCTGTGCATCGCTGCCGTGTTGGCGGCCTGTTCCATCACCCAAGCGGATGTGATTGATTCTACGGAAGATTCTTATCTCCGTTCCGGAAGCGCCGGCAGCAACTATGACGGCGAAAACCGCATCCTGGTCGGGTGGCACCCGGTGACGGCTCTTGAGAAACTGCGAGGCGTGGTCGAGTTCGATCTGTCCAGCCTGGCTGGACTGACGGTCACGGATGTGAATCTGGCGCTGACGATTCAGACGATCGACAAGTATGATCAGGATGGCGGAACGTATGACCTGGTGCTTAAGAACCTGGGTGAGTCCTTCGACGAAAGCAGCGTCACCTGGAATTCTCTCACTCCCGACGGCGGCGACATCAGCGGCGGCTCGCTCTCGACCCTGCCCGGATTCGCTACGACGACAGATCCGGGGACCGATTCGCGGAGCGCAATCGGCGCTCTGGTTGGCACGGACGTGGTCTTCCCCTCAACGGCGGCCTTCATCGCTGCAGCCCAGGATGCCATCGACAACAATGCCGGAATCCTGTCGCTGGTGATCCACGCCCCCGGTGCCGAAGACTACGCCGGCGGCGACAATGCCCTGTACCGTTTCGAGTCGAGCGTTTCGCTGGAGATCACCGCCATTCCCGAGCCGGCCACGATGAGTCTGCTGGCCATGGGCGGCCTGGCGATTTTGCGTCGTCGCCGCCGCTAGCGAGCAACTGAACGGCCAGACTGGTTCCGCGATCTGCGACCGCAGCGGCGCGGCGGATTCTTCTCTGCCGCGCCGCTGTTATCCATCCAAGTCCCGGAGGACCTGCCCATGAAGCGTATTATCCCCTGCACACTGTTCGTTCTGGGCGTGTTGGCCATCGCCCGCCCTTGCCCGGCCGACATGACCGTCTCTGAAACCATCCAGTCCATCGACAACCTGGTCGGCTTCTGGGATTTCTCCGAAGCCGCCGGGTCGGCCCGCATCTCCAAGGGCACGACGACGGCCCATGCTCTCCAGGAGCAGGGCGGGGCGATCACTCGCGTGGCCGACGGACCGATCTCCGGCTATTCCGCCTACCTCAACGGCTCCGACCAGTTCTTCGGGATCCTCCACGAGAACACAGGCGACCTGAACATCTCCGGGCCCGATGCCCAGGTCAGCATGATCGCGTTCATCAAACAGACCCGCATGAGCAAGACCATCGCGGGGATGTGGTCTGAAGGCAGCGGGGCCTACGACGATTCCGGCGTGCGTCAATACGCGCTGCTGCAGGACATGCCCACATACGGCGGGGACGACAAGGTGACCCCGCACATCTCGGCCACCGGCGGCGTCAGTGGCGATTTGCCCTGGAATGCCGACTACGCGATCAGCGAATCCAAGGTGGCTGTCAACGAATGGGTCAGCGTGGGCTTCACCTACGACGGCACGTGGGTCAGGGCGTATTACAACGGCGTGTTCGAGCAGTGGGACGCCAGCCCTTCCTCGCTCAAGCGCACCGATCCGTACTTCACCGAGGGCGGCCCCGACGGCGGCTGGCGCGGCACGAACGCCTACTACCAGCCCGATGGGATCTACACCTTCGACCCCGATGACCCGGACAAACAGGACACCGGTGCGCCGTTCACCGTGGGCGCCCGCCAGGCGGTCGGCAAGCCGGTCGCCGAGCCGTTCCAGGGCTACTTCGGCGGGTTGGCGGTATTCAACCGGGCGCTGACCGAAGCCGAAATGCTCTCCATGCACACCGCCGCTTTCCCGCCCGCACCGGAACCGCCCGCTCCGCTCTACCAGCAGAGCTTCGATCACGCCCTCGGCAGCAGCACGGTCTCGCTCGACAGCTTCAATGCCGATACCGGTGCGGCCTGGCAGACGGCCTGGGGCTCGAACGCCCAGTCCAGCAACGGTACCGACAGCGGCCAAGGGATTTACCTGGGATCGAACAACGTCCCCGGCGGTTACCTGGCGATGGTGGAAGGCGATGGGAGCATCGGCCTGGCCTGGACGGAAGGACTCGATCTGGCGGTTGGCGACATCACCGCCCTGTCGGTGCAGATGAACAGCAACAAGGCGGCCGACGTTGTTCGCTTCGCAGTATTGGTCGGGGGGCAGTGGTATGTCACGGCCGAGGGATTCAGCATGGACGGCGACGGCGCCAGCTACAACACCTGGTCCAGCACGGCCAAACTGGTCGAGTGGCAGTGGTCGTCTGCTGCCACGGCGTGGCTGCGGTTGGACGTCCAGCCGGACCTGCTGCTGGGGCTGCAAGGTCAAGCTGCCGAAGATCTGACCGGGAGCATCAAGGCCATCGGGCTCTACGGACAGTTGAGCGAGGGCAGCGTCATCCGCCTGAATGATCTGCAGGTCATTCCCGAGCCGGCCACGGTGTCGCTTCTTGCCGCCGGCGGGTTGCTCTTCCTGCGGCGCCGGGGAAGGAACTGACAGAAAGGGGCTGGCAAGCAGCGTCGGCCTGATTGAC
Source organism: Phycisphaerae bacterium (assembly GCA_046541415.1). GTDB lineage: Bacteria > Planctomycetota > Phycisphaerae > SM23-33 > SM23-33 > CAZOVB01. Next base: position 8,431 of record JBKHDI010000076.1, on the reverse strand, counting down.
AATAGCGAGAATCCCGCAGACAGGCGGTCCGGCCGGGCCGCCTGTTTCTCAAGCCAGCAAATGTGGATGGAGCCAATGTCGCAGAAGACGATACATGAACCCGCCCGGGATGTTCCGGTGCGGTCCAGCGTGGACGTGCTGGTCTGCGGGGGTGGTTGCGCCGGGGCGACCGCAGCGCTTGCCGCTGCCCGGCAGGGCGCCAAAGTGGCCCTGGTCGAGCAGGCGGGTTTCTGCGGCGGGGCGCATACCTCGGCCGGCGTCAACGGCGTGGGCGGCTGGCAGTATGACCTCGACGGCCGCCCGCTGATCGACGGAATCCCATTGGAGATCGCCCGCGCTGTCGCCGATGCGGGGGGGGCCAAGAACGAGCAGGTGCAGCGTCTGAGCAGACCGAGGCCGGGGGGGCCAGACTACCGCGACGGCGGGCTGGGCTGCTACTGGGTGGCCGCCAGCCCCGAAGTCATGAAGCTCGTGCTCGACCGGATGCTCACTGCCGCCGGCGTGGACGTGTTGCTGCATGCCTCTGCCGTCATGCCGATCGTCGACGACGGCAGCGTGCGAGGCTGCTTCGTCGAGAGCAAATCCGGGCGGCAGGCGATATTGGCCGACGTCACCATCGACTGCACCGGCGACGGCGATATCGCCGCCCGCGCCGGAGCGGCTTGCGAGATCGGCCGACCGGGCGACAACGCCTGCCAGCCGATGACGAAGATCTTCACTGTCGGTCAGGCCGATGTCGGGCCCCTGTGGTACAGCACCGACAAGCCGGACCCCGAGCCGGACCCGCTCGTCCGCGACCGCTACAGGAAGGCGATTGAGCTGGCCCGCCGGCGCGGCGAGATCGTTCACAACCCCAACGATCTGCTCTGTGCAGCCACGCCGATCAACCCGGCCGACCCGCAAACGCGCATGGTCAACTTCACCCGCATCCAGAACGTCTCTTCGGTGGACGTGAATGACCTGACTCGCGCCGAAATGATCGGGCGAGAGCAGGTCCGCGAGGCGGTCGCCTTCCTCCGCAAGTACGTCCGCAACTCGCGCGACGCCTATCTCATCGCGACGGCCGGGCTGGGCATCCGCGAGAGTCGGCGCATCGTCGGCGAATACGTGCTCAACGGCGGTGACGTGCGGAATTCCCGCAGCTTCGACGATCAGGTTGTCCGGGGCATCTATCTGCTGGACATTCACAATCCCACGGAGGTCGGCAAGCCGTCGGTGCTGGAGATGCTCGACGCCCCGTATGGCATCCCGTACCGATGCCTGCTCCCGCAGGGGCTGGACGGGCTGCTGCTGGCAGGACGCTGCATCTCCGGCGACCACGTAGCCCACGCCAGCTATCGCATCCAATCCCACTGCATGGCGATGGGGCAGGCGGCCGGCACTGCCGCGGCAATGGCGGTCCGGCGCGGAATTGCCGCCCGGGACCTGCCCGCCGATGAACTCAGAAACCAACTCGCCGCCGACGGCGCGAACGTCGGCCCGGAAGCAAGGACAGACTGATACATGCAACCGAACCTGCTAACCATTCTCACCGACGACCAGGGTGCCTGGGCCTTGGGTGCGGCCGGCAACGAGGAAATCTGCACCCCACATCTGGATGCACTCGCTGGAGAGGGTGTGCGGATGGAGAACTTCTTCTGCACCTCACCCGTCTGCTCGCCTGCCCGTGCTTCCCTGCTGACCGGGCGGATCCCGTCCCAGCACGGCGTTCATGACTGGATACGTGGAGGCAACCTTCCCTCCGAACCCAAGGGTGCCCACCGCTACCTCGACGGTCAGGAAACCTATAGTGATATCCTCTCGCGCAGCGGATACCGCGGCGGACTGGTAGGCAAGTGGCATCTGGGTGACAGCCTCACCCCGCAGCACGGATTCGAGTTCTGGCGGGCAACGCCCCGCGGGGGTGGAACCTACCGGAACGGGCTGGTCGTTCGTGACGGCCGGGTCTGTAAGGCACAGGGATACCTGACCGATGTCCTTGCCGACGAAGCAATGGGCTTCCTCGACAGCGTCTGCGACCAAGCCAACGCGTTCCATTTGAGCCTGCACTTCACAGCACCACACAGCCCCTGGGTCGACCAGCACCCGCCCCGGTGGACAGAACGTTACGCCGACTGCCCGTTCGAGAGTTGTCCGCAGGAATCCCGCCACCCGTGGTATGACACACAGGAGCTGAACTTCAGCAACGCGATGTCCCTGCGGCAGGCCTCCGCCGATGTGCGCGAGCATCTCAAAGGCTACTTCGCTTCCGTCTCGGCGATGGATGAGGCCATCGGGCGCGTGCTGAGGAGGATGGAGGAACTCGGTCTCCGGGACAACACGCTGATCTGTTTCCTGAGTGACAACGGATTCAACTGCGGACACCACGGGATCTGGGGCAAAGGCAATGCCACCTATCCCATGAACCTGTACGATACGTCGATCCGCGTGCCGGCGATCTTTTCCTGGCCGGGGGTTATCAAAGCCGGTCTGGTCATTGACGACCTGCTCAGCGGGTACGACTTCGCGCCTACGGTGCTTGAACTGCTGGGCGAGTCGATGCCTGATTACTACGACGGCCCGGGACGGAGCTTTGCGACAAGGCTCTCCGGAGGAGAACCCCTCGACCATGATGTCGTGGTGTACGATGAGTACGGTCCGGCCCGGATGATCCGCACGCGAAGATGGAAGCTGATCGAACGCGCCAGGAATGGCCCCTCGGAGTTGTACGACCTCGCCGCGGACCCCGGCGAGAGGGACAATCTGCTTGGCGATCCGGTTTCCGGAAAGACCGCTGAGACCGCGGCCCAACTGAGTGCGCGACTGGGCGAATTCTTCCATCGGTATTCGGATCCTGCCCGGAGCGGCGAGACCTTGCCGGTGACCGGTCGAGGGCAGCTCTCGCCTGTCGAGCCCGGAATGTCAGCCTTCCATCCTCGCGAGAAATCCGCCTATGAATGAGAGTAACAAAACTGCATCCACCGGAAAGCCGACCCTCTGGGTTCTGCTAAGTCATCTCGAACGACCGGACATCGCCTTTGCGATCTCGACTCTCGCCTGGATGGCCGAGGAAAGCGGGGCCTTGCTGGAGTGCTACCTTCACGCCCGGCGCGATGGAAGGCTGTTCGCACGCACCGGTAGCACTGTCCTGGGAGGGCATCACCATCAGCAGTTCAACTACCTCTGCGCCGCCTTCGACGTTCGGCCGATCGTCCTGGGTTCGGCGCCGCTGTGGACTTCCACGCTGGACGTCTTCGGCTTGGAGCCCCTCGCCAGGGCCGACGATTTGCCCGGCCTGTACGACGCCATCCTCTGCTGCACCGATGCGACCGCGCCCGATGCCGTTCTGCTCGGCCCGGACGCTCCGCACCAGGTTGATGGTCAACAGATCGACACTCGCCCGTACCTGTTCCCGGAGATTCACTTCCGCCGGGCCCTGGGGTTGTCCGTCAGCGATATCGACGGCCTCGCGGATCGTCAGACAGCATGGGGACACCTGCCTGTGTTGGACGTGGCGTTGACCTCCGCGCAGCGAAACGCGCTCCGCCAGAGCGACGTGAAATCCACCCCGGTGGAGGATGAAGAATTCGACGGCTATGCGAGATTCACAGTGCGCACGGCCGAACGCTGGAAGAAACACGCCCGGGCAGTGGCCTTCGGTGACCCGGCGGCCATTCTGAGTCAGCTTCCGCGATTGTGCCGCGAGAAACGCGTGGCTGTCTATGCACCGACTGTGCGGATGGCCCCCGCCGATGTGAAGGTCTCAGAGTACACCGAAGCGACCAGCGCCGTAGTGCATCAGGTCGCCGACCTGGCCGAGCAGCTGGGCGACCGCAGGATCATTGGCAGGCAGACCTGTGACGGCGACATCCTCACTTGGAGCCGGCGCGGGGTGGCTATCGAGATCATCGATCCCAACCGGCCGGCCTTTCCCGTGGTGGCCACACGCGAGCATCGATGGGCCCAGAGCGAGGTGCCTTTCGACGCCGACGAACCAGACGACGCCGAACTGGAGCGATGGGCAGACGAGGGCAAGATACTCACCTCACTGGTATGGCATTCCGGAGAGCCGGCCCACAACGAGGCAATGCTCAACCTGTTCGACCTGGCGGCAAGAACCGGCGTGAAGATGGGTATGGGCGTGCTGCTAAGCCGTTACCGCACCTGCCCCCAGCAGTGGGAAATGCTCAGCGTACCGCGCGAGGCCGGCGGGGTGCGCGGCCTCATCGAGCCGCTTCTGCACTGCGGTGGCATGGGCATTCTTGCCGAAGCGCAGTGCCCCCCAGACCTCTTGGCCGAGCACTGTTTTCGCGCACTGGAGGGCATCGAGAAAATTGCAGGACCTTCCGGCAGGCCCCGCGGATACTATGCGTTTCTCGACACCGACTTGCAGACACTCACCAAGCCATCGCCCGGGGCGTGGGATGCAATAGCCTCAACTCGCTTGCAGTACGTGATTTCCTCCATGAGCCCAGGCCGCAATCGGCTCTTGCATCATGACGGTAACTTTGTCGTCATCAACCAGACCAGCCGCAGCATCTGTCCGGCTTCACCCTTTGTACGCGTCACGACCGTCGAGGACTTTACTGAATACGCTCCCAAGACCCGCCCGGGATGGCTGATCGGAGCCCTGGACGCTCCCGTCGTTGCATTCGATTCCTATATCTGGCGACATGGTCGTCGGTTCCTCGACATCGTCGAATTCCTCGCCGGAAACGACGCCTTCGTCAACGTGCTGCCCTGTACCATCGCCCGATATGCACGAATCCTTGAGAGGAAAAAGTTCCTGCCGTCTAGATCCGGCCCGGAAGCGTGGTCCCTGTCCTGAAGTCCCGTCCAGTGAGTTCCCAAATGAAATTCACATCCTGTCGTCCCCCTGGACAGCAGCGTTGTTTCACCAGCCAGGCTGTCGAAGATACGATCGACCGGTTCGCCCAGGCTGTCGGCCCGGATTCGGAATGGGCCTGGCTGTTTGCCAACTGCTTTGCCAACACGTTGGACACGACAGTGCAGTTTGTCGACGCAGACCCGCCCGACACGTTCGTGATCACCGGAGACATCCCGGCGATGTGGCTGCGGGACTCGACCGCCCAGGTCTGGCCGTATCTGCCGCTGATCCCGCTCGACCCCCGACTGGGCAGGATGATCGCAGGACTGATCCACCGCCAGACGAGCTGCATCCTGCTGGACCCCTATGCCAATGCATTCCTGCCTGACCCATCTGCAGAATCTCCCCATGCCAAAGACCGGACTGAGATGCGGCCCGGTGTATGGGAGAGGAAGTGGGAAGTCGACTCGCTCTGCTATGTGATGCGACTGGCTTGGGGGTACTGGCAGCAGACGGAAGATCCCAGCCCCTTCGGCCAACGATGGCGAGAATCCATTGCTTTGATCCTCCAGACTTTCCGTCAGCAGCAGCGACTGGAGGGCCCTGGGCCGTATCGATTCGGCCGGCTGACCGATCGACCCATCGACACGCTCGGCGGCGACGGTTTTGCAGCGCCGATCAGGCCCTGCGGCCTGATCGCTTCGGCGTTCAGGCCCTCTGATGATGCATGCACGTTCCCGTTCCTGGTCCCCAGCAACCATTTCGCCGTCCTCTCGCTTCGACAGATTGCCCAACTGCTGGATCGCGTTTGCCCTGGCGACGGGCTCATCGGCCAATGTCGACATCTGGCAGACCAGGTGGACGGTGCGCTGCGACAATTTGCTCTCGGAGCCGGTCCGGCCGGTTCCGACCTCGGGCCCTCCTGGTGCTACGAGTGCGACGGGTTCGGCAACCAGCTCTGGATGGATGATCCGAACATCCCCAGCCTCCTGTCGCTGCCCTACCTGGGCGTGTGTGACCTGCAGGACCCCATTTACCAATCCACCCGGGCCTGGGTGCTCTCGGACCACAACCCGTACTACCGACGCGGTCGAGAGGCCGAAGGAGTCTCCAGCCCCCACAAAGGGCGTGACTACATCTGGCCGATGGCGATAGCCATGCGAGCTCTGACCAGTGTGGATGAAGTCGAGAAGGAATCCTGCCTGGAGATGCTTCGCCGAACGCATGCCGCCACCGGGTTCATGCACGAATCCTTCCATTGCGATAACCCCAGCCGCTACTCGCGCCCCTGGTTCGCCTGGGCCAACTCCCTGCTCGCGGAGGCCTTGCTCGCAGTTGCCTGACAGGGGCAAGTTCGGCGATGTCATCGCCGCCGAAGGGCGTGGAGTCGACGACGTTGAGGTCGGTCGGGGCGGCAAAAGACAAACAGAACCCATCGTGCTGCTTGGCGGTGATGACGAGGTACCCCTGGCCGAAGCGAATGGACAGCTCCTCGGGCTCGGCGTATCAGCCTGACTCAAGTCATGCCTGCCAGCGGTGCCCCTTGGCGAAGACCTGTGTTCGCCTCCGGTTGCTGCCGGTGTCATGGATGGGCCTTTGTCCTTGACTGGGCAGGACATATGGCTAGTCTTAGCGTGAGCTATGGGGAAGCGGCTTCCCCGCCACCGCAGGGAGCCTGGACAGCGGAATCGCATGTCCTGTCAATCAATTGTCCTTTTAGTACAGTTCGTATCAGCCTAACCAGTAATGCCCGGCCCAACGCCATGAATACTCATGAACTCGCCGACGAACTCGCCGCCTGGTCGGCTGCTTCCGCAGACGGCCTGTGGCGGCGTTTCATGCCCACATACAGCCTGCCGGAGTTCCAGTTCGGAGCTCGCACGTTCGCCGGCACCCGAAGCAGTCTTCTCGAATGCCTCACTGCCATGCACAGGGCCGGGATTTCCGCCATTGCAGAACAGCCCCTTGTGAAGGTAGTCGTGGACGAGCTGCGCCGGATCGATCCTCGTCAGTGTAAGACCTGGTGGAGTTTGGCCGTCAGCGATTGTCTTTGTGCATTCGGAGATCGCTTCCTTGGGCATCCATTGCTGGCCGACCTTAGCGAGGGACAGCGAAGGGCTGTTGCCCAAGCCTGCGATACGACGCACGTGGTGGACCGCTCGACCGGCAAGTTGATCGGCCATCCGGTGAACTACTGGATCGTCGTCCTCCGTTGCGAACACAATCGTCTCCGTCTCGGCCTCACTGACGACCTGGCGATCTTCGAGTATGCACGCGCCGGCTGCCGCGAGGCGCTGGGCCAGGGCAACTCGTTCATGGACGACAGCGAGGAGGGACGGGGTCGCTACGACACCTACGCCGGTCATGGCGTTGCTGCGACGCTGGAACTACCCGACGAACTCGGCGAATTCGCACCGCGTTTCGTGACGGCATGGGAGGGTCTGCTGCGAGCCTGCTCGCGTGAGGACGGTGGCTCGATCGCTTGGGGGCGTTCTGGTGGGCATTGTTCCATGCAGGACTTGCTGTCCCGCGGCAGCGCGATCCTCGCAGCAGAGATGTCGCAAGAGCCGGATGTGCTGGCCGGTCTGTGCCTTGCCGCCGCCCGCGCCCTGATGCGCGACTGGTGGCGGGACGACGCGTTGAGTCTCCACAGAGGCAGGCATCCGCATTGGTATTTCGGCACGGGCCGCGTCCTGGAACGCTCCGTACATATCATCAGCAGTCTCTGCCAGGCAGCCGTCGCCCTACGCCGCGCCCCAGCCATCGAGATTTGCGAGGATCCCGCAGTCCTCTATCCGCAGCAGTCACGGTTCATTGCTTTCGACGAACGAGGCCCTGGCGTGTGGTGTGTACGCAAGGGCGACCTGCGGTTCCAGGTACCGCTGACCGACGGATTCACGAGCGACTACGTCGCCGCACCGGTCTGGCCGGGCTGCTTCGAGCAAGTCAGTGATCGTGGCCATCCTTGCGGCGTGCCCGTGGTCGAGGCCGGCGGGAAGCGGTGGTTGCCCCTGCGCAGGCCAGAAGCGGTAAGCCATTGCCAAGACGGTCTGCGGTGGACAACGCCCTGCTGGTCGCATCTGGTCGATTGGGATTGGTGGAAGGGGGGAGAGGACCGGCCTGGTTCGCGTCAGGTCCATCTGGCCGTGGACGGTGACACGATTGTCGGCCAGGAAGTCTGGACCTTCGCCGAGGTCCCCGAGGCCGTCGGATTCTGGTTCGCCGAGTCACTCACGCCGATTTCCGTCGAGTGGACCTGTCCGCATGCCCATTTGGCCACCACGGTCGTCACCGATGGCATGGCCGATTGGCAGAGCCACTACCACCCCATCCGCCGTCTGCACCAGATCGAGATCGAACCGGCGCTGGAGATGCGCCTGCAGTACCGACTACGCCTCGCCTGATCTTTGGGTCGAACCACTGTGGGCCGAGCTGTTCCCGGCCGAGAAGGAACGGATCGTCCGTCTGCTGGTCGAGACCGTCAGCGTTCGCCCCGACGGCCCGAACCATCCGCCTGACCTCCCTGGCCCCGGCCCTGGTCGAAGCCATCCTCGACGGCCAGGAACCCGACGGCCTCTCCCTCCGCTCCCTCCGCCGCGACCTGCCGCTGGAGTGGGATGAGCA
>JBKHDI010000075.1:0-17514 GCA_046541415.1 Phycisphaerae bacterium | reverse complement strand
GTCCCAGCGCCCGGGCCAGCTGGTCGAAGTACTCGTCCAGGTCGGCCTGGATGAAGTGGCGGTTCGGTCCGCAGGGCAGCTGGCAGGGGCCTTGGTTGATGACCACGACAGTTCCTCCGGCCAGTTGGGGCAGCATCGCCGCCGGCTGAACCGACAGCGACGAGCCCAGCACGAGCATCAGGTCGGACCTGGCAGCCCAGTCGAAGGCCTCGTCCAGGTGTTTGACAGCCTCCCCGAAGAAGACCACGTCTGGTTTGAGAGGCCCCTTGCAGTCGCACAGAGGCGGGGGGTTGCCGATCTGGCCCAGGCGGTCGAGCATCTGCTGGTAGTCGTAGCAGCGGCTGCAGCGAAGGCAGCGGGTGGTGGCGTAATCGCCGTGGACAGCCAGGACGTTTTCCGAGCCGGCCAGGGCATGGAACGGGTCGATGTTCTGGGTGATCACCGCGTCGATCAGCCCGGCGGATTCCATGCCCGCCAGGACGCGGTGGGTGCGGGTCGGCTGGAGGTCGCCCAGCACGGCGGCCAACTCGCGGGTGAAGTCCCAGAACTGCGACGGATCGTAATGGAACTGTCGGATATCGAAGACGGTTTCCGGGTCGTACTTGGCGCTGCGGTAGAGCCCGTCGGGGCCCCGGAAGTCGGGGATGCCCGCGGCGGTGGAGATCCCCGCGCCTGTCAGCGCCACGCAGCAGGAGGCCTGCTGGAGCATCCCGGCGAGCTTTTCAGGTGGGGTCGGATCGCTCATGACAGACCATGATACCCCGGCCGGTTGTGTTTTTGCAGACCCAAAGACGGTTGCGGCCTCGGGGGCGAGGAAACGGTTGCAAATCTGGTCCCGGCTGCTAGACTGCATGCTGTCCAGCGTCAGGCCGCTCTGCGTAAGCAGATCCGGTGGCGGGTATCATTCCATTCCATCCTGTCCGGCGCTTGGGACGAGCCCGGGCAGCATCGTCTGATGCCCGCCCGATTACGCTGAATCGCAAGGAGTTACCGATGCGTGTATCGATCGCTCTGGCGGCCCTGGCCGCCTGTCTGCTCTCGGCCGGCTGCGTCCAGCCGCAAGGTTCCGACTCGCCGACGCCCGTGACGTCCAAAGTCGAACTGTCCCAGGTGGGCCTGGAGTACCGCTGGAACCTGGCCATGCCGCTTCTTCCCGGCGAGCGGATCGTCGAGCTGACCGTGCTCGACGAGAACCTCTACCTGACAACGGACACCAACCGCATCCTGGCCGTCCGCGCCGATGACGGCGTGTTCCTCTGGTCGTTCGACATGGGCGCCAGCCGCCTGGCCCTGCACCGCCCCACGCACGTCAAGCAGATGCGTCTGTCCCGCGACCGCCTGACGTTCGAACAAGCGATGTACGAGCCAGAAACCGTCGAACTGGAAGACTTCGACGCGGTGATCCTCAACAGCACCAGCCGCATCGTGGTCCTCGACCGCGCCCAGGGCACACTGTATCGGGATATCCAGCTTTCGCGAATCAACGTCGAATTGGCCGCCAATGCCGGCGGGGCCAGCAACGGCTATGAATTCGTGTACGGCACGATGGACGGCAAGGCGATGGCGATCCGTCTCGGCCCGGCCGTGCGGGACTGGAAACTCGGACTCGGCGGCTCGGTCACCGCGCCGATCGTCTACCACGCGGGCCTGTTCTACGCCGGCGACACCGAAGGCCAGTTCAGCTGCATCAACCCCGGCGAGGACGCCGAGATCACCTGGCGAGTCGACCTGGACGGCCCTGTGGTCGCCGCCTTCGCCGTCGATGACCGGGGCTGTTTCGTCCCCTGCCGCTACAGCCGCCTGTACGGCCTGGACTACGCCACCGGCAGAAGCCTGCCGGGATACCCCGTCGTATTCAACGGCGACCTGGTCACCCCCGTCCAGCTGGGCGATTCGTCGCTCTACCAGTACGTGGTCGACGAAGGCCTGTTCGCCATCGACATCCTGACGGCCGAAAAACGCTGGAACCTGCCCCAGGGGCGGACGGTCGTGGCTGTCAACCAGGGCAAGGTCTACACCATCGACGCCGAAAAGAACCTCCAGGTTGTCGACGAGATTTCCGGCCAGGTCGACTCGACCATGCCGCTGAAGGGCTTTGCCCGCTTCGCCCCGACCGCCCGACACAGCCTGATCTGGGCGATCACCGCCGACGGCCACGCCTACTGCATGCAGCAGATCGGCACGCGGCGGATCGGGGCCGAAAGGTAGAAGCCTTCCCTCGGCCGGCTGCCCGCAATCCATCCGAATCGCTCAACCCGACAGACAGGGAGACAAACTCATGCCCTCTGCTGATGCCGTCCGCATCCGACGTGCGCTGATCAGCGTTTACGACAAGACCGGAATCGAACACTTCGCCCGCCACCTCGAACAGATGGGCGTGGAGATCCTCTCCTCGGGCGGCACGGCCAGGAAGCTGGAATCGGCCGGGATAGCCGTCCGTCGCGTCGAGGAATGGACGGGCTTTCCCGAGATGCTCGGCCACCGCGTCGTCACACTGCACCCGAAGGTCCACGGGGCGATTCTGGCCCTGCGGGACGACCCCGAGCACCAGGCCGATATCGAAAAGTACGACATCGAGCCGGTCGACCTGGTCTGCGTCTCGCTCTATCCGTTCGAGGATGTCACCGGCAAGGAGGAGACGTCCCTGGCCGAGGCGATCGAGATGATCGACATCGGCGGGCCCACGCTCGTCCGGGCCGCGGCCAAGAACCACCGCTACGTCACCGTCGTCACAGACCGCAGCCAGTACAGCCTCGTCGAAGACGAGATGAAGGCCAACGACGGAGCCGTCAGCCACGCCATCCGGCGCAAGCTCGCCCAGCAGGCCTTCGCACTGACCGCCCACTACGACAGCGCGATCAGCACGTACCTGGCCAACGAGTTCGGCCGCGAGTTGCCCGAGCGGATGACCTTCAGCTACAAGAAGGTCTGCGACCTGCGCTACGGCGAGAACCCCCACCAGAAGGCTGCCTTCTTCAAGTGTCCCGACCAGTCCGAGCCCTCGGTCGCCAATGCCAAGCTGCTCGGCGGACGCGAGATCTCCTTCAACAACTACTACGACGCCAACGGTGCCCTCGAGCTGGTCAAGGAGTTCACCGAGCCGGCCATAGCGATTATCAAACACGCAAACCCCGCCGGCTGCGCCATCGACAACGACCTGGTATCGGCCTACCGCAAGGCGTACTTCGGCGATGTCAATGCCGCCATGGGCGGGATCGTCGCGGTCAACCGTCCGGTGACCAACGAACTGGCCGAGGCGATCGTCGAGACCTACCAGCGCTGGGGCAAGCAGCGCGGGGCCGGCGGGTTCTACGCGGAGATCGTCATCGCCCCGGGCTTCGACGACCAGGCCGTGGAGACCATCCGCGCCCGCAAAGGCTGGGGCCCCAATGTCCGCCTGCTGGAAACCGGCGAGTTGACCGGCCGACGCAACCGCGAATACCAGACCAAGTACGTTGTCGGCGGGCTGCTCGTCCAGCAGCGCGACCTGCTGGGGCTCAACGAAGAGAAGTGGCAGATCGTAACCGACCGCAAACCGTCGGACAGCGAAATGGACGACCTGCGCTTCAGCTGGCTGGTCTGCAAGCACGTGAAATCCAACGCGATCGTCCTGGCCAAGGACAAGGCGCTTCTGGGCGCCGGGGCCGGGCAGATGTCACGCGTCAACTCCGCCCAGCTGGCCAGTCAACTGGCCCGAGGCTACGGCGGGGGCAACGAGCTCGACCCGGCCGGCTGCGTCCTGGCCTCCGACGCCTTCCTGCCCTTCCCCGACAGCCTGGAATGGGCTGCCCAGATCGGCGCCGCCTGCGTCATCCAGCCTGGCGGCTCGAAGAAGGACGACGACGTCATCGCCCGGGCCAACCAGCTGGGCCTGACGATGGTCCTGACCCACGCAAGACACTTCAACCATTGAACCAGTGGGACCTGCCATGTCTCGACAGGACGGACTGGCTGCGCTGCACCTGGACATGCCTCCGCGCGTACCGCGGACGGAATACTCCGCCCATACGCACTGGCGGCTGGTCAATGCGGTCTGCGGCACGGATTTGACACCCCAGAGCCCCAAGTCTGACCGACAGGCCGGGTCGCTGGCCTTCCGCCGCGCGTGGGACTACTGCTTCAACTGGTCGATCCTGATCGACGGGAAGATCTTCGGGGATCTGAAAACCGACATGGGCCACGCCGAATACGCCGACGGCGGGGGCGACAAACGCTCCACGGTCACCTGCCCGTTCACCAGCCCCGAGCAGGTGCTGGTTTTCGACTTCGACCAGGCGTATGGCCGGCGGGACCCGGCGCAACTCCGGGCGGATTTTGAAGCACACTACCAGGCCCAGGACCAGCAGGCCGGGCAAGACTGGGTGCCGATGACGGGCATCTACGTGACCTTGATCTCCGGGCTGCTGGAGATCTTCGGCTGGGACATGCTCCTGATGGCCATGGGCACCGACCCGCGGGCCTTCGGCGAGCTGACCAACCGCTACACCAAATGGATCGCTCAGTACTTCGACGCCCTGGCCGCCGCCGACGTCCCGGTGGTCATGGTCCACGACGACATCGTCTGGACGTCCGGGCCCTTCTGCAACCCGGACTGGTACCGACAGTTCGTCTTCCCCAACCACCGCCGGCTGATCCAGCCGCTTATCGAGTCGGGCAAACGCGTGCTGTTCACCTCCGACGGCGACTACTCGATGTTCATCGACGATATCGCCGCAAACGGCGTCCACGCGATGGTCATGGAACCGATGACAGACCTTGGCGCAGTCGCCGATGCCTACGGCGACAAGCTCGCTCTTGTCGGCAACGTCGATACGCGCGTGCTGCTGAACGGCAGCCGGCAGCAGATCCGCGGCGAGGTCGATCGCTGCATGGCCACAGCCAAGCACTGCCCCGGGTTCATCCTGGCGGTGGGCAACCACATCCCGTCCAACACGCCGGTGGAAAACGCGCTGTACTACAACGAAGTCTACAACGAACTGGCCAAACGCTAGGACAGACCGCTACTTCGGCTGGGTGATCCGGAAGGTCTGCGTTACCGGCTCAGCCGACTTGACGCGCGGCTCGATCCCGCTGCCGAACTGATACGCCACCACGCGGACCTCGATGGGATACTTCGCCCGGGCGGGAAGGTCGGCAATCTTCAGGCGTCCGTCGACAACCCGCGCCGGGCCTGACTCGACGTAGTACTCCACGGGTAATCCGCTGTCGCTGACGGCCTGCAGATCCATCGGGCCGGAATCCGCGGCCAGATCGTCGATCGGCCCGAACGTGATCGTCTGGTCCTTGCCCTTGGTCAACCCGGTAAAGCCGCGCGGCATGAACCCGACGTGTTCGGTGTACCGGTATTCCGCGTCGCCGGGGCTGAAGGCGATGAAGAACGCCCGCATCCGCTCGCCCGGGCGGTTGAGGGCATCGAACTGCATCCGCAGCTTGCGGGGCCCGACGCGGACCAGCGGGCCGGTGCAGACGCTCAGGTCGATCGGCGCGTCGCTGTGGCCTGCAGGTTCGCCCGCCCGGGGCCATTTCGGCCCCCTGCCCTTGTGCTGTTCCGGGACGGTATCGCGATAGGCAGGCTGCAGGCGGAAGGTCTGCCCGTCGTCGACCCATTCCGGATCGAGCAGGAAGATCCGCGTGCCGACATCGATCCACGTGCGGTCCTGCCAGGTGAGGAACTGGTCTTTGCGATCCAGGGGTCTGGCTGCGTGGAAGGCGACATGGGCCCGGGCCAGCTGCTCATCGAACTGCCATCCCGCCTCGGCCACGTCGCCGGTGTACTCATCGGCCGGGGCCGGTGCGTGCTTCGGGTCCCGCAGGTCCAGGTCGGTCAGCCAGCCGCCGGCCGGGTCGAGGTCGACACACTCGACAGGCGGGCCCTGGCCCGGGTGGGGTCCGGAGGCCCAGCCGTCGGGGATTCGCGCCTCGGCCGCCTTGACGATCCACATCGCCAGGTACTCCGCCTCGCGGTCGGAGAAGTGGAAGTGCCCGGCCCCCGCATCCAGCAGGAAGCTGACCAGTTTGTCCGGTTGTTCGGCCCGCATCTGTTTCGTCGCGTCCAGGGCCCGCTGCCAGGCCGGCTCGTACCCGGTTTCGTCGCGCATCTGCCCGGCGAATTCATCGAACTGGCCCACCGAGGCGATCGCGGGCACCTCGGCAGGGACGCCATTGGCCAGGCCCCCCCGGTGCTGGATCAGCCCGAAACAGCGTTCGGCGTACTGGATCGCCAGGTCCCGCGCCTGCGGGCCCCCGGCTGAGTGACCTACGAACAGCAGCGGCGCACGCGGCAGCTCAGCGTAGCCGGAAACATCGCCGAACCTTCTGAGAAGCTCGGGCACCTCGGCCGCCGAAAGGCCCGTGTCGAGAAAGACAATCGCCAGCTCCCGGCTGGCGCACGCCCGGCGGATGCGCCCGTTCTTGACGAATCGCCGCTCCATGCTGGTAAAGCCCGCCATCACCACGCCCCTGACCCGCTGGGCCGAGGGGGGAATCCAGAGATGCGCCCGCCCCGTCCGCTTCCGGTCACGCCGGGAGTACTCGAAGTCCAGGGCGTACTGGAAGACAGCGGAGTCGACCGGGTCCGACAGTGCCGCCGTCGTCTCGGTTTCGGTCGCGCAGCCTCCGGTCAGGCAGGCGGCGATCAGCAGCGAACCAACGCAGGTTACGAGTCCAGAGAATTTCACAGGCCTTCTCCCATGCCCCGGTCGATGCTTCTGAGCATAGCCGCCCACGAGCAACTCTGCAACGGCTGCTTGCAGGTCGGCACGGGCGGAGCTAAGCTGCCGGCATGATCGGACGCATCATCGGAACATCGATCGGCGCCGCCCGCAACGGCCTGGCCCGGGGGCTGATCGCCCTGGGCGTGACGCCCAACGCCCTGACGGTTTTCGGTACGGCCCTGACGGTCTGCGGCGGGGTCTGCTTCGCAGCCGGCGTGGCTTTCGATACGACCTGGCTGTACGTCGGGGCGGGCTTGCTGGTCGCCAGCTGCGCCTGCGACATGCTCGACGGGGCAGTCGCCCGGATCGGCAAGCAGACGACCCCGTTCGGGGCCATGCTCGACAGCACGATGGACCGGCTGAGCGATTTCGCGATCTTCGCGGGCATCAGCGTGGGCTTTGCCCTGAAAGGCGAGCCGAACTACACCTTCGCCCTGGCCGCCCAGATCGCGTTCTTCAACGGGTTCATGATCTCCTACACCCGCGCCCGGGCTGAGGATCTCATCGAGTCCTGCTCGGTGGGCTTCTGGCAGCGCGGCGAGCGGATGGCCGCGGTGCTCATTGCCGCCTTCGCCGTCAACATCCCCGCCCTGGTACTCCAGCAGGCGGTGCTGCCCTTCTTCACCGCCGCCCGGAGACTGCTGCACACGCGGCGAGTCCTGGCCGGTAAGGCGGGGGCTGGCGACCCTGCCGGCCGATCCCTGCTGCAGACGCTGCAGATCTGGCGCCACCGGCGCATGAGCGTCGGCTACGACATCACCTGCGCGATCATGATCGCCTGGCTGATCTTCGGGCGTTTCGACTGGCCCGACCCGCTGGGCATGCTGGCAGGGCGCTGAACCGCTCTATATCCGGATGCGCCCGTACTCGTCGCGGTTCAGCGACGTGATGCCCGGATACGCCCCTTCCAGGTCCGAGAGAATCCGCGACTGCTTGATCGCCAGGGCCCTCACCGAGGCCAACTGGTGCTGCAGCACGTCGCGGACCGAGAGCATACCCACCGGCAGGCCCTGTTCGACCAGGGGCAGGTGGCGGATGCCGTTTTCGGCCATCACCTGCTGGGCGGTGGAGATGGACGTTTCCAGCGAGCAGCAGATCAGCTTCCGCGTCATCACCTGTTCGATCCGCGTGGAGTTGGGTTCCAGGTTCGCCGCCACGACCCGGACGGTGACGTCCCGCTCGGTGATGATGCCCGCTACCCTCTCGCCGTTCATCACCATCAGGGCGCCGATATGGTTCTCCGCCATCCGCGCCGCGGCAACCGAGACGTTCTCGCCGGCCTCGATGGTCACCAGGTCGGCGCTTGTTCCTGCCATGGACATCAACGATTCAGAATCGATCATCGTCCCGCCTCCGTGTAGGTTCGTGGCTGTCTGTCGGTCCGGAAGGAAACCTACGATTCACCCCTCGGGCGGGGAAACCTTTCTGCCGGCAACGGCGGGACAACGGAGGCCAAGGGCAGGGGCGGGCAAGTGTTACGGCTGGTCCGGTCGCCGCCTGCGGCTGAGAATCCCTGCCCCGGCCAGCAGCAGGAGCATCGCGGCAGGCTCGGGGATCACCTCGAGCTGCATCGTGGTCGAATCACTTCGCCCGGCCCGGTCGGTGACGCGCGCGGTCAGCTCGAACAGGCCCCTGCCGCCCAGCAGCTGTTCCAGCTGTTGGTGGCTGACCTGCTCGCCGCCGACGGCGATCAACGTCCCGCCGTGCAGGAATTCCACCAGCAGCTGCTCGAAGCCCGGCTGATAGGGGTTCAACGACAGATCGTCATCCACTGCATCAGCCAGGAACTCGACGGTGAAGTTCTCCTCGTCGTACTCCACCCAGGCCGACTGGAGAACCGGATCGGCGTTGATGTACTTCAGTTTGAAGCTTTGGGAATTGAAGTTCAGGAAGTGGTCGGTCAGTTCCAGCTCCACGTCGATGGTCTGCCCGGGATGCTCAAAGCCGAACTGCCACGCCTGGGCCTCGACGAGCAGCTGGCTGCTGATCGTCGCGCCGGTGGAGGTCTTCCACAGGGCGGTGAACGGCTCGTTGTTCGGCTGATAGCTCTGGGAACCGTCGAGTGTTACCGGGCCGCTGGTGGCGCTGATCTGCGACGGCGGGTCGGTCAGGATCAACTGGGGCCAGTGGTAGAGGAAGAAGGATCGGTTGTCGATCTGCTTGTAGTTCCAGTATCCCGAGGCCAGCAGGGGCATCAACTCGGTCGTGCCGGTATCCGGGTTGATCTGCTTGATCTCCCAGGTAAAGCCCGACTGCTGCATGCGATACCACGTATCGAGGATCTCGAAATCCAGGTTCCCGAACAGGCCGCTGTAGACCCCGTCCTCGTCGAACTGGATCGTCGCGTGGTTGCCCTCGAACCGTCCTGAGATGTTCGCCTTGGTCAGGATATTGCCCGCCAGGTTCAGCCGGAAGTCGAAGCCCGGTGCGGCGAACTGCTCGCCGACGAGGATACTCGTATACGCCCCGTCGTTGATCTGGTTGCTGTTGTAGCGGATCCAGCCATCGACGTGGCCGGTAGTCCAGGGCGGAGTCCCGTTGGCCCGGAGGCCGAAAAACTCGTTGGGGAACGTCGGGTAGAAGACCCCGCCGGAAAAGCTGTCCTGGTAGACCGGTCCGATCGAGTCGGCCCAGCCGGCCGAGGCGGCCAGGACGAGACTCGCGGCGAGTACTGCCCATCTTGCGTTGCGCATTGAGATGCCCTCCTGCATGGCATGGTTTTTCCATGCTAGGAGGGCAACCTGGGATGCAGCGGGGAAAATTCCGCGAATTTTTATCGATTATCGACGCTTTCGGCCGCGGTCCGAGCCTTCCTGCATCGCCTGGGCGGAGATGCGGATGTCGATCGGCTCGTCGGCCAGTTTGCCGGCCAGGCCCAGCTGGCGCCCGGTCAGGCTCAGCCAGGCGGTGACGGTCAGCTTCTGGATTGGCTTTTCGACCACCTTGCCCGGGCTGATCGTGACCTTCGGCTGGACGTTCAGCCGTCGGCCTGCGACTTCCAGCACGGCGTCGGCGACCTGGTAGGTCACCTCCTCGGTGATCTTGCGTCCCTTCTTGTCGGTGGTCTCGAACCGCTCGGTCTTCGGATCGCCCAGGGACTTGACCGTCAGCTTCACGCCCGGGTCCTCGACCTTCTCCAGCAGTTGGCCCAGGACGCGTCGGGCCTGGCTGCCCCGGTTCTGGACCAGGCGGTCGGCCTGGACCTCGAACTGCCCGGTAACACCGGAGCTGGACCACGTCAGCTTGCCCGAGACCGGGCGGCCGTAGAAGAAGTTCGGCCAGTGGGCAGCCGGGTCGGGATGGCGGAATTCGGCATCGACGGTCACCCAGCGCGGGAACTTGGGATCGAAGGTGTAGACCGTGCCGTTTTCCGGTGTGGTTTCTCGCTTGCGGTTGCGCCCGACGCGGTGGCCGGCGCGTTGGTAGGTCATCCTCCCGCCGCCGGTCTGGGCCGGCCTGGCCGGGGCGACGGGCTTGGAGAGGTCCAGGACGATGAACCAGCCATCGGAGGTCCCGCCGCCGAAGGTCTTCTGCAGGGCGTTGTCGGTGGTGGGCGTTTCGGTGACCAGGCCGTAGTTGTCGCCGCTCTTGCCCGCCCCGGTGACGAAGACCGCCCGCTGTCGCCCGTTCTGGACACCGGTGAAGATGCCCCAGTCGTTTCTCTCGGAAACTTCCGCCCGCCCCGTGCCCGGGACGATCGAACTGTACCGCACCCCGGTCAGGTCGGGCGTCAGCACCGCGATGTAATCCCCGCCCGGCTCGGTGGCCGTCAGGCGGTTGGGCGTCTGGCGCAGGCCCCAGGCGCTGCCGCCGGCGAAGCAGAGCGAACCGTCGTCGGCCTCGCTGGTCCGTGTGATGTTCGCCCCGTTGGCCTTGTGGCCGTAGTTGCTGCACCAGAGCGTCCAGCCGATGACCTGGTAGTTCTCCGGCTCGATCCGCATCAGCCAGGCGAAGCTGGTGGCGTTGGCCCCGGCGGTCGTCAGGCCCACGCCTCGCGTGCCCACACCGCGGCGGACGTCGGTGACCTGTCGGCCGCCGACGCTGTTGCCCCCGTCGGACCAGAGAATCGCCACGATGTTGCCCTTCGAGTCGTGACTGACGCGGCGCACGGCGGTGTCCGAGACCAGGCGCTGGTTGTCCAGGCCGACATAGGGCCCGCCCCAGTCCATCAGCTTGTACTTCAGGCTGCCGTCGGGATTCTTGACATCCAGGATCGGGCAGCGCCACGGTTCGCGACCCGTCGACCAGTGGTGCTCGCCGCCGTAGACGATCTCGCCGGTAATGGGGTTAACCGAGTTGCGGTCGCCCAGCCCGCCGTCGACGACCACCGTGGACAGCAGCTTCCCGGCGGGGCTGTAGGTCCGCAGATCCGCCAGCGAAGCGACGATGCTGCCATCGGCCCGCAGCGTCAGCCGCGGGGCAAAGGCGTCGCCCTCGACCACACGCACCCAGAGCACCCGCGAGAGGTCCGCGGCAACCTTGGCAACGAAGGTCTTGTCGGCCGGGGCACCCTTAACACGCTGGACCTGCGACCGGGCCACCTGCGAATCGTTGGCCAGGACCTTGGCCCCGCTGCCGGCCCGGCCTGCGATATAGACGCTGCCGTCGGTGCCGACGACCGCGGCGGTAATCACGCCGGTCGCCCAGCCCAGCCGGGCGGCGGACTGGATCTTCCGCAGAGACGGGTCGAGCTTGACCAGGAACCCCGTCGCGTCGTCCATCGTCCAGGAGAGCTTCTGGTATTCCGGGTTGCCCAGCGCGTCGGTGACAGGCTCGGACGGCTGGCGGCGCCGGGCCTTGCTCATCCGCTGCCTGGGTTTGTAGGGATCGGGTTTGCTGCCGTCACGGCCGAGCACGGTCATCCGGACCGGCAGGGCGAAATTGCCCCCCACGCCGTTGCCGACCAGCACCATCGACCCGTCCGGCTGAAATCCGCCGTCGACGAGCCACTGCTCGCCGGCGCCGCCGAGGAAGCTGGCGGTGACCACTTCGGCTGCATCGCCCCGCTTGGGCCAGTAGCGCAGGTTCCCGCCGCGCTGGGCCTTGTCGCTGCGCGACTGGCCCGCCGGAACGGTGGGTTTCTCGGGGGTACCTTCCGGCACGACAGCGAAGCAGGCGGTTACGAACAGGCAGATCAACAACGTGGCGACAGAGCGTCTCATCTTGGACTCCTGGGGAATGTCATGACAAAGCTGGACCGTGTAACTTCAACCCCCCAGCCTCGCTGGAGTTCCGTCCGAGCTTCTCAGCGGCCTTACCGGGCGTAGATCGTGGCCCCGTCGGGCCCATGGCGGGCCGTCAGTTCCGCTTCTGCTGTTTGGACTCGGCCCC
Organism: Phycisphaerae bacterium; assembly: GCA_046541415.1. Lineage (GTDB taxonomy): Bacteria > Planctomycetota > Phycisphaerae > SM23-33 > SM23-33 > CAZOVB01. Next base: position 5,470 of record JBKHDI010000075.1, on the reverse strand, counting down.
CGGAGACTCGTACTTGCCGCGGCGTCTCGCCGCCCGCGAGCCGAACAGCAGGATGGTCACCAGCAGGATGAGGAAGGTGTACAGGCCGGCGGCGTCAAGGTCCCAGGCGGCCGACTTGCCGCGCAGGGCCGCGGCGATTTCCAGCAGGCCCAGCAGAAGCGCCACCGCGATTGCATAGAGGCCCAGGAACCAGTCTCCCGAACGTGTTGGCATGGCAGGTCTCCCCGTGTAGCTGAGGTTGCACGCTTACTCCGTATGTTTCGTCGATTACACGACTTGTGAGTTTCATAAATATCGGACACTCTCCGTTCTGACAGCGACCAGTGGACAATGCTCTACGGGTTTTCCCCTAAAGTCATCGGAATGGAAGGCGTAAATGAAATCAGCCAGTCGCAGCAGCCCCTGCCAGGCAGCAGGAACTGTTGGGAGTCGCTGGCCCCCTGTCGAGGCGGAACGGGCACAAATCTGCTCCAGGAAGGAAGTACAAACGCTCCGATACCCGATCGCTCGCGGAGAACAGAGTGGGAAAAGGCCCCCGGACAACACAGCCAACAGCAGCGACAGCAGCTGCGGGTGGTTCTGCACCGCGCGGACTGGAACGGCTGGAACCTAGGCTGCTGCTCTCGGCCGGTGGGCTCGCCGAACCACTTGCCGGCGCTGCTGACGCCCTGTTCGACCCGCTCCAACCGACGGGTCAACTGCACGTGACAGCGACGGGACCTGCCGCTGCGCCGCAGGAGGATCTCCTGGCCGCAGCCGCCCTGCCGGACCTGCTGGCCGGTGTCGATCAGCCGCCCGTCGTCGAGGATGTCGTGCTATGGGTCGACCAGACCGCCTCAAACGGCGACCTGGTCGGGCAGGTACTTGCCAGCGATCCCGACGGGGACCCGTTGGCCTATTCGATCATCTCGGGCAACGACAGCGGGGCCTTCCGAATCGACGTGTCAACGGGGGCCATTTACCTAGCCGATCAGTCCGCCCTGGATCCGCAGATCCAGTACAACCTGGGCATCGAGGTGGTCTCCGGGCTGGTGATGCACGATTTCGACGACATCGGACCGGACGGAACTTCCGTGCCGGATTCGCCCGAGATCTGGAACTGGTCGAGCACCTACGGGGATATCGATTCGCTCTCGGCGATCGGGCAGTTTCTGTCCAACTCGACCTACAACGCCGGCCAGGCCGGGCAGGCCAACCGCGCCCTGGGCGTCTATGCCACTGCCAGCGGAGACGATCGCAGGCTGACGGCCAGTGTTCAAGTCGGCACCAGCGGCGAGCTGTTCGTCGAGTTCGACGTGTTTATCGGCATGGCACGGGTGGACTATTCCGGCGTGCTTTGGGGCGGGGTCACGCTCGCGTTGCTCGGCTCGGGGGCGGCCGGTGTGGAATTGACCCTGACCCGCTCAGCCCAGACCGAAACCATGGTCGCCTACGACAGCGACACGGCCGTAGACATTGCCACCCTCACGCACACATTCGCCGGCGTTGCCCCGGGGACCTACACGCTGCAGTTCGACTTCCGAGACCTTACAGAGCCTGTCGGCTACAATACCGGTAACAACAAGCGTCTGCTGATGGCCATCGACAATCTCCTGCTGGGCGAGGCATCTCTGTCGAGCACGGGGCAGGCGACGGTCAACGTCGATACCGTCCCGACCGCCGCCAACGACGCCGCGGAGGTCTACTCCGGCTGCAGCGTGGACGTCGACGTGCTGGCCAATGACAGCGACGCCGAATCGGGCGTTTCGATTTTCGGCTGGACCGGCCCGGCCCATGGGGTTGTCTCCCGCAGCGGCGACCGGTTCGTCTACACCGCCCATTCCAACTACGAGGGGGCGGACAGCTTCACCTACACCATCGTCGACTCGGCGGGCCAGGAAAGCACGGCTACCGTCTACCTGACGGTCAACGCAGCCGAGGCCGAGCCGCCGGCCCAGCTCGATGAGCCCCTGGCCCCGGCGGTCGAACCGGAGCCCGCCCCCGAACCGTCAAGTCCCCAGCCCGAGCCGGAGCCCGAGCCCGAGCCGGAGCCCGAACCGACGCCCGAACCGGATACCATGCCCTCCGAGCCCACGCCGGCCCCGGAGTCCAGCGACCCGCCGGCAGAGGAACCGCCCGCCGAGCCCGACCAGCAGGAAACCGAGCCCGATCCGACCGACCCCGAGGCCGAAGGCGAGCCGGGCGAGCAGCAGAGCGATCCGGAAGAGACCGACCAGGGAGATTCCGACCAGAACGACAGCTCCGGTGAATCCACGGATTCCGACGGCGGCGAGGCCCGGGGTTCCAGACCCGACCGCCAGCCGGGCCAGCCGGGCCAGCCGGAAGGCCCCGACGCACCGGCGGTCGAGGTGCCCGTCGAACAGCAGGAAACGCCCGATATCAGCTCCGAGAACCGCTACTTCAAGCAGCTCAGCTCGAAGGCACAGGTCTGGCAGAAGATGGATGCCATACAGCAGACCGCCAAGAAGCAGATCGAGTTCGAGCACCGCCAGAAGATCGTCTCGGTCGGCGTGGTGGTCGGGACCAGTTCGATGGCCACGACCGGCATCGTCATCTGGGCCCTGAAAAGCGGGGCCATGGTCGCCAGCTGGGCCTCGTCCCTGCCGGCCTGGAAAATGTTCGACCCCCTGCCCGTACTCGACTTCCACCAGGCCTCCCGCAGCCGGAAGAAGCGCAGACGGCGCTGGTTCGGCCGCCGGAGAAGGTCCCGGCATGACGGGGGGCGGGCATGAAACGCGCCAAGCCCGCCATCCAGATCAGCCTGGCCCTGGCCATCGCGGCGCTGGGGGTCTTCTTCATCGCCGAGATGATCGGCCTGGTCCCCGACAGCCGCGGCGCGATCACCGACGGGCGCCGCCAGTTGGCAGAATCCGCCGCGGTGGGCTGCTCCATCGCCTGCGCCGAGGACGACACTGACGCGATGACGGCCATCCTGGTAGCCATGGTCCGCCGCAGCGACACGGTCGTCTCAGCCGGCGTGCGCAACACGGAGGGCGAGCTGATCACCCAGGCAGGCCCGCACGAGAAGCTGTTCGCCAAGGCAGCCGAGGGCGACCCGCTGAACACCCACGCGATCGTGCCGATCTACCTCGATTCCCAGCCGTGGGGACAGCTGGAGATCACCTTCCAGGCCATCGGCTCGGGCAACTGGCTGGACCGCCTGCGCAGCAACAACTTCGTGCTGATCGGCTTTCTGGGCGTCGGCAGCTTCATCGCCTTCCTCCTGCTGCTGCGGCGCATCCTGGAGCACCTGGACCCCTCGAAGGTCATCCCCGGACGCGTCCAGGCCATGCTCGATTGCCTCGCCGAAGGCGTGCTCGTGCTGGACCATCGGGGGCGGATCGTAATGGCCAATACCCAGATGGCCGAGATGTACGGCTGCAAGGCCAACGACCTGATCGGCAAGAGGCCGGCCGGCCAGCCCTGGAGCCTCTGCGACCAGAGCGACGGCCAAGGCGTCCTGCCCTGGGAATCGTCCCTGGAATCCAAGACCGTCCACCGCGGCGTGCGGATGACCCTCCAGATGCCCGAGCGCTCCGAACGAACCTTCATGGTCAACTCCGCACCGGTCTACAGGCCCGACGGGGCCTGCCGCGGCACGCTGGCGACCTTCGACGACGTGACGGGACTGGAGGAGAAGACCGTCCAGCTCCAGCAGGCCATGGCCGAGGTCAGCCAGTCACGCGACAAGATCCAGACCCAGAACCGCCAGCTGGACGAAGCCCGCGCCGCCGCCGAGGCCGCCAACGAAGCCAAAAGCAGCTTCCTGGCCAACATGAGCCACGAAATCCGAACCCCCATGACCGCCATCATGGGCTTTGCCGAAACCCTCGCCGAGGCCGATGACATGCCCGGTGACCATCGCCAGGCTGCCCAGATCATCAACACCAACGCCCACCACCTGCTGACGCTGATCAACGACGTGCTGGACCTGTCCAAAATCGAAGCAGGCCGCATGACCATCGAACAGACCGACTGCCGGCCCGACCAGATCCTCCTGGAAGTCAAAGACCTGCTGGCGATCAAGGCCGAGGCCGCCGGCGTGGACCTGCAGTTCCACTGCCACACGCACATCCCCAGGCAGATCCGCTCCGACCCGACCCGCCTGCGACAGATCCTGGTCAACCTGGCCGGAAACGCCATCAAATTCGCCCCCGACGGACACGTCCAGGTCCGCGCCGACTATCAGTGCGACAACCCCGGCCAGGCCTGCCTGCTGCTCTCGGTGGTCGATGACGGCATAGGCATGTCCAGCGACCAGGTCGAGAAGCTCTTTACCGCCTTCATCCAGGCCGACCTGTCCACCACCCGGAAATTCGGCGGCACGGGGCTGGGCCTGGCCATCTCGCGCCACCTGGCCCGCCTGATGGGCGGCGACATCACCGTCCGCTCCGCCCCCCAGGCAGGAAGCACGTTCACCCTCCGGCTGCCGATCGAACCGGCCGAAAAAGACCAGCTCCACAAGCCCGACCTGTCCGCCGCCTGCCACAGGACCGCCGAAACGCCCGTCAGCAGACGCGCACGACTCCAGGGCCGCGTCCTGCTGGCTGAAGACGGCCCCGACAACCGCCGACTGATCTGCCACGTCCTGACCCGCTTCGGCCTGGAAGTCGACGTGGCCGAAAACGGCCGCATCGCGCTGGCAAAAGCCCTCACCGCACAGAACCGAAACCAACCCTACGATCTGCTGCTGACCGACCTGATGATGCCCGAAATCGACGGCAAGGACCTGCTGGACATGCTCCGCGCCCAGCAGTTCACCCAGCCGGTGATCGCCCTGACCGCCCACGCCATGGCCGGCGTCCGCCAGCGCTGCCTCGACGACGGATTTACCGACTATGCCACCAAGCCCATCGACCGGAAAGCCTTCTACGACGTGCTCCGAAAGTACCTGTCCCAGGCCGACCCGGCCAAAGGGCCGACTGCTGCTGCACCCGAGCCTGCGCCCGAACCCCAGGCCAATCGCCGCGCAGCCTGCGAGATCTTCGACCTGGCCGCGATGATGGACGCCATGGGCGGCGAGAAGAGCCTCGCCCTGGAAGTTCTGGAGATGTTCCTGGCCGAAGAGGACCAGCGCGTCGACCTCATCCGCCAGGCCGTCGCCGACCAGAAAGCCCAGGCCGTCAACCGCTCAGCCCACTCGCTGAAGGGCGCCTTGGGCATGATCCACGCCCCGGCCGCCTTCGAAGCTGCATTCCACCTCGAAACCCTCGGCGAACAAGCCCAGTGGGACCAGATCCCCGCTGCGATGGCCCAACTGGAGGCCCAACTCGACCGCCTCCGACCCGCCCTCCGCGCCCTGGTCGACCACAACCAATCCCTCAACCCGACCGAGCCGGAAACCGACTGACCCCGCCTCGGCCAGATGCACCGGTCACGGCCACGAAAGTTCACTACGTTTCATGGTGCCCTGGTTCACGGCCACGAAAGTTCACTACGTTTCATGGTGCCCTGGTTCACGGCCACGAAA
>JBKHDI010000074.1:0-17876 GCA_046541415.1 Phycisphaerae bacterium | reverse complement strand
CGCTGACGGACTGACCCGCCCTACCAGCCGGTCTGGTCGCCGCGAAGGGTCTGCAGGTCGTCGGCGCGGAGTTGGCCGCTGTAGCGACGCCGGGCGTAGGCGAGATACCAGTCCGATGCGGCTGGGTCGATCGGGCGGATTCGCCGGGCGAACTGGTGCAGCGTCTCGCCGTCGGCGCGGGCCAGGCCCCGGCGGGCCAGCTTCCGGTCGACGCGGGCCAGCAGCTTGCGCATGGCCTGGACGACCGGGTCGGGGGGACTGCGCCGCGGGCGGGCCAGCCAGGGTCTGATGCGTCGCCAGAGTTTTCGGCCCAGCCACCAAGCCGCAACGGCCAGAATCGGCCAGCCCCACCACCGCGTTACCAAGGCGACAAGCAGCCTCCACCCCGCCCGGCCCAGCCAGGCGACCACCCCGATAAAGCCACCCCGGAAATGGGCTGTCCGCAGCGAGAGAAGTCCCTGCTCGAACCGGTCCAGCAGTCCGGCCAGCCAGGGCGTCTGCTGAGGCTGGGGCACACCGTCGGCGGGCGTGGCCTCGACGGTGACCCACGTGCGACTCGCCCGGTCGTAGGCCTCGGTCCAGGCGTGGGCGTCGCGGTTGCGGGCCACCCAGTAGCCTCCGGCCTCGTTGCGCTCGCGGGCGACGAATCCGGTGACGTACCGGCTGGGCACGCCCCCGGCCCGGAGCACCAGCGTGGCTGCGGCAGCGAAGAACTCGCAGTGGGCGGGCGGCCTGGCCCGCAGGAACCACGCGATGGGGTCCTGGTCGGGCGGAACCTGGATGCCCAGCTTGTACCGGTAGTTCTCGTGGAAGTACGCCTCGACCGCCCGGACCTTCTCCGGCGTGGTCGACAGGTCCCCCATCAACTGCTCAGCCAGGACGGCAAGCTGGTCTCGCAGGTGCTCCGGGACGCGCAGAGACGCAGCCAGCACGGCCGAGGCCTCCTCGCGGGGGACCACCCTGCCGGCGAAGGTCTCGACGTTCACGCCCCCGTGCAGGTCGGTGGATCGGACCGTGCCGTGCACGCTGCGACGGACGGAATCGACCGGGGCAGCGACGTACACCGTGTCCAGGCGGGTGAACATCCCCAGGTCGCTTTCCGGGTCGCGCCAGATCTCCATCCGCTTCCAGGGCCCCCCGCCGGTGCGGATGCGGAATGTCTCGCCGGCCCGGGGCTCGAGGCCTTCGGGCAGGGCCTCGACCGGCTCGATGACCTCGCCCGGCAGGCTGGCGAACCATCGACCGTCGGTGTAGTTCTCCCAGGCTGCCTCCCGCAGGTAGCCGGGCAGGGTGTCGCTGTAGACCCGCAGGGCGATGTTCTCGGCCCGGGGCCCGAGGCGCATGGCGCTGACCGAGTCCAGCGTGGGCGATTCGTTGCCCCCGCCGGGGTTGAAGCTCCGCCGGTTCCACGGGTGGTACTTCAGGAAGAGGTTCATCGCGTCCGTGCCGTAGCGTTCCATCGCCTGGGCGGTCAGCACCGAAAGCAGCAGGCCGATGCCCACCGCCACGGACATGATGATCCCCGCAGCCGCCCCGCGGCGACGCCTGGCCGGGTCGGGCGTCTCCTGGCGCGTCACGAAGAAAAGGCACATCAGGACCACATACGCTCCGGCCAAGGCGCGGTAAACCCACTGCTCCGACGGGCTGGGCAGGAAGTTGCCCGCGCACATCACCGCCAGGGCCCCCAACAGCCCGGCCAGACGCGGCACGGGCCCGGCCAGCACGAGCGAGAGAACCATCGAGACCACCGCGTACTGACCGGCTGCGTAGGCCAGCGAGAAGACGTAGAAGAACAGGTCGCTGCGGATCGGCGGCTGGTACGGAATCACCCGGTGCTTCAGGGCGAAGGCCAGCGCCAGCAGCACGAAGACCAGCAGCCGCCGCTCGCTCTTGAGCTGCCACCTGCGATTCGTGAACGTCGCCCATGCGGCTGCGACGGCCACCGCAGCGGCAAAACCGTACGTCCCGCTCATCAGCGACAGCGACGCCGCGGCCAGCAGGATCATCCCCAGGATGCAGAGGCGTTGGGCGTTCACAACTGGTGGACCCTCCCGGCCTGGATGTCCTCGGGGTCGATCCGGCGGAAGTCCTCGGCCCAGTTGGCATCGATGTCCACCGCCAGCGAGGGCGGACGCGACGAGACGAGGATCACCTTCGTCCGACAGCCGGCCTCGACGGCGCGGCGAACCAGTTCGCGTCGCGATTCGTCCCAGTCCAGCAAAACGAAGATCACGCTGCTGATCCGTTCGAGCTGCTCGGCCAGGGCCGGGGTGATCCGAGAGAACGGGTTGTCCCGGCAGGGCTCGACCGAGGCGAGGATCTCCAGGATGCTCTCCAGCTCGCTGGTCGCCCGCCCGGTCCGCAGTTCGTAGAGTTCCGGCCCGGCGGCGAAGATGTCGATGACGTACTCCCCGCGCCCGAGGGCGTCGGCGATGGCCCCGGCCAGGCTCAGCGCCGCCTCCATCGGGCCGTGGCCGCCCGGGCCCAGGCGCCGGCGCCCCACGTACGTGTCGCAGACCAGGGCGATCCGACAGTAGTATTCCTCCTGGTACTCGCGCGTCACGGGCCTGGCCAGCCGGGCCCAACTGCGGAAGTCCAGCTTGCGGATCGAATCGCCCGGGCGGTAGTCGCGGTTGCCGATGTACTCCGGCGACTCGCCGACATGGCTGGTCAGGGCGATCCCGCCGGGCTGATAGCGCGGGCCGACCGCCAGGTCGATCGACTCCAGCGGATGGAAGTGCGGCACGACCAGCAGCGAACCCAGCGGCGTCTCGCGTCGGCCCGTACGAAGGATGTTGAACGGAAACGTCGTGTACGACCGCAAGGGGGGCATGGGGTACAGGCCCCGACGCCTGGGCAGCAGCGTCACCGGAATCGCCGCCGATTCGCCCGGGTCCAGCCGCCGGATCGTCACGTCGCCGTCGGTCTGCTCGATTGCCCGGGGCAGATAGAAAACCCGCGCCTGGACGTCCCAGGCCGGAAGCTTCGAGTCGTTATGCAGCCGGAACTCGCAGCGCACCGGCTGCGTCGCTACCGCCCGACGCGGAAGGCGCCCCTCTGCCCGCAGGCGACGACGCGCGAACTGCGCGACCAGCCAGATCCCCAGGTACACGCCCATCAGCACCGCGAAGACATGATAGACCGGAATCGTCAGCGTCACCATCCCCGTTACGCCCGCGACAAACAACGCCCAGAGAAACACCCGCCCGCCGGGGGTAATGTTGTGCAGCCGGATCTGTCGCCAGAGCCGCTGCGAGAACCCCAGCGACCGGTTCACGTCGGGACCTTCACCTGCTCCAGCAGGTCGCCGACGATGTCATTGCGGTCCGATCCGCCGTACTTGCTCTTGCTGGTCAGGATCAACCGGTGGGCCAGGACCGCCCCGGCCAGCGACTGGACGTCATCGGGCAGCACGTAATCCCGCCCGTCGGTCAAGGCGGCCGCCTGGGCAGCACGGAACAGCATGATCGAGCCGCGCGGCGAGACACCCAGCTTCAGCCGCGAATCGCTCCGCGTCGCAGCCACCAGGCGAACGATATACTCCGATACGCTCTGCTCGACCCGCACCTGCCGCGCCTGGTTCTGGATGGCCACCACCTCCGAACAGTCCACCACCGGCTGGATCGACTCCAGCGGGTGATGAATCGCCTGGTTGTGCAGGATTTCCACCTCGACGGCCTGTTCCGGGTAGCCCAGGCTCAGCCGCAGCAGGAAGCGGTCCAGCTGGGCCTCCGGCAGCGGGTACGTGCCGTGATACTCCACCGGGTTCTGCGTGGCCAGGACCAGAAACGGACTGGCCAGCGGGTACGACTGGCCCTCGACGGTGGCCTGCTGCTCGTTCATCGCCTCCAGCAGGGCGCTCTGGGTCCGCGGCGAGGCGCGGTTGATCTCGTCGGCCAGGAGGATATTGCAGAACACCGGACCGCGCCGGAAGTTGAACGTCCCGTCGACAGGGTTGTAGATCGACGCGCCGAGGATGTCTGCCGGCAGGAGGTCGGGCGTGAACTGCACGCGGCGGAACTCGGCCTCGATCGACCGGGCCAGGGCCTTGGCCAGCGTCGTCTTGCCCACGCCGGGCACGTCCTCCAGCAGGACCGACCCGCCGGCAATCAGCGCCACACAGAGGCGGTCGACCGCGTCGGTCTTGCCCTGGATGACCTGCTGGAGATTGGCCCGCAGCTTGCGGATCTTCTGTTGCGTCCCGGCCAGTTCTGTCTGCGTCATGCCTGCCTCATCGATCCTGCGGAATGGGGTGGATGAAACTCGTGTGTGGGATTCTACCGCGCCGCGGGCGGATCGGCCAATCCTTCTGCACCCGCCGGCGCCGGCGCAGCAAAAACCCCGCCCAAGGCTTCCAGGGCCCGGGCGGAGTTTGGGCTCAATTCGGTCGGGCCGAGAACTAGCGAGGCTTGAAGATCTTGCTCAGATCCAGCGTCGCCGTCGGGTCGAAATTCTTGCTGTTCTGGTCGACTTCGTACACGATCGCCCGCTGCAGCGTGTGGTTGACCACCAGCAGCAGACCGCTGGATTTGCTCGTCTGCACCGTCGCAACGCTGAAGCTCGTGTCCGTGTTGATCTTGAAGTCCTTGGCCAGGTCCCGCCCGCCGATCGGCACGAGCTTCTCCTCGCCGCGTTCGTAGGAAACCGCCACGACCTGCTGGTTCTGCGGGTCGACGATGAAGAACACTTCATAGCCGTCGAAAGTCTGGCCAGAGCGGATCTCGAACGGCTGCAGCCGCGCCGGCGCGCCACGCTGGGCCATCGCCACGTCCGGCTGCATCACCAACGCCATCACCAGCCCACCCAGGGCCGCGGCGGGAATCGCTACCAGCAACATCTTGATTGTCGAATTCATGGTCTCTGCCTCCACAGGTTTTCTCAAGGCAATACGTCCGGCGCAGCATGCGCCTGTTAATATCATATCTGCTCAGACCGTCAGCCGAAACAAGCGTTAGGATACGATTTTCACAAATTCCCCCTCACCCGACGCTGTTGATCTGCCCCCCGCCGGGCGCATATCATACTTCGCAACTGTTTGAAAGGAACCCACATGCGACACATCCGAACCATCGGGGCGGCCCTGATTCTCGCAGCCGCCATCGCCGCAGGACCCCTGGCCTGCCAGCAAGACAACCAGACCGACACAGACCGCAACAGCCGCGGTGTCTACGTCTACACCCTCCGCGAGGGTGACGAAAGCTACGAGGACGTCTCCCGCCGCGTCTACGAAACCGACAAGTACGCCGAACTGATCAGCACGAGCAACCCCGATATCGCAGAGTCGGAATTCAAGCCCGGACTGAAGATCACCATCCCGCAGGTCCAGAACCTCTCGCCGATCCACTGCGACTGGCAGAGACTCTATTACTGAGACCGCCCGACATTTCCTTGTCTGCCCGGCGGCAGGGGCCTAGAATCGCCGGGACCATGACTGACCAGACCCGCGAGATCCTCTCCTCGGCCGCAAGGCAACTGCTGGCTATCGAAACCCTTCTCGGCTGCGAGTACATCCCCGGCGACCTGCCGAAGCTGCCGGACTTCCAGGCCGCCCCGCCGGCTGCACCCGCCGCCGCTGCCCAGGACCCGGCACGCTCCAGACCCCCCGCCGCAGGACCCGCCGCCGCAGGACCCGTACCCCCCGAGCAGAAACCCGCCGCACTGGCCCGGATGGACGAAGACGAAGTCCGCCACTGCACCAGGTGCGCCCTGTGCAAGGGCAGAACGCGGACCGTCTTCGGCGAGGGCAACCCCAATGCCGACCTCGTCTTCGTTGGCGAAGGCCCCGGTCACGACGAGGACATCTCCGGCCGCCCCTTCGTCGGCCGCGCCGGACAACTGCTGGACAAGATGATCGCCGCGATGGGCCTTTCGCGAGACGACGTATTCATCTGCAACGTCGTCAAGTGCAGGCCTCCCAACAATCGCAATCCCATGCCCGAGGAAGTCGACGCCTGCTGGGACTACCTCATCCGCCAGTTGCAGATCATCGCCCCCAAAGCCATCGTCACCCTCGGCAACCCGGCCACCAAGAAGCTGCTGGATACCACCACGGGCATCACGCGGCTGCGCGGTTCGTGGCAGCAGCTGCCCGATTACGCCTCGGGCCTGGAGGGCATCCCCGTCATGCCCACCTTTCACCCCGCCTACGTCCTGCGACAATACACCGCGGACAACCGAGGGAAGGTCTGGTCCGACCTCCAGCAGGTCATGGCCCAGATCGGCCTGGACCTGCCCGAGAAAACCTGACCTCACCGTCGACGACAAACAGGGAGGCTCCGATGGAGAAACTGCGAACGGCAATCCCCGTTATCAGCATCGTCTTCTATCTGATCGGCCTGCTGTGGCTGCTGATCTGGGCGGAACAGTTTGAGACGCCAGGCTCGTTCCCCGACCAGGACCTTGGCGAGATCGTCCCCGCCGGTCCGATTTTCACAATCGCCCTGGCCGCCACCATCCACTACCTCGCCAGCCTGCGAAACCGCATCGCCTGGCTCGAATCCCGCCTCCTAGACCACCTCGAGCAAACCGGCGACAAGCCGTAACCCTCGCCCAAATCGCTTGCAAATCCCCTCGCCCTCGGCCAGAATACCCTCTCTGCAACACGCGCCATATTTCTGGTGCTGGTGCCATGGCTTGCCGAGCCCAGCGACGCAACCATGCCGATTGCAGAAACAAACAACACGCGCCTGTAGCTCAGCAGGATAGAGCGACGGTTTCCTAAACCGTAGGTCGTGGGTTCGAGTCCCGCCAGGCGTAGTTCATGCAGAAGGCCCCGATCCGGCGTGGATCGGGGCCTTTTGGGCTGGGGGAACTTGCGGGTCGCGTTATTCGGCCGGCTGTCCGGCGTCGGACGGTGCGACCTTGGCGACCACGGCCTTTTTGAAGCCCATGATCAGCGGGCTGGCGATGGCGACCGACGAGTAGGTACCGAAGATCACGCCGGCCAGCAGGACGAAGTTGTAGGAGTGGATCGCCGGGCCGCCCCAGACGTACATGATGAAGACCACTATGAACGTGGTGAACGACGTCAGCAATGTACGCGGCAGGGTCTGGTTGACCGATTCGTTGATGACCTTGCCCGAAACGGCAGCCAGTTTGCCGCGATTCTCCCGGATGCGGTCGAAGACGACGATGGTGTCGTTGACCGAGTAGCCGATGACGGTCAGGATCGCGGCGATCATCGCCAGGTCGATCTTGAACGAGTCGATCAGCAGGATCGATCCGAGCACGGTATCGTACAGCCACCCGGACAGGGCGATCAGGCCGATGACGATGACCACGTCGTGGACCAGGCAGATCAGGGCGGCCAGGCCCCACTGGACCGAACCGAACCGGAACCAGAGGTAGAGGATGATCGCCACCCAGCTGAGCAGCACGGCCATGATGGCGTAGCCGGCTTGCTGGCCGGCCAGCTGGGCCCCGACGTTCTGGGTCTGGCTGGACTCGGTCCGCCGCATGGCGGCCGCCAGCAGGTTCGCCTCGGTTTCGGCGAAGTCGTCGAACCGCTCGGGGGTGATATCCGACCCGGGGGCCACGAGGATGGCGAACTCGCTGAAGCGGACATCCCCGGCCGTGCCGTCGACCTGCGTGTCCAGGCCGATGACCTCCGTACGACGGTAGCCCTCGCGGACGAGGTTGATCCGCTCGGCGATTTCCTCGGTCGAGACGGCCTGGTCGTCGGCCAGGCGGACGACCATCAGCAGCCCGCCCTCGAATTCGCTGAACGGCTCGGCGTAGAGGTTCAGGACATTCTCGCGTGCCTGTTCATCGATAATCGTCGTGCCGTCGGGGGCCAGCGTTACGCCCAGCCGTTCGCTGCGGCGGCCGGCGAGCAGTTCGTACTCCAGCGGAGTGCGGGTAACCAGGGCCGGGCCGAACGCCTCGCCCAGGATCTCCCGGATCAACTGGCCGTCGGTGACGGTGGTGGTAATCTGGAAGAGGTTGGAGGGCATGTCCTCCAGCTCGGCGCGGGACAGCTGCTTGTTGCCGTCGGCATCGACCTGCCCCTGCCCGATCAGCACGTCGAAGGCCTCGTCGGACAGCCCCGCAGCCTGCCATTCGGCCTGGGTGATCACGTCATTGCCGTCGGTATCGGCGGCGGCGAGGTACTGCTCGGCCAGTTGGGGGTTCTGCTGCGATTCGACGGTAAGGGTGGCGGCAAGTTTCTCGGCGCCGGCTTCTTCAGCCGCGGCGAGGATCTTCTGGTGGACCAGCGGAGTCCGGGGCAGTTGCCCCTCGACCAGGCCGTCCTGCTTGAACTGCACGACGGTCTTGGTACCGCCGACAAACTCGATGCCGAAGATCTCCCTGCCCTGGCTGACCATCGCGGCAATACCCAGCGCGATCATCACCGCCGAGACGCCCCAGAAGAGCTTGCGTTTGCCCATCCAGTTGATGTTGGGCACGCGGATGACCTGGAGCATCGGCACGCGGTTCTTCAGCAGGCCCGTATCCAGCAGGGCCTGGAAAATCCAGCGGGTGACGACCAGGGCAGTGAACATACTGAACACCACGCCCAGGCCCAGGGTGATGGCAAAGCCGCGGACCTCCTCGGTTCCGACCCAGCCAAGGATCACACAGGTTGCCAGTGTGGTCAGGTTGGCGTCGAAGATGGCCGAGAACGCCCTTTCGTAAGCGTTTTTCAGGGCCATCCCCACCGATTGTCCCTTGGCCTGCTCCTCGCGGAGTCGCTCGAAAATCAGCACGTTGGCGTCCACGGCGATACCGATGGTCAGGATGACACCGGCGATACCCGGCAGGGTGAACCGGGCGTCCATCAGGGACATCGCCCCCAGGACCAGCAGGATGTTGAGCACCAGGGCCAGATCGGCAATAAAGCCGGCCAGCAGGTAGTAGGCCAGCATGAAGATCGCCACGGCAGCCAGGCCCGAGACCGCCGCGATGATGCCGCGGTTCTTGCCCGCCTCACCCAGGGCCGAGTCGAACGAGTCCTCGCTGGTCGGGCCGATCAGCTTGGCCGGCAGCGTGCCCGCATCGAGCGTGCGGACCAGTTCGGCGACTTCCTGCTTCGAGAAGCTGCCTTCGATGATTCCGCTGCCCCCGGTGATGGCGTTCTTGATATTCGGCGCCGAGTAGACCCGGTCGTCCAGCAGGATCGCCAGGGCCCTGCCCTGGTTCTGGCTGGTCAGTTGCGCGAACAGGCGGGCGCCGCGATTGTCGAAGCTGAACTGCACGGCGGGTCGGCCCAGATCGTCTGCGCCGATGCCCGCCCCGGCCAGTTCCCACTGGGCCTGGCCCTGCCCGGTGTTCCGGAGCATGGTGTTGGCATCGGAGTTGGTCAGCAGGATATAGCTGTTGCCCAGCGCGTCGTCTGCGACGATCAGGCGGCCGAACTCAGACGGGTCGCCCTTGACCAGGAACCACCGGAACGGCGCGTTTTCCTCGACGGCGTCGGGGCCCTGGTCTTTCAGTGTGCGGATGTACGATTCCAGTTCCGTTTGCTGGATCAGCCGGCGGTCCTGGTTGATCAGCTCCGGACGCATGGGGGCGATGCGAAACTCCAGCACGCCGGCGTCGAGGACCAGGCGGACCAGGTCGGCCGGGTCGTCCAACTGGTTGCGCTGCCTGGCCCAGGCTTCGAAGGCCTCGGCCACCCGGTCGATCTGTTCGGCCTTGGAGGGGTTGGCGTCTTTGATTTCTTCCAGCCGCTGGCGGTACTCCTGCATGCGCCGCTCGATCTCGGCCTGTCCTTTGACGTTGTCGGTCTCCAGGAGGGCCTCGGCCTCCTGGGGCGAGACGTAGAACCGCAGTGCGGTTTCCAGTCCCTTTTCGGGGATATTGGAGCGTCGGACGGCTTGCTGGGCACGCTTGAGGTCGACCCGGGCGGCTGTCAGTTCGGCCTTGGCCTGCTCGACGACCTTTTCCGCGGCGTCGCGTGCCTGGAGCTTCTCCTGGCTGTCGGGTTCGGCGGCCAGGGCGTCGTTGGCGGCATCGAGTTTTTCGCGTGCTTCGGCCAGTGCGTCCTGTTTTTCGCGGACGGCATCCATGGCCTTTGCGGCCTGGAGGAGGTCATTCATGACCCGGGCGGCACCGAGCAGTCGCCGCAGTTGCTGGTCACTGACGTTCTGGCTGCCGGTCAACTGGGCGGCCAGGGTCCGGGCCGCCTTGATCTGCTGCTTGGACTGGTCGACCGATTTTCGGGCCTTGGCGAGGTTCTCCCGTGCGGTGGCCACCGCGGACTGAAGCCCCTGGGAGTCGGGGTCATCTTCCAGAGCCTCTTGGGCGCGGGCCAGGTCTGCCTCGGTCTGGTCGAGCAGTTCCTGGAACTCGCCGAGGCTGTCCTGGGCGGCCGTGGCGGCCAGGATAGTCTGCATCTTGTCCTGTCGGGCCGCGGCGACGAGCATCTGCTGGATCGGTTCGGACCCGGCGGCCAGGGCCGCTGCCCGCTGCAGCCGCTGCAGGTCCTGGAGCTTGCTGAGGCGGAGGATATCCCCGCTGTCGAGATTGGCCCGCATCAGTTCGTTCATCGCCTCGGTGTAGGCCCGTCGTGCCTGGCGGGTCTGCGGCGGGGCGGCGGGCATGCGGATTTCGATCTCCGTATTGCCGATCGGGATGAACTCCAGGTTCCGCAGGCCCTGGGGGTCGAGACGCTCCTTGAGCACTTCGATGGCCCGGACGTTCTCGTCGCCGGCGAAGGTGGTCTTGATGTCCAGGGCGAATCGCAGGCTGTGGCCGCCGGCAATGTCGATGCCCGGCTTGAGCCCCTTCTGTGTCAGCGCCAGGATGCAGATGAGAATCAGCAGGCCGACCAGAACAAACTTAAACGGAAGATATTTGGCGTTCATTGCGTTTCCAGACTTCTGTGCAGGGCTCGGCGCCCCGCCCGACATATGGTTTCAGGTCTATGGTGATTGGTCCGCGATCCGCGGGGCAGCAAACCCCCTCGGGGCAGAAACAAACAGGCCGAGTCACGCCCGGCCCGATAAGACTATCGGCGTTCATCCGTGAAAAGAGGCGCATTTTCCGCCCAAAGCCCGTAACGGTCAAGCAAAACCTATCCGGGCAATTCAGATGAATGATAGCTTAACCCGCAGCTTGGGCCATATCCGGCGGCAACTGGGGAGTTTGTCATGGCGCACAAGGAAGGCTCGGGTATACTGCGTTGCTGAGATGTGCACCGAAATGACCGACCAATCCGGAGCGGCCGGGCCGCGAAACCGACGCGAGGTGCTCGACGAGATCGAGCGTCTCCAGCAGCGGCTGCTGCGGCTGGACGACCGGGCGGGGAGGCCCGGCCACAACTGCCAAAACCAGTGCGAAACCCATGCGCCCGGCTGCTTTTATGAGCAGCTGGTGCAGTCGCAGATGGATTTCGTCACCCGCGGCAAGCCGGACGGGACCATTCTCTTTGCCAACGACGCGCTGTGTCGCTTCATGGACCTGCCGGCCGATCAGATCGTCGGGGGGAACATCCGCGATTTCATGACCGCTGCCGAGCTGTCTCGGGCGCTGGGGGCCCTGGAGAAGATCCAGTCTGCTCCCCACACGACGCGAGTGACCAACCATGTCCAGCGCGGCGACGGGCAGATGGGTTGGATCGAGTGGTCTTTGGCCGGGATCGTCGACGACAACGGGCAGCTCGTCCAGACCCAGGCTGTCGGCAGGGACGTAACCGAGGCTCACGAGGCGACGAATCAACTGGCTCACCAGAAGGAGCTGCTGGACGGGATCATCGACCACAACCCGTATGCGATCATCCTGCTGGACGCCCAGGGGAACCTGCTGCGGTACAACCAGGCGGCGGCGAAGATGTTCGGTCAGGGGGTGGACCTGCCCTACAACGTGCTGGCCAACCAGGCGCGCCACAGCCCGAAGATCATCCAGGCGCTGCAGACGGCTTTGTCCGGCGGGCGCGAGCACGTCGAGGCTTTCTGGATGGACCTGCGCGACGTGCATCCGGACAAGCCATCCCGGCCCGTCTGCGCTTCGATCGACGCCTTTGCCGTCCACAGCAGCAGCGGACAGGTCGAACGGGTGGTCTTCATGCTCGAGGACATCACGCCCCGGATCCGGGCCGAGCAACGCCTCCAGCAGGCCCTGCAGAAGCTCGCCCAGGCTCGCGAGGATGAGCGCCGGCGCCTGGCCAAGGACCTGCACGACTCGCTGGGCCAGTCGCTGATCGGCATGCAGCTGGCCCTGCGGGCAATGGCTGGCGACCTCGACGAGGTCGGCCGAAAGCGCCTGGAATCCATTGCGGCCACGGCAGGCCAGCTGGTTGGGGAGGTTCGGCAGATCAGCCACGGGCTTTTCCCCTCGGCCCTGGAGGAGCTGGGTCTCTCGGCGGCGCTGAAGCAGCTGGTCGCCTCGGCCTGCGACGCGGGTCTGGCGGCCAGGCTGGAGGCGACGGGGAACCTGCCGGCTGAACGTTTCGACAGGCCGATCGAGACAGCCCTGTTCCGCATCGCCCAGGAGGCGGTGGCCAACACGCTGCGTCACGCCCAGGCCGACGAACTGCTGATCCGCGTGGGCCTGGATGACAGCGGGCTGACGATGGAGGTCCGCGACGACGGGAAAGGCTTTGACCCGGACAGCCCGCTGGGAAGGGGCATGGGCCTGGCCAGCATGGCGGAACGGGCCGCGGCGTTCGGCGGCAAGCTGCAGGTCTCCTCGCGTCCGGGCAGGACGAGCATCCTGACGCGCGTGTCGCTGGACGGCTGCTGAGACGGGCGGCTACTCGGGCCTGCCGATTCCGCCCCATCGCCCGGCCTTGAGGTCGGCGAGCCCCTTCTTCGCCGCAGCCAGGCCGTCGGCATTGTTCTTCGATAGCGTCTCGAGCTGCTCCTTGTTGCCCGCCAGCAGGTGCGCCTCGATCAGGGCGGGGTCCTGCTCAATCAATTTCTCCAGCACGGCCTGTGCCTGTTGCTCCCTGCCCAGCTTCTGCAGGCAAACGACCTTGACCAGCAGCGGAAGGTTCGGGCTGACAGTCGAACCGGGCTGGAGGTACTGGCGCGAGATGTCGCGTCCGACAGGCCCGAAGGTCGCCGCGGCAGGGACCTTCAACAGGCGATCGATGGTCTCGATTGCCTCTGCGTGTTTGCCCTGCCGGATCTGGCCCAGGCCGGTCAGGTAGACCGCTCCGGGAAGCGCAGCTGCCTTGTTCAGATAGGCATCGGCTGCGGGGGCCTGGTCGGTCTCCAGCAGTTGGATGGCCTTGTAGAGGTTGGCATGCGGGTTGTCGGGGGCCTGCTGCAAAGCGGCATCGATCAGTGCATTGGTGTCTGCGTCGGGTCTGATGACGCGGATTGCCCGGCGGAAGAGGTCCAGCTTCTCCCAGAGCTCTTCGGGCCAGTCGCGGGCGGCAAGCGTTTTCCGGGCAGAGCCGTACCACCTTGGCAGGGACAGGTGGTGCTCTGCGGTCAGGTCTGTCAATTCGGCAAAGGCGCCGGGACCTCCGGGCATTTCCTTGCCCTCGTGGCGGATTCGCGTTCGCAGCTGCACGGCCTGGAATTCCTCCTCCGAGGCCGGCTGGGGTTGGCTCTCGGCCTGCTCGTCGTTCGGATCGGGCCAGATGATCCGCCCGGTGGTCGCAGCAACAGGCGGAGCCTGGCCTTGTCCGGCCAGGATGTGCAGACGGATTTCGTAGCTGCCCAGGGCGGGGATGAAGCGGCCGGCCTCCTCGAACACCTCGTTATTGCCCCCCCACAGTTCGACGTACCGCGGGGCCTTGTAGAGCACCTGCTTGGCTCCCGGCGCGGTTTTGTGGTCCCAGACGAGCATTAGCGCGTGTTTGGTCTGGGGATACCACCAGCCGGCGAAATCGGCCTTGCGGCCCACGGCGAAGAAGACCGCCTGGCGGGCCCCGAGGGTCTCATCGTTTCGCCAGGCCTTGAGGCTCGGCGCGCCGTGGTCGGTCCCGGAGGCGACGGGGAAGATGTACCGGGCCCCGGGCGTGGGCTTGGGGCGGACCAGGAACCACAGCTTGGTCCCGTAGCGGATGGGCAGGGGATTTTCGATCCGGGCGGCATATTCCAGCCGGGCCTGATCCGGGGCCAGGCGAACCTGCATCACCAGGCGGAGGTTCGTCGCCAGGCCGTAACGCTTGGTCTCGGCCTTGGTGAGGAACCGATCGAACCGCATGTCCATCGAAACCGTTACCGCCCCGCTATTCTCACGGGTGATGACGTACCCGGCCGTCTCGGTGAACTTCCGCCCGTGCTCCCAGTGCGGAAAGGACCACTTGGCCCCACCCATCGACCAGGAGACGTGGTTGGGAAGCTCGTCGTTCTCCCAGAGCAGGCTGATGGGTTTGTCGGCTCCTTCAGGTGTGTACTCCATGCGGATCAGCCGCCCTCCGAGCTCGGGTACCACCTCGGCCGAGATGGTCCCGTTGGACAGCGTGATCACTTCGGTGGCGTACTCGCTCTTGCCGGCGAACTTCTCTGCCCGTCCCGGCGACCAGTGGGGTTTGTCGGGCTTGTCGGACTGGCCGACGGCGAAGGTGCGGGTCTTGACCGTGGCGGTGACGCCGGGGGTTTCCGCCGAGGCCGAGGCGGCCAGGACAGCGAAAAGAACAAGAAAGGACGCGTGACGCATGGCGGAACTCCGGGCGGTTGGGGAAACGGTTGTGGGTTTGATAGGATTCTAGCGGATCTTTTGATGCAACACCACGATGGACCCGCCGTTGCGAACAGGTTGGGCCGAAAGGAGAAACCATGTCAGTTGAGATACAGGAAAAGCAGCAGGGTCGGTACCTGGACGTGAACTTGACCGGCAAGTTGAGGCGGGAGGACTACGAGATGTTCGTTCCCGAACTCGAGCGGCAGATCGAGAAGCACGGCAAGGTACGCATCCGGGTGGATCTGCGGGACTTCCACGGCTGGGAAGGCGGCGGGCTCTGGGAGGACATCAAGCTCAACCTGAAGCATTTTAACGACATCGAGAAGGTTGCGATGGTCGGCGACAGCAAATGGCAGAAGGGCATGTCGGCTTTCTGCAAGCCGTTCACCACGGCCGAGATCGAGTACTTCCCCCCCGACCAGGCCGAGCAGGCCGACCAGTGGGTCCGCAGCTGAGTTCGCCGGCTCAGGACCGATCAGTCTGATCGGAAGAATCGACCCCGGTCGAGCTGTCTACGGATGGCTCGTCGGCGTCTCTGTTGTCGCTGTTGTCGTCGTCTTCGACATACTCGAAGGGCAGTCGGACAAGGCGGCTGGTCAGGAGACGGGTACTGCGGATCGGCACGGCGACCAGCACGAAGACCGACATGATCTCCAGCCTGCCCATCCACATAAGCAGGATCAGCACGAGCTTGGCCTGCCAGTTCAGCCCGGCGTTGGTCAGGCCGCTGGAGAGGCCCCCGCTGCCCAAGGCCGAGGCCGATTCAAACAGCGCCGTCGACAGCGCAACGTCCTGGGGCAAGACCAGCAACAGCGCGAACGTGCCGACAATCAGCGTCAGCAGGAACAGCGCCAACGTCACGCCGGCCGAGTGGAGGCGGTGGACGGCCTCGTCTTCGTCTATCTTCTTGCCGTCCAGGCGGTAGGTCACGTGCTCATCTTCGGTCAACCACGCCGATCGCATCCGCCAGATGATCCCCTTGGACAGGTAGCCGATCCGCCGCAGCTTCGCCCCGCCGGCGGTCGAGCCGGCAGCGCCGCCGATGAACATCGCGAAGATCAGCAGCACGATCGCTCCGGAGGGCCACTCGTTGTGGTCGGTCGAACTGAAGCCGCACGTGGTCATCGCGCTGACCCAGCCGAAGAGGATGTCCACCCAGGTTTCCCCCTCGCCCCGGAGATAGACGATCGCCGAAATCCCCGCCGTGCCGGCAACCAGCATGATCCAGAACGTCTTCATCTGCGTCTCGGCGATCAGACACCGCAAGTTGCCCCTCCGCAGCACGCTGTGGTGGATCGAAAAGCTCATCGCCCCCAGCAGCATAATGGCCACCATCGCCAGTTTCGGCCCGGTCGAGTAGGCCGCGAAGCCCTCGCCGTGGATGGTAAAGCCTCCCGTGGCGATGCCCGTCAGGCCGTGATTGACCGCCTCCCACCAGCCCAAGCCCACCAGCATCATCAGGCCGATCGCCCCGGCCGTGAATACCAGGTAAATCCACCAGATCGAACGGACCGTCTGGGCCACGTCGTCACCGATCCGACGCGTGCGGGCCTCGGCCTGGTAGAGCGCGTAGTCGTCCTCGACCTTCTCGACCAGGGCCAGGACCATCAGCACCAGCCCCGCCCCGCCGACCCACTCCAGCAGGGACCGCCAGAACTGCAGGCCCTCGGGCAGCAGATCGGGACGGGCCGTGATGGTCAGCCCGGTCGAGGTCACCCCGCTGATCGCCTCGAACCAGGCGTTGAACGGATCGGCGTAGTGGGAGGCTGACTCGTACGAATCGGCCGCCATGAGAAACGGCACGGCTGTGAGGATGCCCAGCAGCATCCAGGCAATTGCCACCGAGACCATCGTCGCCCCGGATCGAACGGACTGGTCCTTGTCCCGCAAGCGCCAGAGCAACTGCCCCACGGCTCCGGCGACGATGATGACCACGCCGAAACCCGGCAGGAGGGGCCACTGGCCGAACCCCGCCGCCACGGCCAGGCCCACCGTCCCCATCGCTGCGGCTGTATGCAGCAGCAGACCAACGTAGCCGAGGACGTTGCGGTTGATTCGGGCCATGCAAAGGATCCACCTTCTCAGAAAGTTCAGTGTATCCTATAGGCCCTGGGCCCGATTCCCACGCCGGTCGGCCCGGCGAGGGCGGTACATCAAACAGATCCCGCCGATCGGATCGACGGGGGCCTGGGCAGGTCGGTTGCGGATCAACCGGGCTCAGGGACAGCGCCCGAGCCGGGGCTCTCCGGTTCCGGCGGCGCGGGACTGTGGGTGGCCCCGGTGCGACCGGGCGATTTGGCGCCCTCGGCGTCCAGCAGATCGCCGACGGTGGGTTTGTCGATGGTCTGGCCGTTCATGATCCGATCGACATCGTCGCTGTCGAGCGTCTCGTACTTCAGCAGGGCTTGGGCCAGACGCTCCAGCGTGTCCTTGTTGGCCTGGATCAGTTCGACCGTCTCGTCGTGGGCCTCGTCAATGATCCGCCGGATTTCGCTGTCGACCAGCTCGGCCGTCCGCTCGGAGTATTCCTTGCTCTGGAAATCCATGTGCATCTGGCCGTTGTCGTCCTTGTTGTAGTGGACCAGGCCGAGCTTCTCGCTCATCCCCCAGTCCAGGACCATCTTCTTGGCCAGTTCCGTCGCCCGGGCGATGTCGCTGGAGGCCCCGGAGTTGATGTCGTTGCAGAAGATCTCTTCTGCGACCCGCCCGCCGAACATCACGCGCAGCTGGGCCTTGCAGTAGTTCCGACCATAGGTGTAGCGGTCCTTTTCCGGCAGGGAGAAGGTCGCCCCGCCGTAGGGCCCGCGGGGTATGATCGATACCTTGTGCAGTGGGTCGGCGTCTTCCAGCAGGACCTGGACCAGGGCGTGGCCGGCCTCGTGATAGGCCGTGGCAACCTGCTCCTTCTCGTCGATGACGCGACTCTTGCGGGCCCGGCCCCAGCGAACCTTGTCCCGCGCTTCTTCCAGGTCTTCCTGCTCGATGAAGTCCTTGTTGTCCATCGTCGCCGAGATCGCCGCCTCGTTGACCAGGGCTTCCAGGTCGGCCCCGGAGAACATCGGCGTGCCGCGCGCCATCCGCTGCAGGTCCACGTCCGGGCCCGTGCGGACCTTGTCGACGTAGATTCGCAGGATCTCCAGCCGTCCCTTCAAGTCGGGCAGGGGCACGTTGATCTGACGGTCGAAGCGGCCCGGACGCGTAAGGGCCGGGTCCAGCACGTCGGCGCGGTTGGTCGCGGCGATGACGATCACCTGGTCGGAGGAGTCGAAGCCGTCCATCTCGACCAGGATCGCGTTGAG
>JBKHDI010000073.1:0-17935 GCA_046541415.1 Phycisphaerae bacterium | reverse complement strand
GGTGGAAGGTGCAGGCGCGCCGGGTTACGGCGAGGCGGCGCGGGCCCGGGCAGCGGTGGTGGCGGCGTTGGGTTTGGGTGCTGGTATGTGCGGAATCCCACAGTGGGGGGAGCTGTGTGCGCAGAAAAGACGCCTGGATCGCAGGAGATCCAGGCGCTGTGGATGATACGGAGAGGGTGGGATTCGAACCCACGGTACCCTTACGGGCACACGGCATTTCCAGTGCCGCCCGATCGGCCACTCCGGCACCTCTCCGGGAGGGAGAAGACCAATATACGCATCGGCAGCGAAGAAACAAGCGTTCATTGGCAAAGGGGCGGATTCGGTGCAATGGGGGTCGATTTTCGGCCTCGTGGGGGGCGATTCGGGGGCAGAATCGGTCCGGAGGGGCCTGATGGGCCTGATTTTATTGACTGAAATGCATTTTCGCCTTGACGCTGATACGTGCGAGTGTGAAAACTTATTCGTGAAATTCGGGAAATGCTCCCGGATCGGGGCAGGCAAGATGAGCTGCCGGAATGCACTCGCCTCCTTGTCTGAGACCCTGTTGAACCGATGAAGGCGCTTTTTGAAGGAGCAAGAAGATGGCCAAAGCAGCTGCCAAGAAGCCGATGACCAAGTCCCAGATCATGTCGGAGCTGGCCGAGAAAACCGACCTGACCAAGAAGAAGGTCACCGAAGTGGTCGACGAACTGGTCAACATGGCGTACAAGAACGCCAAGCTCGGCTTTACCATTCCCGGTCTGGGCAAGCTGATCGTCCAGGACCGCAAGGCCCGGATGGGTCGCAACCCGGCCACCGGCGAGACGATCAAGATCCCGGCCAAGAAGGTGCTGAAGTTCCGCATTGCCAAGGCCGCCAAGGACGCGATTCTGCCGGCGAAGAAGAAGTAAGCCATCGAGCGATCGATCGTTTCCGGGCCGGGTCTTGCAGAAGACCGGGCCCGGTTTTTCATATTGCCCGGTGTCGATCAGGCGAATTCGCTCTCGTGGCGTCGGATGGTATTGAGGATTTCATCGCTGGACGCGGCGGCGTTGAGTTTTCGTCGGAGCAGTTCGCTGCTCATCAGGCGTGAAACGCGGGCGAGGGCCTGGATGTGTGGTCCGGCCTTGGCGACGGGGCTGAGCAGCAGGACGATCAGCGTCACGCCTTTGCCGTCGACGCTGTCGAACTCGATCGGCTCGGGGGCCTTTGCGAAGGCCATCACGATATCGTGCACAGCCCCGGTTTTTCCGTGGGGTATGCCGAGTCCGTGTCCGATGCCGGTGGTGCGTGTCATCTCGCGGTCGAGCACGGCCTGCAGGGCGCGGTCGGGGTCGGACAGGTCGCCCTGCTGGGCCAGCAGTTGGATCAACTCATCGATGGCGTCGCGTTTGCTGGTCGCGGCGAGGGGGTTGCGGATACGCGAGAGGGTCAGGATTTCGGAGATTCGCATCAGGCGGTGCCTTCTATCAGGGGGAACATAGAACCTGCCGGGCATGGCAGGGGGCCATGCTATGGTGCGGCCGGGCGGGTGGCAATGTCGAACCTGCCGGGGATCGGGAGAATTTCGGCCCGGGCGGAGGTGCCCATTTCCACCCGCTGTGCGGCGTAGGCGCGGTATCGGGCCTGGAAGCTCTCGATATCGTCGCTGATGTAATGTCGGAACGCAGCCAGGCCGACCAGTCGGTTGTAGGCCCGGGAGCGTGGCGGCAGTTTGGCAAGCAATGCCTGGTCGATCTGCAGGTCGTCGGTCAGCGTCCCGTTCTGAGCATCGGCCAGCAGTCGCTGCAGTCCGCGGGCCAGTTGGGGGTCGGATCGGATCAGTTGCATCAGCGTCCAGAGCTGGGCATAGTATCCCAGGGCTTGTCCGGGTCTGGGTCCCAGGGCCTGGCCGGCGTCCATGGTCAGCAGGTCCTGCAGGTCGGTCCACTGGTTGCGGGCGATGATGTTTCGCATCTCCAGCCACCGTCCGCGGTTTTCTGTGTGGGTGAAGACCACGCCGTTGCGGGTGGTGTAGTATCCTTCTGCGACGGTGCAGAGGCCTTCCTCGACCCACATGGGCAGTTGGTCGTCCAACTGGGAGTCGAAGAACTGGTGCATGCCCTCGTGGCTGGCCACGGCCAGGGCGCCGATGCCCCCGATGTTCCAGAAGATGCAGGCCCCGCCGTTTTCGGCCGGCTGATAGAACCCGCCTGCCTGGATGCCGGCGACTTTTTCGGCCTGGGGTCCGTCCAGGACGTGTCGGGTCATCGCGGCCCATTCGTCGTAGGTGGCGAAGAGGTAGACGGTCTGGGGCTGGCGCGGTTTGTCCAGATGCAGGCCGGTAAGGCGGTGGTAGTTTCGCCAGGCTGCTTCGAGGAAGCCCGGCAGGACGTTGGTCAAGGCGGCAGAGCGGCTGGTGGTGAAGATCCTGTAGGTCTGGCTGTCGATGCGTCGGCCTTGTATGCCCCCGGCCTGCCAGGGGCGTGTTTGGACGGCGACATCCAGTGGTTCGGGGATCGGCCCGCGGGGTTGGGATGAGCAGCCGGCCAGGGCGGCGGCCCAGAGACAGGCCCAGATTGCGTAAACGATACTGCGTTTCATGCGTCCCATTGTAGCCGGGCAGTGGGGAAATGAAATGGTTCCATTCGTCTTCGTCTGCCTGTAGGATGATTGGGTCTTGAGACGGGGCTGCTCCGCGGCGCCCTCACGTCCTGGTTTCGGGAGAAAAACAGGAGTTGAAACTGATGAGCAGATTGCACCTGACGGTTGCGGCTTGCGTTGCGGCGATGGTGGCCTGTCCGGGCCTGGCCTGGTCGGCCCCGCCGGCAGCGGCGCCGGCGACAGCGGCCCAACTGCCCCTGGCCGATCGTCTGCCAGGCGAAACCCTGATTTACTTCGGCTGGGCTGGCCGGAGCCTGACTTTCGACGGTTCGATGTTCGGCCAGTTGCTCAACGAGCCGTATTTCGAGAACGTGCTGGCATCGTTGCGTGATTTGGCCGGCAGGAAGGGCCCGGTGGGAGCTGCGGGAACCGAGCTGCTGCTGGAGGTCCTGGCCAAGCCCTTCGCGCTGTCGTTGGTTGATGGCGACTCGGAAGAACCGATCGCTGTTATCGCCATGGAACTGGGCGAGGACAGCCAGGGGTTTGGCGACACACTCGCCGAGGTAGCCAAGAAGTCGGACCTGCAGCGGAAAACCGAAGCGGTGGAGGGTGTGAGCTTCGATATCTACTCTGAGGGGCAGGAGGAGACGCTGTTTGTTACCACGTCGGGCAAGACCACGTGGATGACCTTCTCCAGGCCCGGCGCCCAAGCGGTTGCGGGCATATCTGCCGAGAAGTCCCTGGCCTCGCGAGAGAGCTTCGTCAAGGACATGACCGCCCTGGCTGGTCAGCACGTGCAGATCGCGGTGTATGCAGATGCTGCGTCGCTGAAGTCGCGTGCCACGGCCAATCCGGGCGATGGCGGGCGGCCCATGGGCGGGCCGCTGGGGCTGATCGAACCGTTGGGCCTGGGGCGCGTCCGCTCGGTGGCCTCGGTGAGCAACATTGTCGACAAGGGCATTCTGACGCGTTCGGCGATCTACAGCCCTGCCCCGCATCGGGGGGTTCTGGGCGCTCTGGCGGCCCGGCCTGTCGACCCGGCCCAGATGGGCCACATGCCCGCCGATACCACCTTCGCCGCGGCGATGCAGGTCGAGGCCGACCGGATCCTGGAGATCATCCTCGCCCAGTTGCCCCCTGCCCAGGCCCGGCAGATCACCGAACCGATCCAGCAGATCAAGGAGTCGATGAAGGTCGACGTGCCGGCGCTGCTGGCCAATCTCAACGGCACGTGGACGATCAGCCAGGCCGCGTCGTACGGCGGGGCGATGACCGGCGTTGTGGCGACCATGCAGGTTCGCAACGAAGATGCCCTCCGGGCCGATCTGGCCAAGATCGAAACCATCGCCGGCAGGATTCTGGAGTCGAATGAGATGCGGCCGATCCAGGTCCACAAGACCGGGCGGCTGGAAGTGCACTATATTCCCAATGTCATTCCCGACAGCCCCCTGGCGGTCAGCCCTTCCTGGTCGATTTACAAGGGCAGGCTGTATGTTGCGCCCTTCCCGCAGCTGATTGTTTCGGCGATCGACCGGGCCGAGGCTGCCCCGTCAGGGCTGACTTCCGGCGAAGCCTACCAGCGGATCCGCTCGAAGCTGCCGGACAAGGCCGCCGCGGTGATCTGGAGCGACTACCCGGCCTCGCTGCGCAGGGGCTACGGGCTGCTGCTGCTTCTGAATGGCATGCTGGCCGGCGAGCAGGCGAGGCAGGCGGGTTTCGTCTACGACCCGGCCTGGCTGCCCCCGCTGTCGCGCCTGGAGAAGTACGTCTGGCCTTCGGTGACGGTGATGACGCACGACGAGACGGGTATCCGCTTCGAGTCGTACGGCTCGGTGCCGATGCTCGTGGGCCCGGTCGACACGACGACCACGCCGCTGCTGGTATCGATCCTCCTGCCATCCATTGCCCGTGCCCGGTCCCTGGCGGCCAGGACCGCTTCCCAGGCCCAGCTCAGCGGCATGGGACAGGCGATCGTGATGTACGAGTCGGAAAAAGGGCGCATGCCCGAGAATTACGAGCAGATGATCGAGATGGGGCTGATCGCTCGCAAGATGCTCTACAGCCCGGCCGGGGAGCATTCCGGTCTTTCGTTCGAAGAGTTGGAACGCCGCAAACCGCCGTCGGACTACATCTACATCCGTCCCGGTGCCGGGGTCGGTGACGGGACCGTGATGATCTACGAAAACCCGGATAACTACGGCGAGGACGGCACGAACGTGCTGTTTGTAAACGGCAGCGTGCGCTGGGTGACGATGGAGGAATTCCGTAAGCTGATGGCCCGGGCCGGGCAAGGCGGCGGCGAGCGGGACCTGTAACGCCGAGGAAAAGCGGAAATCGACCGCCCGCCGTCGCGACGGCAGAAACAGCCTGCGCACAGGAACCGGCGAGCCCATAGGGAACATACAACCGAGATGAAAGGTGGATACCGATGAAACGCTCTCTGAAAATGTGGGGTCTGATCGTTGTAATGGGCCTTGCCGCCGTGGCCGGTGCCGAGGCGCCCCTGGCCGATCGCCTGCCCGAACGCACGCTGGTCTACATCGGCTCTGCCGGCAGGACGCCGCTGATGGAGGCCAGCCGGGCCGGGCAGTTCATCGCCTCCGATGACTTCCAGCGGACAATTTCGCAGTTCAAGGAAGGCATACTCGCCTCGGTCCCCGACATCCAGCAGATCCGCCAGGGCATGTCCGGTATGCTGGACCTGCTCGAACTGGGCCTCCAGGGCCGCGCCTGCTTGGCCCTGGTCGACCTGCCCACAAAAGACCGCGAGATGCCCGGCATCGCCCTGATCGTTGAAGTGGGCGACAACGCCCAGGCCTTCGAGAAGAAGTTCACCGAAATGATGGGGGCCGTGCCGCCCGGCGAAATCCAGAACATCACCATCGGCCAGGACCGTCTCAAACAGCTGCAGAACCCCCACGGCAGCGAGCGGATCGTCTTCGGCATCTCGCGCAAGACCTTCTACTGGATCTTCGGGACCAAGCTTCCCGAGGAGATCCTGGCCGGTAAGGGCACGTCCCTGGCTGCCTCGGCGAAGTTCAAGAAGCACTTCGAGGCGGTCGACGGCAAGAATGTCCAGCTGGCTGCATACGTCCAGGTGCCCGAGCTGGTCGACGCGATCATGGCGACCATCGCCAAGATGTCCGGCCGCTACTACGACGGCGATGACCTGGAGGGCTTCATGCGAGAGATGAAGCAGCGGGCCGAGCGGCAGGAGCAGCAGGTCCACCAGGTCCTGGCCGGTTTGGGCCTGGACCGGGCCGAGGCGCTGGTCGGGGCGGTCCGGGTGGCCGACGACGGCCTGATGCAGAGCAAGTACAAGCTGTTCACCCCCGCCCCGCATAACGGGCTGTTGATGGTCGCCTCGGGCAAACCGCTGAGCGAGGCGCAACTGGGTCAGATCCCCGCCGACGCGATCTACGCTTCGGTGGTCAACGTACCGGCCAGGCGGATCCTGCTGGAGTCTGCCCGGATCTTCCGCTCCATGCCCAACGGCGCGCCCAGCCTGGACAAGATGGTCGGGCAGATCCAGGCCGATACCGGAATCAACCTGCTGACCGACGTCTACGACCAGCTGGGCGACGTCAGTACGATCCGTTTCACCCGATCGACCGGGGGCGTACTGGCCGGGCCCGTGGTTTCCTTCGAGATCAAAGACACCCAGGCCTTCGACAACAAGGTCCTGGCCAGGATCCGCAAGATGGTGGCCGACATCCCCCAGCCGGCGGGACAGCACCCGTGGGAGATGCCCGACCCGATCCCCTCGATTCGCAAGATCCACGTCGGCGACCAGGCGATCGAGTACGTCTCCGTGCCGATCCGGCGCGATCCGTTCCCGGTTGCCCCGGCCTGGATGCTGCGCGACGGCAAGCTGCACGTGGCAGCCTGGCCCCAGCCTCTCCAGCAACTCGCCGCCCGCAGCGGACAGGTCGAGCGGCTGATCGACCGGCCCGCCTTCGGCAAGCAGTTGGCCCGGCTGGGGTCGAACCCCTCGGCCGTCTTCTACTGCGACAGCCCCGAGCTGATGCGCCAGCTGTACCCGCTGGCCCTGGCAGGCTGGACCACGCTGGCCAACATGCTGTACGCCGAGGCGGATGTCGCCTTCATGCCCTCCATGCTGCCTCCGCTGTCGAAGATCAACCAGATGCTCACCCCGGGCCTGACCACGCTTCGCGGCGAGCAGGACGGCGTGGTGATCGAGCAGATCGGCGCCCTGCCGACGTTCATGCTGCCGGCGGTGCCGGTCTTCGTGCCCCTGGGCACGGGTGCGGCCCTGCCGCTGGTCAACATGGCCCAGATCGAGGCCCGCAAGGCTCTCGAGCTGACCCATGTCCGCAGCCTGACCATGGCCTGCCACTTGTACGCCAACGAGCAGAACCGCAAGCTGCCCGAGATGCCCGAGAAGATCGAACAGCTGTTGGAGCGAGAGCACGTTACAGCCAGGGCCCTGCGAAGCCCCTTCAACAAGACGCCGGCGCCGAAGTATGAAGAGGGCAAACTCGTCGGCGAGTCGGACTACCTGCTCGCCCAGGCGGGCAAGGCCCTGCACGAGATCGACAATGCCTCGCGGACGCCGATTATCGTGCCCAACCCCAAGACCTACGACCCGGCCCGCGGGGCGGCGATCGGCTACGCCGACGGCTCGGCCCGATGGTACACCGGCCCGCTGAAGGACCTGGGCAAGGACGACGATCCCGATCCCGGCTCGGACGAAGGTCAGATCTTCATCGGACCGGACGACGTGGAACTTGTCGTCCCCGTCCCGGTCCCGTAGGGGCGCTGAGCAGAGGCTGAGAAAATCTGAACAATCGTCGGCGAATCGCTGCTACAGCGAGGCTGCTGCGTCGATACAATAGCGTCCTGCAGGGCCCGCGCCGGGCCCGGGAGAGGCGCGTTGACGCAGAGAGAACCGTTCGCCATTTCGGTCCAGCCGGACGATGTATCCTGCGGGCCGGCCAGCTTGCACGCGGTGTACAACCACCTGGGCCTGGACGTGACATTGGCCCAGGTCGCCCGCAGCGTCCGTCGCTTGCCCCACCGGGGGACCCTGGCGGTCTACCTGGGTCTGGACGCCCTGTGGCGCGGCCTGGCGGCGACGATCTACACCTGCAACCTCCACCTGTTCGACCCGACGTGGTTCCAGGACGATGCGCCCGAGCTGGCGGAGAAACTCGCCGCCCAGATGCAGGCCAAACCCGCCCGCGACCGGCGCCTCCAGCAGACCAGCCGGGCCTACCTGGAGTACCTCGCCGCCGGGGGGAAGGTCCGCATGCAGGATATCACCCCCGATCTGCTGGTGCGACTGATCGGCCAGGGGCCCGTCGTCGCCGGGCTCAGCGAGACCTGGCTGTACCGCTGCCGGCGCGAATCGCCCGCAACGGGCCAACCGGACGACGTGGCCGGCAAGCCGGGGGGCCATTTCGTGGTCTTCCACGCCTGCGAACCCGGCGGCCAGGCGATCCATATCGCCGATCCCTGGCGACAGCTGCCATACCCCGGGTCCCACCACTACGTCATGCCCATCTGGCGGGTGATCGGGGCGGTGATGCTGGGCATCGTCACCTACGACGCCAAGCTGCTGGTCATCCAACCCCCCGACGCGGGGTCCTGCAAGGAAAACGAAGATGGCGAACCTGCTTGTCGTCAGTAACCCCCGCGATTGGCCCCTGCAACTGCGGGGCGTGCAGATCGTCTCAGCCAAGCAGTACCTGACCGACCCGACCTTCTCGCGGGCGGGCAAGGTCCGCGTGGTAAACCTGTGTCGGTCGTACAGCTACCAGTCGATGGGGTATTACGTCTCACTGATGGCCGCCGCCCGGGGCCACAAGCCCCAGCCCGACGTGGCGCGGATGCAGGATCTCAAGTCCGCCACCCTCGTCCAGGCCATGGCCGAGCAACTGGACCCGCTGATCCAGAAGACCCTCCGCCGCGTCGCCGGCGAGCAGTTCGAGCTGAGCATCTACTTCGGGCGGACGCTCGCCCAGCGTGACGGACAGCTGGGCAAGCGCCTGTTCGGCCTGTTCGGGGCGCCGCTGATGCGGGCTACGTTTCTCAAGAAGCGCAGCAAGTGGAAGCTGTCGCGCCTGCGGGCGATCCCGGCCAGCGAGATTCCCCCGGCCCACAACGTCGACCTGGTCGCGGCGGTGGGGCAGTACTTCGCCAACCCGCGCTGGTCGGGCACCGCCGCCAGGGGCATGCGATACTGGATGGCCATCCTGGTTGACCCCGAGGAGAAGACCCCGCCGTCGAACGAGGCGTTCCTGGAGCGGCTGATCCGCACGGGGCGCAAGTACGACCTGGCCGCCGAGACCATCACCCCCGACCAGATCGGCCGACTCGGCGAATACGACGCCCTGTTCATCCGCGCCACGACCAGCACGAACGACTACACCTACCGCTTCAGCCGCAAGGCCTGGGCCGAGGGCCTGGCCGTCATCGACGACCCGGTCTCCATCGCCCGCTGTACCAACAAGGTCTACCTCGCCGAACTGCTGGGCCTGCACGGGGTCCCCGCGCCTAAGACCGTCATCGTCCACCGCGACAACATCGACCAGGCCCTGGCTGAACTGTCCCTGCCCTGCGTGCTGAAACAGCCCGACAGCTCGTTCTCGCTGGGGGTCGTCAAGGCCGAGACGGCCGAGCAGTTCCGCCAGCAGACCGCGCGGTTCCTGGCCGGCTCGGACCTGCTGGTCGCCCAGCAGTACCTGCCGACCGACTTCGACTGGCGGATCGGCCTGCTGGACGGACGGGCCCTGTACGCCTGTCGCTACTACATGGCGCGGAGCCACTGGCAGATCGTCCGCCACGGCGACGACGGAAAGATGCACGAGGGACGGGCCGACACCGTCGAGATCGACCAGGTCCCGCCGGGGGTCATCGAGGCCGCCCGACGCGCCGCAGCCTTGATCGGCGACGGCCTGTACGGGGTGGACATCAAGGAGATCGACGGCCTGGCGCGGGTCATCGAGGTCAACGACAACCCCTCCCTGGATTCCGGGGTGGAAGATGCGGTTCTTCACGGCCGGTTGTACGAGGCCATCATCGAATCCTTCATTCGCCGGATCGAGCGGATCCGGCAGGCAGGTCGCTCGCTTGTCCCACCACCGGTATAACCTGTTCGAAGTGATCGGCCTGGAGCTGGAGTACATGATCGTCGCAGCCGAGACGCTGGAGGTGGCGCCGATCTGCGACCGCATCCTGGCCGACCAGGCCGGCGAGCCGACCACCGAGTTGACGTGCGATTCGGTGGGCTGGTCCAACGAGCTGGCCCTGCATGTCATCGAGATCAAGACGCCCGAACCGGTCGCCGACCTTTCCGGGCAGGCGGGTCGGTTCGACGCGGCCATCCGGCGGATCAACGACCTTTGCGCCGCCCGCGCCGCCCGCCTCATGCCCACCGCCATGCACCCCTGGATGGACCCTGCCACCCAGACGCGCCTCTGGGACCAGGCCAACGGGCCGATTTACCAGGCCTTCGACCGCATCTTCGACTGTCGAGGCCACGGCTGGTCCAACCTCCAGTCGCTGCATATCAACCTGCCCTTCGGCGACGACGAGCAGTTCGGGCGCCTCCACGCGGCCATCCGCGTATTGCTGCCGCTGCTGCCCGCCCTGGCTGCCAGCAGCCCGGTCGTCGACGGGCGCGTCACGGGCCTGTGCGACAACCGCCTGGCTGCCTACGCCGTCAACTGCGCCCGCCTGCCGCTGGTGACGGGCCACGTCGTGCCCGAGGCGGTTTTTTCGGTCGACCAATACCACCGCGAGATCCTCCAGCCGATGTACCGCCAGATCGCCCCGCTGGACGCCGATGGCATCCTGCAGGAAGAGTGGCTCAACGCCCGCGGCGCGATCGCCCGGTTCGACCGCGGCTCGATCGAGATCCGCGTGCTGGACGTCCAGGAGGCCCCCGCGGCCGACGTGGCCATTGCGGGCCTGGTCGTCGGGGCCCTGCGCCTGCTGGTCGACGAGGTTTACGGCAGCTATTCGAGTCAGAGGAGCGTCCGGACCGAGACGCTGGCGGGGGTGTATGCATCGGCCGTCGCCGAGGCCGACCGCGCCACGCTGGCCGATCCGCAACTGCTGTCCCTGTTGGGGGCGGCAAAGGCAGCCCAGACGCTGCGGGATATCTGGCAGGACCTGGCTGAGCAGGTCGCCCTGCGATACCCCCAATGCCTGCCGGGCGAACTGGTCGGGCCCATCGAGACCATCCTCTCGGCCGGTCCGCTGGCCCGGCGGATCGTCGGACAGCTGGGCGACAAGCCTGTTCGGGCCGAGCTGCGGGGCGTCTATGCCAGGCTCTGCGATGCCCTGGCAGGCGGAAAGATGTACCGTCCGAAACCGGCGGGGGAACTCCCAGGGCCTGTCGGTCGTTTTGGAGAGTGAGAAAGACCTTCGCTCTGCCGGGCCTGACAGCCTTAACACCCGCGAGTCACGGCTGGGCCCGGTGGGGCGATTTGTTTCTGCCCCTGGAGGCCAAACCATGCTCCGGATTCTCTATCTGCTTCCGGCAGTCAGTTTTATCGCCATTCTGCTGCTCAACGGCTGCAACCGGGACCACTCGGCCCCCGAGGCAGAGGCCCGCGCGACCGAAACGCCCCAGACCTACCCGGACAAGGTCCGCAAGTCCGACATCCAGTGGCAGGAGGTGCTCAGTGACGAGCAGTTCCGCGTGCTCAGACAGTGCGGGACCGAGCCGGCCTTCGCCAACAAGTACTGGAACGAGAAGCGGGAGGGCACGTACAGCTGCGCCGGTTGCGGCCTGGAGCTGTTCAACTCGCAGACCAAGTACGCTTCCGGCTCGGGCTGGCCGAGCTTCTACCAGCCCATCGACCCCGCCCGCATCGGCACGAAGGAAGACCGCAGCGGCGGCATGGTCCGGACCGAGGTGGTCTGCAACCGCTGCGAGGGACACCTCGGCCACGTCTTCTCCGACGGGCCCGAACCGACGGGCCTGCGGTACTGCATCAACTCGGCAGCCCTGAACTTCCACCCGGCCGAGGGCAGGCAAGAGTAACCGTCCCCGCGTCCGTCGCGCCAGTTGCCGGAGATCCCGGCATATGCAACGCGGCGGGTTCCCGGCGGCTCGCTCGGGCAAAGGGGTAACAAAAAGCCGGGCCGGGACGATCGCTCGCCCGACCCGGTTGGACATTCCCTCCTGAAACGACGGTTACGGGACCGTCACGTCCTTGCCGGAGGTGTTCTCCAGTTCCAGCCACGCCTCGGCGAGTTCTTTGGTGGGGCACCACATGTAGTCGTCGCGCTCGTTCTCGGGCACGTCGGTGTACTTGCGGATCAGCAGCTCGGGGTTGATCTTTCCCTGCTGCTTGGCGACCACGGGGTGTTCTTCATCCGGCCAGGGGATGCGCTGATACTCGCCGTCCTTTTCGCGGAAGGCCATCCACTTCATGCCGATCAATTCTTCGATGGCCCGCGGGTGGATCAGGTAACCGCCGGCCGGGTCGACCTGGCGGAGCTTCAGGGGACCGTCGGTGGGGTAGCCCTTCTCCGGCAGGCGGAGGGTCAGGGCGGCGTCGACGAACATGGACATGTAGTCCCAGACCTTCAGCACGTCGGTCTGGCCTTTGGGTGCGGGCTTGCCCCAGCCCTTCGAACCGTGCATGTTGACATAGCTGCCGTGTCCCACGCCGGGGCTGACGAACTGGTGGGCCAGCCACGCGGTGTTGTGGTGGTAGTTCAGCAGGGACGGGCGGACGTGTCGATACCACGTGCCGGACCATTCCTCCTGCCCGTTGACCGCCAGGTAGAGGATCGTCTGGTCCTGCTTGGCGGCCCAGTCGGGGATCGGCCAGGTCGGCGTCTCGCCGTGCCACGTCATCCCCGCGATGGTCCTCTCGGGGTAGACCCAGCCCATGCGGAAGGGGAACTCGCCGCGGGAGCTCTTGCCCAGCGTCGTCCACGGGGCGTGGCGGAACTCGGGCATGTTCAGTTCCTTGGCGATTGCGTCCAGGGCCTTGGTAATCTGGTCCGGGGCGGCAGGGGGGGTCGAAACGGGCTTCTTGTGGTGATACTCGATGCCCGTGTAGAAGTGGCGCAGGTAGACGATGGCCACCTCGTGCTTCGAGCAGACTTCCCGGAGCTTGGCGTGCTGGTGGAAGTTCTTCGAGTCGGTGTTGTTGACCACCAGCATCATCGCGCGGAACTTCCTGGCCCCCTCGGGCAGCCAGATCAAAACGTCGCCGGGGCGGTTCTTCTTCTTGGCAGAGCGCTCGCCGACCAGGTCGTCCGAGAGGCGCAGGCCGATCGGCCAGTGGGGCGCTTCGGACAGGGAGTCCTGTTTCTCGGCCGTCTGGGCCGAGGCCTCCGGCACGGCGGCGAACGTCGCCGCGGCCAATGCCGCCGTCAGGATCCATGCAGTTCTCATGATTGCTCCTTGTTTCGATAGGATGTATCTGTTTGTCAGGCCCCTGGGGGTCTGTAAAGTATAACCCCGGCCCGGGCGGCAGGTCTCGCAATGTTGGCCCGATCGGCCGGCGGGGCAGGAGGATACACTTCCCCTGCCGGCGGGCAGGGGCAGGATAAAAGGAAATGAAATGATGCAAGATTCGACAGAACGGGCAGAGCTGCTCGATGCGTACAAGAACCTGCGGGTCGCCGACGTGCGTGACGGCATGGACGTGCTGGGCATGCACCGGGTCGGCTCGCTGCCGCAGACCATCCGCCCGCTGTGGCGGACGCGGGTCTGCGGGATCGCCCTTACCGCCCGCTACGGGGCCTACGACGGCATGGTCCCGCGGATGACGCCCGAGCAGTACGCCAGGTGGACCGCCTGGTACTACCAGGAAGTCTGCCCGTACCCGTGGATGGACGACCTGCAGGATGGCGACTTCGTGGTCATCTCCGCCGACAACGTCGACGCGGGCCTGATGGGCTCGGAGAACACGCTGAGCGGCCTGAGAAAAGGCGCCGTCGGCTACCTGACTACCGGCGGGGTCCGCGATACCGACGAGATCATCAACCAGGCCGTGCCCTTCTGGGCCCAGCGGATCAGCCAGTCGATGGTCCAGGGTCGCCTGCAGTACCGCGACCACAACAAGCCCCTGCAGATCGGCCCGACCACCGTCCACCCCGGCGACATAATCGTCGCCGACGGCGACGGCGTGATCTGCGTACCGCGGGCGGTGGCGATGCAGGTCGCCAACCACGCCGCGGCAGAACACAAGCGCGACATGGCCGTCCGTCGCGAACACTACCAGGCCCTGGGCATGGAACCGGACGAGAGCGTCTGAGGCGATTTTCTTCGCACCAGCCCGCCCGGCGCTTCCGATAGGGAATCGTCGGGGCCGGGCAGCCCAGGGCCCGATCGACGTAACTTTTTTACCGCCGGAGAACCACCGATGAGCGAGTCCGAAGAGAAATCCCCGAAAAACGTCCGCCTGGTCTCGGCCCCCGAGGTGCTGCAGATCGAGTGCGTCGGACCCCGGGAGAAGAAGAAATCCCTGGTCGCCAAGGTCTTCACCTACCTGCTGGTGGTCATCTTCATCAGCTCCATCGTCGCCAACTTCTACATGGCCATGCTGCTGCAGACCCGCTTTACCACGCAGTTCGCCGGCGAAGTGATCGAAGAAGGCACGGACGAGAGCGTGGTGGCCGTCTACGAGATCAGCGGGACGATCGGGCCGGAAGCCTCCGCCCAGTTCGGGCGCTTCTACCGCTTCCTGCGCGACAACGAGAACATCAAGGCCGTCGTGCTGCGGGTCAACTCCCCGGGCGGGACGATCCCGGACTCCGACCGGATCTACTACATGGTCCGCGACATCCAGGAGAAGCTCAAACGCACCGTCGTCGTCTCGCAGGGCAACGTGGCGGCCAGTGGCGGGTACTACGTTTCGGCCCCGGCCGAGCGGATCTTCGCCGAGCGGTCCACCATCACCGGCTCGATCGGCGTGATCGCGATTTACCCGGCCTTTCGGGGCCTGACCGACAAGCTCGGCGTGGAGATCATCACCATCCGCGCCCGCCAGGCATACCGCTGGAAGGCCAGGCCCGAAGGCGTCGACATGCCCGACGACCGTGTCCTGGCCGACCTGCAGGTCATGATGGACCGGTTCCACACGCAGTTCACCGAGGTCGTCAAGACCCACAGGCCCGATATCGTAGAGACGAGCAAGACCGTCGAGATCACCAACGCCGTCGGCGAAAAAGAAACCATCGAAGAGGTCAACCCCTACAACGGGACGATCTACCGGGGCACCGAGGCGCTGGAGCTGAAGCTCATCGACGAGATCGGCTCGCTCGAAGACGCGGTCTCCTATGCGGCTGAATCCGCCGGGGTCAAGTCCCCCAAGGTCATCCGCTACTACCGCCCGCCGACGCTGATGGAGGCACTGGGCCTGCCGGTTACCCAGATCAGCACGGGGATACAGGCCTTGGAAAATCTCACCGCCCCGCGTATCCTCATGATGTGGAAAGTCGACTGACAGCCGCGCGAATGACCCGAACCCAGGCCGCCCTTGCCGCATGCGCGATGGCGGCCTGTTTCTGCGCGCAGGCTGCGGCCGCCGATCGGCCCGATCCGCAGCAGTCCCTGGCCGCGGCCCGGAACTACCTGCTGGCTGCCCTGCCCGAGGACGTGGGCCCCTGCAAGGGGGAGGTCGAGAAGTCCAACCCGC
The DNA here is from genome assembly GCA_046541415.1 of Phycisphaerae bacterium. Classification (GTDB taxonomy): domain Bacteria; phylum Planctomycetota; class Phycisphaerae; order SM23-33; family SM23-33; genus CAZOVB01. The sequence continues at coordinate 2,741 of JBKHDI010000073.1, read as the reverse complement.
GGTTTGCCGGCAAGACGGCCCTGGCCTGCTACGCCCTGCTGGCTGCGGGAGAGAAGGTCCAGCCGAATCAGCCGCTGGCCAATGGCCTGACCTGGCTGGCCCGGCAGGAGCTGGCCGGCACGTACGCGGTCTCGTTACGCATCTGCGCCCTGGCCGCCGCCGACGCCGAAAAGTACGGCAAGCGCATCGAAGCCGATGCCAAGTGGCTCCTGGCCGCCGGCGACGAACTGGGACGCTACACCTACACGAAACAGCCCCAGACGCCCGTCCGCTACGACAACTCCAATACGCAGATGGCCGTGCTGGGGCTGGACAAGGCCGCCGCAGCCGGCGTGGATATCCCCGACAGCTGGTGGCGACGGGCCGAGACACACTTCCGCGCCCAGCAGCAGGCAGACGGCGGCTGGGGGTACTGGACCCCCCCCGGACGCGTCCGCACGCAGAGCTACGGTTCGATGACGGCCGCGGCGCTGTCCTCCCTGCACGCGGCCTGGCTGGTGCTTCACGAGGAAGATTTCACAGCAGCCCGCATGCCCGATACCAGCGACGCCGTCACCCGGGGCCTGGAGTGGATGGACCGCAACTGGGACCCCCGCCAGAACCCGGGCAAGGTTGTCGAATGGTACTACTACTGGCTGTGGTCGTCCCAGCGAGTGGCCGAGGCGACCGGGCGCAAACGCTTCGGCCAGTCGGACTGGTACGCCTCTGCCGCGGGGCACCTGGCGTCGCTGCAACAGGCCGACGGCGGGTTCGGCTATGGCGACAAGGTCCCGGAGACCGCCCTGGCCCTGCTCTTCCTGGCCCACGGCAGCCGGCAGGTGGGCCTGGCCAAGCTCCAGTGGCCCGGGGCCTGGAACAGCCGCCCCCGCGACGCGGCCCAGTGGACCGCGTTTCTCAACGACAGCTTCGAGTTTCGCACGCGCTGGCAGGTCGTCTCGGTCGACGACCCGCCCGAGGACTTCCTCGAAGCCCCCGTGCTCTATATCTCCGGGGCCGGGCCGATCCGCCTGGAAGATGCCCAGCTGGACAAGCTCCGCCGGTTCGTCCGGGCCGGAGGGACGATTGTTTCCGAAGCGGCCGCCAACAACGGCGACTTCACCCTCGACATCCAGCGGATCTACAAGCGCATGTGCCCGGAGATGGCCTGGCGCCGTATCGGGCCCGACGAGGCGGTCTACAATGCCCAGTACAAGCTGGGCGACGCCGGACTGTGGGGCCTGCACAACGGCGTGCGGTACGTGGCGATCCACAGTCCGCGGCAGCTGTCGCTGGCGCTGCACCGCGGCGACCGCCGCGGGCAGCGAGAAACCTTTTCCCTGCTGGCCAACCTGTTCCTCTACGCGACCGGGTTGGACGCGCCCAGGCCGCTGTCGCTGGGCAGGGCCCGACCGTTCGACGCGGCCCATCCGCCGTCGGCGACGATCCGCGTCGCCCGGGTGAAGTTCGAGGGCAACTGGGACCCCGAGCCGGCCGCGTGGAACCGCCTGGCCGATCTGCTCGCCGTGGCTGACCGCGTCCGGTTGCAGGTCGCGGCGGTCGATCCGGGCGAGCTGAAACCCGGAACGCACGACCTGGCCGTGCTGACCGGCGTGGGACAACTCGATCTGTCCGACAAGCAGCTGGGGGCCATCGGCGATTATCTCCGGGCCGGCGGGACGCTGCTGGTCGACGCCGCCGGCGGCGATGAGACCTTTGTCGAGCAGGTGCGCGGCAAGATTCTGCCCCTGCTGGCCACCGGTCGCCACGTCAGGCCCGAGGGGACCGACGCGATTTTCGCCCGGGCGGCCGGGGCGGAGGGCAAAGTCCGCTACCGTCGCAGCCCGGCCGCGGCGGCAAGCAGGCCCCTGCTGGCCGAGCCGCGCCTGGTGGGCGTCGAGATCCAGGGCAGGACGGCGATCTGGTTTTCCACCGAAGACCTGACGGCCGGGCTGGTCGGGGCCCAGGCGCTGTCGATCCGCGGCTACCAGCCGCTCGTCGCCCGACAGATCGCCCGCAATATCCTCTACCGCACGGCGCAAGTGGGCAGGTAGGCTCGCTGCGAGGCAGGCTGGGCCTGCTCATCGCCCCTGCCAGAGGCCGTCTGTGCGGCGGGACTGGGAGGTCTCGTCGCAGACGGTATCCTCGCGCCAGGGAATCTCCAGGCGGTCGACCAGGCTTTGCAGGTAGTCCTTGTGCGGACAGGGCGGGGCGTGGTAGTTGTCCCGCGTGATGCAGCTGGCGAACTGAACAAGCACCTGCCGGGCAGAGAGGTCCTCGTGCCTGGCCAGGCGCTTCAGCAGCAGCGAGAGCTTGCGGTGCAGCGCCCGGCCGCAACAGCCGCTGCAGGTCATGTTCAGCATCCGCAGGCCCTTGCCCGCCGGCAGGTCCGCAAAGCCTCCGGTGCGGTTGTGGAAGTTCTTCTCGCAGAGATAGCCCGGGCACCGCTGCTTGACGATGTCGCACTGGACGATGACGACGTACTCGGTCCGGCTGGTCTCGACCATGGCAAAGCTCCTTGGGGGTGTCGCTGCCATTGTTGCACAGACCGTCCGTCCCGGCCGGACCGAATGGGCTAATACGCCGGATCAGTCGGTTGGCCGGCGAATGCGGAAGCCGGCCGAGATGTCCTCCGGGTCGCGCAGTTCCAGGCCCGGCTTGGGAAAGCCCGTCGAAAGGATCGGCGCGTCGAAGCATTCGCCCTCGGGCGGCACGAGCAGTTCCAGCCCCGACCGGGTGGTGTAGGTCTCCAGGCGGACCGTCGG
>JBKHDI010000072.1:0-18140 GCA_046541415.1 Phycisphaerae bacterium | reverse complement strand
AGGGGCTAGAGGAATCTCCCAGGGCCCAATCGCGATCCGGCCCGGCCAATGATCGTGCTGAAAACGAAGCACCCCCGGCCGGGACGGCGGCCCCTGATCATCTGCCCCGGCCGGCAGGGACGGACTCGTCCGACACGGCCGCCCCGGAAGCCCGCATGGCCACGCGCCTGGATGATCGGCCGGAGAACAGGCCCGACCCGGTCGAACTGGACCGTAAATTCGACCAGGCGGTCTCACTGATCTCGCATTTCGAGTATGCACGGGCCGAGCCGATCCTCAGGCCTCTGGTCGGTCAGTACCGTCAGCTGTCCAAGGCGGACAAGTCGGCCCTGTCGATGTTCTGGCTGGCATACAGCCTGGAGAAGCAGGCACAGCTCGATGCGGCCACGGTGCTCTATCGGGAGATCATCCGCATGTACGACGGCAGCAGTGCGGCCACGCAGGCCGCCCGCCGGCTGCAGCAGATCGAGGAAGAATCCCGCAGTTGAGGCCCCCCGGGTAAGGCTACCGGCCCCCGTGCTTGCGCGTCAGGACGTTGTGCAGTTCCAGCAGCCGCCAGTTGATCGCGTGAAGGATGATCCCCAGAAACGCGCTGCCTGTTGAGAGGATCATCAGACCCGTGGCCAGGATTGCCAGCGGGAACCGTTCGACCCGGCCCGTCTCGAAATATCCCACCACCGCCGGAATGCCGGCCACCAGGCCCAGGACGAACAGCACGATCGCGATCAGGCCGAAGAACGTCAGCGGCTTGATCGAACGGAACAGGCTGAACAGCTTCCAGAGTACCCGGAAACCATCGCGGAAGGTATGCAGCTTCGAGACCGATCCTTCCGGGCGGCCGCGGTAAGGGACCTGTACTTCCACCATCCGCAGCTTGTAGTAAAGCATCTGGATGGTCATCTCGGTTTCGACTTCAAACCCGCTGGAGACTACAGGGATGCGCTCGACGACGCGCCGATTGAAGGCCCGGTAGCCTGAGAGGATGTCCGTCAGGCCGGTCGAGAAGAGGAAGTTGATCAAGCCCTTGACCAGGCCGTTGCCCGCCACGTGCAAGGGTCGGAACGACTGGTCGTCGAACTGGGCCAGGCGAGCCCCGACCGTCATGTCCGTCCGGTCGGCCAGGACCGGGGCGATCAGGTCGTGGACCTTTTCAGCCGGGTAGGTGTCGTCGCCGTCGACCATCACGAAGACATCGGCGTCGGTGTCGGCGAACATCGATTCGATCACGAACCCCTTTCCCTGTCGCGGTTCGTGGAGGACGATGGCCCCGTGCTGCGCGGCGATTTCGGCGGTGGTGTCCGAACTGTTGTTGTCATAGACGTAAATGGCTGCATCGGGCAGTTCGCGACGGAAATCATCTACCACCTTGCCGATCGTCGCCTCTTCGTTATAGCAGGGGATCAGGATCGAAACTCTGGCAGGTTGGGTCATGGTCCGGGCATCCTATCGTTTCCTCTGGCAGAGCACAACTTCCAAGCCGGCGTTTGGGGGTTGGGCTTTGCCTTGGCCCGGGGACGACATTAGAATAGCCAGTCAGAAAGGATCGAGTTATGTTCGATAGCAGAGATTCGAGGCGGTTCCAGCTTCTCGTCGTGTCGTTGGGGTTGTTGCTGGCGGGTGCCGGTTGCGGCCGGGAGGTTCCCCAGGCACCGGCTGAGCGTGAAAAGTCAGAACAGGCACTGGCAGCCAGGAACGTGGTTCTGTTGATCGGCGACGGGATGGGGGTCGACCACGTGCGGGCGGCCAGCCTGTATGCTCATGGGCGGGATGACGCCTTGGTCATGCAGCAGATGCCCCACGGCGGCCTGGTGCGCACGCACTCGGCCAACGGGCACGACACGCCGACCGATTCTGCTGCTGCGGGCACGGCCATGGCCACCGGCAGGAAGGTTTTCAACAACACCGTATCGATGGACAATCCGGGCACGAAGGAGCCGCTCGAAACCGTCCTGGAACGCGCCAAGGCCGGCGGGATGAGGACCGGCCTGGTCACGACATCCGTGATCACCCACGCCACCCCGGCTGCCTTCGCCGCCCACGTGCACCACCGCAATGACTACTCCGCCATCTCCAACCGCATGCTCAACGAAGTCCAGCCCGACCTGCTCTTTGGTGCGACGCTCAAGACCGACAGCATCCTGGGCGTGACCCCCGAGAAAGCCCGCAAGGCTGGTTACCGCGTGGTCACCGACCGCAAGCAGATGCAGCAGCTGAGCTCCCTGAGCGAGTCGAAAGTCTCCGGCCAGTTCCATTCCGGCAGCCACATGCCCTACATGCACGACTACCAGACCAAACAGACCACGGTCTACGACGAGGCACCGACGCTCTCGGAAATGACCGTCAAGGCCCTGGAACTGCTGTCCAAGTCGGACAAGGGTTTTTTCCTGATGGTCGAGGGGGCCCGGATCGACCATGCCGGCCACCAGAACGACCTGCAGCGGGGCATCGGCGAGACATTGGAATTCGACCGGGCGGTCGAAACCGTCCTGACGTGGGCGGCCGGGCGAACGGACACGCTGGTTATCGTGGTATCCGACCACGAAACCGGCGGTCTGCGGGTTTCCGACCAGGGGGCGGCAAAGGGCAAGATCCCGCCGCACAGTTGGTCGACGACAGGCCACACGAGTGTGTTCGTGCCGATCTGGGCCACCGGCGTGGGGGCCGGCGCGGTGCGGGATGTCATCGACAACACCGAGGTGTATCGCCTGATGATTGGCGAACCGATCAACCCGCGGAAGCTGGAGGAGATCCCGGAGAATCTGATCCCGAAGATGCCCGAGCCGAAGAAGAAGCCTCAGGCTGCCGAGGCCTACCCGGGCTGAGCGGCCGGTCGATCAGGCCGTCTTGCGGATATCGCCCGTTGCTGTTCGGATCCGGTCGATGCACTGTTGGGCGCGGCTGCGGATTTCGCCGGCTTCGCCGCGGCGGGCCAGGACGAGTTGTCGCAGCATGGTCCGGTTGCCCAGGATTTTCACGTGGGCCGCGGCGTCGGCGAGGATGAGTTCGGCAGCCTGAGCATGCTTCGGCTGGGCCTGGCTGAGGGCCTCCAGCGCCTCGATCCGCAGGCAAAGGTCGTGGAGGCTTTTGGCGGCGGGGGCCTGAGATGCAATCCGGGCCTGCTCGGCCGACAGTTCCATTCCCAGCCGTGCCCGGACATCCCGTTCCAGGCAGCGGGCTTCCAACTCCAGAAGCTGTCTCTCGGCCGGGCCGATCAGGCCGGACTGCTCCATCGTGGCCAGTTCTTCCGGCCAGGCTTTCATGGCGGCGGTCAACCTGCGGGCACCCCGGCTGGTCATGGCGCAGTGACCGGCCCGGTTTTCGGCTACGTCATCTGCCTGTTGAAGTGTCTGGCAGAAGCTGTTCCAGTCGGAATCGGCAGCCGAACTGCCACGTACAAAGGCGGAGAAAAGTCTGCTCCAGATTGATTGTCCCCGTCGAGCCATCGGAAAACTCCTTCCAGGTCCTATCCATTGGTTCGGAAGATTGGACGTTGCAGTTGGCAGGAAGTTTCCGCAAAAAACTCGCCGGCAAGTTCAGGGCTTCAGATCCTGGGGCAGCTGGGCGGGTTTGAGCTGGGGCTCGGCCGCGAAGGGCCGGTAGAGCGGGTCGCCGATCAGCGTCAGCCGCCAGGACGCGTGCGGGACGGTCATCCAGTAGCACTCGGCCAGGGAGTATCGTCCGGTCAGCAGGAGGGCGAAGAACTCCTGGGGCAGGGGGAAGGCGGCGAGATAGGGCTCGTTGACGGCGCCGATCGTTGCCGCCACGCCGTTCTGGATCATCTTGACACACCAGGTCTGGCTGGCGGCGTTCCGCAGGTCCTGGGCCTCGAAACTCGCCACGTGCCATCCGACCGCCCCGGGCTTCCAGATGAAGGCGGGCACGTACTTCTTCAGGCTGTACCAGCCGACGTACAGGGCGGCGTCGGGGCAGCTGTTTTGCTGGAAGACGTCGAGCTGCTCATCCATGCGGACCTTGAGCTTGGTCTGGGAGACCAGGAAGTTGAAGAGCTTCTTGAAGTTCGCGTCGTAGGCCCGGGCCCTGGGCAGGCCTCCGGCGTCGATGTAGAAACGCCCTTCAAGGCCTGTCTTCTCGACCTGCACCGACGCCTGAATCATCCGCCGGACGTCGGCGTCGTCGGGTCCGTCCAGGCGGGCGGTCATCAGCACGGGAGGCTGGGGACCGTCCTGCCTGGCTGCGTGGTGCATGGGGTTGGCCACCCAGCGGGGCAGGTCGTAGATGTCGATTCTCGCCAGGGCCAGTTCGCTGTCGACCGAGGCGTCGGCCTTGTCGCCCGACTGGGCGCTGAGCGTCTCCAGCGTGTCATGCCAGATCCGCGGGATCCCCCGCAGCTGGAGTTGCAGGGCAATGCGCTGCCTGGCCCGTTCGGGCGTCTGGGGTTGCAGGATCAAGGTCGTGACCTGCTGCTCCAGATCGTCGAGTCGTTTTTCGATAGCCTCGGCGTCCTGTCCGGTGCTGAGCCTGGCCAGGCCCTCCAGGCCCGAGACCTGGAAGAGGATCGCCTGGAGCTGCTTGAGGCCCAAGGCCCGGTCGGCCGGGTCCAGTTGCCCGACCCGACGACGCGCGTCCTGGAGTTTCTCCGGCAGGCGGTTGCGCATCTGGTCCATCGATTCGGCCTCGGGAGCAGACTGCTTGCCGAACAAGCCGGTCAAGTCATCGATTTCCGCCTGCAGGGCCGATTCGGGCATGTCCACGCCGACCCTGTCCAGCAGCTTCAGCAGCAGGGCCATGCGATTCTGCATCTGGTTGAGCATGTCGCGATAGACCGCGGCGACCTGTCCGGCGGGTGCCTCCGGGCCTGCAACGCGGACGGGCACGCCGTAGATCAGGGCCAAACAGCGGATCTGGTCGGGGTTCTCGCGCTTGCGCAGGTGTGCGCGGAGGGGCAGGAGCAGCTGGGCGTCGTACTGCGATCGGCTGACCTGGTAGTCGCTGGTCGTCTTGACCAGCAGGAGGTTCTGCTGGGGGATCTGGCGGAGTTTGACGTACAACCGGGCCAGCTCGACCGACTCGGGGCTGTTGGAATTGGCCACCACGAGCACCTCTGCGGGCTTGAGCTGGGCCTCGGCGGCCAGGGCTGTCAGAAGCAGCACGGCGATAGTCGATAGTCGTTTCATGGCGGTCCGTCGTCTTGTGTTTCGGCAGGGCGTAGCAGGGGATCAGACACCCGGCAGGTGTGGTGGTCAGGTCCTGGCCTGACAGGATACCCGACTTTCGTCCGAGACAAAAGCATTTGGCCTGTCGCCGCTTTGCGTTAGAATGCCCATCGCTATCGAACCGTACTTTCGAGGAATCCCGATGCGCACCAGAACCTGCTTGATGCTCTGTCTGGTCAGCCTGCTCTGGCTGACCGGCTGTCCCGTACTCCAGGACACCGACACGCCGGTCGATCCGGTCCACCTGGTCTCCCCGCGGACAGACACCGAATACTACCTGTATGTCCCGAGCTACTACCGCCACGACCAGACCTGGCCGCTGGTGATTACGCTGCACGGCACGCACGGGTGGGACGGATACAAGAGACAGATCGACGAATGGCGGGCCCTGGCCGAGGAGAAAGGCTTTATCGTGGCCGCTCCGCATCTGCAGAGCGTTCAGGGCATCCTGCCCGTGCCGGATTCCTGGCGGCTGAAGGATCTCCAGGCCGACGAAAACGCGATCCTCTCGGTGCTGGAAGACGTGGCCCTGCAGTACCGTGTCGATACCAGCCAGGTCATGCTGACAGGGTTCTCCGCGGGGGGCTTCCCACTGTACTTCACCGCGATGCGGAACCCGAAACGGTTCGCCTGCATGGTGGCCCGATCCTGCAACAGTGACCTGGACATGCTCCAGGCGGTGCAGATCGACGAGGACGTTCGGAACCTGCCCGGCCTGGTGTTCTGGGGCAAGAGCGATCCAAAGGTCCTCCGCGACCAGTCGTGGCAGGCCTTCCGGTATTTCCGCGAGCGGAACTGGAAGGTCCAGCGGGACATTTTTGAGGGAGGCCATCTCCGGCGTCCGCGGCCCGCCTGGGACTTTTTTGCCCGCACGATCGGCCGGGCGCGGTAATCGCAACGACTCAGTCCAATCGGCGGAGATTCGACCTCACCGATCTCGTTCGATGATCCTGCCCAGGGCGTCCTGGGTCTTCAGCACGCCGAGGTTGGCGGCGGAGCTCGGGGCGGGGACCTCCTGGACGGCGCTGCGGCGGAACGTCAGGTAGGCGGGGTTGAATTCATCACCGGGCGGCAGGGCGTAGACCCAGTAGATCCGCAACTGCTTGGGACCTCCCTCGGACCACCAGCGTCTCTGCACGGCCAGGCGGGCATAGAGGGGCCTGTCGTCGCCGGTTTCGCGATAGGGCGGGGTGATGGCCTTCCAACTGCCCTGTTGTCGCTCGATCACCTCGCGCCAGCGCCCGTAGTTCTTGAGATCGTTGGGTTTGGCGGAGGTCTGGTAGTAGGTCATGTAAGCGACCGGGTAGTGGATCGTGCCATTGGCCGTGGTCAGCTGGAAGTGCGTCGCCGGGAGCCGATACCACTTGTCGGCTTCCTCCCAGTTCTCGCGGGCGGATTCAGCGACAATGGTTTCGATCAGCAGCGGGCGCAGCGCGTGGGCCTTTTCGTCCCGGGTCGCAGAGGGCGGCAGGGTGTCCAGCCCGCCCTGGGCCGAGGGAGACATCCAGTAGGCGTTGACAACCTTGAATGCATCGGCAGGGGTGTTGGTCCGGCTGTGGACGCCGATCTGGTTCCTGGCTGCGGCCAGTTCCAACTGCAGATTGGGGTGGACCTCTTCGAAGCTATGTTGTCCGGCCAGAGATCCGCCGGAAACCTGGCTGAACAGGCCCAGGACGAAATTCGCCGGCAGGGACGAATCTGCCGGCTGGAGCTTCTCGTCATACGGCTGGAAGCCCAGCACGCCGTAGCCCCAGGGCAGCATCTGCAGGACGATCATCAGCACGCCCACCACGGTCAAGCCGCTGATCAATCCCAGGGCCCCGCCGCCGATGCGGTCTGCCCACATGCCGAAGACGACATTGTTGCGAAGCAGCTTGTCAGCTGCGAGGCGCAGGACGATCAGGCTGGCGATCAGCAGCAGGGCCAGGGCGCCGGCCTCGGCCTGGGCGGGCATGAACTCGGCGAACAGGTCGGCCAGCGGTTCATAGAAGTTCAACGCGATCAGGGCTGAGAAGATCGAGCAGATCGCCATAACCAGGGCACTGAAAAGGCCTTGGGTGACTTGATAGAAGGCGATGCCGATGATGAGAATGTACGATCCGATCTGCAGAAGCATCGGTCAGCTCTCCGAGGGGCAAAGGATTATTTGGATTTCTTCGTCTGCGTGGCCCGCAGGACTTCCTGTATGCTCGTCTGGCCGGAAATCACCTTCCGAAGCGCCTGCTCCTGCAGGTAGAGCATCTTGTTCTTGCGGGCTGTGGATTTGATCTTCGAGAGCGTCGCGCCGCTGCGGATCGCTTGGCGGATCTCGTCGGTGACAATCAACAACTCGAAAGCGGCCGTCCGCCCCACGTATCCGGTTCCCTGACAGCCGGGACAGGTAATCGGGTTGCCCTTCTCGTCGGTCAGCGGCTTGGTGGGGGGGCGGTAGAACTTGTCGATCTTGTTGGCCGGCAGGTTCGCCTTTGCCAGAATCGCCGGGTCGGGGCGGTAGGCTTCCTTGCAGGCCTGGCAGAGCTTGCGAACGAGCGTCTGGCAGGTCACGGCCTTGAGAGGTGCGAGGCTCTCCGGGTCGTTCTGGTTGATCTTCAGCCACTTGGCCAGGGCGGTGAACGTGTCGGTCGCCCTCTCGCCGAGGTAGAAGAGCTTGCTTTCGGCTGCTTCGCGGATCATCGAGCCAGTCTGGGCCGATCGGCAGCGATCGACAACCACCACGTCCGGGTCGCGCCGCAAGGCCGAGGCCAGCTCGCGGGCCAGGCCAGCTTCGTCTGTGTACTCGTTCTGCGTGACGTTCTCCAGGTCGATCGCGCTGGATTCCTCCAGCATGACCAGGTGCTTGATGTACGCATCCTGCTTGCGTATCAACGAGTAGAGCGTGCTTGTCACGCCAGAGCGGGAGGGCCCGGCCACGATGATCAGGCCGTCCTCATGCGACAGATTCACCAGTGTCTCAAGGATGTCGCCGGGCATGCCCAGTTTCTCCAGATCGGTCTGGACGGCCTCCTGGACGATCTTGACGTGCAGTCGCTGGCCGGAGGTCGTCCCGGCCGTTTTAAGATACACCTCTACGGGCCTGCCCTGCGTGCCCTCGACGCTGATCTGCGTTTCCTGGGGTTTGCGGAGTTCGGCCGGGTCCATGTCGGTGACGGTCTTGAGGTAAGTGATCAGCGCTTCGGAATCGCTGACGTTCATCGCGGGCCTTTCGGTGACCACGCCGTCGATGAGATACCGCACGGTGGTCTGCTGGCCCGAGGGCGTAATCTCCGCCTCGCTGGCTCGTCGGAAGAGCATGTCGAAAAACAGGTTCTGGGCGATGTTCGAGCCGTGGACCATCGCCGCATCGGCCTCGTCATCCTGCGGAGGACGGACCAGCGAATTGCTGTTGTCGTAGATCTTTACGCGTTTGACGACTTCCTCCTGACCGGCGTGGGGCTTGGCTTTGCCCTTGCCCCCGCCCTTGCCGCTGAACAGGCCGCTGAGGTGATCGCCGGTCAGTACGCGGTACTCGGGGTCGACTTTGGCATTGCGGGTTACGACGTATGACAGCAGGCCCGCCCCGGCCAGGACCACGTAGGCGAGCATCCCGACCAGAAACGACGGGATCAACAGCCACATCGCCAGGCCCAGTGCCCCGCCGCCTACGGCGATCGAGGACCACTGCAGCCGATGCATCCGGACCAGGCCGGTGTCTTTGTACACCCACGGGCAGGCAGCCAACCAGGGCAGCAGGAGCACGAACATGACAATCAGCTTCGGCAGGGAAAGGTACCCGCCCGGCGAGGGAATGTCGCCCGCGGCCGCCAAGCAGGTTTGCAGTATCGGTTCGGTCATTGTCTCTCCGTGATCATTGCGCCGGTGTCTCAGCCCAGAAGGCCACTGTGCCCCGTGGAAATGCCCTTCAGTCGCATCTTCAACTCATCGGGGTTCGATGCCACCTCATACCCGACGCGAGGGTCGATCATCTCGCTTTCGATCAGATCGAGCAAGCTTTTTGTAAAGGTTTGCATGCCCTGATTTTCGTTCGACCGGACAACGTCAAGGATTTCCGACTCGCGCCCGTCCTCGATCAGCTGGCGGACCGACGGGTTCATCAGCATGATCTCCAGGGCCGGGACCCGGTCGATTCCTTCAGCGATCGAAGGCAGCAGTTTCTGGCAGATGATTCCCTTGAGGTTGAACGCGAAACTCTGGCGGACCAGTTCGCGGCTGCCCTCGGGGAACAGCGCCAAAACGCGTTCGATGGTCTGCGGGGCCGTGGATGCATGAACCGTCCCGAAGACCAAGTGGCCGGTTTCCGAGGCCTGCAGGGCCGCTTCGAACGTATCGCGATCTCGCATTTCGCCGATCAGCACCACGTCGGGGTCTTCCCGAAGCAGGTACTTCAGGGCGGCCTCGAAGCTCTCGACGTCGATGCCCACTTCCCGCTGGCTGACCAGGGCCTTTTTGTCCTCGTAGAGGTATTCGATGGGGTCTTCGATGGTCACGATGTGGCAGGAGCGCGTCGAGTTGATGTGGTCGATCATCGCGGCGATCGACGTACTCTTGCCGCTGCCGGTCGGCCCGGACAGCAGGACCAGGCCCTGGTGTTCCCGGGCCACCTCGGCCAGGACGTTGGGCAGGTGGAGTTGCTCGAAGCTCGGGATGTCGCTGGTGACGCGTCGGGCGGCCATGGAAACATCGCCGCGCTGGCGGAAGATGTTGATCCGGTAGCGGTCCCCGCCGACGACCTGGTGGGCGATATCGATGCTGCCGTGGGTCAGGAAGTATTCCCGCTGCTTGGGACTCAGCAGGGACATGCCCATCGCCTCGATCTCCTCGCTGGACAGTTCGGGGCTCTTGGTGGGCTTGACTACGGACTTCAGGCGGATGTGCGGGCTGCGGCCTGCCTTGAGATGCAGGTCCGAGGCGCCCAGTTTGGTCAGGGCCTGGAAGTAACCTTCCAGCTTCTGGGCGGCCTTGCGAGCCTCTTCGCTGTGGTGGTGCGGGTCGTCTTCAATCGGTTGCACGTCGGTGGTGGGATTCACGCGGTACTCCTCAGTTCTCAGGCTGACGCCTGTGTCTTGCCGATCCGCCGGACCGGTACGTTGCGCTGGGCGAGGTACTCTTTGACTTCTTCGATGCTGTAGGTCCCGAAGTGGAAGATGCTGGCGGCCAGGGCGGCATCGGCCTTGCCCTCGGTCAACACTTCGTGCATGTGCGCCGGGCCCCCGGCGCCGCCGGAGGCGACGATGGGGATCTCCACCGCCTCGGCCACCGCACGGGTTACCTCGATATCGTACCCGTCGCACGTGCCGTCGGCATCCATGACGGTCAGGAGGATCTCGCCGGCCCCGCAGTCCTGCATCTTCCGGGCCCAGTCGACTACCTCAAGCCCCGTGGGGATCCTGCCTCCGGAGATGTGCACCTCCCAGACTTCCCGCCCGTCGTGCTGGATCCGCTTGGGGTCCACGGCGACGACGATGCACTGGCGGCCGAATTTCGCCGCAGCCGCCCGCACGAAGTCCGGATCCCGCACGGCTGCGGAGTTGATCGAGACCTTGTCGGCCCCGGCGTTGAGCAGGGCGCGGACGTCGTCGAGATTCCGCACCCCGCCTCCGACGGTCAGGGGCATGAATACCTGCTCGGCCGTCTCGTGGACGATGTCGAGTATGATATCCCTCTGCTCGTGGCTGGCGGTGATGTCGAGGAATACCAGTTCGTCGGCGCCTTCGGCTTCGTAGCGGCGGGCGATTTCGACCGGGTCGCCGGCGTCGCGGAGGTTCAGGAAATTCACGCCTTTCACGACGCGGCCCTGGTTGACATCGAGGCAGGGAATGATGCGTTTGGCAAGCATGGCAGGGGTGACTCCAGGCTGGAAAAGGGCCATTGTACGAAATTCCATCTCCAGCGACAACGTTTGACTCCCGCAGGCGGGGGCAATATCTTGGCGGCCGCGACTGGGCTCGCTGCAGAAAGACCAACCGATGAGCAACCCCGATACATTTGCCTGGATGGGCGGCACGTTCGACCCCATCCATTGCGGACATCTGATCCTCGCCCGCCACGTGGCCGAGACCGCCGGATTCGACCAGGTCGTGTTCATGCCCGCTGCGGCTCCCCCGCACAAGCCCGGACCGGCAGCCGACGGCCAGGGACGCCTGGAGATGATCCGCCTGGCCGTGGCAGACGAACCTCGCCTGGGCGTCTGCGATCTGGAACTCCGCCGCAGCGGTGACGCCCCGAGCTACACGATCGATACCGTCGACGAACTGGCCGGTAGATTCCCGGACCGCAAGCTGACGATGGTCATCGGGCTGGACATGCTCGCGGATCTGCCGAACTGGCACAGGGCGGACGAGGTGGTCCAGCGGATCGACTTCGTAGTTCTGGCCCGGCCCGGCTGGCAGGGGCAGAGCGACGAGATGTTCGAGACTCTGACAGAGGCTTTCGGGCAGGAAACCAGCAGACAGCTGGCCGAGAGCATCATCGAAGCGCCCCTGCTGGAGATCTCATCGACCGACATCCGTGCCCGTCGTCGCAGGGGGCTTTCGATCCGGTTCCTCGTGCCCGACCCGGTCGCCGAATACATCGAAGACCGAAATCTCTACCCGCACCGATAGCTACTCGTTCTCTTCCAGGTGCGAATCGGTTCCCGTGGCGGCGGTTGCCTTAAGGTGGCCCAGAACGGCGGGGGGCACGAGGGCCGAGACGTCGCCACCCATCTGGGCGATCTGCTTGATCAGGCTGGAGGAGGTAAAGGCGAACTCGCTGCTGGTGAGGATGAAGACCGTCTCGATTCCTGCCACCACGCGGTTGGTCGTGGCCAGCTGGAACTCGTTCTGCAGGTCCGAACTGTTGCGGATGCCGCGCAGAATGGCTGTCGCCCCGATGCGCCGGGCGAAGTCGACCGTCAGGCCCTTGAACGTCTGGACCTGGACGTTGGGCATCTCGCCCAGCACCTGCCGGATGATCTCAGCCCGCTGATCCTGGGCCAGCAGGGCGGACTTGGCCGGGTTCTCTCCGACGCCGACGACCAGGGAATCGAAAATCTTCGCGCCGCGACGGATCACGTCGACGTGGCCGTTGGTGATCGGGTCGAACGTGCCGGGAAACAACGCCACGTTGGGTTGATGATTGGACATGCCCGGATTATACCGCAGCAGTCCCGACGGGCAAGGACGGTTATTCGCCGCCGGGGTTGTCGGCCTGGCTGACCTTCGGCTCGGCGATGGTCAAGAAACCCAGCACGGCGACAAGCTGGACGCCCGCGGCCAGCAGGAGCAACCACGGACCCACGAAGTCCGACTGGAACAGCCAGATGCCCAGAAACGGCAGGGTCGTCCCCCGGACGCCCTGGAGGATCAGGTGGGCGCCCATGTAGAGATGGCTGTTCCCGGCGTTGCTGAACCGGGTGTGGCCGATGTTGAACGCGACTCCGCCGGTGGCTCGACCGAACCCCTGCATCACAAACCCGGCCAGCAGCAATGGGTACGAAAGGTGCACAATGGGGCGATCAGGACGGAGAAAAATGCGATCGCCAGCATCAGGCCGAAGGTCCCGAACCCGCGCCTGAGGATCAGCTGGGTCAACTCGGGAATGATCATCCTACGGCCAGGGCGAAAAGAATCTCGCTGATCAGGTCGTACCGGAAGTTCCGCCGGGTGATGCGTCCCAGGCCCCGATACCCCAGCAGCCATCGCAGGCCGGGCAGGCGGTCAGGCCAGGGACGCCTGTGGCCGGGGTCGGGTGGATTTTCGGAGAATGTCATGATCTGACAGCTTCGCCTGGCCCCGTAGGTTCTGTGGTTCCCGTGCGCAGAACAAAGCCTCCCTCATCGTCTGAAGGAGGCCTTGGGTGGGAAATCCGTCTGGAGTTACATGCCGATACGTGGGTGCCACTGGCTGCCGCGCAGGTTGCGGTCGTACAGCCAGAAGTAATCCCAGTCGTCGACGAACTGGCGGAAGTTGTATTCGTTGATCATCTTGGCCCGGACCATGCGCTCTTCGTAGGTGTAGGCCGTCCCATCGCAGCCGGTCAGGCAAACGCCCGCCAGGCAGGTCAGAAGCAGTGTCCAGAGAAGCAGATTCTTCATTCTGTAATCCTCACATCGATGTCGTCGGCGGAAATCCATGCCTGTCTGTAATGTACGGATGAAGTACGAAGGCCAATGCTAGATCCCCCCCGCTGCGGTGTCAATCCAATTCTCGGGCTGCGCCTGCGTTTTCAGCCAGGACCTCCAGCGCCGCGGTCAACTCGCAATAGAGATAGGGCAAGTCGAAGCGTTTGTGAATGTTCGTCAGCCGCTGGTGGAACCGCTCATGGATGCCGGACTGGGCCTGCGGATCGCCCTGGCAGAAGTACGTCCGACAGCCCAGCGGTCTCCACGTCCGGGCCCGGCAGAGCGGGCCCTGCTGGTACGCACAGAGCATTCGCGCCGGACGGCTGGAGTCGACAGGCCTTTCCCGCAGCAACGCCGCCAGTTCCAAGGCCGTCACGTACAGGCGATGGCCGTAAGCTCCGAAGCGGCAGCACGTGCCCCCGCCGAAGCAGTGGCGGTCGCTGCCGTCCTGGGTCTCGGCCAGTTCGGCGTAGAGTTGGGCCAGCTCCTCGATGGCCCGCGGACAGTCGACCGCGGCTGCCACCGCCGTCGGCAGGGCGTCATTCCCGGGTGGTGTTGGCAAGGTGCTGGATCTTCCTGCACTCGACGAGGTTGCCGCGATTGATCCCCGGGCAGCGCATCCCCGCGATCGACCAGGCTTCCGGCGAGGCCAGGTTGCTGTGCCAGAACGGCCAGGTCCTGCACTGTCTTGGCCGGGCTGAATAGATCCGACACCCGCGATTGCCTGCCTTGTCCGGGGTCAGGAAGATGCAGTCGTTGGTGGCGGGCACTTCGACGAGGCTGTACCGGCGGCCCACCTGGCGGACGTAGCGTTTCATCATCACCTCGACGCTGATCTCCAACAGTCGGGCGATGTTCTGGATGTCTTTCTCGGTCACCCAGACGTAGCCTTCCTCGGGCCCGGCGCAGCAGTTGCCGCACTCGGTGCACTCGAAGGCCAGCCCGGCGACATACCAGGGAATCTGCGGGGTTATGCTGCTCATGGCGGGCAGTATACCATCGGCGCGGGCATTACCGGAAATGTTTCCATTTACGTGGTTGGCCTGCACCGATTTCATGGCGTGAAACCCCGTATCAGGTGTGGCACGGCCATCCTGGCCGTGCATGCACCGATTTCATGGCGTGAAACCCCGTATCAGGTGTGGCACGGCCATCCTGGCCGTGCATGGTTCCATGGCGGAAATCGTCGCCGGAGGGGGATCTGCGGTGCGTTTTGGCCGCGTTAGAAGGGCGTACCTATATCGCACGGCCGAGACGGCCGTGCCACACTGAAGATGCCTCCGCGCGGACGAACGTTCGACACTGTCACAGCAACAAGGCAGCCTTACCGGGCGGGCTGGCCGAGTTGGCCCAGGCGCTCATAATACTGCTTCAGCGCGTCGTGGTACTCCGCAGGCAGGGGGCGGTCGGTGGTGTCGGCGATGTCGCGCAGGTACTTGGGCATGTCGGCGGACGTATCGGCGGCCACGTGGACCTTGCCCGTCAGCAGCAGGTTGGTCTGGCGGATCGCGCCGATGACCTCCTCGCGGGCCCGCAGCACGTTGCGGTAGCGATAGTTGGTCAGGTCGTCCTGGACCTGCTGCATCACGCGGATGGTCTTTTCCAGCTCGAAGTTGCGGTAGTCGTTGGGGGCATAGGAGGCCCGCTGGCGTTCGGCCCGGTTGATCAGGTCGGCCTGCTTGCCCGCCAGACGCTGCATTTCCTTCTGCATCGGGGCAGGGACGGGACCCTCGAGGCCTTCTGCACCGGCCCCGGAAGCCTTGCCGCCCCCGGTGGCCCCGCCGGCTGCCTCGGCTGAGGTGTCATCGACCTGTCCGGTCTGGAAGGGCTCGGGCGTCAGACGCGTCGGGGTGCGCCGCCCGCCCTTGCCGACCGCCTTGTCCTCGACCATCTCGCCGGTGGCCTTGCCCTGGCGCCCCTCGCCGGAGCGGCCGGACATCTCGTTGGAGTTCGGCAGCTGATTGCCCGTGACACCCTGGGCGTTCATGTTGCTGATCGGCCCGTCCATCGCGTCCCAGCCGATGCCCTTGTCGCCGGACATGTTGTACGTGCTGGTCAGGTCCTGCATCTGGTCGAAGAGGTCCTCTTCCTCCTCCAGCAGGTCCCCGACGAGGTCCTCCAGTTCCGTCGGCAGTTCGGCCTGTTCGGTATGGGTCTGTCCGTCGGCGGGGTCTTCCATGTTCCAGTTTTCGCGGTCGGGCTTGTCGGGCAGCCATTTCTCGATGTTGGCGGTCAGCGATTCGGCGTTTTCTATGCCGTTTTCCTCCGCGGCCGTGGCGATCTCGGTGGCCTTGGCAGCCAGGGCATCCTTGGCCATCGTCACGTCGGTCTTGATCGAAACGAGTTCCTTGAGCATCGAGGGGTTGGAGAAATCCTGCTCGGCCATCTTCGACAGATCGGTGAAGGCTTCGTTGAGGAACTTCTCCCACTTGTCCTGTGCAGCCTGGAGGTCCTTGAGCAGTTTGTCGTCCTCGGCGGTGAAGTCATCGACCGGCTTCTTGCTCAGCCGCTCGGTCGCCTCGACGATCTTCTTCTGGGCGGCGGCGAATTCCTTGATCTTCTCCTGGAGCTGGCGGAGTTTCTCCTTCGTCTCGGCCGGCAGGTCCTGACCCTGGCTGGGGTCCTGGTGGGCAGGACGGTTGGCCAGGGAGGGCATGATCGCCAGCAGCGTCTGCAGCGAGTCGATGATCCGATCCTGCGTAGCGGCCAGGGCGTCGGCGGCTGGACCGCGTTGGGACAGTTCGTCGATACCCGCCAGCACCTCCGCCTGCGAGACCGCCAGGGGCGCTTCGTCCCGCGCCAGTTGCGTGCAGACGGTTCGGATGGTTTGCAACTCGGCGTCGAATGGGAACCTGGTGGACAGGTCGACCAGTTCGGTCCGGATCGACAGCTGCCCGGCCTGGATGTCGCCTGCCTGTTTGCGGATGTCCTGCAGGGCCTCCAGCTGGGTCCGACACAGGCCGGTCCGGACCCGCAGGCTCGCCTGGAGGCGCAGCAGGGCCATCAGTCGCTTGCGGAGCAGCTCGTAGTTCACTGCCTTTCGGGCGGCGAGTTGGTCGGCGTTCTGGACGAGGATCTTGAACCGGCTTGACGTTTCGGTCTGCGGCCCGCCCAGGCTGCCCAGGCTGCGGTTGTCCGTGGCCGAGGCGTAGTAGATGATCGTCACGCTGCCGTCATCCGGCAGATCGGCCGGGACGACCAGCGGGTATTCGACGACCATTTCTCGCAGGCCCCGCGTCTCGAAGGCGTGGCTGAGAAGCTTCTGTCCGCTCCCCCGGCCCGGGATGTCCTGCTCCGGGTCGGCGTCCAGCCGCAGCTCGTTCAGGCCGTAATCGTCGGCCGCACGAATCCGAAGCCGGACCGTCTGGCCCGGGGCTGCGGTGATATCGCGATTGGGTTCGACCAGCTCGACGCGCGGCACACGATCGGCTGCGGCGCGGATGGCAAACCGCCCGCCGGGAACCGCCGAGGCGTCAGGCCACTGCTGGAAAACCTTCCCGTCGGAATCCTGCAGCAGGAGGCGGTACTGGTCGTCGGCTTGGACGGGGAAGGATATCTCATGGACCGTGCCGTCCCCGATCGGTTCAAAGGCAACGATGGCCGCCGATTGGCGGTCCAGCAGGATGCTCGGGACGGGTTCAGAGGTCTCGATCGTAAGCCGCACCCGCGTGCCCACGGGCGCCTCGATGGGCCCCGGTGCCGGGTCCAGCGTCTCCTGCTCGCCAAGCACCTCGCGGGTGTAAGCGGGGTACTGGAGTGTCATCGCCAGCCGCTCCAACTCGACCCGCGGCAGGACGGTCAGGGTGTACCAGGGCTTATCGGCCGGCCAGCGGGACTGGCCGATCCGCACCGCGTAGCGTCGGGTCCGCTCGGCCGGGCCCAGGGGCAGCGAGTAATCCGAGCCCATTGCCGCGGCGTCCATCCTGCGGAGCTCGCCATCGGCGAAGAGCACTTCGGCCTCCAGGGCCTCCCCGTCGGCCGGCGGGGCGATGGTCGCGCGGATCGTCACGGGCTGTCCGATGAAAACCGTCGCGTCGCCGGGGGTCAGCTCTTCCAGGACAAGCAGGTTGCGGTGGGGCACATAGGCCCCGGGCCTGGCGGCGATCAGTGCCCGCTGGAGCACGCCCGGCTGGAGGAAGGCGAAGGCCCCGGCAGCCAGCAGGGCCAGGCCCGCGGCGATCGACCAGTTCCGCAGCGGGCGGAGCGAGACGCTGCGGCGCAGGTCGATCTGCTCGGACCGGGATTGCGATTCGTAGATCGCCTGCTGGACGAGTTCGGCGCTGATCTGCTGGTCGTCCTCGGCCAGGAGGATCGCGTTGATCAGGTCGTTGCGGACTTCCGGAAGGGCCTGTTCGATCTGTCGGGCCATCTGGGCTGGAGAAAGGCGCCAGAAGATCCCTCGCAGCGTCAACCATGCCAGCGCGGCGGCCAGGGCCAACGAGCCGACGCCCAGCACCGCCCAACGCAGCGGCGTCGCCGGCTGGTCGGGCCAGTAGCCCAGGCTCAGCCCTGCCAGAAGCAGTCCGCCGGCCGCGGCGGTAACCACCGCCAACAGTCCGATCTCCACGCGTACCAGCCACGCCCGTCTTCGAACGGTCGCAATGCGCTGCCGGATCTCGTCGCTGCCGCGATACGCCCGAATCGTTGTCATGGCTCGTCTCCCGCCTGTTCTGGGACGAAGCGATCGGATACATCCACGCCTGTTCATTCTAACGGTCTATCGGCCCGACAGGTACGCCGAAAAATCCGAAACTCCATCACCCAACCCGTCCGGAACGACGACGCTCGACCGCGGCGCCTCAGCGGCCTGGGGGTTCGGCCAGGCTGTCCAACAGTTCGCCCACGGCCTGGAGCTTGTCGGGCTTGAG
>JBKHDI010000071.1:0-18664 GCA_046541415.1 Phycisphaerae bacterium | reverse complement strand
CCGGGCTTGGCAGTCTCAGGATTCCATGTCGTCGAGGCACCACTGGACGGCGCGTTGGATGCCTTCGTCGTATCCGACGGTGGGCTGCCAGCCGAGCTGCTTGCGGGCCTTGTCGGAGGAGAAGAAGCATTTCCGTCCGATCAGCCAGACGGAGTAGCGGGTGACCAGGGGCGGTTTTTTTCGTCCCAGCATGTGTCCGAAGAGTTCCATTACAAAGGCGGCCGAGTGGGCAACCTTGTAGGGAACTTTCTTTGTAACAGGTTTTGCGCCAATGTGTTGCGCGATCTTGTTGATGTATTCGCCTTGGGTGATTTCCCCGTCGCAGGAGAGGTTGTAGGATTCGCCCAGCGCGTCGGGGTTGGTCGCTGCGAGGATGCAGCCTTCGGCCTCGTTTCCGGCGTAAGTGAGGTTCAGGCGGTTGGTTCCGTCGCCGATGAGCTTGCCCTTGCCTGCCCGGATCGCCCGGATGAGGCGCGGCATGGAGGCGCGGTCGCGTTCGCCGTAGAGCCACGAGGGCTTGACGACGGTAACGGGGACCTTGCCCTCCTCGTGGTACTGCCACGCGAGCTTCTCAGCCTCGACTTTGGCGCGGCTGTAGTAGCTCCACTTGTGCAGGTCCTGGCCGAGGGGGGCCGACTCATCGAGTACGAGCCCTTCGCCGTCGGGGTGTCCGTAGGCGCTGATCGAGGAGATGTGCAGGAATCGGCGGATGCCTTCGGCGGCTGCGGCGTCGAGCATGTTCCGCGTGCCTTCGATTGTCACATCAATGTACCACTGCCACTTACCCCAGTCTCCGACCTGGGCGGCCGCGTGGTAGACGGTATCGACGCCTTGGAAGGCGGCGGTGAGGCTGTCGCGGTCGGTCACGTCGCCTTCGGCGAATTCGACGCCGATCGATTCGAGGAAGCTGCGATCGCTGCTGGGGCGGACCAGGGCCCGGACGCTCTGGCCTGCGGCGCGGAGTTGTTCGGCGATGTGGCTGCCCAGCAGCCCGGTGGCACCGGTAATCAGGTTCATGGCTCTTTCCCTGGCAGGTTTCTGCCTATCTGGAGGGTTCTGCGGGCCAGGCAGGCCCGCTTCGGGTCGGCTGATGGACTGTAGTTTTCCGCCCCGCTTTCGTCAAGAACCCTTACCGTCTGGCGGAGAATTCCGAACATTTGCTTGGGGCTTAAGGGGATCGATGATACAATTCCGCGATATGGATCCGCCAGCCCTGACGGGCGCCAACGCGGCCTGACGGAACAACCCCAATACAGAGAAAACCTCCTGACGGACGGCGAAAATCGATTCTGTTTAAGGCCCTCCCCTGCCGGTGTCGATGTATCTACAGGAATCTCCAGCGAATCGCCCCTGATTTTCCCGGAACCGCCGTATAGGATGGCGACAGATACAACCCAATCGGCCTCGAGGTCACTGAGACCAATATGACTTTCCGCCAAATGCTTCCCCGCAACCGCGTCACGCGGCTGCTTCTGGCCGGCTGCCTGGTCGGCATGATCGCCTTTCTCGCCACCCGCAGCGATGCCGACGCCCAGACCAACGAATATGTCACCAGCGTCGAGAAGGGCCAGCTGGAGTTGAACTCCCCGGACCTGCTGGCCGAGTTGGAACGCCTGGCTGAGCATGACCACATCGCCCTGCTGGAGATGTGCCTCGATCATTGCCAGAAGAGCTACCAGGATTACACCGCCACGTTCATCAAGCAGGAACGCATCCGCGGTATCCTTCGCGACGAGCAGACCATCGAGGTCAAGTACCGCGACGTGCCGTTCTCGGTGGCCCTGGCCTGGACGAAGAACGCCGGCCGCGGAGATCGCCTGCTCTACATCGAAGGGCAGAACGACGGCAAGATGCTCGTTCGGCCGGCCGTGGGCTGGCAGAGGGCACTGGTCGGCTCGCAGGTCGCCAAGGACCCCTCCGGCGACGAAGCGATGAAGTCCACCCTCCGCCCGGTTACGATGTTCGGCTTCGCTCGCGGACTGACCAACCTGCTGGACGTTTACCGCCAGGCCGATGCGGCGGGCGATCTGGAAATCGCATTCGGGGGCTATTCTTCGGTTTCCGGGCGCAAGTGCATCCAGCTGGTTAGAACCCTGCCTGCCAAGGACGATTACCCCTGCCACGTCACCGAGATCCACATCGACCTGGAGACCCTCCTGCCGATCTGCATCAAGGGTTATGACTGGGACGGCAAGCTGGCCAGCAAGTACCTCTACCAGGATCTGCAGTTCAACGTGGGCCTGCGAGACGAGCACTTCTCCCCCGCTGCCAACGGAATGGAATGACTCGCCTGCCCCTGCGACCCTGCCTGCTGACCGCCCTCTCGGCTGTCTGTCTGCTCATGCTGCCGCTGACGACAGGCTGTGACGCCCGGGCCATCGACGCGCCCAAGACCGTCGAGTCCGGGGAGCAACAAGGCCCGGCCGAGCTGGAACGCCTCGCCCGAACCGACCAGGCTGCCCTGCTGCAGCGCTGCCTGGAACATTACCAGGCCAACTACCGAAACTTCACCTGCACCTTCACCAAGCAGGAACGCATCGCAGGCGTGCTCCGCGAAGCGCAGAGAGTCCAGGTCTGGTTCCGGGACGAGCCCTTCTCCGTGGCCATGAAATGGCTGGAGAACCCCGGCGCCGGCGACCGCCTGCTCTACGCAGAGGGCAAATACGACAACAAGATGCTCGTCCGCCCGGCCGTGGGGTGGCAGCGGGCGCTGGTGGGCAATCGCGTAGCGAAGGACCTGGACGACCCGGCCGTCAAATCGCAGTCCCTCCGCCCGGTGAGCATGTTCGGCTTTGCCCGGAATCTGCAGGACCTGATCCGCGTCTATCGCCTGGCCGAAAAACGCGGCGACCTGGAATCCTCCTTCGAAGGCTACGCCGAGGTCGACGGGCGCCAGTGCATGGTTCTCGTGCGCCGGCTTCCTCAGAATCCGGACTACCCGGCCGAGAAAACCACCCTCTACATCGACGCCGAGTACCTTGTGCCCACCGCCATTCGGGCAGAGACGGCCGAGGGGCAGCTGGTGAGCAATTACCTGTATCGCGACCTGCAGTTCAACCAGTCGATGGACGAGGACACGTTCACGCCTGAAGCGCTGGACATGTAGTCATTCGGCAGGCGGAAACTCCTGATCTCCTGATACGTCCCTCATCTGCCTCTTTTCGGGATTATGCTGCAGAGTTGTGGGGGCCGCCGCGCAGCCGGTCAACTGCCTGACCGCAAACCAAGCCTCTCGTGAAACGAGCTGCCCTCTCCGCCCCCTGCTGGCAATTCTGGCTGTCCTGATCGCCCCGGCCGTCCTGGTCCCTGTTATCGACAGGGAGTAACCGGGCGGAACGTTACTCAGCCGGGTCGGCGGCGCCGCTGGAGCTGAGGGCCTGGCGCACGGCGGCCAGCAGTTGGCGGGGGTTGTAGGGCTTGGCCAGCAGCGGGATTTCCTCGCCCGGAATCTGCGACCAGGACGGTTCGGAGGAATAGCCGCTGCAGAAGAGGATGGGCATGTCGATCCTCCGGCTGCGCAGGTGGTCGGCGACCTCCCGGCCGGAGCGTCTGGGCATGACCATGTCAAGCAGGGCCAGGTCGATCTGCCCCTGCTGGTCGGCCTGGCGGATGGCTTCTTCTCCGTCGTTGCAGACGATCAGGTGGTAACCGGCCGCCTGAAGCACCCGAACGGCCAGGCGCCGGACCATCGGGTCGTCCTCGGCCAGCAGGATCGTCTCCTTGCCGCCGATGGGCGATTCCCGGGTCGACGGCGATTCGGGCGGGGCGGCCTGCTGGTCTGCCTCGGACAAGGGCAGGTAGACTTCGAAGCTCGTGCCCACGCCCGGCTGGGACTCAAACCGGATCGTCCCGTCGATGTGGTCGACGGTGGCGTAGGCGGTGGCCAGGCCCAGGCCCGTGCCCTGGCCGACTTCCTTGGTCGAGAAGAACGGCTCGAAGACGCGCTCGCCGATCTTTGGGTCGATCCCCGTGCCTGTATCGATGACGCGGAGCAGCGCGTAGTCTCCCGCTTTCAGGCCTGCGATATCGGCCTGGGCGGCGTCGAGGCGGACCTGGGCGGTGCGAATCTGCAGCGATCCGCCGTCGGGCATGGCGTCGCGGGCGTTGAGACAAAGATTGATCACGACCTGTTCGATCTGGCCCCTGTCGGCCAGGACGGGCCCCAGCTTGCCTTCGCAGTCGATTTTCAGTTGGATCTGCTCGCCGATGAGGCGGCAGAGCATTTTGGCCAGAGACTCGATGACTTCGTTGACATCCAGCGGCTGGGGATGGGTCGCCTGCCGGCGGCTGAACGTCAACAGCTGGCGGGTCAGTTCGGTGGCCCGTTGCCCGGCCTGGTGGATCTCCTGGAGTATGCCCGTATCCGGATCGTCCGGGTCGGCCTGCTCCAGCAGGACGGAACAGTAACCGCAGATCACCTGCAGCAGGTTGTTGAAGTCATGGGCGACCCCGCCGGCGAGTTGTCCGACGGCCTCCATCTTCTGACTGTGGCGGAGCTGCTGTTCGAGTTGCTGGCGGTGTTCGAACTCCTGCTGGCGCTGCAGGGCCAGGGCGTAGAGGTCTGCCAGGCGTTGGACGCTTTCCAGATCCCGCCGGCTGTAGCCCTCGGGCGTGTTGGCCAGGGCGATCAGGCCCACCAACTGTCCGCCGGCGATGGCAGGGGCTGCCAGGTAGTTGCGGATGGGCATGTGTCCGGCCGGGACGCCCTTCGAGGCCGGGTGCTCATCCGGCTGGTTGGTGAAAAACCCCTCGCGCTGGTTCAGGGCATGGCCCCAGAGCCCGGGATACCCATCCGCCTCGCGGGCGAAGCGGACGGCCTGTTTGTCCGGGTCGACCCTGCAGGCGCTGCCCATCATCGCGTCGAGCGTGTGGCCCACGTTGTCGCCGGTCTTCGGGTCAATCGCCGAAACGAAGCCGTACTCACTGGCGGTCAGTCGCTCGGCAGAGTCCTTGACCACCTGGGCGATCTGCTGGATGGGGTTCGAGTTGCTCAGCAGGGCCCCGGCCAACTGGGCGACGGCGGCGTTGGTGGCCAGTTCCCGCCGCAGGTGCATCTGCGACTTCTTCCGCAGGCGGATATCACGGGCGATGACCACCATGTCCGCCGAGGCCTCCTGGCGGGACGCGGCGATGCGCAACTCGACCGGAAGCGGAAGGCTGCCGCGGGCCAGGAACGTGCTCTCGATGGTCTCGGGGCCCCGCGTGGAGATCTTCTCGCTCAGGGCGGTCAGTTTCTCGCGGGTCATATCGGTCAAGAACTGGCTGAGAAACTGGCCGATCAGCTCGTTGCGGGGCACCTGGAGCATGCGACCGGCCTGGTCGTTGGCGCGGAGGATCCGATGCTCGCTGTTGACCAGGAATATCCCATCGGCCGCCGACTCGAAGAGGCCCTCGAACCGATTCTCCGACGAAGCCAGCTCCCTGCGGGATCGATCGAAGGCCAGCAGCAGCATGCCCACCGCCGTCATCAGCCCCAGCACCGCCCCGCCCAGATACCCCGCCCAGGCCAACGACTTGATCGGCCGCAGGATCGGGTAGTCCAGCTTGTGCAGGCCCCAGACGATCAGCGTCCAGCCGGTCATCCGCCTGCCCAGGCCGCCGAACCGGCTGCGGTAGAGGATGGCCGCCCCCATGTAGATGTTCACCACGCCAAGGAAGGCGAAGGCAGGCAGCGACTGCCATAGAAAGGCCGACCTGGCCGGCAGGAAGTCTGGGGCAAGATGCAGCCCCAGCAGCAGCCCTGCGGCCAGGACGGTCGCGGCGAACCACCGCCTCCCGAGATGCCGGTCCAGGAAGGCCATCGTTCCCAGCAGCAGAACAAACCCGCTGGACATGCCCAGCAGAAGACTGGCCAGGTTCAGCCACCCCGAGCCGAGAACCACGAACTTCAGCTGGAACACCAGACGGAAGACGTAGAGCACCCAGGCAAGGGCCCAGATGGCCATGTACTTCCGACGCATCACCGACCAGAGGTAGCCGTACACGCACACCAGAACGACGGTGGATACCAGTGCGCCCAGGATGGAGGGTACGATCCAGGTGTTCAAGCGTCCCTCCTTTCAGACGGCTGGCCAGGCGGGTCCCGGCACAGGAACAGTACGGAAGAGCATCTGCCACCTGTATCTTACGGAAAATGGCTGCTGCCTTTCCAGTAGCATATCCGAATTATCCGAGCCCGACCATTGCCGTCGTCGGCCATTTGGGTCGGTGTCGACCCTGCTCGGGCTGACGCCCACGGCGGCCCGAACGGTCTGGGCGCCGGGGATGGATGCGGTCACGATCCAGCTGCTTCGAGAGGTCCGGCTGACAGAGCCCGCGGGAGATGTCGCCGCAGATCTCCCGCGTCGGTTGTCCGGCCGGGCCTATCCCGCGCTGAAGTAGTCGAAGGCCCGGGCGAAGAAGATCTGCCCGTCGGCCCGCTCGACGTTGCCCCGCGTCCACTGCGGGTGGTTGGTGATCTGGCAGAACCGCTCGGGGTGAGGCATGAGACCCATGATCCGCCCGGTCGGGTCGCAGATGCCCGCAATCGCGTCGATCGACCCGTTCGGGTTGCTCGGGTACTGCTGCGTTGCGCTGCCGGCGGCGTCGGTGTAGCGCAGGGCGATCTGGTCATTCTCGGCCAGCTGCTGGAGCACGGCCGAATCGCGGGTGACGAACTTGCCCTCGCCGTGGGCGACAGGCAGGAAGATTTGCTCGCCGCCCGGCAGGAAGACGCATTTGTCCGAGTCGGCCTTGAGGTGCACCCAGCGGTCCTCGAACTTGCCCGAGTCGTTCCACGCCAGCGTCGCATCGCGGTGGGCCTTGTCCGGGGTGACCTGGCCCCAGGGCAGCAGCCCGGACTTGATCATCACCTGGAATCCGTTGCAGATACCCAGCAGCAGCTTGTCGGCCTGGACGAACTCGTTCAGCGCATCGGCGAGGCGATGGAGCATCTGGTTGGCCAGAATCTTGCCCGCCGCCACGTCGTCGCCATAGCTGAACCCGCCGGGAATCAGCAGGAACTGGGCCTCGTCCAGGATCGACGGATCGTCCATAATGCGGAAGACGTGCACGCGACGGGCCTCGAAACCCGCCTGCCGCAACGCGAATTCGGTCTCCACGTCGCAATTGACTCCCGCTGCTCGCAATACCAGTGCCTTCGGTTTGGCCATTTTCTCCGCTTTCGCTTGGTTGCTCAAAGCCGCTTGTACATGCGTACCGCCACCGGCCGCATGCCAAGGGCCTGGTAAAACCGGATCGCCGTTTCGTTGTCCCGGGCGACCTGCAGGTGCAACTCGCGTGCGCCCTGCTGCTTCAGTTCCGATTCGATCACGTGCATCAGCCTCTCGCCAATGCCATGTGCCCGCCAGTCGCTCAGCACGAACAGGTCATACACCGTGCCCTTGCGACGGACGGCCGAGGGCGCCGCCGACTCTTCGCAGCGGCCCACCGCATAGCCGATCGGCGCGTCGCCGCCATCGACCGCCACGAGGACCACCGCGTCGTCGTCGCCGAGCATCTCCAGGAAACGCGCCTCGAACGCCTTGGGCGAATCCGGCGTCCAGTCCCAGCATTCCCGGTCGTAGCTGTTGTGCTGGTCGGCCATCTGCGACCACATCGCCCTCAACGCAGCGGCGTCGCTGCGGGCGGCAGGTCGGATTGTCCAGTCCGCATCGGGCATGGCTTCTGATTGGCTCTCTACCAGTCGAACGTCCTCGACCAGCTGGCCCGGGCGTCCTGGCAGGACAGGTCGACGACGTTTCGACCGCCGGCGGTCAGCACGATCCTGCCGCTGTCGGTGACCTGCCCGACCCGACCGGCCGGGACGCCTGCGAGGACCTCCAGGACGGTCTCGACGTTGTCCGGCTCGACTTCGATCAGGAATCGACCGGCCGATTCGTTGAAGAGCTTCGCAACCGTCGGCACGTCGCCGTCGCAGGCGATTTTGTCGGCGTCGATTTCCACGCCCAGCTCGCCGGCGAAGGCCAACTCCGCCGCGGCGACCGCCAGCCCGCCTTCGGACAGGTCGTGGCTGGCGCGGATCAGCCCGGCGGCGATCGCCTTACCCACTGCCAGCATCGTCCTGCGATTGGCGACGACGTCGACGACCGGTACGTCATTGCCCGTCTCCAGGCCTTCTGCCAGCAGGTAGTGCGAGCCGCCCATCGCCGCGCCGGTCAGGCCGATCAACAGCAGCACGTTGCCGGGACTCTTGGCATCAGCGGTAACCGACCTGCTGACGTCGTCGACCACGCTCATCGCCGAAATCAGCAGCGTCGGCGGAATCGCGATCGTCTCGCCGGTCTCCGTGCGGAACTCGTTGTTCAGCGAATCCTTGCCGGAGATAAACGGCGTCTGGTAGCCCATGGCCGCATCGTAGCAGCCCTTGGCCGCCTGGACGAACGAGCCCATCCGGTCGGGCTTGTTGCAGTTGCCCCAGCAGAAGTTGTCCAGGATGGCTGTCATCTCCAGGTTCCCGCCGACCGAGACGCAGTTGCGCAGGGCCTCGTCGACCGCGTGCAGCGCGCTCTGGTAGGGGTCCAGGTCGCCCAGGTGCGGGTTCATCCCGCAGGAGATCGCCACGCCCTTCTTCTCGCCCAGCACCGGCCGAACCACGGCTGCGTCGCCGGGCCCGCCCGTGCCCATGCCGACCAGCGGCTTGACCACGCTGCCGCCCTGGACCTCGTGGTCGTACTGGCGGATGATCCATTCCTTGCTGGCCACGTTGCCCATGGCCAGGATCTTGCCCAGCGAGTCGCTGTAGTCGTCCTTCCGGGCCGGGGCGGGCGTGGGGTGCTCGACCTTTTCGTAGATCGCTTCCTTGGTCGGCCGGGGCAGCCCGTCGTGGAGGAACTCCATCGAAAGCTCGCCGACCTCCGTGCCGTCATAGTACAGCCGCAGGGATTTGTCGTCCGTTCCGAACGTGCCGATCACCACCGCCTCGACGTCCTCGTCGGCGAAGACCTGCAGCAGCTTCTCGACGTTTTCCTGCGGCACGGACATGACCATCCGCTCCTGGGCCTCGGAGATCCAGATTTCGTCGTAGCTGAGGCCCTGGTATTTCAGCGGCACGCGGTCGAGGTGTACTTCGGCCCCGACGGTCTCGCCCATTTCGCCGACTGCACTGGACAGCCCGCCGGCCCCGCAGTCGGTAATCGCCGAGTACAGTCCGGCGTCGCGGGCCTGGATGATCGTATCGAGCATCTTCTTTTCGGTAATCGCGTTGCCGATCTGCACCGCGTGGGAGAACTCCGTCTCGTGGGTGTGCGTCAGCTCGCCGGAGCTGAACGTCGCCCCGTGGATGCCGTCGCGCCCCGTCCGCCCGCCGGCGACGACGATCGCGTCGCCCGCGCCGACCTTGCCGAACGCCTTGCCGGCCGGGATCAGGCCGACCGTCCCGCAGAAGACCAGCGGGTTGCCCAGGTAGCGTTTGTCGAAGTAGACCGCGCCGTTGACCGTCGGAATCCCCATCCGGTTGCCATAATCCCGCACGCCGGAGACCACCCCGCGCATCACGCGTCGCGGGTGCAGCACGCCGGTAGGCAGCTGCTCCAGCGGCAGGTCGGTCGGCCCGAAGCAGAAGACATCGGTGTTGGCCACCGGTTTGGCGCCCAGGCCCGTGCCCATCGGGTCGCGAAGGACCCCGCCGATGCCCGTCGACGCCCCGCCGTACGGCTCGATGGCCGAGGGGTGGTTGTGCGTCTCGACCTTGAAGCAGATCGTCCAGTCTTCGTTGAACTCGATGACCCCGGCGTTGTCCTTGAAGACGCTGACGCACCAGGGCTTGTCCAGGTCCTCGGTGGACTTGAATACCGTGTTCTTGATCAGGTTGGGGATCTCCTCGACCACGTTGCCCCTGGAGTCCCGGACGCGAACGTCGGAGCGGAAAGTCTTGTGGACGCAGTGTTCCGACCATGTCTGTGCGATCATCTCCAGTTCCACGTCGCGCGGCTCGCGGCCTATCTCGCGGAAGTAGTTCTGGATCGCCTGCATCTCGACGAGGTTCAGAAACAGGTCGCCGTCTTCGCTGAGCTTCTCGAGCTGCTGATCCGAAAGATCGCGGATAGGCACCTCGACGACCTGCAGCTGGTAGCTGTGCGGGTGCATCTTCTCGGGCGTGAATGCCTCGAAGTACACATCCTCGATGACAGGATTGGCCAGCAGGGCCCGGGAGATCTGCCTGCACTGGGCGTCGCTGACCCGACCTGTCAGTTCGTAGCGTCGGCCCGTGCGGACCTCCTCGATCGCGTAACCCATGTCGGCGATGGCCTTTGTGGCCGAGGCGGCGACCGGGTCCATCACGCCGGCCTGGAGGTGGACCTCGATGACCTTGGCCGACCCGGCATCGGAAGCGCCAAGCACGTACGTCTCGACGATCGGGTCTGCCAGCAGGGCGTCGGCGACGGCTTCGGCGTCATCGGCCGAGAGCTCGCCGATCAGGAACATCAGCCTGGCCGAGGCGACCGATTCGACGGTCTCGATGCCCAACTCCTCGATCTGGTGGGCAATGCCTTCTGCGTGGGGATCGTCAAAGTCCGATTGGCTGCGGATCTCAATGCGATGAATCATGCGTTTCGGCGCTCGCTTGTGGGGGTTGGCACGGTTGGAAATCGGCATTGTAGCGGGCGGGTTGCCCTCTGACAACGCACAGGTGCGATAATCTCCCGCACAACAGCCCCTCCAATCCCACATTTTCATCCAGATCCCTGGGGCTCTGTCCATCCGCAGGTCCCAGCGCAGGGTCAGAAGACCCTGCGCTGGAAATATCATCGCACTGGACGGACTACGGGGATCAATCCATCACGCTATCGTGCAGTTCGGCAACCGCAAGCGCGCCTGTTCCTAACCCATGAATCCGGTGTCCGGAACCCGGAGCGCAGGGTTTGCAAACCCTGCGCTCGGGCGTTGATAGAGGCAGAACGAAACGTCGCGCGGATGATCCAGCGTAGAGGACCCGAAGAACTGACGACTCATGCGGGAAGACTACCGCCGCCAGGCCTGGTAGATCTGGGCCTCCGGGTAGTAGAAGGCCAGGATCTGCTCGCCGCGATACCCCTTGATCGCCTTGCCCTGGGCGCCCCATTGGCAGAGGCCCACGCCGTGGCCGAAACCTCCCCCGCCGGTGAACTCGACAGACAGGCCCCGGTCGATAAGCCGACAGTTCATCGAGTACAGGCCCTTGGCTTCCGGCAGGGACTGGATCAGCACCAGGCGCAGGTCGTCTGCCCGGATGTCCCGCGTGATTTGGCCCGAGCCGATCAGCCGCAGCCAGATCGGCCTGCCCCATCGCGTCGCCCGGGTCACGCGGATCTCCCGTAGGACCGAAAGCGGCGCGTAGAGCTTGCGGTCGTGGGCCACCAGGGCCCGGAAGATCCGCGCCTTCTCGACTGTCACCGGCGCCCAGCGATGCTTGCGGTTGCCCGGCTGATTGCAGTCGTTGCAGACCCCCCCACCGATCAGAGGCGGGATGGCCGCTGCCGGACGGATCGCCTCTGCCGGGTTGACCCGCCCGCCGCAACTGGAGGAGTAGTGGGCCAGGAAGAGCATCCGCTGGCCGCGGAAGGTGTAGGTCAGCACCTGCCCGGCCGTCTCGGCCGCCGCGGCGCGACTCTTGGACGTCTCAGCCTCGATCCCGCCGTAGACCTGGCTGGACGTGTCGTCGTTGACATCCCAGTTGCCCCGCCCGCCACGCAGCACGAAATACCACGCGTGCGACCGGGCTGCAATGGCCAGCGCCCGGTACGCCTCGATGTGCCACGATCCGTAAAGCTCCTCAGCCAGAACGCCTGCGACGTAGCTGTCCATGTCGACGAGGTTGATTATCTCCATCGATTCGGCGCCCGTGGCTGCCAGGCGGATCCGCCCGCGATAGGCCCGCATCTTGCCGTCGACCATCACCTGCAGGAACTGCCCGTCGGCGCCGGTCAACTCCAGCCGGTCCGCTTCGAGCGTTCGCGTCGCGATCGTCCAGGCCCCGCCTTGCCGGGCGATGTTCAGCTGGGGCATCCGGGTTTCGGAGGCGAACAGCGGCCTGTCGTCGGCTGTCATGGTCGCCGCCCCGGTGCAGCCGATGCGAACCGTCTGCACGGGTCGGGACAAGAGTCGCACCCGGACTTCCGGCGGGCCGGGCAGGGGCGAATCGTCCATATCCGGACCAAGCGGCACGGGCTGGGAAGCGATATCGTGGGGCCCCTTGAGCTGGACATCGGGCCCGTCGGAACAGCTGGTCAGGCTCCCTGCCAGGCCCGCAGAGGCGACGATCAGACAGAGCGGCAGCAGGGGGATGAGCACCTTCCGTAGTGGCTGTCGCTCCGTCGGTTTCATGATGTCCCGTCCCGGCCGGGGGGTAGATCGCCCGGGCCTGCGTCGCGGTTTTACTGGGGCTCGCGAAGGCTGAGCCCGTGCTCGCTGAGCCGCTGTCGGACCTCGTTGAGGCTGGTCTGGCCGAAGTTCTTGCAGCTCATCAGCTCGACTTCGGTCTTGTGGGCCAGTTCTCCGATGGTTTTCAGGCCCAGGTTGTCGATCGCGCGGCGGGCGCGGACCGAGAACTCGATCTGATCCATGGGGATCGAAAGGACCCGGTCATCCGACCCGGGCGGCGGGGCCAGGTGCAGCGTGGGCTTGGTGGCAAAATCGCTGCCTTCTTCCAGCGCCTGTCCGAGGCGCAGGCCCTTGGCTGAGAGCATGTCCTTGATTTCCTTCAGCGAGGTCTCGCCGAAATTCTTGTAGGCCAACAGTTCCGCCTCGGTGGTCTTGATCAGGTCGCCGAGGGTGCGGATGTTCATTTTTTTCAGGCAGTTGCGGGCCCGGACCGACAGTTCGAAGTCGGTGACGGGGATATCCAGCACGGCGTTGCGCTTGGCGACACGGCGGGCCTGGTCTTCGTCGAAGAACATGTTCTTGGACGCCTCGGCGTCGCGGAGGAACAGCTTGGCCCGCTGGTGGTTGGGATTGGCCTTGAGGATGCGATGAAGGCAGTCGACGGCCTTGTCGTTCTCGCCGGCGTCTTCGTAGAGCACCGCGAGGTTCAGCAGGGCGTTGGCGAAAATCGGCGGCTGATCCAGGCAGTCCTTGTAGAGGTCGATCGCCTCGTCCTCGTGGCCGTGCAGGTCGGTCCAGTAGGCCAGACGGAAAAGCGACGGGGAGTGGTCTTCGTCGATTTCCAGGGCCTTTTCGTAGGCTTCGGCTGCCTGTTCGGTATAGCCGGTCAGATCCCTGATCAGCCCCTGGGTGTAGAGGAAGTCGGGGTCGTCCTCGCCCAGGGCCGATTCTTTCAGGGCCTTTTCGGCCTGGTCGAACTGGCGGGCCAGGGCGAAGGCCTCGGCGCGCTTCAGGGCGATCGAAGATTCTTCCCAGCCCTTGGATGCGGCGCGTTCGTAGGATTCCAGGGCGGTCTGGTACCGGCCGATCTGCTGGTAGCACAGGCCCAGGTAGTAGTGTCGTTCTTTGTTATCCGTCGCCTCGGAGAGGATGCTGATCGCCTCGCCGTAGCGGGCCAGCAGGTAGCGGCAGATGCCGATCTTCAGTGCCACGGCCCCCTTGGGCTCGGGGTTTTCGCTTTCCAGTTGCCCCAAAGCAGCCCGCAATTTGCCGACCGAATCGGTCAGCCGGAAGCACATCTCGGTCAATTCGACCGCATCTTCCTGGTTCCAGGCGTCCTTCTGCATGATCTCGACCAGGGCGGCAGGGTCGACGTTTTCCATAAAGTCTGTCTCCACAGGATGAAGCATCGTTTCGATGCGAGCATACGGATTCCGAACCCGGTATTATAAACAAAGTGTCCGCCGATGCAAGCCCTTCTGAAGGCCCGCGCAAAACAGCACCGGTCCCAAAGGCGCCGCAACCGAAAAACCCCCAGCTTTTCTTGATCTCCCGGCTACAGACGCTATGCTTCTGAACCCCCTCAGGCCAATCGGCGGGAATACACCCGCTGCAAATGAGGGCAAACAACCGGCGGGTTTCTGTTGTTTTTCGGGAAACCCACTGCCTACACTACTGCCTGAAACCTTTCTCGGCAGGGCGCAACCATGAAACAAACCGTGATCCTATCGTCTCTGGCTGTCGCGGCTGTACTGGCACCCGGCTGCAAGGAGAACGAAGAGAAGCCAAACACCGCCTCGGTCTCGGCCGTCCCGGCCGGCAGGTGCATGGCCGATGAGCAGATCGATCAGCTCCAGATGGGCATGACCATGAACGAAGTGGTCAACCTGCTCGGCGGGCCCGGCACGGCGCTTTCGGTCCCGGCGATGGTGTACCCGGCCCGGCACGGCGGGTCGTATTACCTGGCGTTCTTCGACCTCAACGATTCGGCCCCCGAGACGGCATCGGCCTTGGTGCTCTACGGCGTGCTTCGCACCAACGAGACCGGCCAGAGCGTCTGGCTGCTCCCGACAGAGCGGGCCGGCCAACCCTTCCGCCTGCCCAACGCCTACCTCCGCAGCCGCGGCCTGGCCTCGCGCTAGCGGGTCGGCTCTCAGTTCGCCTGGAGCAGTTCCAGAAACGCCTTGTCGAGCTTGTGGCCCTGGAAGTCCTCGTACTTGACGTCCTGGCGCTTCGAGTCGACCACGCCGAACGGGCCTCGCAGATTCCACAGGCCCCAGCCCCAGCCGGCCTGCTTCCACAGGCCCAGCAGATCTTCGGCCCAGGCCAGCACCACCTCGTGCGGCGTGTGGTTGTAGCTGCCCCACTCGCCGACGTGCACGCCGACGCCTTTTTCTTCCAGCTTCTGCCACGGTTCGATGCACTTGGTCTTCAGCCAGGCGGCGTCCTGGCCCCGGCGGCCTGGCCATTTCGGCTCGGGCCACTCCTTGGAGTTGACCCACCCTGCCTTGTAGTGCGTCAGCATGAACGGCTCGTAGCCGCGCGTCGACTGGGCGACCTGGGCCCCGACCAGTTCAAAACACGGGATCCGCCCGAAATTCAGCCCGTCGGAGATCACCAGCCGGTCCGGGTCGACCTTCCGGATTGCCGCAATCGCCCCGGCGGCCACCCGCGCATAGGGCGCGGACTCCACCTTGGCCGGCTCGTTGACCAGGTCGAAGCTCAACTGCTTCGGGCTGATGCCCTTGTAGCGCCGGGCGAACATCGCCCACTGGGCGTTGAACTGCTTCTGGGCCTCGGCGCTGGTCCACAGATCCAACTTCTCGGCAGGCCTGGCCACGGTATAGCCCGGAGCGCGGTGGAGGTTCAGGCTCACGTGCACGCCGTACTGCCTGCCCCAGGCGACGGCCTGGTCGATCTGCTTGAGGTTCTTCTGGTCGTACTCGTAGGGCTTGGCCGGGTCGGTCCAGCAGTGGTAGCTCATCGGCAGGCGGGCGAAATCGAAACCCCACTGGCGAATCCACTGGAAATCCCGCTCGATAAACGGGCGGTTGTTGTGGGCCATGAACTTCTCCAGCAGGTTGAACCCCCGCCAGCGCGGCAGCTTGGCCGCCAACTCCGCCGCAGCCTTGCCCGGCGCAGGGACAGGAGGCAGTTCGGGGGCCTGGGAATCCTGGGCCCAGAGCCAGCGGCCTTTGAGCATCGCCGCCCCGGCCGCTGAGCCAAGCAACTTCCTGAAAAACTCTCGTCTATGCATCGCCGATCCTCGAAATGGCCCACGTCAAACCTTCCAGTCTAGCCTTGCCGGGCAATTCGGGCAATTGCGTTTTTGAGGCGCTAGGATGGCCCATGCAGAACCAAGCCAAATCGTGCTGCACGCCGCCCGCGACGGCCAGGCCGAGCAGCCCGACGCAGGTCGGGCGGTCCCAAGGCGCCATGGGCAACCCCGTCGGCGGCGCAGCTGCCGAGACGATCGACTTCGCCGACACCGGCTCGACCCAAGGCATGATCCCGCTGCCCGGCGGGACGTTCCGCATGGGCACCGAGGACGACCAGGCCTGGGACTCCGACGGCGAGGGGCCCGTCCGCGAAGTGACCGTAAAGGGCTTCTGGATCGATGCGACCGCGGTGACCAACCAGCAGTTCGCAACCTTTATAGAGGATACCGGCTATGTCACCGAGGCCGAGAAGTTCGAGTGGTCCTTCGTCTTCCGCGGGCAGGTCCCCAACAGCCGCCTGCCCAGGCTGCGCGTCCAGCCCTGCCCGGTGGTCCCCTGGTGGCTGGGCGTAATCGGGGCCCGGTGGGACCAGCCCCTGGGCCCGGGATCGGGGATCGACGAGATCCTCGATCACCCGGTGGTGCACGTCAGCTTCAACGACGCGATTGCCTACTGCACGTGGGCGGGCAAGCGACTGGCCACCGAGGCAGAGTGGGAATACGCCGCCCGCGGCGGGCTCGACCAGAAGTGCTACGCCTGGGGCGATTCGCTCCGCGTCAAGGGCAAGCACATGTGCAACATCTGGCAGGGCAGCTTTCCGGATCGCAACTCCGCCGACGACGGCTACGCCTGGACCGCCCCGGCCGATGCGTACGAGCCCAACGGCTTCGGCCTGTACTGCGTGGCGGGCAATGTCTGGGAGTGGTGCGGGGACTGGTTCAGCCCGTCCTGGCACGTCGAGCATCCCGACCTGGCTGCCAATGACCCCAAAGGCCCTGCCTGCGGAACCGCCAAGGCCATGCGCGGCGGCAGCTTCCTCTGCCATCGCAGCTACTGCAACCGCTACCGCGTGGCCGCCCGGACGGCCAACACGCCCGAATCGACCACCGGCAACCTGGGTTTCCGCACCGTCCGCGACCTGTAGGGGCGGATGAAAACCTGGCATGGCGCCTGTCTTCAGGCTATTCTGGGGGTCTGTACTACGGGAACACGAGAGGAGAGAACCCATGAAGTACTTTCTGTCTGCCTGTCTGATTGTCTCGAGCTGCATCTCGGCCGCCTCGGCCGACGACAAATTCACCCGCGAGGACATGGTCTCCAAGGACGGCGACCAGTGGATCATCCACCCCAAGCCCGTCGCCGAAGAATACCGCAACCCTTGGCCGGACGATCTGGAAAAGGAATACCGCCAACGGGCCAGCGACGTGCTCAAGGGTCTCGCCTCGGCCGGTCAGGGCAGGGGCAATACCTACTTCGAGAACGAGAAGCGGACGTACGGCTTCCTGATGGCTGAGTATCTGGCAGGGCGCGACAAAGCCATCGAGATCCTCCAGCAGCGGGACGCCCAGGCGGGCAGCTGGCACAAGCATACGCTGGGCATCGACTATTACGCGTGCTTCACCATCAAGCACCAGATGCGCAAGTACTTTTATTTCGGCCACGAGCTGAACCCCGCCTATCGCAAGACCATGTATGACGGGGCAAAGATCTGGACCAAAGACGACCCGCTTCGCAAACCGCACCACAGCTACCAGCGCGGCAAACAGGGCTGGGGCCCCGACGCCCGCAATAGTTGGGTCGACACCCGCGGGACGGAAAACCTCGCCTCGATGCGATGGACCAGCGTCTACCTGATGGCCGAGGAGACCGGCAACGAGCAGACCCGCCTGAAATACAAGGAGCAGATCCTCACCTACGCCCGCGGCCTTTACCGGATCGGCATGGGCGAGTGGGACAGTGAGAATTACCTGGGCCACACGATTACGCCGTGGCACAATGTGTACGACTTCGCGAAAGACCCGGAAGTCAAGATGGCCTCCAAGGCGATCCTGGACTGGCTGTACACCGCCGCGGCCTACAAGTACTACCGGGGCGGCTATAACGGGCCGACCAAACGCGATTACAACCATGTCAACCCGTTCAGCCCCGTGGCCACGCTGGCGTGGGTCTACTTCGGCGACGCGCCGCAGAGCGACGACCACCATTGGGAGTCCGATGAAGTCCACCTGATTACCAGCGCCTACCGCCCGCCGCTTGCGGTGATGAAACTCGCCCGCAAGGCCTTCGACAGGCCCCGGGAGCTGCTGGCCTCCAAGAGCGGCTACTCGGAGGTCCAGCGGGGCAAGTACGACGCCCCGGCTGAGTTCCACGAGACCCAGTACATCGGCAAGACCTTCCTGCTGGGCAGCCTGGCCGAGGGGACCAGCACCGACGGCGGGGACGTCAACGGGTTCAAGATCATGACATACTCCGAGAAACGCGGCGTCAACGACATCCAGGCCGTCCCGGGCCCGGACCCGAAGAAGGTCGGCAGTCCGCAGTACGGGCGCGGCAAGGTCTCGGGACGCAACCGCGTCGCCCAGTTGGAGAACCTGGGGATCTGGCTGGTCAAGGACCCGGCCAGCCCGTGGCTCTGGGTCCTGCCCGATGCGATCGAAGTCGAGCAGAAAAAAGGCGTTACGTTCCTGAAGTCCGACAAGACGTGGCTGGCGATTTTGCCGATCAACATGACCATCCAGGGCGTCGACGAGAAGCTCACCGAGCAGATCCAGTACAAGCACAAGGGCGGCAAGATCCAGATGAAGAACGACAAGCCCGTAGGCGACTGGATCGACCACAAGGTCCTGGCCGGCAAAGGCGACGGCAAGGGAGCGTTCAGTGGCTTTGCCATCGAGATCGGCGAGGGCCTGAGCTACTCAGCCTTCAAGTCCGACGTGCTGGGCAAGACGAAGCTGACGGTGGAAGATCTCCAGGCCGGCAGGGTCCGGCTGACCTGCTCGACCGGCAAGACGCTGGGCTTTGCCTGGGGTGACCAACTGGCGGATTTCACGGTCATCCGCGACGGCAAGGTCCACGACTGGAAGGCCCACGGCTCGGTCATCTACGACGAAGTCGGCAAGACCCCGGCCGAGGCCTTGCTCTACCAG
>JBKHDI010000070.1:0-18725 GCA_046541415.1 Phycisphaerae bacterium | reverse complement strand
TTCGCCGGTTATCTCCCTCTGGAAAACAGAGACACCGGCGGCGGAGGGCCAGAATCGTAACCCCTTGGCGAGACTCGAAAAGGCCGCCAAGTCCTCTCGACGGCCTTCTGCGTGAACCTCGTGGGTCGCTGCGGTTTGCAGCGAGTCGACCAATAGCGGGGGGAGGATTCGAACCTCCGACCTCCGGGTTATGAGCCCGACGAGCTACCAGACTGCTCTACCCCGCGATCGTTTTTGGGTAAGACGTAGTACTCTAGGGATCGAGAAGGGTTGTGTCAAGAGATGGTAAAGGAATTCGGAAAGGTTTTTGAGAATGGCCAGCTGAAGGGTGTGTCAAGGTCAGCCGCGTTGGCGGGAGAGGACGAGATGGCCGTCGTGGAGGCGGATGATGCGGCGGCCGAGGCGGATGCGGGGGGCTTCGCCGGAATCGATGAGGGCGAAATCGGGGGCGTCGGTGTGGCCGACGGCGATGAGCTTGATGGTGCAGTCGCCGAACTGGAGCTGGCGCTGCCAGCGGCCGGGCTGGGAGGACGCGGTCCAGCGCCGTCGCAGCGGTGGCCGACCAGTACAGCCGGATCCGCCTGACGCCGTTTGTCGCCTCCCTGCCCAAACGCGCCTGGGCTGGCGTCGCTAGGAGGTCTGGTCCTCGCCCTGCTTGAACAGGTGCACGTCCATCTGCGGGAAGGGGATGCCCAGGTCGGCGGCATCGAGGGCCTGCTTGACGGCGCGGACGGTGGCATCGCGGACGGCCAGGTATTCATCGGCCGGGGCCCAGACACGCACCTGCCAGTTGATCGACGAATCGCCCAGCTCAATCAGGAGGATCGCCGGGGCCGGATCCTCCAATATGCCCGGAATGTTCTTCGTGCAATCGGTCAGCACCTGGCGGGTCTTGTCCAGGTCGGCCGGGTATTCCACGCCCACCGGTACGTCGACGCGCCGCTTGTCGTGGAAGGTCCAGTTCTCGATGACCGATCCGAAGATCTCGGAATTGGGGATCATCAGGCGACGATTGTCGAAGGTATCGACCAATGTAAAGAACAGTCGCAGTTCGGCCACTTTGCCGGTCTCGTCGGCCAGCTCGACCAGGTCGTCGATCTTGTAGGGACGGAAGATCATCAGCATGATCCCCGCAGCCAGGTTCGAGAGGCTTCCCTGGAAGGCCAGGCCCACCGCCAGGGCCGAGCCGCCGATAATCGCCGCGAAGCTCGTCGTCTGGACGTCGAAAATGCTCAGACACGCCAGGATCGCCAGCAGGAACATCCCCCAGCTGGAGATCCTTCCCAGGAACCTGGCCAGGGTTTTCTCTACCTTCGATCGCTGCAGCAAGCCGGAGATACGCCGGCCGAACCACGCCGAGATGATCGCCCCGATCACCAGCAGCACCAGGGCCCCGGCGATCAGGGGGATGTATTCGCTGATCCAGTTGTTGATCATCTGCCAGTCGATCACAGCAGGCATGTCGTTCCTTTCTGCAGGAGAGACCGGGGCCATGGATGACCGCGGCCGGTGAATTGTCAGTTGATCTCGTAGACGACGTTGGCGAAGTAGAACGTGTCGAGTTTTTCGCTGCCTGTTTCGACCTGGGAATCGTACTGGTTGCGGACGCCGAGGCGGATCTTCCACGACTCGGATTCGTCGATGGGGATTTCCAGGGCGTTGCGGATGACAAGCCGGTAGTCGTCAATGCCGTCGAAGCTTGGATAATACCGCGTGGAATGGACGAACGACAGCCAGGGGGAGAACTTCCTGTTGTAGTCGATGCCGATTTCCAGGATGGCCTGGCTGTCGCTGCCGCCGTCGGTGTATGATTCGTGCAGGTAGCCGGGGCCGATGCGGGCTTTGAGTTCGTGGTCGTCTTGCTGGATGAAGAAGTAGCCCACGCCGACGGCCACGGTGGTCCGCAGGTCGATGTTCTCGAACTCGTCGTTTTCCAGTTCGATCTTGCCGAAGGCGAACCATCGCTGGGTGAAGTCAGCCTCGTAGCTGACGCCGCCGATGATCTCGCGGGCGGTCTCCTGGCCGTCTTCCGTGGCCCAGTCGCCGAAGAGGTACATCTCCAGGCGGTCGTCGGGGGTGGTGCGTTTGACGGTGACCGCGCCGTTGGCCGAGGCGCGTTCTGTGTTGCCGGCCTGTCCGCTGAGGCCGGCTTCGAGCTGGACGCTCCACTTGGGCTGGGCTTCGGCGATGGCCTTATCTCGTGCCCGCTCGGCCGGGCTCTTGGTGTCCTCCTGCCAGGCAGAAGCGAGCTGGTCGACAGGCACCTGGCGAGGCCCGAAGTTCCGGGCATTGACCTGCTGACCCTTGCCGGGGACGTAGTTCAGCGTGCCCAGGACGCGGTCCCCGGATTCGAGCTCCACGAAGACAGCCTCGGCCGTGGTGATCCCTTCGACCTTGGCGGTCTCGATCGACAACTCGCCTGCAAAGTCGGTGGCGATTATGACATTTCCGCCGGCCAGTTCCTTTACGGTTCCGACCAGTCGGCTGCCGTCTTTGAGTACCACCTCGTCGGCCCCCGCCGGAAGCCCGATGGCCAGGACACAGAAACACAACCACCCGAAAGTATGTTGGCACACAGATAACCTCCTTACAGGCTGCACTGCTGACATTTGCGAAAGTCTAGGCTGCCGCGTCAGGGAAACTCAAGTCCATATGCAGGTTTGCATGTTTACCGGCGGATCGTAGCGTCGACGTTCTGGAGCACCATCGCCTCGGCTGCGCCGCCGCAGGGCCTGGCCAGCGTCGCGTCGATCAGGCCGCCCTGGACGTTACGGGCCCAGAGTGCTGCCGCGGGGATCTTCGCATCTTCCGGCCATTGGATGTACAGCCCGTCGAGGACAAAGTTCTTCATGTTCTCGACGACGACGGCGGCGTTCTGGTTGCGTGCTTGGATGTTCCGGTTGGCGTACTGACTCGAGCCGGTCGCCCCGTCGGCCGGGTTGAGTTCGGCGGCGTCTTCGAGTTTGTCGATGACCAGGTTGATGTCGCGCAGGACGACGTTTTCCAGCAGGGTCCCCTCCTGGGCCGTAAGCAGCACACGGCCGTTGGTGCGGGCCAGGATGTTGGAGATCTGGATATTGCGCATCTGCCCGAGCGGCACGTCCCAGCCGACGTGCTGCTTGACCTCCAGTTGGATGGGCCTGGCCAGGTGATAGCTGCCGTGGGTGTCGCCGACGCATCCGGTTACGGTGACATCTTCGACCAGGCCCCCCGCCCAGATGCCGAAAGCGATCATCCGGTGGCAGTGGTGCATCACACAGTTGCTGACGGTGACCTGGCGGACGTCGCTTTCGGTCTCTTGCCCGATGCCCACGCCGATGCAGTTGGTCGTCATCGTGCAGTTGGTGACCATGACCCTTTCGGTGGATCGGGCGTCCTTGGTGGCCTTGATGATGATCGAGTCGTCGCCGGTGATCAGCTTGCAGTCGCTGATGAACACATCGCGACAGCCGTTGATGTCGATCCCGTCGGTATTGGGCCCGAACAGGTGGTTCTCGACGCGGACGTTG
This sequence comes from Phycisphaerae bacterium, assembly GCA_046541415.1. GTDB lineage: Bacteria > Planctomycetota > Phycisphaerae > SM23-33 > SM23-33 > CAZOVB01. The sequence continues at coordinate 15,216 of JBKHDI010000070.1, read as the reverse complement.
CGGATGGTGACATCGTCGCAGCAATAGGGGTGGATGGTCCAGCCGGGGCTGTTGCGGACGGTGATCGAGTCGAGCACGAGGCGTTTGGAGTTGCGCAGTTCGATCATCGGGCTGACACGGGGCTTTTTGGCGCGGTACCAGTCCCTGCCCGGCTCGGGGTCCAGCCAGAAGGCCTGGCCGTTGCCGTCGATCACCCCCCCGCCGGTGATCGTAACGTTCTCTGCCCCATCGGCGACGAGGAAGTGGTGTCGCTGACCCTGGAACAGAGGCCGGGTCTCATCGACCGGGTAGTCGTCGATATCGCCGCTGCCGACCAGCACCGCGTTGGGGCGGACCAGCAGCGTCACCCCGGATTTCAGGTGGATGGTTCCGCTGGTCCACCGCCCGTCGGGGATCAGGACGGTCCCGCCGCCCTGGTCGGCTACGGCGTCGATGGTCTGCTGGATGGCCTGTGTACAGATGGAGTCCTGGGTCGCACCGTTTTCGGTGATCGACAACTGCAAACCGCTCATGAAAACTCGTTCCTTGCTTGGGGTGGCCCCCCTGCCAGTAAAGCGATTTGCCCGCCGGATGCAACCCTGCATTTGCCCGCCCGGCCCGGGCCAGCCTTGTCCGCTATGCCTGGAGGCGGTACAACATGCCCATGCAACACACAGACGTACTGCTGGTAGGCGCCGGGCCGATCGGGCTGGAAATGGCCGTGGCCCTCAAGCGGGCCGGCGTGGACTATCTCCACATCGAGGCGGAGATGATCGGCCGGACCATCCACAAGCTCTGGCCGCGACACACGCGATTTCTCAGCGCGCCCGACGAGATCGCCATCGCCGGCGTCCCGGCAGAGCGACCCGACCAGGACCGACTGCTGGGCGAGGATTACCTGTCGTACCTTCGCAACGTCGCGGCCATGCACGAGTTGCCCATCCGCTGCTACGAACGCGTCGACCAGTTGCAGGCATTGGAGGACGGTTTCGTCGCCGAGAGCCAGGCCCTGGACGGCAGGAAGAGCTACCGGGCACGAAAGGTGATCCTGGCCACCGGGGACATGGCCCGGCCCCACCGCCTGGGCGTGCGCGGGGAGGACCTGCCGCACGTCCAGCATGGGTTCCAGGACCCGCACGAGTACTTCGGACGGCGCGTCCTGATCGTCGGCGGGCGGAATTCGGCGGTCGAAGCTGCCATCCGCATGGCCCGGGCCGGGGCGGAAGTGGCCATCAGCTACCGACGAGAGGCCCTGCCCGAGAAGCACCTCAGCCACAAGCTCTACCCGATCGTCCAGCCGATGATCGACAAGGGGCGAATCCGGCTGCACTGCCCCACCCTGCCTGTCGAGATCCACCCGGGACGGGTACTGTTGCGGCAGATCGACGAGACCTTCGATCCGGTCGATCAGCCACCGCTGGAAGTCGCCGCCGACCACGTGGTGATCCTGATCGGCTATGCCGCCGACGTCAGCCTCTTCCGCATGGCCGGGGTGGAGTTCGAAACGCCCCTTTCGGCCCCGACGTACGATCCGGATACGATGGAAACCAACGTGCCGGGGCTTTACGTGGCCGGCACGTCCGCCAGCGGCACGCAGGTCGGCTACGCGTTCTTCATCGAGACCGCTCACGTCCATGTCGGGCGCATCCTGCGGTCGCTGCAGGAGAAGCTTTAGATACCCGAACTATGCATCGACCCGCCCCGCTGCTATCATGCAGCCAAGCATGGGGCAGATGCGAAACGAAACAGAGGACAGCATGAAAACCGTTCACTGGGGAATCATCGGCTGCGGCGACGTCTGCGAGAAAAAGGCCGGTCCCGCACTCTACGGCGTGGACCATTCCGAACTGATTGCCGTAATGCGCCGGACCGGCGACCTGGCTGCCGACTTTGCCCGCAGACACAACATCGGCAAGTGGTATGACAGCGTTGAGGACCTGCTGGCCGACGACGAGATCGACACCATTTACGTCGCCACGCCCGACGAGGCCCACGAGGAAGGCACGATCGCCGCGGCCATGGCGGGCAAGGACGTGCTGGTCGAGAAGGCCATGGCCACCGACACCGCCGCCTGCAACCGGATGATCGAGACCTGTGACAAACAGGGCGTGGTCCTGGCCGTGGCCTATTACCGGCGGGGCTATCCGACGATTCTCCGGGCCAAGGAACTTCTCGACAGCGGCGCGATCGGCCCGGTCAAGACCATTACGCTGAACGACGAGTTCCCGCTGAGTCACAGGCTGGACCTGGTGCACTTTTTCGCCGGGGACATCCAGGCCGTCTGGGCCAGACCCGAGCCCCTGCCTCCGGGCAGCCACGCCGATCACGGCGACGTGCTGTACTGTCAGTCGGACGCTGGGCCGGTAGGCATCACTCCGACCGGCTGGGAGGAGAAGCTCGCTGCCGAGACCGTGCTGATCGAGGGCGAGAGAGGCAGCATTCACGTGACGGACCTGAAAAAGGGCACGATCAGCGTGACGATGGACAACGTGACGAAGGAGGAAGACCTCGGCCCCCTGCCTGCGACGCACTGGGGGATCGTGGACAACTTCGTCAAGCACGTCAACGGTCTGGCGCCATTGGCCTGCGACGGCGTGGAGGGACGCAAGTCCACCGTCATCCTCGACATCGTCAAAGAACTGGTCGGCGACGGCAAGGAAGTGGCGGTCGACTACAGCTGACCCTGTCAGACGGACGTGGCGTTGCTCATGGGCAAAAAGTTGTCCCACCGTCGGTTCGAGGCCTTGACAAACCGACGGGGTCTACTAAACTAGCCCTTCTGCTTTGTCGAAAGGCAAAGCAGGTGACATGGGCAGATAGCTCAGCTGGTAGAGCACGGCACTGAAAATGCCGGTGTCGCCGGTTCAAGTCCGGCTCTGCCCATTGTAGTCCCCGTCAATACAGGAACCCGCGGCCGAAAGGTGCGGGTTTTTGTTATTGGGGGCTTTCTGCCCCGCAGGCCGAGGGGGCGATGGTCATCGCGAAACACTGCATTTCGGGATGTTTTTCGGTGATGAGTTTCATGGCCCGATCGCGGTCGGCCTGGCTGCGGGCGACGAACTGGGCGGTCCCGTCACCCTGGCTGCCGACTCCCTTGCCGCCCCAGATCAGTCCCTTAAGCTCATCCCAGCCCAGCAGTTCGTGCAGCAAGGGGCTGGCCAGCTGATCCGGACTGTGCGGGGCGACTTTTCTGTCGAAGACCTGCTGGGCTGCGGTCATCAGTTTCCCGAACGCCTCGGCGTCCCCGATCGAGAGGACCCGGCAGGCCTGTCGGACGATGCCCTCGTTGTCGCTTCCCAAGGCCTCCTGCAACTCCGTGCTGCGGGGGTAGGCGCTCCGGAGGTCGTTGAGGATGGTGACGGTGTCCTTCTTGCCGGCCAGGTCGACGAAGAACATCCGGAAGGTCCCGCCGGCGTTGACCGGTTCGACCCGGGGCCGCGTGTCGCGGACGAAGTCCAGCAGGACCGGGATCTTGCCGTAAATGCAGGCCTGGTCCATCCGCCCGCACTGGCTGCCTGTCATCGTCTCACCGCGGTAGGCGGCGTCCATCAGTTCATGCGGGAACAGGCCCAGCGAGTAGACCTGGTTGAACGCCTCGGCGATGAGGATACAGACGGCCGCCGAACTGGAGACGCCCTTGGCCAGGGGCAGATCCATCCGGTCGATCCGGACGTTCAGCCCGCCGGTGACCTGCGGGTGCTTGGACATCGCCAGGGCGGTCCCGGCACAGTAGCGGAAGAACTCCTGGTCGTCCTCTGCCGCGGCCAGCAGATCCGCCGGGTCGAACGGACAGGACATCTGTCGCGTCCGTCCGGTTGCCCGCCCCCGGCTGTCGGGCACGAGCGACTCGACGGAGAACTTGTCATCCGGCCTGGCCGTCGCGGCGATCCCCTGGTCCGTGCCGATGACCAGGCAGTAGCCAGGGTGCTGGCCGTAGGTGGCCGCCCAGTCGGTGTGTTCGCCGAAGAGGCACAACCGGCCGGAGGAGAACAGGCGTCGGGCCTGACTGTCTGGCGCATCATTCATTGTTCGTATCCTTCTGGAAACCCAGTGTATCCTTGACCAGGTACAGCGGGCGGGACTTGCTCTCCCGGTAGATTCTGCCGACATACTCGCCCAGGATGCCCATGCAGATCAGCTGCACTCCGCCGAGAAAGAGGATCGCCACGAGAATCGAGGCCCAGCCGGCAACCCACTGGTTGAAGATCAGGCGTACCACCAGCACCCAGAGGATGCCCGCAAAGGCTGCAAACGCCGCAAACAGCCCCAGCCACGTTGCCAGGCGAAGCGGCTTCTGCGAAAAGGACAGAATTCCGTCGACGGCGAAGCGGATCATCTTCCGCAGCGGGTACTTGGTCTGGCCGGCCAGGCGGGCGTGACGCTTGAACTTCACCGGCTGCTGGTTGAATCCCAGCCAGCTGACCATGCCGCGCAGGTACCGGTCCTGCTCGTTCATCTGCCCCAGGGCCCGGACGACGCGGCGGTCCATGAGGCGGAAATCGCCGGTATCCGGCGGAATCCTCACTTCCGAGAGGCTGTGGATGACGCGGTAGAACCCCTTGGCCGTCGCTCGTTTGAACAGCGAATCGCCCTGCCGCTCTGTCCGCACGCCGTAGGCGACGTCGGCACCGCTGCGCCAGGCTGAAACCATCTCCAGTATCACTTCCGGCGGGTCCTGCAGATCGGCGTCGATAACGACCACCCCATCTCCGGAGGCATGGTCGATCCCGGCTGTCACGGCCTGCTGGTGCCCGAAATTCCGCGAGAAGATTACCACGCGGACGCGGCGGTCGTCCCGGGCCAGTCGCCGGAGGATCTGGCCCGTTCCGTCGACGCTGCCGTCGTCGACGTAGACGATCTCGTAATCCAGGTCCTCCAGGCCCGCCAGGACCTCGCTCAGCCGCCTGTGGGTCTGTTCGAGCACCTCCTGCTCGTTATAGCAGGGAACGACCACGGATAGCGTTTGATTGGAAGACATTGCGTTTCCTGGGCTTGACGTACGACGGCCCCGGCCGGGCCGGATCATAGCGCATTGCAACCCACCGGGCCGATTCTGTCAACACCTTCTCTGGCGGTCCGGCCGTCCGGCGGCGGCCTGGACCAGCTGGCCCAAATGCCCTGCCAGAGGTCAGGATTTTCACTGCTTCTTAGTTCAAGCGGCCCGGGTTATGGTCGATATGCCCCATACCAGGTCGCCAAGACCGCTCTGCGCGATACCTGCACTTGGATGCAAGGCAATAGACTATGGATGAACACGCCCGGACAACTCGGTTTTCCGACGTGGCCTTCAACGAGGCCGCGGCACGTCACGTGCGTGTGAACCTGCTTATCAAGCCCGTCTACCCGGGCGATCCGCGCCAGCTGTCCAGCCGCTTTCTGGGCTGGGCCGGAAGCCAGAAACTCGTGCTGGAAGCGGCGACCAAGCAGAACGGCCAGAAGGTCTTCCTGCCGACCGGCTGGAACCTGGGCCTGGGCTTTGCGGTGGGCAACCTGTTCATGCAGGCCCAGTCGGCGGTCTGCGGCCAGACGCTGCATTTGGTCCGCCCCGGGCGCCGCATCGACGCGATTCTCATCGCCAAGCCCGACAAGGTCGTCTCGATCGCCCGGCGGAAGGAGATCCGCTACGAGGTCGAGACCCCCCACCTGACGACCGCAAGCATCTGGCAGGAGCGGGAGTTGATGGAGTCAGAACAGTTGACCTGCCGCGACGGCCGGGTGATCAACTGGTCGGCCTCGGGGTTGGGCATCCGCCTGGCAGTTCCTTTGCCCTTCAGCCCGGACACGCCGGTCATTCTCCGCATCGAAGGCCTTCAGGACCGGACCTGCCGGTTCTACCGGGGCCTGTTCCGCCATTGCAGCCAGCTCGAACCGCAATTCTGGGTCGCAGGCTTCGGGGACGTCGAGGAGATTATTCCCGGCCAGTGCTATCCGCTGATCGAACGGCTCAGCGCTTGCTAAGCGTTTCGCGGAAAAGGTTTGGCTGCAATTTCATCTCGGACGATCCGATGGCAATAGCGAGGCGTATGGAAAGGCGGTGGAATGGACCCACCGGCTTTTCGTACAATGCACCCCCTCAAACAGACAGCTCATGAGGAGCCTGCCGTGAAATCCACTGTCATCAAGCTGGCCGTTGTCGGCCTGATCGTAGCTGCCGCGGGGGGCGTCGGATGGTACTGGTACGACTACTACCAGTCCCAGCAGCGCACACACACCGTCGGCACGGGCCCCGTCACGGGGACCATGTTCTCGGGGATCGTACGCTGCGCCAACCGGACGCGCGTATCGGCCGAGGTGGCCGCAACGGTCGAAAAATGGCACGTCTCCGAGGGCGATCTCGTCCAGTCGGACCAGGTGCTGGTAACCCTGGATAATTCACTGATCGCCGAAGATCACGCCCAGGCCCAGGCCCGCGTCGAACGGGTCGCTGCGTTCCTGGAAGAACTGGAGACCGGCGCCCGGCCCGAGCAGAAGACCCAGCTCCAGCAGGCCCTGATGCGTGCGACGGCCGAGTACAACCACGCCGTTCGCGAGTGGAACCGCTACAAGGACACCGCCCCCGCCGGCGGAGCGACCAACTGGGAAGTCGAGATCCGCAAGACCCGCGCCATGGTCGCCAAGACCCACATGGAACAAGCCCAGGCCGGGCTGGAACTGCTGGAAAAGGGCACGCGGTCCGAGCAGCTGGCCCAGGCACGGGCCGAGCTGAAACTCGCCCGGGCCGAACTGGCCCGCATCAACGCCCTGCGCAGCAAATACACCCTCCGGGCCCGCCACGCCGGCAAGGTCACCAAGACCTACCCGCAGGTCAACGAGCTTGTCGCCGTCGGCCAGCCCCTGCTGCTGCTGCACGATTTCTCCTCCGTCGAGGTCGACGGATACTGTCCGGAGACGCTTCAGTCGCGCGTCCAGATGGGCGGCAAGGCCGTCGTCCAGGCCGACGCCTTCCCGGGCATGACCTTCGATGCGACCGTCCGTCAGATTCTGCCCCGCGTCGATGAGACCCGCGGGACCGTAACCGTGCGCCTGAGCTTCGACGCGCCGCCCGATGTCGAACTGCCCCACGGCGGGACGGTGGACATCACGCTGCTGCACGACGGCAAGCAGGAGGTCGTCCGCGTGCCCGTCGAGGCCGTCGAGGGCGCAGGCGACCAGGCCTTCGTGCGTCTCAAGCAAGGTTCGGGATTCCTTAAACAGCCCGTGACCACCGGTTCCGACGACGGACGCTGGATCGAGATCACCGACGGGCTGCGGGTCGGACAAACCATCGGACTTCGCTGAGGCGGGTGGCATGGCACTGGCATACGAACTGCAACTGGCTCGGCGGAACCTGGCCAGCCACCCGCTGCACACCGCGGCGATGGTCGGCGGACTGGCCCTGGCGGTGGTGGTGATGATCTACATCCCCTCGACGATGGGCAGCTTCTACGAGGATATCATCGACCGAAGCGTCGAACAGACCTCCGCCCACGTGACGGTCTGGCCGCGGGAGCGAAACCGCGAACAACTCATCGCCTCGCTGCAGCGGACGCACCCGGAACTCCAGGGCGAAACCATCGAAGACCACACCTTCCCCCGCAAACGGGACCTGACCGGATTCTCCGCCCTGGCCGAGCAGGTCTCCGCGGCCGACCAGGTCATCGCCGTGGCCCCCTTCGTCACCGGGGACGCCACCATCAGCCGGGGTCGGGTGGCGATGGGTATCGTCGTAGAGGGGATCATCCCCCAGAAGCACGCCCGGGTGGTCAACATCGCCAAGCACTACGAACAGAACCGCGTGCCGCGCCTCAAGCCCGACGACATCGCCATCGGCTACCGCCTGGCCGAGAAACTCGGCGTCCAGGTCGGCGGGCGAGTGCACGTGGCCACCCCGACGACCGCCCAGAAGCTGCGCGTCCGGGCGATCTTCCGCAGCGGCTACTACCAGAACGACTTGTCCAAGGCGTACGTGACGCTCAAGACCGCCCAGGTGCTCTTCGGGATGGGCAATGATGTCAGCGGCCTGGCCGTCCGCTGCGAAGACCTCAACAAGGCCGACCACGTCGCCGAGGACCTCCGCGCCCAAATGCCCCTGAAGGTCCGCAACTGGATGGACGACAACGCCTCGCTGCTGCAGGAAATCGCCACGATGAAACGCGTGACCGCCTTCATCAGCGCCATGGTCGCCCTGGTCGCTTCGGTGGGCATGGCCAACGTCTTCAGCATGTTCGTGCTCAACCGCCAGAAGGAACTGGCCATCCTGCGGGCGATGGGCGCTGCGCGGTTCAGCCTGCGGGCGATCCTTCTGCTCGAGGCGATGTTCATCTGGCTGGTCGGGACCGTACTCGGCCTGATCGCCGTGCTGGGGGTGATGGCCTACGAACAGGCCAACCCCTACGAGGTCTCGGCCGAGACGTACGGCATCGGCGCGTACGCGACGAGGCCCAACGCCCAGGCCATGCTGCTGGGGGTCTTCATGGCCGCGGCGACCATGCTGCTCTCGGCCTGGTGGTCTGGACGCCGCGTGGCCAAGCTCAACCCCGCAACTGTCATCTTCGGGAAATAATGATGCTTCTGAGGATCGAGAAACTCAACAAGAAGTTCGGCGGGGCCGTGCCCGTTCACGTCCTCAAGGACATCGACTTCGAAATGGACACCGGCGACTTCGTTGCACTGGTCGGCCCGTCCGGGGCCGGAAAGACGACGCTGCTGAACATCATCTCCACTCTCGACGGCCCGACCGACGGAACGGTGTTCATCGACGACGTGGACGTTCATGGGCTCTCGGAGGTCGAGCTGAACCGCTTCCGCAGCACGCATCTGGGGTTCGTCTTCCAGGATGATCTGCTTCTGGGCAACCTCGACGCGACCGAAAATGTCATGATGCCCGGCCGCATTGCCAGAAAGCCCCTCGGCCCGCTGCGAAGGCGGGCCCGCGAACTGCTGGACCGCGTGGGCCTCAGCGATCGGATGCACCACTACCCGGGCCAACTCTCCGGCGGCCAGAGACAGCGCGTCAACCTTGCCAGAAGCCTCTGCAATGCTCCGCGACTGCTGCTGGCCGATGAACCCACCGCCCGGCTGGATACCAAGACCGGCGAAGGGATTGTCTCCCTGCTGGTCGAGCTGAACGAGGAAATGGACGTGACGATTCTCATGGTCACCCACGAGCTCGAGGTGGCCAACCGCGCCAGGCGGATCACCGAGTTCCTGGACGGCCGGATTGTCGTCGATAAACGCACCGAGGCCGTCCGCCGCATGGGCTACAAGACCCCCCCGGGCAACTGAGGCCTCAGGCGACCCGGCTGGTATCGGCGGAGGTATCCGCGACGTACTGGCCGAAGTTCGGGAAGACCTGGCTGAAGACCTCGGGCCTCCATCGTTTCGCCACGGCCGCCAGGGTCCGGCGGCTGAGCATGAGCTCCAAACAGGCCCGATCGACAAAGAGCTGCCGCAGTTTCTCCGGATCATTGAACAATTGCACCGCCCGAACGGCCCAGCGGCGGACGACCTGCACGTACTGGTTGCGATTGAAGTAGAAGTCGGCCAGGAAGGCCTTGTCGCCCAGCAACTGGTCGATCTGCGAGGCTCGTTCAAGCGCCTCGGAGATATTCAGCCGCATCCCCACGACGACGTCTTCGGTCAGGTGGTCGTAGACCCGCTTGCCGCCGAACGGATCGAAGCAGAGCACTTCGCCGAAGAAGGGAATGTGGTCGGGGCTGATGCTGATGAACATGTCGTCATAGCCCATGCAACGGGCATGGGCGAAAGCAGCCTGCGTCAGCTCGCTGAATACCGGCTGGTTTCGGTACTCGGGATCGACGGCCAGGTTCGTAATCTCGCAGACGTTCCGCTTCTGGTTGCGCAGCGAGTCGATGGCGTCTCCGTAGACCTTGTCGCTGGGCAGGCCCAACGGGTCGGTATCGCCGACGACGCTCATGACTGCAACGACCCGTCGGCCGTGGCGAACGACGAAGGTGGCCATCTCGGGCATGGCCTCAAAGCCGCGCACCCGCACGCCGGTCGGGCTGGGCAGGATGTACTCGCAGTCGACGTAGCAGTCGTGGACCAGCGACCATGCCTGCCAGACGGTGTCGGGGTCGGTTGCGCGGGTTACTTCCATGTCCTCAGGCAGGGATCCGAACAAGCCGATCCGCTTGTAGAATTTCACGCGGCGTGCCATGCGCTTGGCGAACTGGCTGTCAGCGACAGGGGCATTCTGGTTGGTGATGATCGTCTGCATCGAGTGAGTCTCCTGATGTGAGTTTTTCATCGAACTGCGATTCCCTGTCCCGAAGTGGCCTTGCCCAGGCCCGCGAAGACGCCCTCCCACTGTTCCGGCGTGAGGGGACCCAGCACAAAGCCGACGCCTCTCTGGCGGACGTCCAACTCCAGGCCCTCGTGCATTCGATCGGTATAGACAAGGACGTTGCCCCCCCGGCGGCAACTGAGGACATGGTCCAGGATTTTCAGGGCCGTATCGGCAGCCTCGGTGGCGTCTATGACCAGGCACGCAGCCCCGACCGCAGCAGCCTGAACATCGGCCCGTCGCGACGAAGCGACCAGGCGGAGCGGGAACCGGTCGTGGTGGCTGGCCCAATCGGCTATGCTCAAGAGCAATGTCTGTTGTGCACCGAACAGGACGACGTCGTTGAGATCTTCTGGCAGGCTGACCATGACAGCATTCCTTCCTGGAAATCCCCCGGTCACGAACCGGGGATTGTACGGAATAAATGCAAGGGGCATGCCAATTTCCCCCATAACTGCGGAAGTGCTTTCAAGACATTTTTCCACAACGGGTTAGTTCTCAGAAGGCGTCCGCTCCATCTGGACGGCCGAACGGCCCAGGTTGCAGATCAGAGAAAAATCCGCGTTGCAGGCTGCAACATGTTGCCGAACTGCTACATCCGATCGATTCGATCGGCGCGTGAAAAAGGCCGACGGCGGAACCCGCGTCGGCCTGTTTCCCGAGACTGACCTCCTACAGCCTCTTACAGATTGTGCATCCTCATCTTGCGATACAGCGTGGTGCGATGGATGTCGAGGATCTCGGCAGCCTGCTGGATGCGGTTACCCGAATGCTCCAGGGCCTTGCGAATGGCGTGGCGTTCGGCCTCTTTGAGCGTCATCACTTTGTCCTTCCGCCCGCCCGGCTCGCCCTGATACCTGCCGCTGGTACCGACCAGGCTGCCGACAAGGATTTCCGGGCCAAAGCCCAAGGCGTAGAGTCGCTCCACCCAGGCCGCCAACTGCCGGACATTGCCCGGCCAACTGTATTCCTCCAGGCGGTGGCGGACCGACCCGCTGACGTGTACGGCAGGACGGTTGTACTGCTCGGAGAAGCGACCGAGAAAATGGTCCAGAAGGGGCTCGATGTCCTCAGGCCTTTCCCGCAAGGGCGGGATGTGAATCCGCACGATGTTCAGACGGTAGAACAGGTCGCGACGGAATCGGCCCGCCGTGACCTCGGCTTCCAGATTCCGGTTTGTCGCGGCGATGAAGCGGGTGTCGACCTGGACGGCCTGGCTTGATCCGACCGGCAGGACCTCGCCTTCCTGGAAGACCCGGAGCATTTTGGCCTGCTGGTGGAGCGGGATCTCCCCGACCTCATCCATGAACAGCGACCCGCCGTCGGCAGCGCGGATCAGGCCGAGCATCTCCTGGCGGGCCCCGGTAAATGCCCCGCGCAGGTGGCCGAAGAACTGGCTCTCGAATAGCCCTTCGCTGATCCCCGCGCAATTGACCGGAATGAACGTCCTTCCGGACCGCTCGGACATGCTGTGCAGGCGACGGGCGACCAGTTCCTTGCCCGTCCCGCTCTCGCCCTCAATCAGGACCGGACAAACGCTGCTGCTGACCCGGTCGACCAGTTGGCGGATCTGCTGCATGACGGGCGAAATACCCACCATCACCTGCGATCTATTGGATTCGGTGCATGGCTTCATAGACATCCACTTCGGAACCGGCACTGTTCTTCTCCAGACGCAAGGTCGCGACATGCTCGACCCGGGGCGGATGCACCGAAAGCCTGGAAAAAGATCGAATACTGCTTTTTCTGACGTGCAGCCGGAACGGCTGTCTTTCTCCAATGTACAGCGGTACTGCGTTTCGATCTGGGGCGATATCTGCTGTCCAGACAGATTACGCCTTTGTCGGCTATGGGTTTTCCCATACCACGACATCCATACTCTACTGAATTGTCCGCCCCAATGCAACGTGAAATGGGAATTCTGAAAGACTCCCATCAGGCAAGGGATGGATCAAACTCCCGCTGCAGGAAGCAAGCTCGAGCGTCCTCCGATCGCTCCTCTGGCTGCGTTCAGTTCTCCTTGGCCCAGTCAGGCCAACTGTATCCGGCCGGCTCGTAGCGTTGTCCCTGGCGGGGGTCCTCCAGCGGACCGGTCCGAACATTGAAGGCCTTGAGCAAATCTTCTGCCTCTATAGTATAGCTGCGGAGGTCCTCGACTTTCTGTAATGAGCTACTATTTTTCTCCAGGATGTACCGGGCCCGGACCCCATCGGGGAATCGATAAAGGCGAACCGCTCCTCATCGGTCTGGCTGACGGTGCGGGCGCCGGGCATGACCTCGGTCAGCGCACGCAGGTTGCCCGCCTGGTCGGGGAAGCTGACCAGGATTGCGTTCGGGCGAAACTGGTAGTCGACAAAGTTATGGCCCGCCCCGCGTCCCATGTGAGCGATCCACGCCCCGACCCGGTGACGCAACGCGAAACCGCGGTCGTTGGCCTCCGTGCTGGAGGGGACTCTCGGCGAGACCAGCGGCGCCCCGCCGACGGCGCCGGGCATGGTTTCGGTGGTGGTGAAGGCCTCTTTCGCCCCGCCCTGACCGTTGTCGGTCAGAAGCTGCTCCATTCTGATCCCCTTCGCCCCTGCCCTGCCTTCTACTTCTCCAGCTCGGCCAGGATGCTGCGAACCCGGGCAAGGACCTCCTGATCGCCGTGGCCTGCATCGGCGAGTTTCCGCAGTCTCTCGGCGATCCGGGGCTGACTGCGGGCCATGTCCAGCAGTTCCTTGGTTGCCTGCTCCCGCTTGCGGAAGCTTGGGTGGGCCAGCTGGTCCACCAGCGCCTGGAACAACTTGTCGAGTTGGTCACTGGTCAACGGCGGGCGGATCTGCCCCTGCTCGTCGGCTACCCGGATGGTCACCGGCTGGGAATATAGCGTGATTCTCCCGCCCGGCGGGACGCCTTCGATGCCGCTGGCACTGCTCTGCCAGGTGGCCTGGATCTGGTAGATGCCCATCTGCGTCCAGTAGTAGGCGATCTCGTTGGTCCGGTTGTCGATGCTCAGCGTATCCCGCCTGATCTCGAACGACTCACCGGGCTCGAGGTCCAGCCGCGGGCTGGCCTGATACTCCCGGTTCATCACCACGCCGAACGACAGGGCCAATACGCCTGGCCCGGTCAGAGACAGCCTCAGCCGCTGCAGGTCGCCGGTCCGCGCCAACTGGATCGTTTTGTCCGACGTATTGGTGATCTTCAGGCTGAAAGGTACCGCCAGGGGAGCCAGTCGACCCCGGGACCGCAGCTGCAACAGGCGATCCCGATAGCCGGGGCCTGTCTTCTGCAGCGGCAGACGGAATTCGGTGTCCTCGAAGACCAGCTCAGCCTTGAGCTTTGCCCCGGCCGGTTCGGCCCCCGCAGGGCGAATCGCGTAGCTGCTGGGGGTCATCGTCACCGCGGGAGTCTGGATCGTCCCTGTCCAGTAGGTTCGCCCATCCGGCTTGGCCGGAGCTGCCAGGACGATCCTGGCCGATATCGACATCGACCCGTCAGCGGGATCGTCCCGCGGGACAGTTCGCCCGACGGCAGAGAGGAACTGGAACTGGAATCCGCTGGACAGGTCGGCAGTGACGGCCAGGTCCTTGCCCGGCTGCAGCGTAACGGTTGCCTCTGCCGGGGCGGGGACATCGACGGCGCGGATGGCGTAATTCGTCCCCCCATCGAACTGCCAGGCTCGGTAGTTGCCCGGGTTCAGCAGGTGCATCGGCTTGTCGGTGGTGTTGACAAACCGCACCTGGAGCACGGGCCCCATGGTCGGATGGAAGGTCTGCTCGCCCGGCCTGACCTCCACCTTCAGCCCGTTGACTTCCGTCGCCGGGGCAGGGTCGGCAGGCGGGTCCGCGGCCGCCAGGAGGCAAACTGTCAGGGCGATTGCAGGGATCGTCAGTAAGCGCGGTCTTCTTTGCATGTCCGAGCATACCCGCCCAGCAGCCCGATGCGCAGAATTGCCCGCATTTTGGCAACCGGCGGTCTTGCGGGGTACACTGGAAGGTAGGGGCAGATACAAACCATTTGCATGACAGGAGATTCGCCATGAAGTACAGGAGATTGGGCAAGACGGAACTGACGGTATCGGTCGTCGGCGTGGGGACGTGGCAGTTCGGCGGCGAGTGGGGAAAGGACTTCCAGCAGGATGAAGTCGACGCCATGTTCGCCCGGGCCAAGGAACTGGGGATCAACCTGCTGGACACGGCCGAGTGCTACGGCGACCATCTCAGCGAGGAGTTCTGCGGCCGGGCCATAAAGGGCCAGCGCGACGACTGGATCGTCGCCACCAAGTTCGGCCACAAGTTCCACAGCCCCTTCGAGCGGGACACGGTCTACGATCTGGACAAGGTCCGCGAGCAACTGGAGCTGTCGCTCAAGGCCCTGCAGACCGACCATGTCGACCTGTACCAGTTCCACTCCGGCCCCGATGAGTGCTTCGATACCGACGGGCTCTGGGAGATGCTCAACCGCTTCAAGGAGGAGGGTAAGGTCCGTCATTTGGGCACGTCGATCGGCAGCAACGACAACATCTACCAGACCGACAAATCCGACGAGGTCGGTTCCGAGGCGATCCAGGTTGTCTACAACCGCCTGAACAAGACACCGGAGAATCGCGTCTTCGATTCCTGCATCCGCCAGAACCTGGGCGTCCTGGCCCGCGTGCCCTTGGCCAGCGGGTACCTTTCGGGCAAGTACGACGAGAACAGCACGTTCGACGACAACGACGTGCGGGGAAAATGGCACAGCGATGAGCAGACCAGAGAGTCGATCCGCAAGGCCATCGAGATCAAGAAAAACGAGGTGCCCGACGGCGTGGATATGGCCCAGTGGGCCCTGGGATGGTGTCTGCAACACCCGGCGGTGACGTGCGTAATCCCCGGGTGCAAGAACGTCGAGCAGGTCGAGTCCAACGCAGCCGCGGCCGATCTGGAGATGGTCAGAGACGACCACCCCCAGGCCGTGAATGGGTAGAC
>JBKHDI010000069.1:0-18738 GCA_046541415.1 Phycisphaerae bacterium | reverse complement strand
CACCCCGGGCTATGGTACCGGCGCCCCCTACGGGGGCTTCCAGAAAGTCCAGGGTCTCGTCTTCGCCTCGACCCTGGGCTGAGATCCGCCACCCATTCACTGCCCCCTTCAGGGGCGAAGAGGCGGGGCAATGCACGGAGACGTGTGATTCGTTGGACGAGCACGGCCGACACGGCCGTGGCACCCCGATCTGGAAGATCGGAGCAACACCGCGGAGCGATGCCGGGTGGCTGGGGCAGCTCCGCTGTGGGTGACGGGCACGGCCGACACGGCCGTGGCACCCGCAGGTCGAAGATGGGAGCAACTGTGGCTGATAGGCCCGGCCGTCCTTCGACAGGCTCAGGATTCCCAAGCGGCCGGGGCACCGGGGGGGCAAGTACAAGAAGGGTGGCGGCGCATGAAAAAACGACGGGAGAGACTGTCGGGGAGTCTCGGCCGCCGTTTTTCTTACGGGGTGCAGCGCCCGTGTTGGTTGTCAGGCAGAGCCGGATTCGGTGGTGATGCCGGGGAAGAGGCGTTCGAGTTTCTCGAGCATGCGGACCTGGGCCAGGGCGATTTCCTGGACGCTGTGGAGCTGGTGGCGGAGGATGTCGCGGCTGGAGATCATGCCGATCGACTCGCCGTACTGGATGATCGGCAGGTGACGGATCTCGTGGCGAGCCATGATATGCTGGGCTTCGGAGAGGGTCGTGTCGCGGCCGCAGGAGATGATGTCCGGACTCATGACGTCCTTGATCAGGGTGGTCTCCGGATTGCGCTTCCTGGCGACGACCTTGGTCATCAGGTCGCGTTCGGAGACGATCCCGACGAGTTTGCCGTCGGCGTCGGCGATCAGCAGCGAGCCGATCCGCTGTTCGGTCATGCGAAGAGCGGCGGTGGCAACGGAGTCGTCCGGCAGGGCCGTGGTGACGGCGGTGCGATTCTCGATGACTTGTCGGACGCGGATTGCATCATCCATGGCTCATGCCTCGCATTCAGGGCAGACTGGACGCCATCGGAGGCGTCCTGCTGGGTGGAATATCGGATTCTGCGCGGGTCGAATGCAGGAATTCTCCCCAAGCAGGCGTGGCTGGTGCGCCCGGGCCGGGACCTGCAAAAACGCCCGCCCGGAAGTTCCGGACGGGCGCTGGTGATTCAGCAGATCCGGTTTCGGTCAGGCTTCCAGTCCGTGGGCGCGGACGAAGCGGCTTTCCAGGCTCAGCAGCGTGCGGCCCTGCTGGAAATCTTCGAGTTCTTTGCGGCTGACGCGGGCGAGGTCCAGCAGGATCATCGCGCGTTCCAGGTCGCTGGAGAACACGGTCCAGACGTCCTGCTTGAAGTGGACATCGCCGCCGGACATCTTACGTTCGACCAGTTCCTGCAGGCCTTCTTCAAGTACCTGACAGATTCCCAGTTCGCGGAAGTGGTACTGCAGTCCTTCGAGAATGCTTTCGGCGGTGAAACGGACATGATCGGATTTGGAATTCAGCATGGCAAGGACCATCCTTCCACGTCCTGGTGGACTCCGGCCGGGAGGATCGGACGACTTCATTCCCGTCCGGGCGAGCCGTTTTCAGCTCTACTTTACAGTAGACACCTCAGGCGAAGATCGTTGGCAAATTCCGTGTGAAAAGATGGGCGGAGGCGAAAATAGGAATTCCCCCTACGACATGTCAGGCTCACAATCCGGAGCGTCAGGCGCCGCAGCGGCGCAGCGCCAGGGCGGTTACATCGTCCCGCAGCAGACCCTTCTGGTATTCGACAGCCGCGTCCAACAGGTTTCGGCAGAGCGGTTCCGGCCCGAGTTCTGTCCATCTCGCGCAGAGGTCGATGGTGTTCTGCTCGCCGAGCATCTGTCCGTTCTCCGCCCGGGCTTCGGAGATCCCGTCGGTGTACATCAGCAGTGTCTGGCCGGGCTGGATCTGCAGCGAGCAGGTGGGATACACCGCCTCCTCGACCAGCCCGAGGATTGTGCCGTGTTCCTGCTGGAGCTGTTGGACCTTGCCCCCTGGGCCCAGCAGCAGGGGCGGGAGGTGGCCGGCGTTGGCGGTCAGGCAGCTGCCGTCGACGGGGTCGTAGTAGGCGATGTACAATGTCACGTGCAGGCCGGCCTGGTTCTGTTCGCACAGCAGGCGGTTGGCCTGGTCCAGGGCGTCTCCGGGCTTGTCGCACCAACGGCAGATCACGTGCAGCAGGGCGTGCGTCATCGACATGAACAGCGCCGGGCCGATGCCTTTGCCCGACACGTCGCCGATGATCGCCGCGACCCGCCCGTCGGGCAGCCAGAAGTAGTCGAACAGGTCCCCGCCGACCTGACGGCTGGGCTGGTTGCAGCCGTGAAGTTGGAAGCCTTTCTCCGCGGCGCCGGCCAGATCGCTGTCGGGCAGGAGGCTTTGCTGGATCTGTTCGGCGATGCGGAGTTCCTCTTCGACGGCCTTGCGGGCGGCGACCTCCTGCTTGAGATCCTCGACGTAGCGGTCGAGCCGGCGGCCGAGTTGATTGAAGGACCGGGCCAGCTGGCGGATCTCCCCCGTGCCGGTCTGGGGGACGCGGACGTTGAAATCTCCTTCGCCGTACTGCTGGACCGCCTCGCGCAGGCGGGTGAGGGGCTTGAGCACGACGGTGGTGAACCGCAGGCTGAAGAGCACAGCCAGGAGCACGAGGGTCCCGGCCCCGGTGATCAGGGCGGTCTGGATGCGTTGCATGGAGAGTTGTCCGGCGGCGGCGATGTTGCTTTCGGCATACTTTCGGCCTTGGCGGGCGGCATCCTGGATCTGCTCATCGACCAGGGCTGCGTAGGCCTGCAGGTCGACCTGACCGACCAGGACGAAGGGGCTGTCGTCGACGGCCCGAGCGGCCAGGGCCCACTCACGCTGGTCTCGGCTGATTCTGCGGGAGACCACCTGCTGGTCCTGGGCGCTTTGACGGGCTTGGGCGATCAACTCAGCCAGAACGGCCGGATCGGTCTGCGGGGTCTGCACATCGGTCGGGGCAGGTATGGCCGGCTCGGCCCCGGGCCCATACAACCCGATCTGTCCGGCAGGGATGTTCTCGCGGGTCAGGATCGTCTGCACGGCGATTGCGCGTGCCACGTCGCTGGCGGCGACCTGCTCGGCTGACATCTGCCCGGAAGCCATCAGCTGGTGCAGTTGTCGGGCCGTCATGCCCAGTCGCTGGGTCATGGCGAATTCGGCGTGGTTCATCAACCGCCGCCGCGCCAGTTCGGTGGTCATGTTGCCCACATCGGTCATCGCCTCATCGGCGGTGGTGAGGTTGGCCTGGACCATCTGCCCCAGCGACACGTCGAACAGCACGGCCAGGCCACCGGCGAGGATGGCGATGACGGCGACATACGACAGAATCAGCAGCGAGCGAAGCGTCACGCGGTGCGGTCCTTTGTCAGGGGTCTGCGAGGAGGCTTCATCCTAACGCCCGCGGCGACAGCGGGCAAGGGCCCCGCCGGGGCTGATGCGCTCTGATGCGCTAGTCGATCGGTGGCTTCTGCTCGATCCACACCAGCGGCGCGCACGAACCCTGGTGGTGCACATAACCGGGTTTGTGGCTGCGGTAGGCCGGCTCGGCGAAGGGCTCGAGCGAGAAAAACGGGTCGCCGGTCTGCTCGACGTAGTCGGCGAGCATCTGCCGGTGGGCCTGGAGGATCTCCGCATGCTCAGCCGAGCCGGCGAGGTTGTGTATCTCGCCGGGATCTTCCTGCAGGTCAAACAGCTCCTCGCCGTCGCCTTCGATATAGCGAGTGTACTTGTATCTCTCGGAACGGACCATGCGCCCGGGCTCGATCGTGCTGCCCCACTCGGTGTGCCAGTGGCTGACAACGAACAGACGGGGTTTGTCCCAGGCGTCGCCGACCAGGTAAGGCTGGAGGGACCGGCCTCTCATGGAATCGGGGATCTCGATCCCGGCGATCTCCAGCAGCGTCGGCGTCAGGTCCAGCAGGCTGACCAGCGGTCCGTCTGCCGATGCGCCGGGGATGATGCCCGGACCGGCGAAGATCAGCGGCACGCGGACGGTCTCTTCATAGAAGGTCGTGTGCTTGGTCACCAGGCGGTGGGCGCCCATCGAGTCGCCGTGGTCGGCTGAGAGCACGACGATGGTGTTCTCCGCCTGCCCGGAAGCTTCCAGGGCGGCCAGGATTCTCGCCACGGCCCTGTCGGCCAGGTTGCAGTAATGGTAGTAGGCAGCCAGGTACTGGCGGAATTTCTCTTCAGACCAATGGGCCGCCTGCATGCCGCGCCGGTGGCTGCAGCAGATGTATTGGATGGGGATGGGTCTGTCTTGAATATCGGGGGTGTCCCAGTTTTCCGGCAGGGGCGGCAGGGGCTCATCGGGCAGGGGCAGTTGCTGGTCGGGGCCGGCATTTGCGCCGATCCACCCACAGATGTTGTGGGGGTTGTCCACGTCGGCGACCAGCAGAAACGGGCGATCGTCGCTGCGGTCTTCAAAGAACTGCTCGATCTGCTCGATCAGGGAGACGTCGTGGAAGGTGTCCGGGTTGTACGGAAAGGCCGCCGGGGCCGGAACCTGCTTCTGCTGGCGCTGGATGATCTCGAAGCCCCGCAGCGAGCCGTGGTCGTGCGTCTTGCCGGCATGGACGGTCTGATAGCCGGCTGCGGCACAGAGTTCGCCCAGCGTGGCCATGTCCTCGGGAAACAGCTCGTCTTTGAACCATCGCCCGTTGGAGAGCACGCCGGTCTGGTGAGGCCAGCGGCTGGACCAGATCGCGGGCCTGGCGGGCCTGCACAGCGGGTACGGCGTATACGCCCGGCCGAACCGCGTGCCCCGCTCGGCCAACTGGTCCATCGTCGGGGTCTGGACGTGGGTGTTTCCGTAGGCGCCGACGGCCTGGGCGGAGAGCTGGTCGCAGAGAATCACAAGTACGTTCGGCCTCTGGGGCAGATCGGTCATGGGGCTGGCTCCTTGGCTTGGGGGGGCAATCGGCAGCTACCAGTATGCCACTACCCCCACCGGTGAGCAAGCAGTAGGCCGCAGGCAGGCCGACTAGCGCCTCCGCCTGCGCCGGCGCCGGCCAACGCGGCCGGACCCGCCGAGGTGTCCCAGGTCGACCAGCACGGCGATGATCACCAGCACCAGCCAGATCCCCTGGACCGAGCCGGTGTTGACCATCGCGCCCATGTAGGCCAACGTGGTGTACGGAAGGAAGATGAACCCCAGCAGGGGCCAAAGGAACGAGTCGTAGGCCACCGCAAACCAGTTGGTCAGCAGGAAGATGAAGACCATGGCCAGGCGAGGCACGAGCAGAGCCAGAATGAATACAAAGCATCCCATACCCGTATGATAGCAGCAACTTCCTGCCCGTACCCGCCCATTCTGCCTGCCAGGTCGGCGCGGAAGCTGTTGTCCGGGCGGGGGCGGATCTGGTATTCTGGGAGTTTCCCCACGCCCTCGCCGAGAGAAACCCATGACCCAAAACCAAGCCGTCCGACCGTTCAACATCATGGCCAAGCCCGTCTGCGGGCGATGCAACCTCGACTGCCAGTACTGCTACTACACCGCCAAGCCGGAGGAACTGTACCCGGGGACGAAAGAATTCATGATGTCCGATGAGGTCCTGGAAGCCTACGTGCCCCAGTACCTCCAGGCCTCGGGCCAGCATGTCGATTTCGGCTGGCAGGGCGGCGAGCCGACCCTGGCCGGTCTGGACTTCTTCAAAAAGGTCGTCCAGTTGCAGAAGACCCACGCCCGTACCGGACAGGTCGTCGCCAACGCCCTGCAGACCAACGGCACGCTGCTGGATGACCAGTGGTGCGATTTCCTGGCTGAGCACAAGTTCCTGGTGGGCCTGAGCCTGGACGGCCCGGCCCAGTGGCACGACTCGTTCCGCAGGGACCACGCGGGCAACCCCAGTTTCCACCGCGCCTGGGCAGCGCTGGAGCGCATGCAGGCGCGCGGCGTGGAATTCAACGTCCTGGTAACGCTGAATTCCACCAACGCCCCGCACGTGGGAGACATCTACCGGTACTTCACCAACCGCGGCATCCACTACCTGCAGTTCATCCCGATCCTCGAACGCGACGAGAACGGTCAGCCAACCGACTTCTCGGTCAAGCCCGAGCAGTTCTCCAAGTTCATGCTCGAAGTCTTCGAGCTCTGGGCCCAGCGCGACGTCGGACGCGTCTCGGAGCGGATGATCGACAACGTCCTGCACTCGCTGATCTACGGCAATGCCTCGATGTGCTGCTTCGCCGAGAGATGCGCCAACGCCCACGTGCTGGAGTTCAACGGCGACCTCTACGTCTGCGACCACTTCGTCTACAAGCAGTGGAAAATCGGCAACATCCTGGAAAGGCCCCTCGTCGAGCTCGTCCAGGACGCGAAGCTCGATGAATTCGCCGCCTTGAAGACCCAGACCCCCAGCCGCTGCAAGGAGTGCGAGTACTTCCTGCTCTGTCGCGGGGGCTGCCCGAAACACCACATGCCCATCGGAACGGACCCGGAGCGGTACAACTACTTCTGCGAGGGTTACCAACGGTTCTTCAAGGAGGCCCTGCCCGAGCTGAAACGCATGGCCGAGTACATCAAGAAGGGCCAGATGCCCCCGCGGCGCGGCGAAACCCCCGTCCCGGACCCCAACCCTGCCCAGCCGCAGGCTCCCCGCGCCGCAACGCCTGCGTCCGGCGCAGCCAAGCCCAAACGCAACGATCCCTGCCCCTGCGGGTCGGGCAGGAAGTTCAAGGCCTGCTGCGGCAGGAAGTAGTCGACTTACTCATCCGGGTCCGGCGAACCGGTGAGAAGCTTGACCGGGAAATTCACGGCCTCCAGTTTCAGCGGCGCGGCGTGGCCGTCGAAGTATGCGATGTTGGTGTACCCGGCGTGGCGTTGGTCGTCGGGGCCGATCATCCTGCCGCCGCTGTTGGGCAGGCCGTGACGGAAAGGCAGGTCCCTGTCTCTCCAGACGTTGTAGGCCCCGAAATTGTTGGCCGGCAGGCCGGACATGTTCACTTCCACCGAAAGGGCCATCGTCCCGGCGTGCTTGATATTCTGGATGCTGGCG
Source organism: Phycisphaerae bacterium (assembly GCA_046541415.1). Classification (GTDB taxonomy): domain Bacteria; phylum Planctomycetota; class Phycisphaerae; order SM23-33; family SM23-33; genus CAZOVB01. The sequence continues at coordinate 11,729 of JBKHDI010000069.1, read as the reverse complement.
AAGGCAGCCTGGTAGCTTTCGCGGAAGCGGTGGCGCTGCTCCCAGTACTGAAAGTCGATGGAGTTGACGATATACAGAAGCGCGTAGCGATCGTCGCTGACACCGGGGCAGCGGAAGACCGGGTGCTCGAAGAAGAACTCCTCCAGCCATTCCTGGTCGTTCAGCCGACTCCAGGGCACGGGCTTGGTACCCATGTACCGGGCCAGGTGGGCGAAGGTGAAGGCATTCCAGCCGCCTTTGCCGTCCCGCGGAACGACGAAGTTGTTCTCCGCCGCGTAGAGGTAGGCTGCCTTGGCGATGCTCGACTGGTTGCTGCTGCAGACCGTCCTATGGGCCAGTTTGCGGGCCTGTCCCAGCGAGGGAAGAAGGATCGAGACCAGCAGCGCGATGATCGCGATGACCACCAGCAATTCGATCAGGGTAAAGCCCCCCCTCCTGCCAACTGACCTGCGGATCTGTGGGTGCATGTCGCCGCCTCCGGATCAGGAGTAGAAATGGGCAACAGCCCCGTACAAACGGAGCCTGCTGTGCGCATTCTACTGCAACTGAACGGGAGTGGGCCATGTCGTTTCGTGCCACGCCCCTACCTGCTTGCGACAGGGCGGCACGCCGGGATCGAACTGGCGTGAGCGCGGTGTTACGCCTCCGGCGTGAACACCGGCACCGGTGGCGAGGACGGCTGGCGTAAAGACCGGCAACCTTGGCGGACATCGGGACGGAGTCGGGTGCCTTTGGGCTAGGTCTTGCGGGTTTCGGCGCCGCTGTGCTTCCACCTGCCCCGGCCGTGGGGTTGCTTGTCTGCGACAGTCCGCGCCGGGCGGTTCTGTCCGCCCAGACCGGCCAGGGTGTCGGTCAGTTGGGTCGACTGGAGTTCCAACTGGCGGGCGGCGACGGCGAGTTCCTCAGCCGAGGCTGCGTTGGCCTGGGTGACCTGGTCGATCTGCCCGACCGAGTGGTTGATCTGGTCGACGTTGCCGGCCTGCTCGCCGGAGGCGACAGAGATTGCCTCAATCAACTCGGTCTGCTCCCCGGCCGCGGCGGTAACCTGTGAGATGTTGCCTGTGACAGCCTGGACGGACTCGTCGGCCCGGCCCAGCACGCCGGTCATCTCTTCCACTTCGTTGACGGCCTGGGCGGCGAACTGCTGGGCCTGCTCGATCAGTTCCTGGGTTTCGCAGGCGGCGCGGGCGGATTGGCCGGCGAGATTGCGGACCTCGTCGGCGACGACGGCAAAGCCTTTGCCTGACTCGCCTGCCCGGGCGGCCTCGACGGCGGCGTTCAGGGCCAGCAGATTCGTCTGAAAGGCGATGGAGTTGATGGTCTTGATGATCCGGGCCATCTGCTGGGCCGAACCGGAAATCTCCCCGACGACCTGGCTGACGCGGTCCATGGCGTGGCGCCCCTGGGCGGTTTCGTTCAAAGACCGCTTGGCGAGGCTGTCGGCCTGGCGGGCAGACTCGGTCGTCTGGGCAGAGAGTTTCTGGGCCTGCATCGCGTTGGCGGCGGTCTCTTTGACCATGGTGGTCGTCTGGTCCAGGCCGGTAGACATCTCCTCGATGGTCGCCGCCTGGCGGGCCGCTGCATTGGCCAGGTTCATCGCCAGCGAAGCGACCTGCCCGCTGATGCTGTGCACCTGCCCGGCGCCCTCTTCCAGCGGATCGAGAACCCCCCGCAATGTCTGGTCCCACGCCTGCCCGTGCTGCTGACATTGCAGGCTTCGAACCCTCCTCTGGCGGCGGAGCATGATGGCCTGTGACGAGACAATAAATACCAGAGCGGCCAGGCAGAGAATCTGCAGCAGGGCCGAGACCCACAGACTGCAGGCTGCAAACGCCACAGCAAGGATCAGCAGCAGGATCTCCAGGCCGCCTCGGGCGGTCGGGTCGACAGGGTCGGGGGCAGTTGTTGTCACGAGTGGCTCCTTGGCACAACGGTTCGGATGGGGTTACTCGGCCGGGCTGATCGGGGCCCCTGCCGGATCGAGATACGTCGCGAACTGGCGAACCTGTTCGAGCAGATCTTCGGCGCGGAAGGGCTTGCGGATGTAGTCGACGACGACTTCAGCAGCTGGCTCGCCTTCCCCGCCGGGGTCGCCCACCGCGGTAAGCATCGAGATTACGTTGCCCTCGACCAGCCTCTCGTCGAGCATGTGTCCGATGGTCTGCCAGCCGTTGAGGCGCGGCATCATGATGTCCATGAGGATCACCCCCCGGAAGCCTTCCCGCAGCTGCTGGAGGCAATGCTCGCCCCCCTCGGCCGTGCTGACGTCAAACCCGCCGTTGCTCAGCAGATGGCGGACGGTGTAGAGGATTCCCGGGTCGTCGTCGACGACCAGTACGCGATGTGTCATCTCAACACTCCATGGCCAGGTCGGCCGGTTCAGGTCTGTTGCTTACGTCTGTTTCCGGGCAGTCGGCCTCCAGCACGAGCGTGAAGATGGAGCCCTTGCCCGCTCCTTCCGACTCGACCCAGATCTGCCCGTCGAGCTGCTGCATGATCCGCCGACAGATCGACAGGCCCAGGCCCGTCGATGCCCTGTCGTGGCGGGATGGATCTGCCTTGTAGAACTCGTCGAAGACCCGCCCCAGCGATTCGGTTTCGATTCCTAACCCCGTATCCCGCACCGACAGACGGACCTGCCCGGCGTGGAGGCGCCCGCGGATCTCGACCCGCCCGGGGCCACCCATGTACTTCCGGGCGTTCTCCAGCAGGTTCTGGACTACCTCCCGCATCGCCATCGCATCGGCCTGGACCAGCAGGGGCTTATCGATCTGCAGATCCATTTCGATCTGTGCATCCGCCATCGAACGGCGCATCGGGGCGACCGCCGCGACGACCACCTCGGCCAGGTCAATTCCCGTTCGCTTCAGGGGCTGGGCGCCGCAGCCCAGGCGTGCCAGTTCCAACGTGCTTTCCACCAGCTTCCACATGTACTCGACGTTATCGATCAGTACGCCCAGAATTTCCCGCGCCTCGTCGTCGCAGAGGCGTCCGAGCAGCCCGGGCATCAGCGCGACCATTGGCGTCAGCGGCGTTTTCAGGTCGTGGCCCAGGCGGCGAACGAAGGATTCCTTCTCGGCCAGCAGCTTGTTGACCTCGGCGGTGCGCTGGGCGACTTTGGCTTCCAGCGTTTCGTTCAGCCCGGCCAGTTCCTGCTGGGCCAGGACCACCTGCTTCTTCTTGGCATCGAGGTCCTTGATGATGTTCAGCAGGGCCAGGCGGGCCTTTTCCAGCATGCGGGTGCGTTTGGTCAGATCGAGGCTCTTCTTGCGAAGTTCGCTGCGGGCCTTGTCGGCGCTGGATTCTGCCGCCTTGCGCGCGGTGATATCCTCGATGGTTCCCACGCACAAACCGCCCTGGCCGAGCTTGGGGCGGATCAGGCGCGCTGTAACGGAGATCCAGATCTTCCGCCCGTCGAGGGTCCGCATGGGGATTTCTTCGCGATAGACCGAACCGGAGCGGTTGATCTTGGCCAGAAAGCCGCTGCGGCGGCTGGGGTTCCAGTACAAGTCCAGCATGGACCGACCCTGCAGGGCGGAGGCCTTCTCGGCCCCGAGCATCCGTGCCAGCGGGTCGTTGGCCATGCGGATCGTCCCGGCGCCCTGGGCGTCGGCCTCGTAGATACCGATGGGTAGCTGGTTGATCAACTCGCCGTAGATTCTCGAAACCAGTGTCTTGCGGAAGTGGCCCTGCCAGACAATCCAGATTGTCAGGATGCATGCCAAAGCGGCCAGCGTCAGCAGCAGCACCAGCAGGATCCCGTGTTCCAGAAGATGCAGGAAACTGTGCAATGCCACGCTGAGAATCCCCGTCAGGAACATCAGGCTGACGCCCAGGGCCAGATGTCGGCTGCGCACAGCCCGGGGGCAGGTTCCCGCTTCCAACAGCTGGCGAGGTGTGACAGTGGCCTCAGGCATCAACCGACCCCCGCCCGACGGGCGATCCGGAAGCTTCCAGTGACAGCGACTCGCCCGTGTTCAGCGCCGCGAAACTCAGGTCGTACTGGATCTCCAGGCCCGCCTGGACAGCCAGGTCGTTGACCTGCTGCTTCAACTCGATCATCCGCATCTCGCGGTCGATGGCGATTTCGTTGAACGCTTCCAGTTCGGCCACCGATCGCTCGAGCTTCCGCTGGGCCTGCCGGGCATGGCTGATGTCTTCCAGGCAGAGCAGGACCATCTTGGATTCGGTTCCCAGAAGCGGCATGACGGTGACCAGCAGGAACAAGTGCTCCAGCCGGTCGGGGCGGACGAGGGTCATCCCGGCCTCGCGGCGGAACCGCGGCAGGCCGTCGGCCAGTGACTGAAGCACCAGCTCTCGCAGCAGACAACTGTTGCAGTTGGGCCCCTGGCCGCACCCGTCGGTGCTGTGCACGGCATTGACGCAGTTAAGCACAGCCCCGTGGCCGAAATCCTTGCCCGGAACCTGCACATTGCTGCCAAGCGTCCGGGCGGCCGGATTGGTCCGGATGACCATCCCCTCGCCGTCCAGCAGGATCAGCGACATCGGTACGGCCTTGTAGATCTCCTGCAGCTCGACCTGGATCGCCCCCCGCCGCTGGACGGCGTCCAGATGCATCTGCACGAGTTCGGGCACCAGCGGGCGGGTCAGCAGGCCGTCGGCCTGGGTGCCGGATATCTTTTCATGAAGGTTCGGGTGGTCGGCCTCGGCCAGCAGCAGCACGCTGCGGTCGACGAGGACCTGGTTCGAGCGGATCGAATGGATGATCTCGACCGGGTTGCAGACGGGGCTGTCCAGCGCCAGGACCACCAGGTCCGGGCCGTCGACCTGGTTGGTTTCCGACTGGATCCGGTCGGGGTGGTCCAGGACCTCGCAATGCCAATCCGACTCGGTCAGCATCGACAGGAGCAGTTCCCGGGAGACGGGATTGGGATCGACAATCAAGGCGTACATGGCTGTGCACCCCCGGCCTGGTGTGGCCGAACGAGACTCTCGTTGGACCAAGGCCCCCGATCGGGCCCTTGTTTCATCTCAAGGATTTTCGGACCGATGCACGCGCCTCTGCACCCAAAGGCAGTCATTCCCGTAATAATCACGATAATGCCAGCATTCGGTCGGGCACAGGTGCATCTACCCTACACCAATGGAGCAGCCAGGAGAGAGTCTCACTCTGCCGGGCGGATCAGCTGCTCGATCCGGCGGGTCACGGCCCGCAGATCGTCGGCAGAATCGAGGGCGATGCGCTCGGCCTGCCAGGCCTCATCCCCTGCGGCGTCCTGGCAGGCGAGGTCGCACAGCCAGTCCGGCCATCGGCCTCGACGGTCGAGGATGACCAGGTCGCACCCCTGGCGCAGCTGCTGGCTGTCGAGCCCTTCGGGCCATCGCCCGAACTGGTGGACCGCCCAGAGCTTCAACTGCACCAGGCCGCCCTCGCGGAATAGCACGCGGTTGGCCCGTCGGGCCAAGTCGGCCTCGACCTTCCGCTGCTGTGAGGCCAGCGGCAGCAGCATCCGCCAGTCTGTCCGGCCTGGCTGGACCAGCGAGCCGGCGATTACATCGGGGCAGAAAACGGTATCGAACTGCCTGGCCAGCCGCGAGGCCAGCTGCACGCGCGACCCGCCGGGCGGACCGAGAATCTCCACCCGCCGGACGAACCACGGACGAACCGGCGCAGGAATGTACTGCCAGCTGCCCATCGGGTCATGCCGGATCTGGCTGGCGGAGATCGGCACGGCCTGGCGGTCCTCGTCGATCATCCGGTGGCGGGCGCCCAGCAGGTCGGCCAGCTGGCGGCCGTACTGCTCGGAAGAGAACACCCACTCCGGCCCCTCCGGCAGGACGCTTCGGACCACGGCGACCCATTTGTCCCAGACGCCCGGGTCGGAGTAATCGGTGGGATAGCCCTCGACGTGCTCGAGGCGGACGTCGCGCCCGATGAGTTCATCCAGCCACTGGAGGCGGAGTTTCGCAGCGATCGGCTCGCCGGGCAGGGACAGCAGAATGACCACCAGCTCGTCCACGCAGCGGCGCGCACGGTCGATCAGATAGAGGTGCCCCGCGTGCGGGGGCATGAACTTGCCGACGATCAGGCCTTGCATACTGCTACAGGCTATCGCTGCGCCGCATCGTCAACCAGCGGCAAATCCGCGCTCAATCAGAGATCGCCACGGCCGAACCGCGCCGCAGCCAGGGCACCACGTTGTGGCGAATGAATGAGGGCCTCGTCGCCGCTCCGTGCGGATCGCCCCCCGAGCCGGTAATCCGCACGTCGTGGAGCTTGGGATGGTTCGAGGAGAAGCCCCGCAACCCCGCCGAGGGCCCCCGCATGCCGTCGACGTTGCTCGTCAGCGTCGTACCCAGCTCCAGAAGGGCCGAGTCCGACGGGTTGTAGTAATTGACGATCCCATACTCCAGGTTCGCCATCGCCTTGGAAATGTCGTAATCCTTGTGCAGACTGGCCGAGAGAAGCACCAGGCCGGTGATCTTCTTGCCCCGGGGCATGGCCTCGGCGGTGAAGACCGCAATGCCCCCTCCCCCGGAATGGCCGATCAGCCAGACCGGCCGACCCGGGTACTTTTCCAGGTACTCCTGCGAGATCCAGCGGGCGATCTTCTGGCCCTCCAGGCGGTTGCCCAGCACGTTCATCTGGTTGATCACCAGGCCCATCGGCGCCCCCCAGGGCTGAATCGTAATCGCATATTTCAGCCCCGAGCCGACCAGCCCCTTCTTGATATTCAGGTTGTAGCCGCTGATCCCCTCGATCCCCGGCAGGATCATCACCAGGCCGTTCTCCTGGCGACTGGGGTCCATGTACGAGTCCATCGTCGGGCCGCATCCGGCAAGCAAGGCCGAAAGGCACGTCAGCAGAAGCATTTTTCTCATGGAACCGGTCCCTGTTTCGAGGATGTCAGTTGCAGGCCTGAGGCTGGCCCGTACCGGCCGCCCCGTGTATCTATCGGTCCCCTGGGGCCCCGATGTTGAGCCGGTCGGCAAGCAGACTGGCGGAAATTGCCGCTTTTTGACGAAGAGGTAGCCTGCAGAGTCGTAGAAACCCTAAAATTCCGAAACCGCCCGGCGACGGGCAAGTTGATGACAGAGGCAGGACCTCGACGGAGAACAAGTCCATGAGCACTTACCAAGAGGATCAACACCCGGACATCTACGAATCGGACCCGACCGAAGAGTTCATCGAGGTCTTCCAGGCACGGGATGACCAGGAAGCCCAGCGCATCCGCGAGCTGTTGGAAGACCACGACATCCCAGCCATAATCGGCGACGAAGACCAGGCCAGCCTCGAGGACGAACTGCCAATCCTCGTGCCCGAGGAATTCTGCGAAGAAGCCCAGCTGATCATCGCCGAAACCGAGGACTACGAAGAACTCTTCGACCCCGAAGACCAGGAGTATTCGGCCGAGGACGATGGAGACGAGCCCGAAGAAGAGAGCTTCGAGTTGCTGGACGAGGACGACCAGGACCTCGATGGCGACGACGAAATGGACCCGCTGGACGACCCCTTCGGCGACGAAGACGAAGAGGAGTTGTTCGACGACGAGGAACTGCTCTGATGGTCCGGGCCCAGGGCGGAAATTGCCCTGGCCGGAGAAGTTGTTGGTTCCGATAGCTAATCTGGCGGGCCAATCGGCCGATATTGCTCTTGGAGCCAAACTATGACGGAAACAACCCAGAACATGGCAGACGAATCCACCCAGACCGAGCGACGCCGCAGCGAGGACCGAGGGTCAGAACGCCGCGGACAGGGCCCCGACCGACGCAGCGGCATGGACCGCCGAAGAGGCCCGGGCCGGCGACGAAGCGATGATCGACGGGCCGCCGAAGAAGGCGAAATGACCGAAGATCAGTTCGAGTTCGTCATGGCCGTCCAGGACTACAAGCGGGCCAACAACCGCCCCTTCCCCTCCTGGACAGAAATTCTCGATATCATCAAGGCCCTGGGGTACAGAAAAGTGGAACAACGGCGGGATATCCAGTAGAATGCCATTGGAGTGACCGTCCACATGATCGGCCTGACGCAGACATCTCCGGCGATACAACTGACCACCCTCGTGGTGCCGGTGGCTGTCTATTTCCTCGTTATCGGTCTGCTGAACACCCGCAAGACACCGCAGATCCTCTCGGGCCGGCAGGACTTCGCCCTGCTGTTCCTGGCCATCTGTCCCCTCTTCGTCCTGCCCGCCCTGGAATGGGCAGGTATGACACCGATTTCCCTGCTGATCGCCGCTGGGGCTCTGGCCGGTGCCATCTGGATCCTCGCGCCGCGCGATCGTTGTTGGGTGATTTACAACCTCGACCAGCAAAGCGCCCGTCGGACCGTCGGACGGATCTTCCAGGACATGGGCCTGCAGGCCGATCCGGATCAGCACGACAACTGCCGGGCGACCTTCTCGGGCTTTGCCTTCATGCGAAACGTCTCCGTCCACCTCCACGACGCCTCGCCCGAGCAGGCCAGGCAGTTCGAGCAGCACCTCGGCCATCGCCTTGGACGCACCCGGGCAGAGCACAATCCCCTGGCGGCCGGCATGCTCATGGTCGCCACCGCCATGCTCGTTGCCCCCATCACCTTCCTGGCCCACCAGTCCGCCCCCCAGCTGGCCCGCCTGATCGGCGACCTGCTGAAGTAACGCCCCCTCCCTCCCGCGATCTGCCTGAATCGAACCGGCCTGCCCTGCTGCTGGAACAGAAGCAACCGAGGACGACCGCCGACGCGAAACACCTCGCATGCTTCCCCTCGCTGCGATCATGGAAATATGGCACGCCGCGCCCGAATGATTCGGTCTTCCCAGCTTCGGGCCAGGTGCTTATTCGACCGCGTCGCGGCGGGGCGTCCAGACGGTCAGTCCGGTCAGGTCCTTCTGGTTCGGCACGGCCAGGCTGATCAGCCACGAAACCAGACAAGTCACCGCCAGCGAGAAAGTCCCATAGACGAATGGCTTGAACGGGTAACCCAGCACGTTGATGTCCAGCGAGATGGTGAACAGTGTTCCGACGATCACGCCGATGAGCATCCCGTAGCTGCTGACCCGCCAGGAGAGCATGGCCATGACGATCACCCCTCCGAAGCCCCCGCCGACCAAGGCGGTGACCTGAATGAAGGTGTCCCACAGCGAACCCTTCTGGAAACTGGACAGGTACAGCGCCATGCCGGTCGCCAGGCCGCCGGCGATAGTGGTCACCACCCGGGCGAACCGCATCCGGGTCTGTTCGGGTGCGTCCTCGTCGATGGCGAACCAGTCCTTGGTCACAATCGTCGAGACCACGTGCATGCCCGAGTCGAGCGTGGACATCGCAGCGGCAAAAAGCCCTGCGATGACCAGCCCGGCCACCCCGGCCGGGAGCTTCTGGCCGATGAACAACGGGAAGACGCTGTCATAGCCCTGGGTCGGGTCGATCTGCCCGGGATTCTGCTGGTAGTATGCGAACAGCGACGAGCCGAGGAAATAGAAAACCAGCGTGCCGGGGATCGAGATCAGCCCGCAGGTGATCATCGAACGGCGGGCGCTCTTGATATCGGGGGTGGCAAAGGCACGCTGGAGGCTCTCCTGGCCCAAGCGGCCGAACATGTCGCCGATCGCCCAGATGCTGAAGACCCAGATGCTCGCGATGGTCAGGTCGAAGTCGGTGTAGACAGGCGTGAATTTGTCGAACTGCATGCCGATATCGATGATCCCGCCAATCCCGCCTTCGACGTTGAAACAGAGGATGGCGATGCTCAGAAGCGCCCCACCGAAGATCACCACGATCTGTGCCACGTCGGTCCAGATGACCGCGTTGATCCCGCCCAGGACGGTGTAGATCGTCGCCAGCACGCCCATGAGGATGATGCACCAGACCACGGGAACGTCCGTTACCGCCGCCAGGGCCACCGAGGGAAGCAGCAGCACGATGTTCATCCGGGCGATCAGTTGGAAGAGAATCACCTGCAGCGAGCCGATCGTGCGGATCGTCTTGCTGAAGCGCATCTCGAAGTACTCCATGACCGTTGTGATCTCGAGGCGTCGCAGCAGGGGCACGAACGCGTAGGCGACAATCACCGTAGCGATCGGCGGGAAGAACCCCTGGGCGATGTAGGCCCAGTCGGTGTGAAACGTCTTGGCCGGAATGGCCATGAAGCTGATCGCGCTGATGCCGGTCGCATAGATACTCAAACCCGCCGCCCACCAAGGCAGCTTCCTGCCGCCGAGGAAGTAGTCGTCGGTGTTCCTCTCCTTGCGGGAGAAATACCACCCGATTGCCAGCATGCCCACGATGTAGACCACGATGGCCGAGTAATCCAGCCAGCCGAAGAGGCGTTTGTCGTACTTCAGATCGCCTTGGCGGCCGACCGGCGCACCGGTCTCCGCCGCCTCTGCCAGCAGGGCGAACTTGTTCTCCGGCAGGTTAACCAATTGGCCCGGACGTATGTTTTCCAACTGCTGCATCCGCACCCAGCTGTCGGCCACGACGTGGAACAGCCAGAGGCTTGACGGAACGTCGAAGGCCAGTACGTCCTGCAGCGTCTCGGCGGGTTGGTCGTGGTCGGCGGTGAGTACCAGCAGGTGCGATTCTCCGACCGGCACGGCGGAAATCGCCGCCGCCGGGGCGGGGGCCGAACTCCACTGCGTCCAGCCGGAGAGGCTGGTATCGCCCGGGATGAAACGATAGACGTCTTTGGACGCCTGGCCCTCTCGATAACCGCCGAGAATCCACAGGCTGCCCTTTTCGGCGATGTGATCGCGTCGGACCCCGACCGCCGGCAGGGCCAGACCCTTGAGGCCCGGGCCTTCGACGTCCACCTTGACGATATCCCATTCCGGGGCCTTGCCCTCCTGGCGTCGCCAATCTTTAACCACGTCCTTCAGCGGTCCCAGGGGCCCGGTCTCGGGCTTGACCGGCTGGGGCAAGGCCACGGCCAGCAGACCGATGGGATTGGCTGGCTCCATCGAGACGGCCGTCTCGCCTTCTGAGGAAATATCGATGTTCAGGGAATCGATGGTCAGCGTCTCGGCCGGCTCGGACGCCCCGCCGGACTCAGCGGGGTCCTCCTGCTGCGAATCACCGTCCATGCCCTTGGAAATCAATTCCAGCCATTCTTTCGGATCGGCCCTGCCGCCGACAAGATAGAGGATCGAATCGATCACGGCCGCCCGGGCGTAGGCGATGGCATATGGAAGATCAGGCAGGCCCTCGTAGCCTCCCTCGATCTTCTTGACGCCCTGGCCGATCTCGACGCTCTTTTTCGCCTTGTCGATAACGCGGATGCGGAAGACGCGGTTGGTCATGCCGTCCGGCGTCATGCCTCCCAGGCAGATCAACCCCTGGCTGCCGACGGCCGAGGCGCCGTAGGCAACCGGCTCGGGCAAAGAAGCTTCAGCATTGATCCACCCTGCATCGCCGGCCGGGTCGTAGATGTAGATCTCACGCGACCAGGTATCCGGCGCCCAGGGCTGCTCGGCGAATCCGCCGGCGACGAGAACCAGGCCGTCGACATTGCCGACGAAGCTGCCCCGCAGTGGAACCGGAAGCGGCGGCAGGTCGGTCAGTTCGACACGACCGGCCGGGCTGTCCTGCCCGGCGGCCGGGGCAGTCAAGACGCAAAGAACCAACAGCGAAAACAGGACATGCGGGCTACGCGAGGTTGGTCTGGTCATGCAGATTTGTCTCCTGGCGATCCGCGTGGTGACGCGGGTAGAACTGTCAGAAATTCAGGATGGTTCTACACGAAACTGCCGCCCAGGACAAGACAGGCGGTCGAAGAGTGGGCCGATCGGTTG
>JBKHDI010000068.1:0-18830 GCA_046541415.1 Phycisphaerae bacterium | reverse complement strand
TTTTTATGTGGAAGATTTCGCGGGGGTTTCGGGTGGGGTTTTCGGGCGGTTGCGGAGCCTGGATCTTCGGAGGGTGGTTCCGAGGATGTGGGGATCGGTCCGGAGGAAGGTCGGAGCGCAGGGTCAGGGGACCCTGCGTTTGGGGTTGGGGGGTTGGCAGGGAGTTTGGTCCGTGGGTGTTTCGGATTGGAGTGATATGGGCGCACGCAAACGGGCCCGCGGTTTGGGGTCGCGGGCCCGTTGGTGTGCTGGGAGAGGCGCGGGGGCTGTCAGATGCCGAGTTTGTTGCGACGGAGTTGGTCGGCTGGGTCACAGACGCGGACGGTCGAATAGCCCTTCAGGGGGTAGATGTAGGTGTGGACGGCGTCGAGGATGTCCCAGGTCTGGGGGAAGAAGGCTTCTTCGACCTCGTCGGCCGGGGTGATCCAGTTGCGGGCCCCGACGACGACGGGCGGGCCATCGAGTTCATCGAAGGCCAACTGGGTGATCGTCGCGGCCATGGTCTGCAGGAAGCTGCCCCGCTGGCAGGCGTCTGAGGTCAGGACGATCTTTCGGGTCTTGGCGAGGGATTCCAGGACGGGCTGGTAGTCGAAGGGCACGATGGACCGTGCGTCGATGATCTCGCAGCTGATTCCGTACTTGGCCTGCAGCTGGTCGGCGGCCTCGACGGCGCGGTAGAGGGTTGCGCCGATCGAGAGGATGGTCAGGTCGCTGCCTTGGCGTTTGATGTCGGGCTGGCCGAAGGGGATTTCGTATCGGCCCTCGGGTACGCCGCCTTCGTGGAAGAGTTCGGGCTGATCGTAGATGCGCTGGGATTCGAAGAAGATCACCGGGTCGGTGCCCAGCAGGGCGGAGTACATCAGGCCCTTTGCATCGTAGGGTGTGGCGGGGAAGCAGACCTTCAGGCCGGGGATGTGGGCGACCATGCTGGTCCAGTCCTGGCTGTGCTGTGCGCCGTACTTGTTTCCGACCGATACGCGGAGGGTCAGGGGCATTTTCAGCAGGCCGCCGGACATGGACTGCCACTTGGCCATCTGGTTGAAGATTTCGTCGCCGGCGCGTCCCATGAAGTCGCAGTACATGAGCTCTGCGATGACGCGTCCGCCTTCGAGTGCGTATCCGACGGCCGTGCCGCAGATGGCGCCCTCGCTGATGGGCGAGTTGAACAGGCGGTGGTACGGCAGGGCCTCGGTCAGGCCACGGTATACCGCGAAGGCCCCGCCCCAGTCGCGGTTTTCCTCGCCGTAGGCGCAGAGGGTGGGGTCTTCGTAGAAGCGGTCGAGGATGGCCTCGAAGAGCCCGTCGCGGATGCCGATGCAGCGTTGTTTGCTGAGGGGCTTGCCGCTGTCGTCGAGCCCGAAGCGGCTTCGCTTGGCGAGCATCTGGACGCGGGGGTTCTGGTCTTTGGGCATGAGCACGTCAGGCTTTCGGCCCGGGTCCATGGACTCGACCTTTGTATCCGAGAACATGGTGCGTTCGAGGAGGGTGTCGGGGTCCATAAGCTGTTCGCGGGGGGAGATTTCCAGGTCGACGGCCTTGTTGAGGGCCTTGAGGACCTTTTCTTCGGCCCAGTTTTCCAGGTCGTCCAGTTCGCCCTGGCTGCAGACGTTGGCGTCGATGAGGCTCTGGCCGAACTTGACCAGCGGGTCGACCTGCTGCCAGGCCTCGATTTCGGCCTTTTCGCGGTAGCTGGATGCGTCGGACGGGCTGTGGCCGGAGTATCGGTAGGTCAGGGTATCCAGCAGGACGGGCCCGTCGCCGTTTACGAGGATTTCCTTTTTACGGCGGATGCAGTCGATGACGGCCAGGGGGTTGTATCCGTCGACGCGTTCGGCGTGCATCTGGTCGGGGTTGAGCCCGGCGCCGATGCGAGCCAGGACCTTGAAGCCCATGGTTTCTCCGACGGGCTGGCCTCCCATGCCGTAGAAGTTGTTGACGAAATTGAGGATCAACGGCAGGCCGCCGCGGTGCTTCTCGTCCCAGAGTTCCTTGAACTGGTCCATGGTGGCAAAGCAGAGGCCTTCCCAGACGGGCCCGCAGCCGGCCGAGGCGTCGCCGATGTTTCCGATAACGATGCCGCTCTTGTGGTTGACGCGTTTGAAGAGGGCGGCGCCGACGGAGATATCGCCCGAGCCGCCGACGATGGCGTTGTTGGGATAGATGCCGAACGGCGGGAAGAAGGCGTGCATCGAGCCGCCCATGCCCTTGTTGAACCCGGCCGAGCGGGCGAAGATCTCGGCCAGGGCGCCGTAGATCAGGAAATCGACGGCCAGGTCCTTGGTCTCGCCGGAGCTGTCGGGCTCGACGACCTTGAGGGTCGCGCCGTCGAAGTAGCCCGTCATGATGGTGCTCAGGGCGTCATCGGAGAGCTTCTCGATCGCCGAGAGCCCCTTGGCCAGGATCTCGCCGTGGCTGCGGTGCGAGCCGTAGATGTGGTCGTCGGTGTCCAGCAGGAAGGCCTGTCCGACGGCGGAGGCCTCCTGGCCGATCGACAGGTGGGCCGGGCCTCGGTGGTTGTACTCGACGCCCTTCCAGCTGCCGCGGAGCTTGATGTCGTTGAGCATGGTCTCGAAGGTGCGGATGACCAGCATGTCCCGCTGTATGCGGAGCAGATCGTCCTTGGAGTAGTTGCTCAGCTCGTCCTTGACCGACTTGTCGTACTGGTTGATCGGGATGGGGGAGAAATCGATCTGTCCGCCTTTGCGAACCTGCTTGGGGTCTACGAAAATGCTCTTGGGCATGGCGTGTTACTCCTGGTCGGCTGGTCTTATGTAAGGTAGGGGTTCGGGGCTGTATGGAGGCCGGTCGGTCTCAACCGGTCGCGGTGTTGCTGTCTTCGGTCTGGGGTTGGTTGATGGTCTCCGGGCAGAGCAAATCGATGCCGCGCTCGGCCAGGAACTCCTGCCACTGCTGGGACGGCGTCGAGTCGGTCACGACGCGGCTGATCGGGTCCCAGTCGACGATCTTGAACAGGCTGGGCGTCTTGAATTTCGACGCGTCGGCCAGGAGGATCGCCTCGCGGGCGTTGCGGATGGCCAGGCGGTAGAGGTGGGCCGATTCGATGTCGCTGGCGGTCAGGCCGAACTCCATCGACAGCCCGTCGACGCCCACAAAGGCCGCATACCCCCGCAACTGGTCCAGGGCGGTCAGGGCCAGCGGCCCAATGGTGTCCATGCGGTCCGGCCTGTAGTGGCCGCCCAGCATGATCACCGACAGGCCCGGGTGATGCGACAGCTCGGTCGCCAGGCGCGTGGAATTGACGATCACCGAGACATTGCGGTGGCGTTTGAGCCCGTCGGCCATGGTAAAGGCCGTCGTGCCCGAGTCGATCAGGATCTGGTCGTTGTCGCGGACCAGCGTGGCTGCTATCTCGCCGATCGTGCGCTTGGATTCGGCGTGTCGCCGGCTCTTGGCCTGGTAGGAAAAGTCATGATCTCTGGGCAGCACGGCCCCGCCGTAGACCAGTTCGCTCTGGCCCTGGTCGGCGAGGTATCGCAGGTCGCGGCGGATGGTCGCTTCGGAAACGCTGAGCTGATCGGCCACTTCCTTGACCGTAACATGGCCTCGGTCAAGCAGTTGGGTGAGGATTTCCTCTCGGCGTTTCTGCGTCGTGCTGGTCATCGCCTGCGCATTTCCTTCACAAAATCTGCACACTTTGACGGAAGTCGAACATAGTAAACCGTACATTGCGCACAATTTCAACCACAAAGTGTACAGTTTTGCTTGACGATCGGGCCCGGGCGACCTATTCTCTGATCCTGCATTGTTGTCCGGAATCTTCCCGCATCGACCCAGGTGATCCATGCACAATCTCCGTATGCCCTCCGACGCCGGCGCCCAGCCGCATGCAACGGTAATCCGCTGGTTCGTCGAGCCCGGCCAGGATGTACAGGCCGACCAGGACCTCGTCGAGTTGCAGAGCAGCTCGGCCCTGCTGCGGGTGGCATCTCCCGCAGCGGGCAGACTCATCGAGATCCAGGCCGGTACGGGCGTGACCGTCAAACCCGGCGACCCGCTCGGGCGGATCGACGAGACCGGCCAGGCCGCTGCGATCGCCCCCAACCAGACCAACCCGACCCCGCAGCAAGGACCCCAGACCATGACTTCCGCCAGCTGCCTGCCCGAAGGCGTCAAAGCGATCCTCCTGCCCCGGGTGGGCAACACGATGGAGGAAGGGACCATCCTCAAGTGGCACGTCGCCGAGGGCGACACCATCCAGACCGGCCAGGTCCTTTACGAGGTCGAGACCGACAAGGCCACCGTCGAAATCGAAGCCGAACAGGAAGGCACGCTGGCCCGCATCGTCGTCGGCGAAGGCCAAACCGTGGCCGTCAAGACGCCGATCGCCTATCTCGGCGAAGATGTCTCCGCGGTGGACGGCTATCTCTCTGCCGCCGGCGAAACCGGCCAAGGGTCCACCGAAACGCCGGATTCCTCTGCCGCCCCTGCCCCGAAGGCAGAAGGGCCCAAAGGCGAGGTGACCCCCCTGCTCATGCCCCAGGTGGGCAATACCATGGAAGAAGGGACGATCCTGGGCTGGAAGGTCTCCGAGGGCGACACGATCGAACCGGGAATGGTGCTGTACGAGGTAGAGACCGACAAGGCCACCGTGGAGATCGAGGCCGAGAACACAGGTCGCCTGGCCCGCATCGTAGTCGACGAGGGCGAGACCATCGCGGTCAAGCAGCCCGTGGCCTACCTGGCCGAGAATGACGAAGACGTCGATGCCTACATCGCCAGCCAGGGCTCCCCTGCAGAGGCCCCGAGGAAACAGCAGGCCGAACCCGCTGCTGCTGCGAAGTCCGCGCCGAAGTCTGCTGCACCCGCAGCGGGCAAGACGGAGGCCGGGCGGATCAAGGCCTCCCCCGCCGCCCGGAAGCTGGCCGAGCAGAAGGGCGTGGATCTGGCGTCGATTGCCTCGGGCTCCGGCCCGGGCGGGCGGATTCTGACCGAGGACGTCGAGGCTGCCCCGGTCTCGCCAGCCGCTGCAGCCTCGGCCCCCGCTGCGCCGGCCGGACCGAAACCGATTTCCGGCGGCGGACGTCAGAAGCTCTCGAAGATGCGCAAGGCGATCGGCAACGCCCTGCAGGCCTCGAAGCAGACGATCCCCCACTTCTACATGACCACGGAGATCCGGGCCGATGCGATGCTGGCCTTCTACGCACAGCAGAAGAGCCAGTACAAGCTTTCGGTCAACGACCTGATCGTCCAGGCCTGTGCGATCGGCCTGGGCGAATTCCCGTCCTTCCGCAGCCGCATCGAGGGCGACGAGATGGTCACGCTGGATTCGGCCAACATCGGCATTGCCGTGGGGATGGAAGAGGGCCTGGTCGTGCCGGTGGTGATGGGCGCCGACCGGTTCCGCCTCAGGGCACTGGCCGCCGAGACCCGCCGGGTCGTCCAGGCTGCCCGGGCGGGCAAACTGGAGAACATCGGACAGGGCTGCTTTACGATCTCGAACCTGGGCATGTTCGCAGTCGACGAGTTCTCGGCGATCATCAACCCGCCCGAGGCGGCGATCCTGGCCGTCGCGGCCGCAAAAGAAGCCGTGATCGTCGAGAACGGGGCGATGAGGCCGGGCAAGGTGATGAAGGTCACCCTCTCCTGCGATCACCGCATTGTCGACGGGCTGGCAGCGGCCCAGTTCTCGGCCCGGTTGAAAGAAATCCTCGAAGCCCCGGCCGAGAATCTCGGCTGAGCCTGCGAAAGGACCAGACCCCAGTGAGCGAACATTTTGACATCGCCGTTCTCGGCACGGGCCCGGGCGGATACATTGCCGCCCTCAAGGCCGCCCAGATGGGCGCCAGCGTGGCCGTGGTCGAGAAGCACCTGCTCGGCGGGACCTGCCTGAATTACGGATGCATCCCCTCCAAAGCCCTGCTGGCCACAGCGGAGCTTCTGCACAACTTCAGCCGGGCCTCCAGCTACGGCATCGAAGTCGACGGCAAGGTGGGCTTCGACTGGACCGCCGTCCAGAAACGCAAGGACAAGGTCCTGGCGGGCCTGCGCGGCGGGATCGGTTCGCTGTTCAAGGCCCGCAAGGTCAAGCTCTTCGAGGGCACGGCGAAGCTGACAGCCAAAGATACCGTCCAGATCGAAAGGGACGGCAAGCGCCAGACCATCCAGGCCGACAAGATCATCCTGGCCGTCGGTTCGGTGCCCAGCCGCATCCCCGGCTGGCCGGACGATCCGGAGATCGTCTGCACCTCCGACGAGGCCCTGCACTGGGATGAACTGCCGAGAAACCTGCTGATCGTCGGCGGCGGGGTCATCGGGGTGGAGTTCGCCTGCATGATGCAGCAGTACGGCGTCGACGTGACCGTCGTGGAAATGCTGCCCAAGCTCGTGCCGAATCTCGATGCCGAACTTGGCGACGCCCTGGCCGCGGAGTTCAAGAAACGCAGGATCACCTGCTACACCGACGTGAAGGTCGACCAGCTCAAGACGGGCAAGAAGTCCGTCACGGCCGGCCTGTCCAACGGCGAGTCGGTGAAGGTCGACAAGGTCCTGGTCGCCACCGGCCGACGGGCCAACACGCAGGACATCGGCCTGGAGGAGCTGGGCATCGAGACCCGCCGCGGGTTCGTCAAGGTCGACAACACCATGCAGACGACGGTGGAAGGCATCTACTGCATCGGCGACGCCAACGGCCTGTGCCTGCTTGCCCATGCCGCCAGCGCCCAGGGCGTGGCAGCGGTCGAAAATGCCCTGGGCCAGCCCCACCACTTGGACGCCCCGATCCCCTGGTGCGTCTACACCTTCCCGGAGATCGCGGGCGTGGGCATTACCGAAGCCCAGGCGGCCGAGCAGGACCTGCCGGTCTCGATCGGGCGGTTCCCGATCGGCCATCTGGGCAAGGCGATGGCGGTCGGACACACCGACGGGTTCGTCAAGGTCATCCGCCACCGCGAGACCGACGCGATTCTCGGCGTGCACATGATCGGCCACAACGTAACGGAGATCATCGCCGCAGCGGCCGCGCTGATGCACACCGACGCGAGCACGACCGAGATGGCCGAGACGGTCTTCGCCCACCCCACCATCAGCGAATCGGTCAAGGAAGCCGCCGAAGACGCCCTGGGCGCCGCTATGCACCTGCCGCCGAAGAAACTCATCCGCCTGACCGCCGAAGCCTAGGGGCCCCCGGCGCAGAAGAAGAACCAAGGGATCAACATGACACCGATGGAGACCATCGTCGCTCTCTCCCGCAAGTACGGAGCCGACCCGGCCTTCGTGCTGGCAGGCGGGGGCAATACCTCGGTCAAGGACGACCAGTCGCTCTGGGTCAAGGCCAGCGGAACCTCCCTGGCGACCATCGACGCCGAGGGGTTCGTCCAACTCGACCGAGACGCCCTGCAACAGCTGCTGGAATCGGACGTCCCAAACGACCGGGAAGACCGCGAGGCGACCTTCAAGAAGCGGATTCTGGCAGCCCGGAAAGACCCTGCCAGCTCGCTGCGCCCCAGCGTCGAGACCGTCCTGCACCACCTGCTGCCCGGACAGTACGTCATCCACACACACCCCACAGCCGCCAATGTGCTGACCTGCTCCAGCCGGGGCCGGGCGATCGCCGAAGAACTGTTCGCCGACGAGGTGATCTGGATTCCGTTCATCGATCCCGGCTGGCTGCTGGCCCGGGAGGTCTACCAGGCCGTCGGCCGGTGGCAGCAGAAGACCGGGCGCAAGGACGCCCCACCGATCCTGATGGAGAACCACGGCCTGCTGGTCTGCGGCGACGACGCAGAGACCATCGCCAGCCGGACCGAAGCGGTCATCGACGCGGTGCACCGCAAGCTGACCGAAAGCGATTCGCGTCAGTGCCCCTTCGGGGCCATCGAACTGCTGGACCAGGCGCGGCGGGAGACGCTGATGCGGAAGATCGGCCCCCTGCTCCGCGGCCTGCTGGGCAGCGACGAGGCCCTGCCGATCGTCCGCTTCGACGACTCTGCCGCCGTGTCGCAGCTGGTCTGCGGCGCCGAAGGCCTTGCCGCAGCAGCCTCCGGGCCCCTGACACCCGACCAGATCGTCTACTGCCACAGTTTCCCGCTGTGGATCGACACGCCGGAAACCGAAGACCCCGCCGAGCTGCGGGATGAACTGGCCGGGGCGATCGAAGAGCACGAAACCAGGACCGGCGCCGCCCCGAAAATCATCCTGGTCGCCGGCGTGGGACTCTTCGCCGTAGGCGAGTCGTACAAGTCGGCCGAGACGGCCCGGGCGGTCTACGCCGACGCGATTGCCGTGATGGCCGGGGCCAGCCGCCTCGGCAAGATTCAGCCACTGTCGGATGACGCCCGGACGTTCATCGAGAACTGGGAGGTCGAGGCCTACCGACGGAACATCGCCGCCAGGCTCCGCGCCGCCGGACGGGCCAATGGCAAGATTGCGCTGGTCACCGGCGCCGCTCAGGGCTTCGGCCTGGAGATCGCCCAGGACCTGGCCGCCCAGGGCGCCTGCGTGGTCCTGGCCGACCTGAACGTCGCCGGGGCCGTCGCAGCCGCCGATGAGATCAACGCCGCTGCCGGGGCCAACTTCGCCGTGGGCCTGGAGATGAACGTCACCGACCCCGAATCCATCGCCGCTGCGGTAACCGAAACCGTCCGCCGCTTCGGCGGGCTGGACCTGCTGATCGCCAACGCCGGCGTGCTCAAGGCCGAGTCGGTCAAGAGCCAGCCCGTCAAGGACTTCGACTTCGTCACGGCCGTCAACTACAAGGGCTATTTCCTGTGCGTCCAGGGCGTCTGCCCGATCTTCGAGATCCAGCACCTGGCCCGGCCGGACTGTTTTGCCGACATCATCCAGATCAACTCCAAGTCGGGCCTGGAGGGCTCGAACAAGAACTTCGCCTACGCCGGCGGGAAGTTCGGGGGCATCGGCCTGACCCAGTCGTTCGCCCTGGAGCTGATCGAGGACAACGTGAAGGTCAACTCGATCTGCCCGGGCAACTTCTTCGATGGGCCCCTCTGGTCGGACCCGGACAACGGACTGTTCGTCCAGTACCTGCGGACCGGCAAGGTCGAGGGCGCCAAGACCATCGAGGACGTCCGCAAGGCCTACGAAGCCAAGGTCCCCATGGGCCGGGGCTGCCGGACCGAAGATGTCATGCGGGCGGTCTACTATTTACTGGAACAGAAGTACGAGACCGGCCAGGCCGTCCCCGTCACCGGCGGACAGGTCATGCTCCGCTAACCCTACCGAAACCTGCGAGGAACTCGCCGATATGAATGCCACCCAACTGCCCGAAACCCAGCATGCCCTGCAACTGGTCGGCCCGGATGAGCTCGAACTGAACCACCGCAAGGCCGTCAATGCCCCGACCGCCTCGCAGATCCTGCTGAAGGTCGAAGCGGTCGGGCTGTGTTTTTCCGACCTCAAGCTGCTCCACCAGTTCGACCAGCACCCGCGCAAGGCGCCCGTCGAGTCCGGTGTCGACCCGGCCGTGCTGAATGCCCTGCCGAGCTACTGCCCCGGTGATCAGCCGACCGTGCCCGGCCACGAGGTGGTCGCGACCGTCGCTGCCGTGGGCCCGGAAGTCAAGCAGCACAAGGTCGGCGAGCGGATCATCCTCCAGGCCGACACCCGACAGCTCAAGACGGCCAAGTCCAACGGGGCCTACGGCTACAACATGGAAGGCGGGCTGCAGGAGTACTTCCTGACCGACGAAAAGATCGCCATATACCAGGGCCAGCGTTTCCTCATGCCCGTCAGCGACGACCGCAACGCCGCAGCCGTGGCGCTGGTCGAGCCCTGGGCGTGCGTGGAATGCTCGTATGTCACGAAGGAACGCCAGACTATCAAACCGGGCAGCCGGTTGCTGGTGGTCGCCGACGCCGGCCGACAGATCAGGGGCCTGTCCGAGAGCTTCAGCTCCGAAGCGGCCCCAAGCTCGATCACCTGCAAGCTCGCCGACGCCCAACAGTCGGCCGCGATCGACGAGCTGGGCATTGCCGTGCGACAGGACACCGACGACCTGGCGGCGCTGGCCGACGAAGAATACGACGACATCGTCTACTTCGGGTCCGACAAGGCGACGCTGGACACCCTCAACGACAAGCTCGCCGCCCGGGGCATCTGCAACGTGGTCCTGGCAGGCGAGAGAATCGGCGCCGAAGTTTCCGTCGGCGTCGGGCGGGTTCATTACGGCATGACGCGGTGGATCGGCACGCTCAGCGCCGACGCCTCGGAATCCTACAGCGTGATCCCGGAAATCGGCGAGATCCGCGACGGCGACCGGATCCTGGTCGTCGGGGCCGGCGGACCGATGGGCCAGATGCACGTGATCCGCAACATCTGCTCGGGCAA
Source organism: Phycisphaerae bacterium (assembly GCA_046541415.1). Lineage (GTDB taxonomy): Bacteria > Planctomycetota > Phycisphaerae > SM23-33 > SM23-33 > CAZOVB01. The sequence goes on along the minus strand of JBKHDI010000068.1, from coordinate 8,528 downwards.
GTCCGACCTGGAAGTGGTGGCCACGGACTTCGACGACGCCCGGTTGGAATCGTTGACCAAGAAGGCCGGACCCTTCGCCGCCGACCGCGGAGTCGAGTACTCCACCGTCAACCCGCAGAACAGCAAGCCGGAAGGCAAGTTCAGCTACATCGCCCTGATGGCCCCCGTCGGCCAACTCGTCGCCAACGCCATCGCCGACAGCGACAGCGGCTGCGTGATCAACATCTTCGCCGGCATCCCCGTGGCCACAAAGCACGAGCTGGACCTGGACACCTACATCGCCAACCGCTGCTTCATGTTCGGCACCAGCGGCAGCACGATTCACGACATGGAGATCGTCCGGGAGAAGGTCGAGACAGGCCAACTGGATACCAACTGCTCGGTCGACGCGGTTTGCGGGATGGAAGGAGCGGCCGAGGGCATCGAGGCAGTCAAAAATCGCAGCATCGCCGGGAAGATCATCGTCTATCCGCAGCTGGAAGACATGGGGCTGATCCCGCTGGAGAAGCTGGCGGAGGTCTATCCGCAGGTCGCCGAGAAGCTCGCCGACGGGATGTGGACGGCCGAGGCCGAAGAAGAGCTGCTGCAGACCGTTGGGAAGTAGGGTAGTGGCGACCTCTGCGTGAGGCCAGACAACCCGCCTTCGCCAAGGCTTCGGCGGGCAAGCAGGAGAGACGATGGACAAGACGTACGTGGGTTTCGGGTTCGGGCCGATCCAGAGCGGGCTGTTTCTGTACGAGGCGAAGATCTCGGGGAATTTCTCGCGGTTTGTCGTCGGGGAGATCGACCAGTCGCTGGTGGATGCGGTGGCAGGAAACGGCGGGAAATACACCGTCAACATCGCCCGGCCGGACCGGATCGACCCGTTCGTGGTCGAGGGCGTCGAACTGCTCAACCCCGCCGTCGATGCCGACCGCAAGCAATTGATCGAAGCGATTGCCCTCTCCGATGAAATCGCCACCTGCCTGCCCAGCGTGCGGTTCTACGACACCGGCGATGCGTCGGTGGCCAAGACGCTGGCTGCCGGATTCTCCGCCCGCGACGTTGCCCGCCCCACCGTCATCTACGCCTCGGAGAACCACAACCACGCCGCGGAGCTTCTGGCCGAGGCGATCGGCCTGCAGCTGCCCGAACCGATCCGCCGGACGGTTCAGCCGCTGAATACCGTCATCGGCAAGATGAGCGGCGTGATCGACGACCCGGCCACGATCGAAACACTCGGCCTGCTGCCGATGGCGCCGGGAATTGCCAAGGCGATTCTCATCGAAGAGTTCAACCGCATCCTGGTCAGCCGGGTGGAACTGGACGGGTATCGGCGCGGCATTGAGGTGTTCGAGGAAAAGAGCGACCTGCTGCCGTTCGAGGAGGCCAAGCTCTACGGCCACAACGCCATCCACGCCCTGATCGGCTACCTGGCCGATGTGCGGGGGCTGACGACGGTGGCCCAGGCTGCCGGACATGGGGACATCATGGCCACGGCCCGCCGCGCGTTTCTGGACGAATCCGGGGCCGCCCTGATCGCCCGACACAGGCAGCTGGGCGATCCGCTGTTCACCCCGGCCGGATACGAAGCCTACGCCGAGGACCTGCTCGGGCGGATGGTCAACCCGAACCTCAACGACCTCGTCCAGCGCGTCGGGCGGGACCCGGTCCGCAAGCTCGGCTGGGACGACCGTCTGTATGGAACGATGCGGTTGGCGCTGCAGTACGACGTCGAGCCGGAGAACCTGGCGATGGGCGCCGCGGCCGGGGTGATCTTCGCGATCCGCCATCGCGACGAGATGACCGCCGCTGCGACCTCTCTGCCCGGGAGTCTCGGCGAGCTGGATGACAGGGCCCTGGCGTCCCTTCTGGGAGAAATCTGGGGATCGCAGGACGCGGCAGTCGCCTCGAAGCTGGTCGATCTGACGGCAGAGGCCATGGAGCGGATCCGCCGCGACTGGTTGTAATCGCCGCAACCGGCAGGCGAGGCGTATCACTCGGCGCCTTCGCCGTCGACGACATGCTCGAAATGCACGGCGTGGCGGTCGGGCCGGATGCTTCGGCCACGGCGGGAGGCAACCACCTGGGTGACCTCCGCGCCGAGGAAAACCATCAGCGAGCCGAAGTAGACCCAGACCAGCAGCGCGATGATCGACCCGGCCGTTCCGTAGCTCCGCGAGTAGTCGGCCCGGGCAATGTACATGCCGATGAAGTACTCCCCCACCGCGAACAGCGCTGCGGTCACCGCTGCTCCCAGCCAGACGTCCTTCCAGGCGATCTGGGCATCGGGCAGGACCTTGAAGATCGAGGCGAACAGAAGGATGAACAGCAGGAACGAGGCGGCCATGTCCGCCAGGCCCCACAGCCAGCCCGCCGACGGCAGGACCATGCCGATAACGCTGTTGAGCACCAGCGAGAACAGCAGCAGCAGGGCAAAGGCCAGCACCATCGCCATCGAGATCAGCCGCTTCCGCATCCAGCCTTTAAGCCCCTGGCCCGGCGCGGGCTTGATGTTCCAGATCCGGTTCAGTCCCCTCTGCAGGGCAGCTACGACCCCGCTGGCAGAAAAGAGGATCAGCACGATGCTGACCACCAGCGACAGCGTGGCCTCTTCGGTCTGCTCGCCGCCCTTTGCTGAGACGCGCCGGACGACCGCAGCGATCTGGCTGCCGACGGTCCGCTCGACGCTCTGGATCATGTTCTCCTGCGTCCGGGCCCCGATAAAGCCGGTAATCGCGATGAACAGCAGGACCATCGGGGCCAGCGACAGCGCCGCGTAGTAAGCCACGCTGCCGGCGCGCGTGGTGGCCTCATCTTCCATGAAGTGCTGCAAAACGTCCTTGAGAAATTTCCAGACTTTCCTGCTCATCCTGGCACTCGCGATCGGTAACGGAACACTCCGGGGCCGAGCCGCGGGGGCAATTGTCGGGACAATCACCTCGGCGTTCGACTGCGTCTGTATTCTATTGCGACCCCGCCCCGCGCCCCATAGCAGCGCATGAGATGGCTGTGGCAGGAGTTGCCGGTGCTGCGGCAGGCAGCGGGATTCTCAGGCGGTATCGACCGGCCTGTAGCGGATGACGCAGTCGTATGGCTGGCCGCCGTAGCGCTGGGCGACCATCGGGTCCTTGATTATCGCCAGGTGGAGCGTGTCGACGTTCAGGTCGACATCGAAGTTGCTCTCCAGGGCCCGCCCCATGCCGATAAAGGCGACCAGGTCGGCATCCTCGGCCGCTTCGTTCAGCTCGTTGGAGACGTTCCGCAGGTCCAGCAGGGGAACGCCGGTACCGGTCGAGGCGACCTCGAACATCCGCGCTTCGATCATCGCTTCCAGGTCCGGGTCGACCGCGGCGATCCGGCGGACCATGTCGGTGGTCTCATCGACGGTCATGTCGTTCAGGGCGGCGTTCTCGTTGGCCGCCAGAACCACCTGCGTGCCGATCAGCGACAGCTCGCGGGCCAGGGGCATCACGCCGAGCACGAAATCCGGCCCGGCGTTGTCGACGAACATGACCACCTTGGACCACTTGGCCGGGGGCCCGTCCAGCAGGGCCGCCTCGACATGGTCGAAATCGTCGATCAGCCAAGGCCTCTCCTTCAGTTCGTCCATCATGTCGAAGAATTCCTCAGCCGTACCCTGCAGGTGCATGGTGGTCTTCGAGCCCAGGTCGAACATGTTTCCGGTCAGCACCGACTCGAACAGGTACAGCCACTTCTCGTCGTTGGGCAGGGCGTGCAGTTCGCGGACGACCTCGGGGTAGGCCTCCAGGGCGCTGAAGTTGGCCTGCTGCTTGGTCTTGAGGTACGGGTCGTGCAGGCCGTGGGAGTGGAGGATCTTCTCGCGGACGTAGTCCAGGTCCAGGACGGTCAGCTGCCCGTTGTTGTTGAGGCCGGCAGGGTCTTCGCGCAGCCGGGATATGGCCTGGGCGAAATCGGCCCGGGCCTGTTCGATCTGCGGGGCGGCGGCCTTGCCGTACTGCTTCACCGCGTTTTCCAGCGTGTTGACGAACTGGACTTCGAAATGATCCAGCCAGTGTTTTCGTCCGGCGTCGTCTTCCAGGAGGTTCCAATCCGTCGGGCGATACGCCTCGGGGTCCCGCAGTAAGCTAAAGTGACTCATGATCCTTCCAAACAAGCGGTCCTGCCGGCCGGGCGAGAGAACGGCCCCCGCCTTCTGCGGCAATCAACTGTCAGTTCGGACGTCATTATAGAACGCGGAAGGCCACCAATGTCAAGTCGTCAAATCTGCGTTGCAGGCCCGCGAACTTCCGCATGTTCCAGACCACGTGCTTGACGATACCCTCGGCCGAAAGGTCCATCTGCGCCGCTTCCTGGAGAGACTGCTCGACCCGCGCCATGCCGAACGATTCATCCTGGAAGTTCAGCGCCTCGGGCAGCCCGTCGGTAAAGGCCATCACCACGTCGCCGGCCTTGAGCTGGAAGGCCTCGGTGTTGTACCGGCGGTCCGGATCGACGCCCAGGACGGTCCCGCCGGTGGTCAGGCGGCAGGGGTGACCGTCGCGGATCAGCACCGGCGGCGGGTGGCCCGCGTTGGAGTACGTCAACCGCAGCGACTTGGTATCCAGCACGCCGTAGAACATCGTCGCAAAATCGCTGATCAACGAGTCGGCGCAAAGGTCGCGGTTGACGTGCTTCATCACAGTGGCCATGTCGTAGATGTTCACCGCGTGGGCCCGCAGCGAGGCCCGGATCGAGGCCATCAGCAGCGAAGCACGCACGCCCTTGCCCACCACGTCGCAGATCGCCAGGCCCAGGTTGCCGTCCTCCAGCGGGATGAAGTCGTAGAAGTCGCCGGACAGCTGCATGCTGGGCACGTAGACCGCGCCGATGTCGAAACCGGCAATCGACGGCGGGCCGGCGGGGATCATCTCCCGCTGGACCTCCCCGGCCAGGGCCAGCTGACGACGCATCTCCTCGGACTGGGCAGCGTCGGCGTTGAGACGGGCGTTGACGATGGCCGCGGCCGCCTGGGCCCCGATCGCCTCCAGCAGCGATGTCTCAAACCAGTTGAACTGGTGAACCTGCCTGGTGTAGACGCGCAGGACGCCCTCGGCCCGGCCGTGGTAGACCAGCGGCGCACACAATGCCGATACGATCCCCTCATCCCGCGCCTCGACCGGGTAGACGATCCGCGAGTCCTTCCTCTGGTCCCGGACGTAGACCGGGCGCAGCGTCCGGATGACCTCCTGGTCGATCTGGCTGTCGGCGACGCGAAGCGGGCCCTTGTCCAGGTACTCCCGGCTGAGCCCGTAGACGGCCTTGACCAGCAGTTCCTCGCCCGAATCGCTCAGCAGGCGGATCATGCAACCCTTGACGCCCAGGACCTCCACCACCGTCCTGGCCACCAGGTCCAGCACCGACTGCAGGTCACGCTGGCCGGTGAACTCCGCTGTCAGGCGGTAGAGCATGGCCATCTCTTCGGCCCGGCTGCGAAGCAACTGCTCGCGCTCGCAGAGGCGCCCGATCACGTGGGCCATCAGCTTCATGAACCGCGACAGCCACTTGGGGTCTTCGGGGGCAGAGGGGGCACGGTCCGGACCGGTCAGCTGCAGGTGGCCTGCCAGGTCCCCGCCGACGATGACCGGCGTGGAAAAGGCGATTTCCGGCTCCTGCCAGGCGGACGGATCGTCCCCGTCGGACAGGTAGGCCGTGCCGTCGGCGCAAGCGATTCGGATCACCCTGCCGGCCACGGATGAAAGGGCACGCTGCAACTGTCGCAGCATCTCCAGGTCCAGATATTCAGTCAATGCCGGCAACCCGACTCCAATGCTTCAGAAAACCGATACCGGCCATTGTAGAAACTCCCCCGCCGCTGGCAAGCCCCTGCCCGATCTGCAACCCGCCTGCAGACCCGGCTTGCAAGGGCCTCCAGCAGAACCATCGCAAAAAGGCATGCTTTTGGCACAATTTTACAAACATTGGTTGGGCAATAGGGGTATAATACTGAAGGATACGGTGGTGAGGAGCCTGCCGTGAAACACATTTCTTTCGAGTCGAACAGATGAAACTTCTGAACGCGAAACAATTCGCGACCCGAAATGAAACGGATCCTGCAGGCGTCGGCTGTAAGGTGTATCCCGTATCAACGAACCGGACAGCAGAAGGTCCGTGGCCCGGACTTCTGAATCCATACAAGACATAACAAGACAGTTCTTCATGTGAGCGCCTCGGTTGTGTGCTGGTCCTGAGGAGGAGACAGCGCCTGCTGAGGCGTTTTTTTTGCGCTTGCTCCCGCACCCGCCTGGAAGCTTGGCAGCCCGATCCGCGTAAAATGGCAGCCTTCTGGCGCAGATAGTCAGCGTTTAACCTATTGAAAAGCCTATAATTACCTGCAACACCGCGGCAAAGCGACACGCGGTGCATTTCTGCAAATATCTTGCTTCGAGGTCCAGCCCATGGAACACACGCCCGACAGATATTCCTCAGGTGGCGCCAGCAGGGGATTCACCCTGATCGAACTGCTGGTCGTCATCGCCATCATCGCCCTGCTGGTCAGCATCCTCCTGCCGTCTCTCAACCAGGCAAGGCAACTGGCCAATACCCTGAACTGCTCGACCAACCTCAAGGCCATCGGCACCGGGTCCAAGCTCTATGCCGCTGAATATGACGGCTACGTCCCCCGCGACTACTACAAGGGCTGCAATGACCCCAACAGCGGCAACTACGCCCACTACCAGTTTGCCGGCAAGCTCTCGCCCTACATCAACGGCCCGGAAATTCCGCACGAGTACCAGGACAACCGCGACGACAAGCTGGCCGAGTATTTCCAGCAGAACAAGACCCTGCACTGCCCCGGCTGGCAGGACGCCGACTACGTCCTGCATTACACGATCAACGGCGTCGACTTCGAGCGGTATCGCAGAGGAGAAGGCTACCAATCAAGCCCGGTCTCCAGGCCCTCGGAGATGCGCGGCGCTCCGCTGGCCCAGGTGGGCTACATCGTCGAAGCGAACCTCGACAATCCGGCTTTAAAGCCCCGATCCTTCGGTTACTACGACATCTTCAACCCGGGACACATGCCTTTTGTCGGGCTTACGCCCAGGGACAACCCCCGCATGATCCGCTTCGACGACCTCAGGCACGGGGGCAAGACCACCGTGGTCTTCATGGACGGACATGCTGAGCCCAGGAATCTGACCGCAGAGGACCTGCCCCGCAGCCTTCTGAATCCATACGACAGGGATTGAGACGGGACCTGCGCTGACCGCCCGCAGCGCGCTGGTGTTCAAGAGGAGACAGCGCCTGCCGAGGTGTTTTTCTGCGCCCGCCGAGCCCACCTTTCTCCGGCCCGCCACCGGCCAGCGCACTCTTGGCAGCCTGGGCCGTTGCTGGTAAGCTGCTGCGACCGAAGGAGAACACATGGCCAAGAAGACAAAAGCCTCCCCCTCCGCCGGCTTGGCAGATTCTGCCATCAGCCGTCTTACGCAGCTGAAAATCGAAGTACCCTCCTGGGGTTTTGCCAACACCGGCACGCGGTTCGGCAAGTACCTCCAGCCGGCTGCGGCGGTCGACCTGCAAGACAAACTCGCCGACGCCGGCACGGTCCACAAATACACCGGCGCCACCCCCACCGTCGCCGTCCACGTGCTCTGGGATTTCCCCGACGGATTCGACCCCGAGGTGATCAAGCTGGCTGAGTCGCACGGGGTGCAGATCGGCTCGATCAACCCCAACCTCTTCCAGGACCAGTGCTACAAGCACGGCTCGGTGACCAACCGCGACGCGAAAATCCGCCGCCAGGCCGTCAAGCACATTCAGGATTCCATCGAAATCGGCCGCAAGACCCACAGCCGGTTCCTCTCGCTCTGGTTCGCAGACGGGGCCAACTATCCCGGCGCCGCCGACATCCGCCAGCGCAAGAAATGGGCCACCAAGAGCCTGCAAACCGCCCTGTCCGACATGCCCAAACGCATGACCGCCCTGATCGAGTACAAGCCCTACGAGCCGGCAGCCTACTTCACCGACTTCTTCGACTGGGGCAGCAGCTATATCTTCGCCAAGGCGTGCGGGCCCCAGGCCAAGGTCCTGGTCGATACCGGCCATCATCTGCTGGGGACCAACATCGAGCAGATTGTCGCCTGGCTGCTGGACGAGAAGATGCTCGGCGGCTTCCACTTCAACGACCGCAAGTTCGCCGATGACGACCTGACGGTCGGCTCGATCGACCCGTACCAGGCCTTCCGGATCTTCAACGAGATCGTCGCTTACGAGCACGAAACCGGCAGGACGGTCGACCTGGCCTGGATGATCGACCAGTCGCACAACATCAAGCCGAAGATCCAGGCGACCATCCAGACCGTCTGCACCGTACAGCAGCTTTTCGCCAAGGCCATGCTCGTCGACCGCGACGCCCTGGCCGCCGCACAGGCCAACGAAGATGTCGTCGGGGCCGAGGAAATCCTCCGCGCCGCCTACCACGCTGACGTAACCGACATCCTGACCGCCGCCCGCAAGATTCTCGGCGCCCCGGCCGACCCGCTGGCCGCCTACCGCGACTCCGGCCACGAGGCCAAACTCGGCCAACA
>JBKHDI010000067.1:0-19153 GCA_046541415.1 Phycisphaerae bacterium | reverse complement strand
AGGCCTCGGGTCCGTAAAAGTACCTGACCCCGGCGCTGGGCCCCTGACCCCGGCGTCTGCCCTCAATGGTGCCATGGTTCACGAGGATCGAGGCCGGGGGCCGAGATCCTCGTAACCATGCCGATGTTGAAGGGGCCTGCCGCGCCGGGTTACGCCGAAGCGGCGTGAACCCGGGCAGCAGGGAGGAGAGGCAGATAAAACGGGGATTCTCGGCAAGATTGCGATAGTCGTTCCGATGTAACAGGCAGGGCACCTGGGGTTGGCCCAGTTGGTTACCGCCTGTATGACGGGCCGGGCCTGTCCTGCGCCTCCGGGCGCCGGGCAGGGGACGGACCTGGAAGGGACGAACATGACAGAACAGACCGCCTCCGGCTATCAGCCGGCCACGCAGCCGGGCCAGGGACTTACCGCCCTGGTGGTCGAGGATTTCGCGACGATGCGGAAGGTCGTGATCAAGACGCTCAAAGAGGTCGGCCTGTCGACCATCGAGGCGTCCAACGGGGTCGAAGCGCTGGAGAAGCTCGAATCCGAACCGGTCGACCTGGTCTTTACCGACCTGGTCATGCCCGAGATGGACGGATTCGAGCTCTGCGAGGAAATCCGACGCCGGGCCAAGCTGCGGGACCTGCCGATCGTGGTCATCTCCACCCACCGCGACGCCAAGTACGTCATCCAGGCCTTGCGGACCGGGGCCGACGACTACCTGACCAAACCCTTTACCCCCCAGTTGGCCGGCCGGGTCATCGAGAGAGTGATCAGCCATGTCTGAAACCGCCACCGCACCGCAGAACCAAGCCGCCAAGACGCCGATCAAGGCCGAAGAAAGCATGGTCGTCCGCCTCGGACAGCTCGACCACATGCTCGAACTGGCCGGCGAGGTGATCATCGTATCGTCCAACCTCAACGCCGTCAGCCGCAACATCCGCGAGGGCCAGGCCATCGACCGCATGCTCTCGGATAACATCAAGGACCTGGCGATCACCTCCAGCCGCATCAGCTCGGACCTGCACAACCTGGTCACCGACGTCCGCACCGTCGACATGAGCGACATGTTCGCCCGGTTCCGCCGCCTGGCACGCGATACGTCGCGCCGCCTGGGCAAGGCCATCCGCTTCGAGGTCGAGGGCGAGTCGGTCAACATCGACAAGAAGATGTCCGAGAAGATCTACGACCCGATCGCCCACCAGATCCGCAACGCGATCGACCATGGCATAGAAGACGCCGCCACCCGCACCGCCGCGGGCAAAGAGGCCGAAGGCGCCGTCACCGTCCGCGTGCTGAACAAAGAGAACAACATCATCATCCAGGTCGAAGACGACGGCGGGGGCATCGACGTCGCCGCGGTCCAGCGCAAGGCCATCCAGGTCGGCCTGACCGACCCGGATTCGGCCGAACGGATGAGCAAGCCCGACCTGCTGAACTACCTGTTCCTGCCGGGCTTCTCCACGGCCGATGCTGCCTCGGTGACCTCCGGTCGCGGGGTGGGCATGGACGTCATTCGCACGGTCATCACCGAGATGGGCGGCGAGACGAGCATCGAGACCGCCGCCGGGGCCGGCACGACCGTCAGCTTCATTCTGCCCAAGGTCACCGCAGTGAACATTTCCGACGCGCTGCTGATTACGGCCGGCGAGACGCATTTCGCCTTCCCGGTCAACGCCGTCGTCGCCTCGCGATCGATTCCCAAGGCGGAGATTTCCACCGTCCGGGGTCGCAGCCGGACGATCATGCATCTCGGCCAGCTCCTGCCGCTGTTCGACCTGCTGGAGATCCTGGGCGAACCGCCGCTGGCCGGCGACGGAGATTCCGTGCCCGTGATGATCGTCGAATACAAGCACCGGAGGGCCGCGTTCGTCGTCAGCGACTTCCTGAACCCGCAGAAGATCGTCATCAGCGAGTTCGACGGCATTGAAGTGCCCGGCCTGTCCGGCACGGCCGTGCTTTCGGGCCGGCAACTGGCGATGGTCATCGACCTGCCCCGCCTGTTCGAGCTGACCTTCGGGGCCGAAGATGCCCGCGAGATGGCCCAGGCCAACAAGCAGACCATCCCGCTGGGCCAGGCCGTCGAGCAGGTCGAGCAAGGCCAGTTGCAAAGGCCTCAAACCGACGAAGCACCCGAGGGCAAACCGGCCACCGAGGCAGCAGCCCAGGGCGACGAGCTGCCCGGCGACGCGCCCCCGGCCGGGGAGGCACCCGACGCGGGCTTCCTCCACGAGGTCAGCGCCATGCTCAGCCGCCTGAACAAGTCGCTGTTGGAGCTCGAGGAGAGCCGCGACGGCAAGCAGGCCGATGCGATCTTCCGCCTGGCCCATTCGATCAAGGGCAACCTGACGATGTACGGCGCCGAGACCGCCGCGGCGGTGACCCACAAGGCCGAGACGCTCCTGGAACAGGCCCGCCACGGGAAGATGGAACTGGATGACGAGGTCTTCGATATCCTCTTCGACGTCGCGGCGTACCTGGAGGAGACGGTTCGGGAGTTCCTGGCCGGCCGATCGGGCCCGTGCCCGTCGGAAAAGCTTCAGGCGGCCCTGGCGGCCCAGCAGCACCAGGCCGAGCAGGCCCCCCAGTCCGGCCAGGCCGACCCGTCCCAGGCCGTCATCGACCTGGACGCCACCGGCGAGTTCTACCTCTCCTCGCGTCGTCGCGACGGGGCGAACCTCTTCCGGTGCAACATCGAGTTCGAGCCGGCGGATCAGCCGGCCTACCTGGTCGCCTACCTGATCCTCCGACGGATTCAAGCGGTGGCCGACGTGTTGGGCACCCAGCCGTCGATGTCGGACATCGAGGCCGGCCGATGCGGACAGACCATCTCCGTGCTGCTCTCTCCGCGGGAGTCTCAGCCGGATCTGCTCCAGCGGCTGGGCGAGAACCTCCAGCATTACTTCGGCGTGCTGCGTTACGAAGCCAACACCTACGCCTGATCGATCGAAAGGGAACCCATGCAAGCCAACGCGGTGTTTTTCGGCAGTGGAAACGGCTCAGCCACCAGTCTGCAGACCTTCATGGATCGCTGTCGGGCAGAGCAGTTCGAGATCAAGACCTGCCCGTCTCTGCCGGATACGCAAAACATGGGCGAGTCTCTGCCTGCCGGTCCGGCGGTGGTGTTCATTCCAGCTGTCGAGGAAGACTGCCTCGGCATCAAGCTCGGGCAGATCGCCGGCAACACCGACCAGCCCCGCGTGGTCTGCCTCTACGCCGATTCCATGCCCTCGCCGGAGTACCTCTGCCTGGCCTTTCGGGAGGGCGTCGACGACGTAATCGCCCTGGACCGGATCCCCGAGCGGATGGAACTCTACATCACGCGGGCCCGGAAGCTGCTGGCCAGCCGCATGCAGCAAAGCGCAGGGCAGGACGGGGCCGACGAGGCAATCGCCGCCGAGAACGAGACTCTCAAGCGCCGGCTGGCCAAGGCCCAGGAGCGCCTGCTGGCCCTGGCCTCTGCCGCCCAGCGCCTGGCCAGGGGCGAGCTGAATCTCGCCCGGACGGCAGAGAAGGTGCTGATCGTCTCTGCCAGTGCGTCGCAATCCGCTGCGGCCGGGCAGATCGCCCGCGAGTTGGGCTTCATCGTCTCTGCCGCTGCCAGCGGGGCCGACGCCCTGGCCGACGTGGCCCAGTCCCCGCCGCGGGTTGTGCTGGTCGATGGCACGCTGGAAGATACCGACGCAGCGAAACTCGCCCGGCAGATCCGCAAGCAGATGGGGTCCGAGCCGGTGGTCATCTGCGCCTGGTCGTCCAACCCGCAGACCGAAGATACCGTCCTGGTTCCGGGAAGCGGAATCGACGACTTCGTGCCCAAGTCCACCACCGGCCAGGGACAAATGCAGCTGGTCGCTGCCCTGCTGGGGTCGCTGCGATAGGGGGCTGTCCAAAGGCCCCGGCGGCTGGTAGCATGGGGCCATGAGTGGTCCGTGGTATCATCATCCCAGCCAGGGAATCGGCCCGGCGTGGGGGACAGTCAGTGCGGCCGGGTTGGCTGTGCTGCTGGGCCTGTCGCACCAGTTGGGCCCGTGTACGCGGATCGACGTCCTGGCCGGCCCTCTCGGCTGGGCCATCGGGGGGGGATTGATCCTTGCCGGGCTGGGGTTCTGGATCTGGGCCCGCGTCTGTTTGTCCAAAGGTACAGACGGGCGACTGGTCCGCAGCGGCCCGTTCGCGATTGTCCGCCACCCGCACTACGCTGCGGGCCTGTGGCTGCTGGGCCCGGGTGCGGCAATTCTCCTGGCCGACTGGATCACGCTGGCCCTGCCGATCTGGATGGGCATCTGGCTGCTGATCCTCCTGCCGGCGGAGGAACGGGAACTGGCAAGGCAGTTCGGGGAGGAATGGGCCTGCTATCGCCAGCGCACCGGCCGACTCCTGCCGCGCCTCTAAGCCGCTTGCGGCAATGCGGGACAGGCCCGCCGGCGGCCAGCCCGACTTGCCCCCGAATCACCCTGCAGGGTTCTGGGGGCGTTGGACGATGACGGTGAAATCGTTGGGCAGGTAGTCGTCGACGATCCGCCAGTCCCAGCCGGAGGGTTTGAGCAGTTCTGCGATCTGCTCGGGGTCGGAGTAGAAGTACCGCTCGGGCTCGAACTTTCGCCGGACGTGCAGGAGGTTGAAGACCACGTACTTCCGGGCCAGCTGTTGCATGCGGCCCAGGGCGGCGGCGAGGAATTCCAGGTTGTTGCCCAGATTCAGGTTGAATGTCCCGGAGGCGAAGACCACGTCGAACTGGCGGTCTGTTTCATCCGGGTCGGGCTGGAAGATGTTGCGGACCTCGAAATGGCCGTCGGGGTGGCGGCTGCGGGCTTCTTCGACCATCTTGGGCAGGATGTCCACGCCGGTGTAGTAGACGTCGATCCGGCGGTCCTTGCAGAAGCCCCAGAGATCACCCAGGCCGCAGCCGATGTCCAGCAGGGTCGCCCCGTCGAGGTTGATCTGGCTGGCGAGAACTTCAAACCGACAGTGCTGGGACTGGGCTGAAGCCCAATCCAGTACGTCGTAGCTCTTGCGGACGGGGTCTATGCGACGTTCGTAATGGTCGCGGATTCGCTCGTGTCGGCTCATGCAGTCTCTTCGGACAATCGTGCCTCTCGTATGACCCTATCGTAAAGCTCGGGGCCTTGTAGGGCAATACACCAGGGCAGGATTGCCCCGCGGGAGTCCCAGTATTCCATTTGAGCCGTCTGGGTATCCCGCGCGATCTGGCGCAGGGTCTGGTCGAGGATGCGCGTCTGGAGCTGCTTCTGCTCTGCCCACAGCCGGCGGGCCCGGGGGTCCTTGGGGTTGTCCTTGACGATCTCGATGCGCCGGGCTTCGAGCTGCTCGGCCTGGCCGGTCAGCTCGGGCAGGTTCTGCTCCTGCCAGGCCTTGCGCTTGTCATCATCCTTGAGATCCTCCAGCCGCTTCTGGGCGCGGTCCTGTATGTCTCGCCAGTTGTTGCCCAGTTCATCGGCGGTCACGACAGGGCTGTTCATCGCCTCGGCCAGGTGGTCGGGCAGGTTGATTTCCGTATCGATGCCGCGCATCCGGTCCAGCAGGTGCAGGCGGACGCGGACGATGGGCGCCAGCGGGCCTGGAAGCAGGTCGCCTGCTTCCAGCAGCTTCGCCAGGCGGTGGGCGGCGGGCATGTAAAGCGAGCCCATGTGCGGCAGGGCCAGCGGGCGGCCGGACTTGCCCAGGCGGACCTGGCTGACCAGCAGCAGGGCCTTGCCCGCCACGGCCAGCACGCCCAGCTCGGCCAGGGCATGAACCGTCCGCTCGACTTCCGGATAGACGTGCACCGAATGACAGCCGACCCGCAGGGCGCCGTCCTGCAGGTGCATGGCCGTGCGGACCAGGTGGCCGTGATACTTGTGGGCGGCGAAGAAGGGCAGTTCCCCGGCCGACCGCTTCAGCGGGCGCAGGCCCACGCCGGTTTCCTCGATCGCCTGGTTGTACAGCTTCGAAGCGGTGGCGTAATCGCGACAGAACAGGTCCAGCAGGGGTCGGTCGACCCGGGCCGAGGCCGTGCTGAACATGTCGCTGGTCAGGCGGATGGTCACCGAGTCTCCAAGGTAGAGTCGCATCCACTGGTCGTAGAGGTCGACGAGTCTGCCGCCCTGGCAGCGGTCGATCAGCTGGTAGATTCTGGCCGTCTCGGCCTGGAACCACTGGTCGATGCGGCTGCGGGCGTCGGGGCCCGGGAAGCGGTTGAGCAGGTCCTTCCGGGCCTTGTCCAGCAGCTCTCGCAGGAACGGGGCGGACTCGCCGACCGACAGGTCTCCGATGACGCGGTGGTGGTCTTCGTCGTGGATGTAGCTCGAACCGATCAGCTGCCAGTTGTCGCCCGGGGAGAATTCGTCGTAGAGGGCGTCGACGCTGCGGTCGGTTTTCTTGGCCAGCGTGGCGGTTTTCATCCCCGTCGCCGGCTCGTAGTCGCGGACTTCCACGGGCAGCTTGCCGAGAAACTCGCTGTAGAACATCGCGGCGCCCCAGTCCTGCCCGCCGGAGCGATGGAAGCGTTCGCGGGCCAGTTCCATGTGGGCATCGTCGGGTCGGGCGCCCATGGCGGTAAAGGCCACGTCGATGTCCTCGATGCAGTGGACCGCGGAGAGGCCGGCTGCGACAATCGCCTGGAGTTTGGGAATGGTGTCCCAGAGGCTGTGACAGTTCTGGTCGATCGAAAACATGCTCACCCGGCCGAGCCTTCCAGCTCGGCCCGGGCGGTGTCCACCGCCTCCAGCGCCTTTTCGCGCGTCTGCGGGTCCAGCCGGGCCGAGTAGACCGAGCGGACGACGGTTTCCAGGCAGAAGTCGGTGACCTCCAGCGTGCCGGCCTCGGCGGTGATCCAGATATTCAGCACGTCGCCGCTGCGCGCGGTGACGCGGACGGGCTTCTCGCCGGTCGAGTAGGCCTGGGGCCAGTTGAAGCGGCGCGTCGCGAAGTAGGCCGCGGTCGCCGAGCCGGTTCCGCAGGCGAACGTTTCGGCCTCGACGCCGAACTCGAATGTCCGCAGGGCGATATGTCCCTCGCCGAGCAGTTCGACGAAGTTGGCGTTGACCCCGCGCGGCTGGAAGTGTTCGTGGTGGCGCCACGCCCTGCCGAGCTTGTTGACGTCGATCGCTTCGAGATCCTTGACGTATGTGACCACGTGGGGCACGCCGGTGATGGCGAAGTCGTAGGTCCACCTGGACCCGGCGACGAAGAGTTCCTGGTCGCGAAGGCGCTGCTCGGGGAAGGGGATGCAGGCCTTGATGTATTCGCCTTGGCCGCGCGAGCCGCGGATGACGCCGGCCTCGGTGAGGATCTTGACTTCCGGGCCCTTGCAGAACCCGCGGTCGAGGATCCACTTGGTAAAGCAGGCCGTACCGTTTCCGCAGAGTTCGGCGACCGATCCGTCGGCCTCGACGAACGTGGCGGCCACGTCGGCGAACTGCCTGACCTCGGGATCTCCGGCGAAGATCAGCCCGTCGGCCCCGACGCTGACGCCGCGTCGGCAGAGGGTTTTGGCGAAGTGCACCCGGGCCGGCTCGTTGGCCAGCAGGGCGTCGTAGATTCCGTCGCGGTTGTCGATGCAGATGAAGTCATTTCCGCTGCCGGAGAGCTTGGCAAATTCGATGTCGGTGACCATGTTCAGGTAGCTTTCGCGTTGCAGGTGCCCGCCGCAACAGTATACCGCCGAGAGGCCTGTATGCCAATTACCCCCGCCCGGGGCGGCAGAGGTAGAGATAGGCGATGTACCGGGGGCCGTCCTTTCTGGCCAGGAGGGTAAATCGCCCGTCGGCCTCGATCTTCTGCTGCAGGCCCGGGTAGTCGTCGAAGAAGTTGCTGTCCACGGCCAGGCAGACGCTCGAGCCGGGCAGCTGGCGGGCATGGGAAAGAAGCGAATCGACACTGACGGGCCTGTCGAACCGGATGCGCCAGGGGTGGGTCTGGTGGTTGCGGAACTGCTCCATCGGGGCCCCGGCGAAGAAGGGGGTCCAGGGCTCGGCCCCGATCCAATAGTAGTCTCGGGGCAGCTTGTCGCGCAGCTCCAGGCCCAGCGTCCGGGCAGGGCCCTTGTTCTCGTGCAGGACGGGGAAGGCAAAGACCAGGGCGGCGGCAACCGACAGGCCGACCCAGATCCCCCAGGCGCCCGGGGGCCAGTGGGGGATTTTCCAGCGCCGGTGGATCACCAGGGTCCACTGCACACAGGTGAACACGCCAAGCCCGGCCAGGGGCGCCAACACCGCGGCCGGTATCAGCAGGTGTCGGCTCGAGACATACCGCGCGCCTCCCTGGCCGGCCTCCAGGGCGGTAACGACGGCCAGCATGGCCCCGGCCGGTGCAGCCAGGGCCCACCAGGCCCCGGCGCCCGGAGTGTAAACGACCTGTCCGGGCAGCTTCAGCCGCAACAGGTACCGCCCGAACCATGTCGCCAGGGTCACCAGCAGGAAGACCGTCGCGACGTTGCCCATCGCCGAGCGGAAGGCGTCGACGACCGTCCCCATCGCCCCCAGCCACAACTGCGGGCCGGCGACCGCCAGCGGCCAGCCGCCTGGAGAAGCGAAATCGGAGACATCCTTCTTGGCTGTCAGCGAGCCGATCCAGATCGCATACGGTGCCACCGCCGTGGCGGTTGTCAGCAGGACCACCCCGGCCAGCAGGAACTTCCGCCCGACAGAGACCTTCTGCTCGTGGGCAGAGCCGAAAGCCAGACCCCCTGCCGCCAGAAGCATCACCAGCGCCTCGGGCCTGACCAGGTAGCCCAGGCCGATCGACATCCCCGCCATCGCCGCCATCGCCACCGCCTCGCCGGGCCTGCCAGCCGCCAGGCGCCGCATCCGCAGCGACCAGAGCAGCCCCAGCATGCACAGCGCCAGCATGGCCGAGCCGGAAAGCACGTCGGCGTTGATCTCGATCCACCTCTCGCCCAGGCCGAACAGGCCGGCTCCCAGAAGGGCGGGCCAGGGACTGATCAACTCCGCGCCGATCAAAAACACCGCCGTCACGGCCACCAGGCCCATGAGAATCGAGATCCCCTGGGCGGCCGAAACCCACCCGCCGGGCCAGTCCAGACCCGCCCCTCGCCCCACAGCTGAGACCATCGCCGGGTAGCCCGGGTGGTAGTCATACCGAAGGACCGTCTCGGCCAGGCCCTCGGTGGCAATTTCCCGGGACATCGCCAGGAAGGTCGGCCCGTCCGAGGCGATGTTGTCTGCCCGCACCACCGCAACGACGCGCAGGGCCAGCAGGCCCAGCAGCAGCGCCGCCAGCGTCCAGAGATGACGCGAGCGGATCGAGTTGTTCTCCGGACAGTCCATCTACCCTCCGGCGGAAGAAGCAGTTGTCGGACGCTAGATGTTTTCGCCGAACAGCAGGGCCGATGAGAACCGCGAGGCCATGCGGCGGTTGGCGAACAGCAGGGGCAGCAACATGTGCAGCGACGTGTTGGGGGGCCTGAGATAGTCCGCCAGTTCGCTGCGCCAGAGGCCCTTGAACTTCATCAACACATCCTGCGGGTCCTTGGCCTTGAGCGCATCGAGCATCACGTCGGCGGCCAGCAGGGTCGATCGCACCGACGGATACGTCGCGTGCCCGGTGATCGACTCGCAGAACCCGCCGGCAGAACCTGCCAGAATGCACCGCTTGGCCACGTGCGTTTCCATCTCCAGGGCCACGCCCGCCGGAGGGTGCCACACCGCCCCGGTCACCTTGCCCAGCTGCATCCGGGCCGGGAGGATCTCGGCCTGCTGCAGGCGGGCGACCATGGTCGAAAGCTCCGAGGCCCGGTTGCCCGATGCCGCCGACTTGGAGATCATCCGCAGGTGGATGATATTCCCCACGCGGAAGAAGAGGCCCAGTTCGCTGCGCTCGGGCATTTCCACGACGTGCAGTTCGTCTGCGAAGAGATCGTCGGGCAGATCCTTGCCGATCGGCACGTCCAGGCCGGCGACAACGAGGTTGGACCGCGGCACGGTGCGGACCGGCAGGGACAGTTCGCTGATCACCTCGCTGGGCCTGTCGTGGGCCAGCAGGAGCATCGAGGCGCGGACCTGGATCGAACCGACCAGGCGAACCTGGTCTTCCTGGAGGTTGATCGCCGGGTCCGTGCTGGTGTTGCGGACGGTTACGCCCAGGTCCTTGGCCATGTCGCGCAGGGCGTTCTCAAGCTGCCCGGCCTGGTAGAAGTGGCCCGCGGGCTTGTGGTAGATCTGGTCCATCTGGCTGGACAGATCCGAGTTGTGATACGCCACCCGCTTGAACGCCAGGGCCCCCGATGACTTGACGAAGCTTCTGGTCAGGAACTTCGGCTCGAAGAACCCCCGCGGGACCCAGTCGGCCAGGGGACAGTCGGTGGTCTTGGCCGGCGGGGAGATCACCGCGATCTGCATGTCCTTGCGGGCCTTGGCCATGTGGCAGGCCGCAGCGTACGCCCCGGCCGAACCGCCCAGTATTGCTACATCGTATAATTTCGCCATGGCCGACAGCGTACCGTCAGCCGGAGGGTTTGGCAAGATTCAGCCAAGGGCCTGGCGGGTCAGAATTTCGGGTCGGCCAGGTCCTCGTCGCCCAGCAGCGTCATGCCGTGGCGGATCAGAATCTGCTTGGCCAGCACGGGGTCGTCGACGTGAATCGCCATCAGCGGGTTCTCGTGGCGACGGATCAGCAGGGGGAAGGCGAAGTGAATGTTGATCTCGCCGCGAAGCAGGTGCCCGCAGATCTCCGTCATCGAGTTGTCGCCGGGCAGCTCGACGAGGATGACCTCCGTCTCGGTAAAGGCCATGTGCTCCTGCTTGAGCACCTCGCGGGCGCGGTTGGCGTCGGAGAAGATCGCGCGGATCACGGCCCAGTCGGTCGAGTCGACCACGCTCATGCCCACCATGTCCAGCTCCTTCTCCGCGCACATGCTCATCAGGTCGCGCATCTGTCCGACGCGGTTGACCAGGAAGATGCTGAACTGGCAGGCGAAGGGCTCTTCGTGGCCTCGGGCGGTGCGGTGGGGGCTGCTTTGCATGGTAAATCTCGCTGGACTGGGAGAACCGATTCTCATTTACCGTTTCGGCCCATCGGGGCTGTCGACTCCATACAGAATCGGATTTTGGTCTTGGCATCTCAAGCCCGGGCCGTTAAAAATCTCGTCATGACTCGAATCGCAGCCATTCTGATCGTCCTGGCCGGCCTGGCAGCAGGCTGTGTCGAGAGAGAAATGCGGATCGACTCCCAACCGGCCGGGGCGGTGGTCTACATCTCCGGCCAGGAAGTGGGGAGAACCCCGCTGGTCCATCGCTTCACCTGGTATGGCGATTACGACATCACCCTCCGCAAGGACGGCTACGAGACGCTCAAGACCCACGCCGAGATCAACCCGCCGGTCTACGAATGGCCCGGGCTGGACCTGCTGAGCGAACTGGCACCCTGGACCTACCGCGACGTGCGGTACCTGGACTACCAGCTGCAGCCGTTCACCCCCACCGAGCCCAGCGAACTGATCGAACGGGCCATCGAAATGCGCGAAGAGGCGCTGGAAGAAGTTCGCTGAGACACGCCCTTCGGGCGATCGGCTATTCTTCCTGCCCGTCTCCGTCCGGCTGGAAAGGCCTTTCCAGCGATTCGGCCCTGATCTGCTCCAGGGATTCCAGGTTCGGCAGGTTCCGCTGCTTGGCAATCTGCATGGCCCTGACGAAGACCGCCCGCGCTTGCGGGTCGTCCAACGCTTCTTTCAGCGGCAAAAGCCGCTCCGACCATTCCTGGACTACCTGGCCGCTGTAGTGGACAATCTGCTGCTCGCGCCGAACTTCCCCGCGCTCGGGATCGATCAGGTGATCGACAATCCTCGAATACTGCCCGCCGCTGTCATCCCGCAGGACCTGGCGCGACTGGACGATCTGGACGGCCTGGCCTTCCAGATCGGCCTGGCCGGAGTACTCATATACGAAGGGTATGAAGTTCGGCTCCTGCCCGGCCGGGCCCGCTGAGTTGACGATCACCCGGAAGTCCGAGTCCCGTCGCGTTTGCCCGACGCGTTCCCGCAGCAACTGCAGTGTGCCTTCCGGGGCGTAATTCTCCGGGGTCCGGGTCGAGGTCTCGACCCGCCGGTTAAGCTGGTTGATGAACTGGCGGACGAGCAGTTTGCCATCCGCCCTCTGCTCGATCCGCGTATCGACATAGAGACTCGGGCCGGTTCGCGTGGAAACCAGTTTTCCTGCCTCGTAGATCCCCTCCCTGGCTGAATTGTTCAGCGTCCACTGCTGCCAGGACAGCATACGGCTGGACTCTCCGCCCACGGTCATGCCCGCAAAACCCCCTTCGGGATTGGCCGTCCGCACCTGGATCGTCCAACCCTCCGGTTCACGCTGCCCCTTGGGGAAAATCCCCCAGATCTGGAGTTCCGGTCCCTTCCACCATGCATCGAGGCCTTCTTCGGCCAATTGATCGATCAGTTCTGCACCGTGTCGGACCGGTGCGTTTTTCGCACGGACCAGCATCCAGGCCCCGGCCAGGGTGACCGCCAGCACGACGGCCATGGCAAAGGCCATCGACTTGTCCCGACGCTGTTGGTTGGTTCGTCTCGTAGTCATGGCGGTATCGTAGAACTCCCGTCGCCTGGATGCAAAAGGTTTCGCCGGCCCCAAGCCCCGGCTTGACCCGCCCGCGGGGTTGGTGGACAATGCTCGGACCGGAAGTATCCCGACCCGCCAGCCGAACGAGGGTGACCGATTGTCCAGAAAGCCGCCACGCAAGAAGAAGACCGCCCCTGCCGCGCCGAGCGGAGAAGTCCGCCGGCCGCTGGATTGGCAGAAGGCGGGGGCCGCCGCGGCGATGCTGATCGTCTCGGCCGCGGCGACGCTTGCCGCCTTCGCGCCGTTCGACCTCTGGCCCCTGGCGTACCTCTGCCTGAGCGGGTGGGCGGTGTTCATCTGTCAAACGCCCAATCGCCGCCGGGCCCTGGCCGGGACCGCCCTGATGGGGCTTGTATTCTGGTCTGCGGCCCTGTACTGGCTGTGGTGGGTCACGCTGGCAGGATACCTGGCGTTGGTGGTCTACCTGACGATGCACTGGATGGCCCGGGCGCTGCTGGTCCGCTGGATGGTCCGCCGCGGCGGGCCGATCTGGCTGGCCCTGCCTGTGGTCTGGGTGGCCGGTGAGTACCTCCAGGCGCATCTGATCAGCGGCTTTCCCTGGTTCTTCCTGTCCCAGACGCAGTACGGGCAGGTCTGGCTGATCCAGATCGCCGACGCGGCCGGGCAATACGGCGTGAGCTTCTACGTGGCCCTGGTTAATGGCCTGGCCGCGGGGTTGTGGATCACCTGGTCCCAACGGGGCAGGGGGCGGAACAACATCCTTCCGGCGATCCGCCAGAACGTGGTGGGCCTGGCTGTCGCCGGGCTGCTGCTGACGGGGATGGTCGGCTACAGCCTCTTCCGCCTCTCCCAGCCGCGGGGACCGAAGGCCGGGCCGGTGGCAGTGGTCCAGCAGGCCTTTCCCATCGCTCTGGGCAGGCAGGGGACCAGCGACGTCGAAGCGTTCAAGGCCCACGTCGCGGCGACCGAACAACTGGCCGCGCTGGCTGAGAGTCGCGGAAGCAGGATCCAGTGGATCCTCTGGCCGGAAACCATGCTGCCGCGCGGTCTGAACCTCGATTTCGTCTCAGGCCTGTCCCCGGACGGCAGTGTCGAGCTGGAGTCCGATCGGGCCCGGGATTTCACCCGCCAGAACTTCGGGACCGAAACGCTCGAGGCCCGGGAAATCTACGCCCGGCTGCTGGAGAACAGCCGCCTCTACCTCGACCGCATCGACCGGATGGTTCGCGACATCGACGCGCCGCTGCTGGGCGGGGGAGGCAGCCTGCACTGGGAGCCCGAACTCGGCGGCGAGCGGACGCCATGGCTGAGTCGAAACTCGGTCATGCTCTTCGTCCCCGGGCTGGGCCAGACGCAACTGTACAGCAAGATCCAGCTCGTGCCCTTCAGCGAGTACGTCCCGTTCCGCCAGTCTGCCCCCGGTGTGCACACGTGGCTGCGCGGGTTCGTCCCGCCGGTGATGACGCAACTGTTCCCCGGGCAGATCGCCACGGTCTTCCGCATCCAGACCGACCAGGGGCCGCTGCGGGTCGCCGCACCGGTCTGCTATGAAGGCACGTTCGCCCGTATCTGCCGCCGCCTGGTCTGGCAGGAGGGCGGCAAGGCCGTTGACGTCATCGCCAACGTCTCCAACGACGGCTGGTTCGTCTGGCCCGGGACCAACCGGGGCTCGACCGAACAGGCCCAGCACCTCAGCCACTACGTCTACCGCGCCATCGAGACGCGCGTTCCGGTCGTCCGGGCGGTCAATACGGGCATCAGCGCCTCGATCGACTCCAACGGGCGGATCGTCGCCCGCGTCGTGCGCGACGGGCAGGAGGTGATGGTCACCGGCGGACTGCTGCTGGACGGGGCCGGACCGACCGGGCAGGACGGACTGGTCGCCGGGCCGCAGATTTTGCTGGACCGACGCGCAACATTATATAGTCTGGTAGGGGACATGTTCGCCCAGGCCGTCAGCCTGGCCGTGGGGATCTGGACCGCCGTCCTGCTTGTCGCGCGATTCAGGTCCAGCCGCCGAAAAGCGCCCCCGGGAACCATCAAGGAAGGAAGACCCGATGGCAAGATTCAGTAGAGTGTTTCTGGTCGCCCTGGCCGCCGGTACCTGCCTGCTGTCAGGATGCACCGAACCCCGCAAGGGCCTGCAGGCCCAGCCGGCCAACGCCGTCGTCGAGGCCAAGATCGCTGTCCTGCAGACCGTCGGCCACGAAGACCCGGTCGTCCGCGCCCGGGCCCTGGAGGGCGTGGCGCTGTTCATGGCCGAGGATCACGGCAACCTGCTGGTCGCCGCGATGGACGATGAATCCCCCGGCGTGCGGGCCTCGGCAGCAACCGCCATCGGGGACATCCAGTACGCCCCGGCCAAGCCCCGCCTGCTGGAGATGGTCAGCTCCGATCGACAGGTCGGCGAGCCCTTCCTGATCGTCATCCCCTCGGTGGTCTACGCCCTGTCGGAACTGGGCGACCAGCGACACCTGAAAATGCTCGGGCCGATGCTCTTCAGCCCCGTCGAGGCCGTCCGGATCAACACCGCCGAGGCCCTCGGGCGCATCGGTCGCGACTCGGCCCTGCGGGCCCTGAAAGCCGCCCGCTGGAAAGAACAGGAACTGGGCAACCAGCTTCGCTACGACGAGGCCATGGCCCGCCTCGGCGACCAGGCCAGCGCCGCCAAGCTCGAAGCCTACACCAAGGGACGCTTCATGGATCTCCGCATCGCGGGGATTATCGCCCTGTCCGAGCACGCCCCGGGTCGGGCCATGACCGTCCTGCAGAAGATCCTGGCCGATGAAAAGGAACACCCCGCCATCCGCCTGACCGCGGGGGGCATGCTGGCCAAACTGGGCATGTCCAGCCGCCAGTGCTACCTCTTCACCGCTGCGGGCCTGGAAAAACCCAAGCTGCTGCTGGAAAAGGCCTCCCAGGCTGCCGGCGACATCCGCCAGACCGCCGATGCGACCCTGCTTATCCAGCGTCAGGCTGCCTGGGCTCTGGGGTTCATGAAACGCTACCCCGAGGGCGTCGATGTGCTCCTGCCGTTCGTCGAGCATTCCGACCCGAGCCTCAAGCTGCTGGCGGCGATGAGCATCCTGCGCCTGCTGCCCGACCACGCCCCGCAGGTGCCCGTCCAGGCCCAGCCGCAGACGCCTTCGAATGGCATGGAAGTGGTCGAACCGGAAGATGTGGACCCGGCCGATCCGACCGAGCCGCTGGGCCCCGAGCTGCCCGAGACGCCCCGGCCCAGACTCGAAAGCTCCGGCGCAAAGGATTAACAACCGCCGCACGCGGTTATTTGCTTGACTTGACTCCCATGCAAAATACAATCGCCAGCGTGGTAACAGCCGACACGCGCGAGATGTAGCGTCTTCATATTTTCTTCATCCCAAGCGGCTGAGCTGAAGCAAGATCCCGACCCGCCAGGGCCGGTGCAGTCCGTTATCAAGGAGAATACGGTTGAGCATTCTTACCAAGATCGCCATTGTCCTGCTCGTGATCGTCTCGATAGCCGCCTCGGTTGTCTTCACCGCCCAGGCCACCGTCCAGGAAAGCTACCGCAGCCAGTTCGAGCAGCAGAAGACCAAGACCCTCGCGATGGAAGCCCAGGCCCGTCGGGCCCAGATCGCCGCCGAGCGAC
The DNA here is from genome assembly GCA_046541415.1 of Phycisphaerae bacterium. Taxonomy (GTDB): domain Bacteria; phylum Planctomycetota; class Phycisphaerae; order SM23-33; family SM23-33; genus CAZOVB01. The sequence goes on along the minus strand of JBKHDI010000067.1, from coordinate 2,992 downwards.
AGGCCCACATCAACGCGATCAACCAGGCCACCAGCCAGGGGCAGATCGCCCAGCTGCGAAACCAGGTCCAGACCGTCGAAGCCCGTGAAACGGATTACCAGAAGCAGATCCAGGATCTGGAAGTCCAGCGGGCGACCGCCGTGGCCCAGGTCTCGGACCTGAACCAGTCGCTGGGCAAGGAAATCGAGCAGCGTGAACGTATCCGCCAGCAGCTGACCGGCGCCCTGGAAGAGAAGGACCGCCTGGCCAAGCTGAATCTCGAATACTCCCAGGCCAACACCGACCTGTCCGGGCAGATCGAGCGACTCCAGAAGCAGGTCCAGGTCCGCCTGGAAGAGATCGCCCAGCTCGAAGAGCAGATGCAGGATCTTCGCGATCGCCTCGAAGACGCCCTCAGCCGCGGTCCGACCACGGTCGCCGGCGGCACCGGCCAGGACACGGACGGGCAGTTCAACGGCCAGGAGCAGAAGATCTCCGGGACCATCACCGCGGTCAAGAATGACATCGCCAGCATCGACGCCGGCTCGGCCGCCGGGGTCACCAAGGGCATGCGGTTCGTCATTTACCGGGGCGAGAACTTCGTCGGCTACCTGAACATCGAAGTCGTCGAGGCCAGCAAGTCCGCCGGCTTCGTCTCCGGTGGCGAACTCCAGGCCCAGATCGGCGACCGCGTGACCAACAAACTCGCCCGCTGATCGGCTGGACGCCAAGGAGCAGATCATGACCCAATTCGGAAACGCCCCAGCCAACCAGAAGCCCCAGCCGAACGTCTACACCGTCCTGCTGGTCATCGCCATCATCGTCATGATCGTGGCGGTGGCCGTATGCTTCAACCTCCTGACCAGCCCCGTCGCAGAGGGCGGCTATGGCCTGGAGGCCGGGCAACTGCTCGATCCGCTGAAGGGACTCAGCCAGCCTGGTACCAACTAACAGACAACCTGTGCGATATCAGACGTCCCGGCCAGGCCCGGACGCAAGTGGATCGGAGAGCAGACGCTCTTCGGTCCCTGTCGCGCGCTGCAGGCAGGACCGCAGCGGCCGAAACTGCGCAGCGGCCGGGGCGGTCGAGGGCTCTCGTCGTCCGGGCCATGGAACATCACGGAAGATGCGCCGGCGTGAAGGGATGAACGCACCATGATCCTCGACCCCATTATCGGCCTGTTCTCCATGGACATGGGGATAGACCTGGGCACCTGTAACACCCTCGTCTGTGTCCGCGGACAGGGCATCGTCCTCAACGAGCCCTCCGTGGTGGCCGTCACCCGCGGGACCAACAAGGTCCTGAAACTCCGCGACGGCGCCGCCGTGGGCCTGGTCGCCAAGGAAATGCTCGGCAAGACCCCCGGCTCGATCAGCGCCATTAGACCCATGAAAGACGGCGTGATCGCCGACTTCGACATCACCGAGGAGATGCTCAACTACTTCATCAAAAAGGCCCACCGGCGACACCGCTTCATGCGACCCCGAGTGGTCATCTCCATCCCCTCGGGGATCACCGCGGTGGAAAAACGCGCCGTGCTCAACTCGGCTGAACGCGCCGGGGCACGCAAGGTCTTCCTGGTCGAAGAGCCCATGGCGGCCGGCATCGGCGCGGGCCTGCCGATCAACGAACCCACCGCCTCGATGATCGTCGACATCGGCGGAGGGACCACCGAAGTGGCCATCATGTCCCTGGCCGATATCTCCGTCTGCGAGTCGATCCGCGTCGCCGGCGACGACATGGACGAAGCCATCGCCGCACACATGAAACGCACCTACAACCTCATGATCGGCGAACAGACCGCCGAGCGGATCAAGATCGGCATCGGATCGGCCGCGGCAATGGATGAGGAAGTAACCCTCGAAGTCCGGGGCCGGGACATGATCTCCGGCCTGCCGCGAAAAACCGTTATCAGCTCCGAAGAAGTCCGCGAAGCCCTCAAAGAGCCCGTCGGCGCGATCATCGACTGCGTCGTGCGGACACTGGAAAAGGCCGAGCCCGAACTGGCGGCAGACCTGGTGGAAAACGGCATCATGCTCGCCGGCGGCGGGGCCCTGCTGCGGGGGATGGATACGGTCCTGGCCAATGCGACAGGCCTGGACGTGGCCATCGCCGACGACCCGCTGACCTGCGTGGCCCGCGGCACGGCCGTCTACCTCGAAAACCTCGAGGTCTGGAAAAACACCATGGAGTCCGACGAGGACGAGTTCTGATCCGCAGCCAGGCCCCGTAGACCGCGCTGCCGCCTTCTGTCGACCGAAACCCCGCCGCCGGCAATCGCTGCGCGCCCGCCAGGATCCCATTCCCGGGCGGGCAGCAGGGCCAGGTAAACACCCTGCCCCCGCCGGGATGGACCCTCCTTCTCGGTCAGAACCGTCTGCCTACCATTGCCTCTCGTCGGACGCATCAACACCTGCCTGCGGCAGGCGGAGGCGAATGAGATTGATCGCCCGGCGGTAGAGGTCCCTCGGCCCGTCGACGGGCAGGGCCACCGCCTGCCCGCCGCTGCGGAGAATCAGCACCGCCCGTCCGCGATGGCCCGTCAGTTCCAGCTGACCGTCGCCGCCGAAGGCGATCGTCACCCGCCTGGCCGCTCCGGCCTGCTCGTCGTATTCCACGTCCACCTGTTCAATGCCGTATGCCATCGGCCTCGGTCCTTCCTGCTTAGGGGTTGTTTCCGACGGCATCCCTGCCCTGCACAGTCTCGGCCGCCGGTCCCCCCGCACCGGCGACCGGCCTTGTTCCATGCACACAGCATCGCACAGGGGTATGACAGGTCCGGTCGCACCCTTTGGCGCGTTGGGGTTCCGTTGGGTGCGACAACGCCTGTCGCACCTCCAATATCTAGTGGGACCGGCCGAACGTGTGGCACGAGATAATCCGGAACCACGGCAGAAACATTTTTTTCGGGAATCTCGACGGAATCCACATCTGCGGCCCGCGCGTAACCGTTCTGCGACCCCAAAGCCCCCACGGTCCGAACAGTCCATCCCCGCCTCAGCGCCTTCGGTG
>JBKHDI010000066.1:0-19350 GCA_046541415.1 Phycisphaerae bacterium | reverse complement strand
AGCAGGGTATAGGCCATCGCCCCGCCGATGAGGATCTTGTCGACCTTGCCCAGCAGGGAGCTGATGAGCTTGATCTTGTCGGAGACCTTCGCCCCGCCAAGGATGGCCACGAAAGGCCTTTCCGGCTGATCGACGGCCTCGTGGAGGTACTTGATTTCCTTCTCGACAAGCAGGCCCGCCACGGCAGGGCCGCCCTTGGCCTGGATGGCCTTGGCGGCGCCGTACATGCTGGCGTGCTTGCGGTGGCAGGTCCCGAAGGCGTCATTGACGTAGACTTCGCCCATCCTGCCAAGCTGGTCGCCGAATTCCTGTGCGGTCGCTTCGTCCTTGGACTCCTCCCGTGGGTCGAAGCGGACGTTTTCCAGGACGAGCACGTCTCCGCCGCCCAGTTCGGAGGCCATCTTCTGGGCTTGCTCTCCGGCGACATCTTCGGGCCCGAGCTGGACGGACTTTCCCAGCAGCTCGCCCAGGCGGTCGGCGGCGGGCTTGAGGGAGTATTCGGGCTTGACTTCGCCCTTGGGACGGCCGAGGTGGCTCATCAGAACGAGCTTGCCGCCGGCGTCGAGGACCTTCTGGATGCTCGGCAGGGCCAGGGCGATCCGGCGGTCGTTGGTGACGTTCTTGTCCTCGTCGAGGGGCACGTTGAAGTCGACGCGCATCAGGACAGCCTTGCCCTGCAGGTCGACGTCGGCAATGGTTTTCTTGGCCATGTTTGGTTCCTTTCATAGAACAGGCCCAGCCGTATGGTGCGGCCGGGCCTGTGGGGTTTGCGGTTGAGGACCTTTCGGCCTCGGCTTACATCGAAGCCATCTTCTCGGCCAGGTCGGCGGTGCGGCAGGAGTAGCCCCACTCGTTGTCGTACCACATGGTGACCTTGACCAGGTCGTCGCCGATGACGGCGGTGTTGCCGGAATCGAAGATCGAGCTGTGGGGGTTGTGGACGATGTCGCTGGAGACGATGGGATCTTCGGTGTACTCGATGATGCCCTTCATCGGGCCGGCGGCGGCTTCCTTGACGGCGGCGTTGATTTCTTCGACGGTGACCTTCTTGCTGACGTGGATCGTCAGGTCAGTAATCGAGCCGGTCGGAACGGGCACGCGGAGGGCGTAGCCGTCGAGCTTGCCGTTGAGTTCCGGCAGGACCTTGCCGACAGCCACGGCGGCGCCGGTGGTGGTGGGAATGATGTTGACCGCAGCGGCCCGGGCGCGACGCATGTCGGAGTGGATCATATCCAGGATCCGCTGGTCGTTGGTGTAGCCGTGGACGGTGGTCATCAGGCCCTTGACGATGCCGAACTTGTCGTTGAGCACCTTGGCCGCCGGGGCCAGCGAGTTGGTGGTGCACGATGCGTTGGAAACGCACTTGTCATCCGCGGTCAGGTCGCCGTCATTGACACCCAGAACGATCATCTTGGCCGTGCCCTTGGAGGGTGCGGAAATGATGACCTTCTTGGCCCCGGCATCGAGGTGGCTGTCGTAGCCGGGCTTGTCGGCGGTCTTGTTGGCGCGGAAGATGCCGGTCGCCTCGATGGCAACATCAACACCCAGGTCGCCCCAGGGCAGATTGGCCGGGTTCTTCTCGGCGATGACCTTGACTTCCTTGCCGTCGACGACCAGCGCGTCGCCCTTGGCTTCGACCGTACCGGGGTACTTGCCCTGCGTCGAGTCATACTTCAGCAGCATCGCGAGGGTCTCGGCGTCGCCCAGATCGTTGATTGCGGCGATATCGAACTTGTCGCCGGCTTCCATCATCGAGCGGAAGACCAGACGGCCGATACGACCGAATCCGTTAATGCCAACTTTCACAGCCATGGAGATTGCTCCTTTTTCGTTCCTGTTTTGTGTCTCGGACAAATCGATCCCGCCCGTCGACGGCCCATACGCATGGTTTCTACGACCCCAGCCGCCTGAAGAGCCAGCAAGAGTAGGAAACCGCCGGGCCGTTGTCAACCCTTATTGACCGGGCCTGACGCATTTCCCGACCGCGTCGGCCGCGAGAAACTGCAGGGAAAAACTCACTTGGCAGAATCCGACAGAACGGGTAGGCTTAAAGAGTATTATACATCTCCGATACCAGATTCCCCGAAAGGATCAGACGATGAGCGAAACGACACCGCAGAACCCCCCTCCCGAAGCGAGCGACCAAGCCGAACAAAGCCCCGCTCCTACAGGACCCGTGAGCTGCCCGGCCACGCGAGACACCGCCGTGCGGATGTTCATCGGCGCGGCGATCTGCCTGGGTTTCTCGATCTGGTGCTTCATCGACTGGGCCAACTACCCCAAGCCGGACGCTCCGCTCTCGGTCGAGACGCTCAACGGGTATGCCGGCTGGGCCTTCAACCACTTCCTGCCCTTCATTCTTATCCCGATTTCGATCGTCCTGATTGCCTTGGCCATCCGCTCGCAGAAGCTGGTGCTGGTGGCCGACGAACAGGGCATCGGGTACCAGGGCAAGGAGAAGATCTCCTGGGAGTCGATCCAGCAGCTCGACGCGACCAAGCTGGCCGACAAGCAGATCATGGACATCCACCACCCCGGTGGGAGGCTCCGCCTGGACGGGCTGAAACTGCAGAATTTCCGCCAGTTGGTCAGCTATGTCGAGCTGAAGATCCCGGCTGAGAAACAGACGATCGAGTAGCCTGCAACCACAACGATCTCGGGATCGCTGGAAAATCACCCCCGATGCGGGTTTCAGCCTTGACTGGCTGGTCCGGATCCCTAGAATATGTCGTTCCCCCTGAGGGAACACGTGCACCGTTAGCTCAGTTGGTAGAGCAGCTGACTCTTAATCAGCGGGTCTCAGGTTCGAGTCCTGAACGGTGTAGTGCAGCAACGCCCTGGTCGGCGGCGCTTTCGAAAGAGAGCTTCACCGACCGGGGCGTTTCTTTTTTTGTCTGCCTTGCCCACAGCATCGCCGGCGGCCGGGACTGGCGGGCAGCTCCTGCCGGTCTGATCTCGATTGCAGATCAGCGGGCAGGGACGGCTGAAGGATCAGGGGCCGCCCGGGCGCGGAGTGCAACTGGGGGACCATGAGGGCGTTATCGGCGCCCAGCTGATCCGCCCGCTGCCCGACTCGGGTGACCGGGCGTACGGCATCCTGCGGTCCTTTTCCGATGCGGCGGGTCCGCCGCTGCCTCGCCGGCTGCGGCAACGGCGACGGGGAAAACCGCAAATGCATACAGAACTGCAAGGGAGAGAATTGGTTTCATTTCCTGTCTTCCTGGTCCCAGGATGGCATGGCAAAAGAGTTGTCGCGGGTCGCGATGGTCGACCTGTCTGCAACACAACTACGGGAGAGGAAGTTCTCCCCTTACAGGATATCTCTGGAGGACCGGCAAATGCGATCCATGATCTTGATTTCCGTCCTGGCCCTGGCCGTCGTTGCCCTGTCGGGCTCTGCCTTCGGCGAGGCCCAATTCTGCAGGCTGACCCTGGAAGAATTCGTCCCCGCGGCAAACAAGGACGAAACGCCTGCCCACCCGCTGCTGCTGCACCTGGGTATTCGGGAGGGTCAAGTCGTGGCCGCCTTCGCCACCGGACGAGGCTTCGGGACCTACGGCCACCTCGTCGACATCTCCCGACTGCGCCTGCAAGACGGTAAGTTGACGGGGCAGATCGACGTGACATTCCAGCCCGACCCGTGGACGAAGCTGGACAAGATCGGCCGGCGCTTCCGGGCCGAGCTGGACGTCCGCTTTGCTGACGGCCAGGCGACCGGAGCCTATCGGGCCGAAACCGACGCCGGAGAGATCCGCGGAAAGGTCTCCGGCGTGCGGGCCAGGCAACCGGACATTTCGGTCGCCAGGCTCAACCTGCGGATTTTCCAGGCCCTCTATCGTCTGAGCCCCGAGGCCGGCCAACCGGCGGTCAACACCAACTACGCCATCGACATGAACCTGAAGGTCCGCATGCAGGACGATAAGGCACTGTGGGGACGCCTCCAGACGCCCGTACCGGATTACAGGCCCTACTCGGCTGTCGTCGACGACGTGGAGGTTAAGACCGATGGGTTTTCCATTGAGCTGGTCGCCCGAGCCACGGTCCACTACCACCAGGGCCAGAAGCGGGGCCATCCGATGGTCGATCGATATTCCTACCGTCTGGAGGGCCTGTGCATCGGCGATCGCATCGCCGGGCAGACAAAGATCCAGGTCGGCTCGCTCGTCGGGAAGAGACCGTTCTGGGGCACGCTGACGGATGAACCCGAGCCAAAGGCGGATGGGAACTTCCTCTGGCTGCGCCTGCCGACGGCCATGCAGGGAGGCAAACCGGTCCTGTTGTACCTGGCTGTCCACGAGAACGGCGAGAGTCACGGCCTGGCCTGGGCTCCGGGCTATAACCACCAGCCCCACGGTGTCGACGCCGGCGGACTGAAGCTCCAGGGTGACCGACTGCAGGGCCGGGTTGTCGTGAGCATCGTGCCGGATGTCTACCACAGCCACGACGTCTACTTCGACATCCCGCTCGATATCGACGCGAAGATCGCCCAAGGCCACGTGCGGGGCTCATTTACAGGAACCGACCGCGAGGTGGCCACGAAGGGAGCCATTGTCGGCGAGGTGCGTTTGAAGCAGGCCCCGGTAGCGACACAGAAGGACCTGGCCGCGGTGGAGTTGAATTTCGGCTTCGCCAATCCGGGCGCTCCGCACAAGGCCCACCACCACATCCGGGCCAAAGGCGTGTTCGGCGACGGCGAGATCCGGCAGATGCAGGTAGCCAGCCCGGGCGATCCGAATGCCCAATGGGTCGCCGACGAGATGACCTTCCGGATCGACGGCGACAAGATCACCGGGACATTGAGCTTCCACTGGCAAGGGGGCACGGACGGCCAGGCGGGCCAATGGCGATACACGTTTCAGGGCATGGTCAACGGCGAGAAGTTCTTCGGTTACTGGCGCGGCTGGAAGGACGACAAGCCGATCCTGACCAAGTCGGCCAAGATCAGCGGGATGATCAAGCCGCGGCAGTAGCGATTCCGGGTCAGGCGCCGGCCAGCAGTTCGAGTCGCCCGGCGTAGGTGGAGATCATGGCCGCCCGAATCGCCTGCAGGTGCGGAGCGTTTAAAGACGGGTCTTCGTCGACAATCTCGAACGCATCGCGCCGGGCCATCCGGAGCAGGTCGAAGTCGCCGATCAGGTCGGCGATCCGCAGCTCGGGCAAACCATGCTGGCGTGTGCCGAAGACCTCCCCGGGCCCGCGGATGCGCAGGTCCTGCTCGGCCAGCTCGAACCCGTCATCGGTCTCGGCCAGGACGGACAGTCGCTTCTGGGCCAGCGGGTTGGCCGGCTGGCCGACCAGGATGCAGAGGGCATCTTCCTTGCCACGTCCGATCCTGCCCCGCAGTTGGTGCAGCTGGGCCAGGCCGAATCGCTCGGCGTGCTGGATGACCATGACATTGGCGTTGGGCACGTCCACGCCGACTTCCACAACCACCGAGGCGACCAGCAGGTCGATCCGCCCGGCGGTGAAGTCCTGCATGATCCGGTGCTTCTTGTCCTGGCTCATCTGGCCGTGCAGCAGAGCGACGTTGAAGTCGGCAAAGGGGCCCGCCGCCAGGTCCCGGGCTGCGTCGGTCGCAGCCGTCAGTTCCAGCTGATCTGAAGCATTGACCAACGGGTAGATGAAATACGCCTGCGATCCGCCAGCCAGTCGGCCTCGGACCTCTTCGTACACCTTTTCGAGGTTCTCCGGGTCGGCCAGACGGGTCTCGGTTTCGCCCCGGCCGGGGGGCAACTCGTCTATCACCGAGACATCCAGATCGCCGAACAGCGTCAGTGCCAAGGTCCGCGGGATCGGCGTGGCAGTCATCACCAGGTAGTGCGGGGCGTACCCCTTCGAGCGGATGCCGCTTCGCTGCCGGACGCCGAACTTGTGCTGCTCGTCGACGATCACCAGCGCCAAAGCGGCGAACCGCACCCCCTCGCTCAGAAGTGCCTGCGTCCCGACCACGATGTGCACCTGCCCCGTGGCCAGACCGTCGAGGACCCGCTTGCGATTCTTCGCCGACAGCGAACCGGTGAGCAACTCCACGCGGACGCGCGAGTCCTTGAGGTACTGCTGGATCTTGCGGTAGTGCTGGGCGGCCAAAACCTCCGTCGGGGCCATCAGGGCGACCTGTTTCTTCCGCGCCACCGCCAGCAGGGCTGCGTGCAGGGCGACGACCGTCTTGCCTGAACCGACATCGCCCTGGACCAGGCGGTTCATCGGCCGATCGCGTCCGAGGTCGGCGGCGATTTCCCTGCAGACCTTCTCCTGGGCGCCGGTCAGCGGGAAGGGAAAGCGGGCGCCGATGCGCCGATCGATCTGTTCGGTCAGCACAAGCGGATGGGCCGGGCGACAAACCTGCCGCAGGCGCATCAGGGCAACACCGAGTTGCAGGAGGAGGCATTCCTCGTAGGCGAAGCGTCGGCGCGCAGCCGCCCACTGATCCTTGTCTTCCGGGTGGTGCATGGCCTCGACGGCCCGCCGGCGTTCGAGCAGGCCTCGCTTATCGCGGAACTCCGGGCGGAACCACTCGCCGACCAGGTCAATCGCCTCGGGAAGGGCCTTGCGGATAATCGATCCGATGATCTGGCTGGTCAGCTTGCCCCCCGCCGGATAGACAGGCAGGAGCTGGTCCTGATCGAAGTCGGCCTCGTCCGGGTCGTAGATGACCTGAAACCGCGGATTGACCATCTGCAGCGTCTCCTTGTAGACGCTGACCTTGCCGGAAGCAGCGATCTGCAGGCCCGGGCGGATCTTGTCTTCCAGGTAGCCGCCATGGAACCACTTGAGCAGGACAAAGCCGGTCTGGTCGCTCAACTGGGCCGAGAAGAACGGTTTGCGGCCCAAGGGGCGGTTCTCGGCAAATTCGATGGTACCTGCCACAGTGACCGAATCTTCATCGCCGCGAAGGGAGCGAATCGGCTGGGCCTGCTTGCGCAGGTCAAAGCGGAAGGGGAAATAGAACAGCAGGTCTTCTACGGTAGCGATGCCCAGTCGGCCGAGCTGTTCGGCGCGGACGGGACCTACACCCCGGACATACTGGACGGGCGTATCCAGCCGGATCTGTGACACGTGTTCCTGCCGACTCAGTCGGTTGGCGCCGGCGGGATGATCAGCCGCTGGCCGACGCGGAGCTTCTTGGGATCCACACCGGGATTGGCTGCGGCGATGGTCTGCCAGGCGGTCCCGGCGCCGTAGTACTGTTTGGCCAGCTTGTAGAGCGTGTCGCCCAGCTTGACAATGTGCGTGCGGGGGTTGGCCTGGTCGGCGTTTTCCACCACGTCCGGCGTGATCTCGGTCGGGGGCATGTCGCTGTTGGCCACGTCCGGATCGATTTCGGTGGGAGGCATGACGTATTCGTCATCGGGCCCGGTCTCCGGGAAGGGCTCGACTTCGCCGACCATCGGTCCGCCCTGGGCGTCGGCCATGTCGGGATCTTTCGTCCCGGCAAGACTATCGTCGGTCTCGGCATCGGCCGAGACGGAGGGCCTGTTCTGACAGCCGGCCGCTGTCAAAAACAGCACCAGGGTCAATGACAGCAACGCAGCTGAGAAAATTCGCATGGCAAAACCCTTTCCGAAGGTAAATGCTTCTCTGGTATCCTTATAGCGCATCGTATCGCAAGCCTGCGGCGCGATCAAGTCCACCCGGGGAACTTGTCAGTGGTAGAATCGTCGAAATCGGTGGCGCAGCTGGAGAGAAAACCGCTCCCCTGCTGCGCCGCGGGCGTTACAATGAGACGAACCGACCCAGACGAGAGATGATCCAATGAACCGATGTGTACGAATTCTGCCTCTGGCGTTGTCGCTGGTTGTCGCTGCCGTCGGCGCAGCCAGGGGCGAAGCTCCCCTGCCCGAGGGCGCGCTGGCCAGACTGGGCAGCCCGGCGCTGAACCATGGCACGAACGTCCGGGCGATCAACTTCGCCGCCCCGGAGACGTTGATCAGCCTGGGAGGAACGAGTTCCGCCGACTTCTCAGCCAAGGCGTGGCAGGCAGAAACAGGCCAGCTGCTCGGCGAGGCCTCCGATTTCGGGGCCTACCTGATGTGCATGGCGACGGATCCCTCGACGTCTCTGGTGGCTGTGGGGCAGAACAACGGACAGATACGGATTCTCAGCAGCGAGAAGGGTCTGCGGAAGCTGCGGACGATCAAGAGCCCCGACGGGTCGAGCAACTGGATGCAATTCGGCCCGGAGGGCAAGAAGCTGGTCGTCTTCAGCTACCGGGGCGTGTGGGTCTTCGATCCGCAGACGGGCAAGGAACTGACCAAGCTGGATATCAAGGGCTTCCGGGGCTCGGTCAGCCCGGACGGCAAGCAGATGGCCGTGGCGACCCACCACGTCGGCGACAACAAGACGCGAGGTTCGATCCTCATCTGCCAGCTCCCTTCGGGCAAGCAGGTGCAGAACATCGCAGCCGACGGGAACAAGCGATGGTCGTGGGCGGGGTACTCTTCGGATGGCAAGCTTCTGGCAGGAATCTCAATCGGTGCCAGCACGGAAGTGCAGATCTGGGACGCCGAGACCTTCAAGCCTGTGCGGACGCTCAAGGGTCATGGGTCGAGCCTGCTGACCGCAGCAGCCAGCCAGAGCGGAAACCTGCTGGTCACTTCCAGCCACGATCGCACCGTCCGCGTCTGGGACATGCAGACAGGCAAGGAAATCCGCAAATTCGAGACCGGGGCGGCAGTGATGTCGCACGTGGCATTCAGCCCGGAGGGCAAGTATGTCGCCGCGGCCGGTGGGTACGGAATCACCCGGATCTGGCGGATCAGCGACGGCGTGGAAGTCGGGGGTGATCGACCCCACCTGGGCCCGCTGAGGTCGGTGCAGGTCAGTCCGAACGGCAAGTGGGCGGTCAGTACGGATATCTCCGGCCATGCCGTCATCTGGGACATGAACACCCACAACCGAAAGCACAAACTGTCCCTGTCCACCCAGAGCGTGGAACTGGTCCGTTTCAGCCCGGACAGCAAGACGCTCATGCTCGTCGACGCCTCGGGCAACGGAGGGCTGTACCAAGTCCAGTCCGCTAAGGAGATAGGGAAGATCCACCTGGGGAACTACCCGGCCGGGGGAGGCTTCGACCACGATGGCAAGAACGCCTTCGTGCTTACCGCCGACCGCAAATGGTACGAAATCCCGGTCGAGAAGCCCGCACACGTCAAAGTCCTCAAAGATACCTTACCGGCCCTGGACCAGCGAGTCGCCTGGTACCGATCCGCCGCAGCCATTTCCCCGGACCGCAGGTGGTCGGCCTGGCCGAACAATCAGATCCTCCAACTGGCCGACAGCTCCACCGGCAGGTTCAGCGAATATGAGATCGGCATTTCGCAGCATCATTCGAGCTACGGTTACGGCCTGCGCCAGCAGGTGCAGTTCAGTCCACACAGCAACAGCCTGGCGGTCATCCTGCCCCGCGCGATCCACGTGGTGGAGGTCGACTCGGCCCGGAAGGCGATCGGGTTTGACAAACCGGACAACGCCATATACACCTCTGTGGACTTCTCCCCCACCGGTCGTCTGCTGGCTGCGGGCATGAACGACGGGCGGATCCGCATTCTGGACCTGACCCTGGGCAAGACGGTGCGGACCCTGCAGGGACATTACGATAAGAGCCAGTCCAGAAGATCCAGCAACCGGCAGTACCTGGGCCCCCATCGTCAGCTTACCCGTCCGCAGGCGGTGATGTGCCTGGCCGTCAGCCCTGCAGGCGACGTGCTGCTCAGCGCCGCAGCCGACTCCTCCGTGCTGGTCTGGCCCATGCCCGGAAGCGACGAGCTGTCGGAAATCCCCGCCTCGGGCGCCAACCTGGAATCCGACTTCGCCGCCCAGGCCAGCCGCAACACCGGGTCGGCCTATGCGGCGTCCTGGCGGCTGATCCGATCCGGGGACGCTGCGGTCGACCTGATCTCCGCGAAGCTCAGCCCGGCCGAGGACATCGACCGGGCGCAGGTGACCCAATGGATCCAGCAGCTCAATGCCGGCAGCTACCGACGCCGCCTGGAGGCCCACGGGCAACTCGGACGCATGGGCGCCCAGGCCCTGCCGATCCTCCGCCGCACGCTGGAGGAGAACCCGCCGCAGGAAGTGGCCATGCGAATCCGCCAGTTGATCGAGAACACCCTCCGACCCTCCGTCGAATCGGCAGTGCTGCTCCAGCAGATTCGCGCAATCCGGATCTGCGAACGGATCGACACGGACAAGGCGCGTCGACTGCTCAGGTCGCTGGCCGGCGGAAGCGAAGCGTCCCGCCTGACCGTCGAAGCACGGGCCGCACTGGAACGCATGGACCGCTGAGCGAACGCGGCCACGTCCTTGCAAAGGCCCGCCTGCAGATCTATCCTCCTTCGAGGCAACCAACAACTCAGAAAAGGAGAGGATCTGCATGATCACCACGACCTTGGGCAATACGGGCTTGGCCGTCTCTGCGATGTGCTACGGGACGATGCGGCTGGGCACGCGAGAGGATGAATCCACCTCCTTCGCCTTGCTGGACAGGTACGTCGCCGCGGGGGGCAGCTTCCTCGACACCGCGAACATCTACGCCCATTGGCAGGACAACGGCCAGGGCGGCGACAGCGAGACGTTGTTGGGCAAATGGATGGCCCAGCGGTCCAATCGCGACGAGATCTTCCTGGCCAGCAAGGTCGGCTTCGGCTATCCGGGCGTGGAGACAGGACTCCGGGCCTCGCAGATCAAGACCGAGTGCGAGAAGTCCCTCGAGAGGTTGGGCACGGACCGGATCGACCTGTACTACGCCCATTGCGACGATGCCGCCACCCCGCTGAATGAGACAATGACCGCCTTTAACGAACTGCTTCATGAGGGCAAGATTCGCGCCATCGGGGCCAGCAATTACACCGCCTGGCGGCTGGCAGAGGCCAACTGCGTCTGCCGCACCAACAGCATTGAAGGGTTCGTCTGCCTCCAGCAGCGGTTCACCTATCTCTGGCCCAAACGCCTGGCTGACTTCAGCCCCCAGAAAGCCATGACCGGCTCGCTGCTGGAATACTGTCACCAGCGCAAGGTTTCGATCCTGGCCTATTCGCCCCTGCTGAGTGGGGCCTACACCCGGGATGATCGAAAAATCGGAGAGAAGTACATGCACGCCGGGAGTATCGAACGCCTGGCCGTGCTGGAAAAAATCGCCAACCGGCGCTGCGTGAGCAAGAACCAGATCATCCTGGCGTGGATGCTCAACTCCAAGCCGCTGGTGATCCCCGTATTCTCGGCCAGTACGCCCGAGCAGATGGATGAGAACCTCGGGGCCCTGGAGATCCAGCTCAGCGACGAGGAGATGCTCGAACTGGACGTCGCCGGAGCGTAAGCAGCTTCGCTACGGCAGGTATTGCCCGACGAATGGCGCTCGCCGCTGAAGCTCCACACCATAGGTGCCCTTGTACTGGCCGAGCTGCTCCTTGCCGTCCAGGCGACAGTCGATCTGGTAGACACCGCCGGCCGTGGAAGATCCCTTCGGGACCAGCGGAGTGGTCCATTCATCCGCCCGGTAGCGCACGACCAACTGGCCGCGCAGCCGCCCGTCGGCCAGTTGCAGTTTTTCGCCAAAGACCGCCGGTTGGGTCCGGGTGGTGCGGTCGGCATAGCCGCTGGAAGCGACGATCTTCCCATCCTTGATGGTCAGGAACACGATCAGCCGGCCCGACTTCCGATCGCGATTCATCGCCGCGTCTTCCAGGACGAACAGGTCGGTGCAGGCGGGCATCCAGTTGGCCTGGTAATCGATCGACATGATCCTGCCTGCGCGATCGATCGGCTCGTCCAGGGCCGGCTGACGGATTTCGATGGTCCCCTCCAGCCCGTTGGCCCTGTTGACCTTCGCCTCGACGACGAACCGCTCCTGATTGTACAGGCTGCCCAGACCGGCAGTGAATTCCCCGCGCAGCCGCCAGCCATCCCAGGCCAAGCCCGTGGCGTCGACGGCGTGAATCCTGCCGCTGCCTTCCAGTCCGGCATGGCTGATCTTCCCGTCGCGCAGGTAGAGGTTGACGGTCCGGTCGGACTGGCCTGTCAGCTTTGAGGGGATCTGGAACTCGATCTGCCCCGAAGCGTCCGGCTCGGGCTTGCGCAGGTCGTAGCAGTGCAGGCCACGCAGGCTGCGACAGTAGATCCGTCCCTTGTAGTACGTCGGCTCGATCGGAATGTAATAGCCGCTGATGCCGGTGTACGGCAAGGCCATGGTCTCGTTGAGGAGTCGCGGCTTGTCCTCGGCCGTCCAGTACGAAAGGGTCACCGGGTCGGTATGGGCGTAGTCCTGCAGCATGAGGATGCGGTTCTCATAGAGACAGGGCACGCCCCCGCGGGCCATCTTCTGTTCGGAGATAATCTTGCCCGTTTTGACATCCACGACCACCAGGTTGCCGCGTCTGGCACCACCGATGACTTCGCTCTCCAGGTCCATGCTCATGTACGCTTTTCCGTCGCGGGCTGCCACGCGATAGCGAGGCCCCTTGTCCGGGTGCCAGTGCTGCCAGTATGGCGGCTCATCCGGCAGGGTCCAGATCCGCTCGGCCCCCTCCAGCGAGAGCTTCATCGCGCCGTAGCGGTGGAGTTTCGGCACGCCGCGACGTTCGAGGCCCGCCTTGGTCGAGGCGAACGGCAGGATGACGATATCCCCCACGACCGTTGTCGTCGACAGGTTCGGCCCGATGCCGTCTTCCTTCCAGATGATCGTCCCCTTCTTGGGATCGACCAGTCGAAGCTCCCCGCTGGTGGCCGTATGGGTCAGCACGTACTGCCTGCCTCTATGGGACCAGATCTGGGGCGTTGCGTGACCGGTCATGATCCGCTCGGATGTCTCCCAGAGCTTCTTGCCATCTTTGGCGCTGTAGCCGGAAAGTTTCTCCCGGGCCACGATGACCACGTCGTCTGCCACGACCAGCGAAGACTGGTACTGGGCATGGCCCCAGACGAGCTTCTTCTGCTGGATATGTTCCTGGCGAACCTTCTCCAGGTAGGGGTTGGTCCGGGTCTCCCAGAGCTTCTTGCCGCTCTTGGCGTCGTAGGCGTAGAGCAGGCCCATGGAACCCATTGAAAAGACCCTCCCCTTATCCCAGGCGGGGCTGACCGACCAGTGCGCCCGCTTGTGGGCCAGGGCGTTAAGGCCCTTGCCCTTCTCGACGGCCTGCCAGGCGACTTTGCCCGTCTCGGCATCGATAGCCAGGAGGCAGTCGTCGGCGGTCACCGAGAAGAACCAGTCGGGCAGGTACTGGCGGGGGTTGCTGACCGTCCGCCAGCCGGTTGCCTTGGCTTCGGTCTTGCCGTCCGGCTTGTAGTAGTTCAGGAAGATCAGCCCATCGGCGGCGATGACATTGCTGGCCCCGCCATAAAACGGCTCGATCCCGTACTTCCTGGCGTTGCGCAGCGTGCCCGGATACAGGCCCTTGCCCACCGTCGTGTGCCGATTCAAGACCCATTGCAGGGACATCTGGTTCAGGTCGTCCACCAGGTCGTAGCCCTGTCGCTCAGGCGTACGCGTACCGCCGGGGCCGATGTAGCTGGGCCAGTTACCCGAACCACCCAGGCAAACAGGCAGGAACGTTCCCAGGACAATGGCGAATACTGTGGCGCGGCGAGTAGACATGGCAGGTCTCCTTGTTTTGAGCTTTTGCGAGAACGGACCCAAGGGTCTCAGGGCAGGATTTGAAACAGACGAACCGGCAGCGGGTTCCGCTTCAGTGGCAAGATCAGCGTCGGTATTATACAAAATCGGGCCAGGACATCCAAGCAGATGTCCCGGCCCGCCAGGCTTGACCCGGCTTCGACTACTCCGAGTAGCTGCGGAACGTCAGGAAGTACTTGCCGTCGTTCTTGCCGTAACGGATCGGATGATCCAGGAACCAGAAGGTGTTGGTCGACTCGACGTGGCCGTCCAGGAAAGACAGGTTTGTCATGCCATGGTCGCCCGGGCCATAGGGCTTGTGTCTCCCCGCCAGTCGACCCCAATTGTAGTTGGAGGCGTTGTTGTTGAAATACGTGCCTTCCTGACCCAGGACCGTAGCAGCGGTCCATTTGGCATCGGAGACCTTGTGAATCCTGCTATACAGGCCGGAACTGGAAGCGTAGACCGACGTGCCCCAGGACTGGTTCCAGGCACTCAAGGTGTACCAGGTGCGAACGGCCTTGCCGTTGATCTCCTTGAAGGAGTTGCCATCCTTAAAGCCGTACCATGCCATGAAGTCCGCCGCAGCCCGTGGATCACCGTCGGCGTGGGAAACCTCGGCTTCCGTGCCGTCCTGGTTACGTCCTTCTGGACAACGGAATGCGCTGTTGTCCTGCGAGACCTCTGTGTCATTGGCATTCGGGGCTTCGATGAATTCTTCATCGACCAACATGTTCGTCCAGAACTGGCCGTCGGGGAAGTAGTCCGAGACGCCGGTCCGGATCTTCCAGGGCAAGATAATGTCGTTGTTCTTGTTTGCATACTGCAGCGCTGCACTGGTAAAGGCCCGCATGTTGGTCTGGCAGCTCAATCGTTTGGCCAGGTCCCTCGCCTTGGACAACGAGGGCAGGAGGATCGAGACCAGCAAGGCGATGATCGCAATGACGACAAGAAGTTCGATGAGCGTGAAAGCGCGGCGGCCGGGTTTCGGCCTGGAGGCGAAACAGGTCATGAGAGCTCCTCTGAATTGTATTCTCTGCATCTGGGGCGCGGAAACAAGTGTGCTGCTATGCTTCTACCACTGACGCGAGGGTCGCGCCCATCGCCACGGACTCCCTGCAAATTCACTCTGACAAGGAGCCTGAGCTTTGTTCATTCTATCACGTCACGCCCAAAGGACAAAACAGAAATACATCCGCTACGCCTGCAATCCGGTGCAGAACGAACTGGCCGAGGCACATCGCCATCCGTACAATCACCTCAGCCACTTCCAGACCCCTGACCGAAGAACCAAGCGATGAACCAAGCCGGAGAACCCGTCAGCCCGTTCGATCTGCGAGCGATGAAATTCGACTTGCCCTGGTCGAGCTATCGCGGCGGCGGGGTTATGACGCAACACATCGAGACCTGCCGGCGACCTCAGTTCTGGGACCGTCTGCTGGACATGCTGGCCGGGAATGGTTTCAACACGTTGACGCTCTGGAATCTCCACCCGTTCATCTACATGTTTCGCCCGAAAGGATTCGAACAGGCCTGCGCCCTGCCCGACCAGGATCTTGAGCGTTGGCAGGAACTTCACCGCCAAATCTTCGCGGCTGCCCATCAGAGGGGCATTCGGACATTTCTGGTCTTCTGGAACGTTTTCACCGGCCCCGAGCCGGACCGCTCCGCCTTTGAGAGGCTTTCCGGCCAGGAGTACCACCTCGGCCCGCCGAACCTCGCTGACTGGGTGGGGCCCTACACCCGCCAGTGCGTCAAGCAGGTCATCGACGAGTACCCTGACCTCGACGGGCTGGGCTTCGCCCTGGGCGAGCGGATGGTTGGCATGTCGGCCCATGAGAGTGTCAAGTGGATCGAAGACTGGGTCATCGGCGGAATGAGAGATGCATCCCGGCCGGTCGAGATGCTCTATCGGGCCCCATTCGGGGCAGGCGCTTCGCTGATCCGCAAATCCATCGAACGTCTGGATTGGCCGGAAAAGGTGTACGTCGAAGTCAAGTACAACTGGTCGCATGGACACAGCATCCCGCAACTGGCGATGACGCACGCCGTCCATCAGCGAGGGCAGACCAACGCCTGCCTGTGGGACCCGCCCCCGACGGCCTACCGGATCGCCTGGACGGTACGCAATGAGGACTTCTTCGCTTTGGACTGGGGCGAGCCGGATTTCGTCCGCGCCCATATCGCCGAAAACAATCGTCCCCACACGGGAGGCTACATCATCGGCTCGGAAGGGATGATCCCCGCGATGGAGTTCGCCTGCGATAGCGACCAACCGCGCAGCTGGGATTACGCGTTCGAAAGGCAGTGGCTGTTCTGGACGGTCTGGGGACGCCTCCTGGCGGATCCGGACACGCCGGACGCCGTCTTCCAGGCCGCCTTTGACAGCCGTTACCAGCCGGGTCTGGGAGAGCACATGCTACAGGCCTGGCGACTGGCCAGCCGCATGCCCCTCCGCCTGGCAAGCCTCTACGGCGCCACCTGGGACTACACCCTCTACAGCGAGGGGTTCTGCTCGCCGTTTGCCAGCAGCCCCTCCCATGACGACGCGACACCGCTGATTACCGTGGACGAACTGATCGACCAGCCTGTGCTCGACCCGAGCTTCGTCGGCATAGCCCAGTTCGTCCAAAGCGGTTGTCCCGAGGATCTGGGCGACGGGAAAGTCAGCCCCGCTCAGCTGGCAGCGACAAGCCATGCCGAAGCCCGCACCGTCATCGAGATCCTCGACTACCTGCCGGAATCCGTCGCAAACAACCAGTTGGCCTACGATCTGGAGATTGTCCAGCTGCGCGCCTGGGGACTGCTCTCGCTTTACCTGGCCGCCAAGATCCGGGCGGCGATCGCCCTGGCTCGGTTCCGCACGGGCGGCCAGGAACGCCACGGCATGGATGCGGTCAAGGAATTACAGTTGGCCCAGGGAATCTGGCGAGACCTGTCGTGGATGACAGACCAGCAATACCCCGTCATGCCCTACATCGACCGCGCCGCAAGCGACTACCGATTCGATTTCCATTGGGCCAACCTGCTCGACGACGTCCGGGCCGAAACCGACCGCGTCCGGGCCGAAGTCATCCTCGACTGATCCGGCAGCAACTCGTCGAAGTTACAAACCATTTACGACCGGCATGGGATTCTGTCCGTCAATTGGTCCAGGCAGGCCGATCGGTCCCCGCGCGGCCGAAAGGCAACCTGCCGACGAGAACCCAAGCCCTTTGAGAAAGGCAGACACCATGCAACATCATTGGAGAACCCCGCTGATTTCGGCCGTCCTGCTGGCCGTGCTTCTCGCCCCGGCCCTGGGCGCCGTGGTCGAGCAGAACGGTACAATCGAGAAGGTCTCCGTTTACCGGGGCCAGGCCCTGATCACGCGCAAAATAGAGGTCGACGCCCAGGCCCGGGCGGTCCCGCCTGCGCCTCGACGGGCAGTTCCATTACATGGCCACACCTGTGCTGACGCCCTACGTCTATCAGCAGGCCGAAATGGTCAACGACTCCGAAATCGCCCTGCTTTCCGGCCCGGTGACGACGTATCTTGACGGCCAGTTCACTGTACAAAATGAAGAACTGACATCCTGCATGATTTGCCCTGGCGGACGGCGAGCCACAGACCCGCCGTCCGCCCGAGGGCAGACTACCCCTGCCGGAAACCCATACTCAGCGAATCGGCTGAATCCACTGCGGATACCACTCACCTGCCATCTCGATCGCCATCTCGACCATCTCCAGGGTCCGTCGCATGTCTTCCGTATCTGCCGACGTGCGTACCGAGACCGACGGATTGGGACGCGTGCTCCAGGCCCTGTCAATCAGGTCAGTCCAGCCGGGGCTCAGGTTTCGCTTGGCCCAAGCGGCGCCATCAGGCTTGGAGCCGACTCGCCCGCGCCGAAGGTCCCGCAGCATGCGGCAGTAGTTCAATACGATGAACCCCTGGTAGAAGCGGTTGGCAAACGGCTCCGGATCGGCCAGGACCTCCCGGCCCCAGTTGACCAGCGTCAGGTAGATCTCGTGTCGCAGCGTTTCGGTGTCGACCGGATCGACCAGTTGCTCGCGGTCAGGCCCGAACAGGACGATCCCGCTGTTTGCCACCGTCCAACGAACCACAGCCGTGTTGCAGTGATCGCTGCGAACCATCTTGTCGTGACCGTTGTCGAGGTACCAGAGATCCTCGCCGCGCCGATAGCAACTGCGTAAAATGTCCGCCGGCCAATAGCTTCCGTCCAACACCTTGGCCCACCGGTTCGGGATCCGGTGAAACCGCCGGTGCATCTGCTGGAGTTGCTCGACCTGCTCAGGTGGGAGTTCCTTATCGACAACGGCTGCGAAGTCCACGTCGCTGTGTCGGTCAAATCCCCCCACCGCGAAAGAACCCTGGAGAACCATTGCCAGCAGTCGGTCTCCCAGAACCCGTCGCTGAGAGCGGATCAGTCGATGGAGCATTTCGTTGCATTCATCGAAACAGGTTGGTCGGGTACGTTGGGTAAAACTCATTTGGAACATCCTTCCGAAGGGATCATTTCGTCCCGGCTTGTGTGACCGCATAGAGGGCGATACCGGCCGCGACGCTGAGATTCAGAGAATCGACGAGGCCGCTCTGATCGATTCGCACGGTTGTCCGGTCCTGGCGGGCCCGAGCATCCAGACCGCTGCCTTCGCTGCCGAAGACCAGGGCGAACGGCCCGTTCGGGTGCAGAGAGGCGATTTGCTTCTCGCCATCGGGAGCCAGGCAGTAAAGGCGTTGGCCAGGATACTGACGACAATAGGTATCGAGGGTCTCAAAGACGCCCCAGCGGACGCGAAAGATCGCTCCCATACTGGCCCGGACGACCTGCGGTCCCAGGAGTTCCGGGCAGGTCGAACAGACCGCCAGGTCAGCCAGACCAAACCCGACCATTGTCCGGATGATGGTCCCGACATTTCCGGCGTATCGAGGCGAGACCAGTACGACATGGCTGGTCCAGGCTTTCAGGGCAGATGGAAACTTCTCGAAGACCCCGACTGCTGGGAACGGTTTGGAACTGATACGCTCAATGGCTCTTTCAGCCTGGTCGACCGGCACACCGGCCTTGTCGGCCAGTTCAAGCAACCTGCCTATTCCGTTGCGGCCCCGGTCGGGACGTCTTACGAAGATACGTCGGGCCCGACCGGGTCTGCAGGTCATCAGTTCGATCGTCGGAGCGACTCCGAACGTGTAGGAAAAGTCGAGCGACTTACGGTATTTGGGATACGCAGCGGACATCAGTAACTCTTCACAAGGACATGGGTGCACGGATGGCAGGACCGTGACGCCTGGGTCGAGCCGAGCGTACCCGCCCCACATCGGGGGCAAAGCGACTCAGCCAAACCGGATCAGAAGTGAAAAGTTACAGCAACATCTCTGCAGCGGCTCCTGGTTGAAACCCTGTTGGACGCTGTCTGCGCCAAAGCGTACATGTCTATATAGGCCAACGGTCCGGCAGGGGTCAAGTCGTTTACGAAAGATAGGGTGCACTGCTGTCTGAGCCCGGCCGGAAAAACTTCATGTTCCTCTTCTTCTGCGCCTATACTTGCATACTTTGCGAAGTAACAAATTCAAGGCAAGCAATGAAGGCATTCATGAACATTACCAAGGCCCTGGCCGACGAAAGTCGCGTGCGGGCCCTGGCTCTGATCGAGGTCACTCGGGAGTCGCCCGAGGCCTTCATGGGCCTTTCAGGGCCGGACAGGGCCATGCTGTACCTGGTGGCCATCAACACCGGCCTGCG
>JBKHDI010000065.1:0-20641 GCA_046541415.1 Phycisphaerae bacterium | reverse complement strand
CAGAAGCGTCATGACGGCGAAGAATCGTTTCATGTCGGCCCCCCATGGTGGGAAAGGTGTCGCAATCTCAACATGAGGATTGTACCCGGCCGGGCGGGGTGTGCGAAAGGCAATTGCAGATGGCTGATTCAGAGAGGCCGGCGGGGTCGCAGCGGCGGGGAGATGAAACGCACGCAGCTGCGCCGATGGGCGCAGCTGCGTGGTGCTACAGCAGGTTGACGACACGGTCGGCCAGGCCCTTTTCGCCCAGCACGATGTTGAGCTTGCCGCCGGCGGCGATGCTTTCCAGGACCTCCAACTCACGCAGGCGCATGAGCGTGGGGTTC
Organism: Phycisphaerae bacterium; assembly: GCA_046541415.1. Lineage (GTDB taxonomy): Bacteria > Planctomycetota > Phycisphaerae > SM23-33 > SM23-33 > CAZOVB01. The sequence continues at coordinate 20,315 of JBKHDI010000065.1, read as the reverse complement.
TTCTCCAGCAGCCTGGCGGTGTTGGCCTGGGACCGCATCGCGGCGGTCTCCTCGCGCCGACGGATGTTGTTGGCCTCGGCTTCCCGGGCCGCCTGGGTGACCTTGTTGAGGATCTCCCGCATCTCGCCGGGCAGGATCACATCTCGGATGCCGACGGTCTCGACAGACAGGTTTGCAGCCTGTAGCTCTGCCAACTGAGCTAACGCAGCAGCACCTCAGACGTCCGACCAGTCAGAACCCGGTGGCGGAACACCGACGGACGAATCGCGCAGGGCGATGTCCCCGGCGCCGGCAAGCTGGGCCGAACGGGATGCACAAACCGATGGGCCGGGTCTACTCGGCCGGTGAGGCGCCGATCCGCACCGCCAGGTGCCATTCGGACAGATCCAGCTGTCCGACGCCGTCCTGGCTGACCCGGCCGCGGATATAGCTGACGCCATTGCGTCGCATCAGCTGCCACTGGCCGGTCGAGGAAGTCGGGTTCTGCCGCAGGATCCGTCGATAGGTCTCCCGACTGACGCCGAACGGGTGGTCCGGACTGACGTAGAGATCCTCATCTCCGGTGCGGTAGACCTGCTCTGCGATCACCGGCGGGGCCTCGGATTCATCCAGGGCGACCCGGTCCTGGCAGAGCCAGTCTTCCATGAATTGCGGTTCGGCAGGAAGCAGCAACCAATGGCCCAGGCGCACGCTGGCGGCGCGGGGCACGTAGTCGGTCGATTCACCGACCATGGCCCGGCGAGCCCGTGGGACTTCAAACCGCGTGGTGTGTTTCTGGGTGTTCATGGTCGTTTCTCCTTCCCGGGGGACACGGAAACCGTGTCTCTTTTCCCTGTATATCTGACAGACGCGAGATCTGCGCAACGGTTGCAGAATTTCTGCCTGGTTCGGGCAGTGCGGCTGCAGAAGCGATGTTGTTGTCGGGCCCGGGGCCCGGCTTGCATCGCAGAATCCCGCCGATCGGTCTGTCTCTGACCGGCGGGGAGGTTCCCCGTCAGTCGAGAAGGCCGATTGCTGAGAATCGGCAGCAGTGACACATGCAATACCTGTGTTTCATCTCGATTGAACTCTTTCTCCTGATGGCCCGGAGAGTCCGGGCGATTTCGAAGGCCCCGCACCATGCGGGAGCCAAATAGATTACACCAGCATATCCCGCCTGCAAGAAGAAAATCCGCGACTTTGCAGAATCTTTACGGTTCGGGCCTACAGGCGACTGCGGATCTGCTCGACCGTTTCGGCCAGCCGGTCGGCCTCCTGCTGGACCTGGCGGATAAAGCCGTCATCCTCGCAACGGCCCAGGACGGCCGCCATTTCTTCGCTGTCGGCGAAGACCATCCGGCGGAAATGGCCGGTAAAGTCCTTGGCCCGGGACTGTCGGACCCTCTCGGCCAGGTGCTGCTGGATCTCCAGAAGCTGCTCCAACGCCTCATCGAAGTCCTGGGCGTCGGGATTCTCCACCCCCAGCAGCGTTCCCAGCACGGCCAGGGCATGGGCCTGACGGTCTTCGGTGTACTTGGCCTGAATGCGGTCGTACTCGGCATGGATGGAATCCCAGCTGTTGAGCTTGCCCGAACGGATGGCGGACTTGATCTGGGCCAGGTCTTCTGCCCAGATGATCTGCCCGCCAAGGTCGACCCAGTGCTCCTGTCGGGGGCCGCCAAGCTCGTCAACCAGCATCTCGAAACTGGCGTCCGGATTGTCGCCGAAGTAGTCGACCAGGTTGGTCGTCGCGTAGTACATGGCCATCTCGCGGTAGGCGTCGTAGCCGGCATGGGGCTTGAGTACGATGCACTCGCGGCGGGACTTCTCGATCCCCTCGGCCCGGATAGTCAGGTCCTCCAGCGTCTCGGCCGAAGCGGCCAGAAGCTCTCTGCCCAGGTGGGCCAGGTCGGCCGGGTTCTGCTCGTCGGCGCGCTGCCCGCTGTCTTCCAGGCGGGCCCGGGCGGTCCAGAGCTCCAGCAGGTGCATGCCGTGGAGGATCTGCTCGATGGTGTCCGGAGCCAGACAGTGAAATTCGATGTTCTGGCTGGGCGACTGCCGCTTGTCGCGGGCCTGGAACTTCCAACTGTTGCGCGTCAGGGCGTAGGCGTTATACAGCCACCAGTAGCCGGGCATGACCAGCAGACGGTCGTGGGCGATATCGTTGCTGAGCAGGGAAAAGGGCAGGGGCAGGTCGATCTCGGCCGGGTAGTCCGCCTTGGCCAGAAGCGTGTAAGCCGCGAAACGACAGTTGTGCTTGAGGCTGACGCAAAGCCCGGGCCAGAATCCGCGTTCGGCGTGGATCTCCCCGTCGGGGGCGCGGGAATTGTGGTTCGAGCCGATCGTCGCGCCGGCGGCGATGTTGGACTGGCCGGCCACCGATGCGGCGATCAGGAACGAGTTGTTGTGGTGCTGTTCGTGGGCACAGCCGATGAGGCTGTGGAGCACTTCGCAGCAGGCGATGGTCGAGTTGTCACCGACGACGACATGGATCACGCGGGCCGAGTTGGTCAATGTCACGTGCTGGCCGAGGATGAAGCGGTCGGCGATCACCCCGGGCCCGAAACAGCAGCCCGCCCCTGCCACGCCGGAAGTCAGGCTGATCGCCTCGGTGACCTCGGTCGGTTCTTCGGGGCTCGACTGCAGCGTCAGGCTGTCGAGTCTCGAAGCGCCGCAGATGGCAGCGCCGGCTTGGATGTGGACGTCGCGGAGGGTCTTGCAGTTTCGGATGACAGCCCCGGGCCCGAGGTAGCTGTACTGTCCGCGCATCGCGCCGGCCTGGGACTGGGTGATGTCGCGCAGGCGGTCGAGCAGGTCGCCGTCGGCCCGGCTGGTCGCCCAGAGCACAGCGTCGGCCGGGATCATGCCCGGCGCAGCAAGGATCTGCCTTCCCCCGGATTCGTTGACCGGCTCGATCCAGACCCGCTGATCCTCCGTCTGCCCGTCCCGGATGATGCCGCAGCCGAACCTGGCCGTCGGGGTGGTGTAGCACTCGTCGACCTGAGACAGCACGGCCCGGTCGGAGACGATCGTGTGGGCGAGGTAGCCGACGTTGCGGATGCAGACCTCCGAGCCGATGTCACAGGAGATGATGGTCGCCCGCTGAAGCCCTGCCTGAAGCAGCAGCCCGTCCAGGGCCAGGTTGGTCCGGCTCATCGCGTCGATGCGGACCAGGCCATGGAACGTGCAATCGCCGATCAGATCGGGCAGGAACGGATCGACCACCAACACGTCGTCCCAATTGCTGCTGCGGTTCCCGGCCGCCTCCAGCTGGGCGACCTCCTCAGCCGTCAGCCTGCGGTAAGGGCGTCCTTCCGGCGGGTTCTGCTCGTTGCGCAGGTGGTATTCATCCAGGCCGTCGGGAATCCAGGAGGGATTGACGAACCCGTATCCGATCAGGGCGTTGGGCTTGGCGCGGACGTGCTTCATGGCGGCTCCTTCCTGCCGTGGTCAGTCTGGGGCCAAGATATCCTCCCGACCGACCGGTAGCAAGGGCCCGCCCTGCGCGTCAGGGGCGGCCGGATCGCCCGAATCAGTCGGGTTCGACGAAGCGTTCGCGCTGCAGGGTAATCAGACCCGGGTCCAGGGACCGCTGGCCCCGACGCTGGCGGTAGATGCTCAGGCGGTGCTTGATGTCGGCCTGGCTGATGGTGGATTCGGGATTGTGTCCCCGCCCCTGCCAGTGGTAATCGACCTCCGCGGTCAGCTTGGTCAGCTTGAACCGCTTGTCGGTCAGCGGGTGGCAGCTGAGCATGACGCGGACGCTGTCGGGGTCGACGCGGTGGCGGTTGTGCAGCATGGCCAGCAGCTCCGGCATGCCCCACGGGTTGTAGCCGGCCCGGGCCATCATCTCCATGCCCATCTGGTCGGCCAGGATCTCTTCCTTGCGCGTGTGGCGGCCTGCGACGAGGTGCTTGGCGACCTGGATGGCTACCAGGTAGCCGCTCTGGTCGACGTCTTCGGTGGCCAGGCGTGCGATGGAGACCAGCAGTTGGCCCTTCATCTCATCGAAGAGGATCTTGACCGGATCGCGGCGGCAGACGTGGGCGATCTGGTTGGCCAGCACGGCCGCCAGTTGGCGTTCGGAATCCAGCATGGCCAGCAGACCAGCGGTGACGTACACCCGCCCGCCGGGCAGGGAGAAGGCATTGGCGACTTCCGACTCGACGACGTAAAAGGCGTAGGGCATTCTGCGGGGCGCGGCAACGGCGAGTTTCTGACCCACCGCCTGGACGTAACTCTGCACGGCAGCATCGGCGACTTTGCCCCCGAGCATCTGCTCGAATTCCGGGGCGGTCTTGTCGCCCAGCAGGATCTCGCTGTCGGTCGAGACAAGGTGGTTGGCCACCGCGCCCGAACCGCATCCGGCGGCCAGGGCAGACAGGCCGAGCAGAATCGCCGCGATTGTCAGGTGAAGTTTGTTCATGATTGCGCCCTGCGATGGGGTTGCTGGACGGGGACGGTCCCCGCGTCTGTCTGCCAGCATCGACCAGATCGGGGGGGCACTTTGGTAAGAGCATCACGATTTTTCGGTCTGGGCGGATTCTTCCGGATTCCCGGCGCATGGAACGGGCCGGGACGGAACGACAGGCGTGAACCTGTCGAACCACCCCGGCCCGGGTGTCGGTCGGTTGGGCAGGCAACTAGAAGCGAGTCAGCTCTTCGTCGAGCTCTTCCAGGTTCTCCGGCTGGGGCGGGCGAACCGTCTTCCTGTCACCCGAGCCAGCCGGCTTGTCGTGGCTGATCTCCTGCTGGCGATAGGCCGGGCTGCTGCCGGCGGTGTTGCCGTCGACGATCCGCTTGAGGTCATTGACCATTGCATTGAGCTGGGCAGCCTGGGCGGAAAGCTCCTGGCTGGCCGCGGCAGACTGTTCGGCGTTGGCGGAGTTCTCCTGCGTGACGCTGTCGACCTCGTTGACCGCCTGGTTGATCTCCTCGATGCCTTGGGCCTGTTCGTTGCTGGCTGCGGCGATCTCGTTGACCAGTTCGTTGAGCTTGCGGTTGCCCTCGGCGATCTGAGACAGCGATGCAGCCACCTGCTGGGTGATCTCCACGCCGTTGTTGGCGTTCTGGACCGAGCCTTCGATCAGGTCGGCGGTGTTTCGGGCCGCCTCGGCCGAACGTTGGGCGAGGTTGCGGACTTCTTCGGCGACGACGGCGAATCCCTTGCCCGCCTCGCCGGCGCGGGCAGCCTCTACGGCGGCGTTCAGGGCCAGCAGGTTCGTCTGGAAGGCGATCTCGTCGATGGTCTTGACGATCTTGCCCGTCTCGTCCGAGGAGGTCTTGATGTCGTCGATCGCCCGGGTCATCTTTTCCATGTTGCCCGTGCCCTCTTCGGCGGCGTTGCGGGCTGTCTCGGCGATTTCGCGGGCCTGGTTGGAGTTGGCGGCGTTCTGCTTGATCATCTGCAGCATGTCCTCGATGTTGGTCGTGGTCTGCTGGAGCGATTCAGCCTGCTGGCCTGCCCCTTCGGCCAGGGATTGCGACGCGTTGGAGACTCGCCCTGCCGCTTCGGCGGTATGCTCAGATCCGCTGGACAGCGAGGCGATGATGCGGTTGATCGGCCTGGCGATGGAGTTGGCAACCAGCATGGCCATCGTCAGGATGCCGGCGATGCCCACCGCGGCGATGATCCCGAGCATCCACTTGAACATCGTCACTGCAGCCAGGGCTTCGGCGGTGTCTTTCTCGGCCACCAAAGCCCAGCGTGTCCCGAAGATCTCCACAGGCCCGTAAGCGGCCAGGACGGCGTTCCCGCTGTAGGAGTCGGTGATCTGGTGTTCGGTCTGGCCGGTCAGGGCCCGGTTGACCGCCTCGGTATCAGCCCCGTTCTGCGAGACGCTGCCGGCGAAAGAAGCCTCGACCGAATGCGAATCGGTGTGCAGGGGCGAGTCGGACCGCATTCGCTTGTCCGAGCCGACGAGATAGCTCTGGCCGGTCTGGCCCATCCCCTCCCGCGATGTCATCACCGCGTTGATCGAGTCCAGCGACAACTGCAGGGCGACGATCAGCTCGACCTGCCCACGCTCGTTGAGCACGGGCTCGGCGATGAAGGCGGCCGGGTCGCCGCTGCTGGGGGCATAGGGCGCGAAATCCTCCATCGCGAACTGCTTGGTCTCCAGCACGCGACGAACCAGCCTGCCCAGGCCGGAATCGGCATACTTGCCGTTGAGAAGGTTTGTCTGGTAGTCAGCCTCGTGCTCGACGGTGTAGAAGCAGAAGCCGTCCGGGTTGATCAGGAACAGGTCGTAGTAGCCGTACTGCTCCTTGTAGCGGGTGAAGAAGTCCTTCTCGGCTGCCGGGAGCTTCGGGCAGAAGGCCTCGTTGATTTCGATCTCGGCCAGCAGCGACCAGCGGAACTCGCCCAGTTCTACCGGCGAGAACGCGCTGAGAACGCGGTCGGACTTGTAATCGACGATGGCCTCACAGCCGGATTGACCCTTCTGGGCGTTGTCCCACGTGGCGGTCCTTACCTGCCCCGTTGCGGGCTTGCGGAAGGAGGCGTCGACGCTGCGGAAGACCGGGCCGGCCTGGGCGTCTTCCAGGGGAGAGTCCGACCGCATCTTGCCGTCGCCACCGACAAGGTATGTCTGGCCGGTCTTGCCCAGGCCCGCCCGTTCCCGCATGATGTCGTTGAGTCGTTCGATCGGCATCTGGAACATCGCCACACCGATCTTCTTGTCACCGTCGTAGATCGGGCTGGCGACGAAGCTGGCCGGGGCCTCGTAGCTGGGGGTGTACTGGGCGTAGTCGACCAGCACGATCGTATCCTTGCCCGTTGCGTCGCGGGCCCGGCGGAAGCACTCGCCGAAGTTCGTCTTGGCGAAGGGGCCGTCGGTCAGGCTGGTCGAGTAGTCCAGTTCTTTGAAGACGGAGTAGACGATGTCGCCGCTTTCCAGATCGACCAGGAAGATGTCGTAGTAGCCGAACTTCCGCAGGTAGCTGCGGATGACCGGGTGGACGCGATGGTGGATTCGCGAGTACTGGCTGGCGTCGCCCGGGGTGTCGAGTTCATCCTTGCAGCCCAGCGGATGCTGGTTGGCCCGGATGTAGTGGTACTGCAGGGCGATCGAATCGTCGTCGAGCATGTTGAAGTACTTCAGCGCGTTGGGGTCGGCGCCCTCGTTGATGCTCTTGTACTGGTCGGAGAATTCCTTGGTGTAGTAGGTCGCCAGCTTCGTGCGCATCTGCTCGATCTGTGTCGCCTCGAGGTTGTTCTCGGTCCGGAACTGCCCGAACGCCTGCCGGTATTCGCGCATGGCGTTGACGACCATCTCGTTTTCGCTGAAGGTGACGATCTGGTCGCGGATCGATTGGAAGTACCTTTCGACGGCTTGCCGCTTGATCTCCCGGACGGCCAGCAGCTTGTTGGTCGCCTCCTGGCGTAACGTCCCGACCGTTTCGACCAGCACGGCCATGTCGCCTCGACGGTCGCGGAAAAACCCCTGGATCTGCTCAGCCTTGATATCCCGCACGCTGAGAAGCTGGTTGGTGGCCTGTTCCTCCAGCGCCTCGCTGGACTTCCACAACGCCAGGACACCGGTTATGGCAAAGGGCAGTACGCCCACGATCAGAAATGCCGCGATCAACTTCGCTCGGAGTGATAGATTCACAGTCCAACCCTTTCGATTGACAATATTCGCCCGGAAGCAAGCACATCCCGCAGAGCGCTGCGGGCCCGTCTGTCGCGGAGTTCATCCAGACTGCAGACGCACTGCAAGCGACATTGCCTTTTCCCTTCCGTGTCGATTCTGAGCGTGCCCGGGATCGGCGACACGGGTAGCGGCATCGAGACTGCGATACTACGATAGCCGTACAATTGATTTGTCGGAGCAAAACGGGGAAGACTGAGGAAATATGACCTGATTCGCCTGTTAAGATATGCTAATAGGGAAGGCGAGGAATCAGAGTTTGCCCTCAGCACCGATATGCTGATCGCGCAGGATCCGCTCGATGCTCGGCGCGGTCTGACTGATATCGGGGCCGGCCAGCGCCGCGGCCAGGAGCCTGCCGGCCGCATCGGCCATCGCGTCGGGACTGAATGGTTTGACCAGCACATCTGCCCCATCCTGGATGAGCCTGTTCAGGTCTCCGGTCCGGTCGGTATAACCGGTCATGAACAGCAGTTTCATTTCCGGGCGGACCTCCAACAACCGCTTGGCCAGCTGCATGCCGTCCATCCCGGGCATGACGATGTCAGTGACCAGCAGATCGATCTGCCCCTCGTAATGCTCGCCCAGCGGAAGAGCGTGGCGGGCGTCGCAGGCCTCGATGACGTGATGGCCCCTGCTGCGGAGCACGTTGACCACCAGGTGGCGGACGGCGTCGTCGTCCTCGACGACCAGGATCGTACCGGTGACCGTCTTGCCCGGGGACAGGGCAACCTTCTCGCTTCGTGGACCGACCGGCCTGTCGGTCTCGGGAAAGAACAACCGGAACGTCGTGCCGACCTGCATGGCCGATTCGACCTTGATGCTGCCATTGGACTGCTGGACAAAGCTGTAGACCGTCGCCAGGCCCAGGCCCGTGCCCTTGCCCTCTTCCTTTGTGGTAAAGAACGGTTCGAAAATCTGCTCCCGTGTCTCATCGTCCATGCCCAGGCCCGTATCGGATACCGAGACCATCACATAGGCCGAGGCGTCCGGTGCGTGGTCTTCGCAAGGCTCGAGCGTGTGGTTCAGCCAGACGCGCGTGGTGGTGATTACCAGGTCGCCACCGGCGGGCATGGCGTCGCGGGCGTTGACCAGCAGGTTCATCAGGGCCTGCTCCAACTGCCCGTCGTCGCACATGACCAGGCCGATCGACTCATCCAGCCGGACCTGCATGTGGATGTCCTCGCCGACCAGCGAAGCCATCGAATCCCGCAGGTCCGCGACAATGTGGTTGATGTCGGTGGGCACCGGCTTGAGCGGCTGTTTGCGGCTGAACGACAGCAACTGGTTGGCCAGCCTGCCCGATCGGGCGGTCGACTTGAGGATCTGCTCCAGAGGTCTGCGGACCGGCGAGCCGGGTATGGTCTTGCGCATCAGCATCGAGGTGTAGCCGTTGATCACCGTCAACTGGTTGCGGAAATCGTGGGCGATCCCGCCGGCCAGGCGACCGATGGCTTCCATCTTCTGCGACTGGAGGTACTGCTGTCGCAGGCTGTTGCGTTCGTCGTCGTCAGCCTTCCGCTGCGTGATGTCGGTAATGGCCAGAATGATGCTCTCGACGCCCTGGAACCGCACCAGCGAGGGTGAGAGGATCACGTCGATCGTGCTGCCGTCCTTGCGGGCCAGGCGCACCTCGATGCCCAGGTTCCGCCTGCCCAGGCCATCCTGTTCCGTCCGGGTCCGCGGCAGGATGATCCGATTGCCCTCCGCGTCGGTCAGCAGCGTCTGCTCGACCGGCAGCGATGCCAGCTCCTGCTCGTCGTAGCCCAGCATGTCCAGCAGGGCCGGGTTGGCGTACTCCAGGCGGTCTTCCATGATCAGGGCAATCCCGTCGGAACCGCAGTCGGCCAGGACGCGGAATTTTTCTTCGGTGATCTCCCAGGACTCCTCGGTCTGGCGCCTGCGCCGGTCAAGCCGCAGGGCGTTGCAGATCATCGCCACCGCCAGCAGCGTCGAGACGCCCAGCACGGCCAGCAGCACCAGTTGCAGGTGGTCGGTCACTTCGCCGACCCGTGCGTGGATCGCGTCGAGATACTGGCCCGAGCCGATCACCCAGCCCCAGGGCTGGTATACCTTTACGAAGGACAGTTTCTCGCGGCCCTGGGTCTGGTCTTCGGGATTCCAGCTGTAGGAGATGAACCCTTCTCCCCCATCCTGCTGAATCGTCGCGTTGCCCTTGGCGATCACCTCGCGGACGGTCGGGTCGATGGGGACCTGACCGTCGCGATACTGCGCCAGGGGGTGCATCAGCAGTCTGCCGTCCAGATCGTGGATCCAGACATACGTCGGCATATGCTGGGCCGAGAAGAGCCGGTGGACCTGCTCCAGCGCCTCGGCCTTGGCCACAGCGACGGGCTCTTCACCCCGTTCTGCCCGCGCGGCATGGTCGGCGATGACTTCGAAGGCGGCATCGACGCGCCCGTGCAATTCCTCTTTCTGGCTGTCGACCAGGTGCTGTCTCACCATCGGCACGACCAGTCCGAAGGAAGCAGACGCCAGAAGGGCCACGCTGGCGGCTACCGGAAGCAGCAGGCCGTATACGAAACGTCGGGGCAATCCACGTGACTGTTGCATATCGCAGGGAGATTATGAAAGGAAGCGCAGACTCTCAGGTTGTGTCCCGAAACCGGCCACGCGCCGGCAGTGATCCCCGGAAGGGACCTACATACGCTTTATCGGAATCTGCCTGAGCCCTGCGTAAGGCGAATCCCCCCTTTTGCGCATCTTTTGCCCGGTCTTAACCCGAAAACATCCTGAATTCTCCGTATCCCCTGATTATTGCCCAACAAAGTCCATTCAAGTCTGACCAGCGGCCCGTCCTTCCCGGCTGCGGGTGGCTGACGGGCCAGGCTGACGATCGTGCGATTCCACCACTGAGCAGACCCTTGAACACCGCATGGCTTTGGCCTTGCCGGCAGTGCCGGTCGTTGATGCGTCTGTTGATTGCCGCGAGACGTCTGCCATTCCAGCCCCCTACTGGTGTTGTCGGAAGGTGATATCGGTTTCGTCGTCGCCGTTGTTGTCGGCCAGGTCAGGACCGACGCTGTAGACCTGGAAGACGCCGTTTGCCACGAGAAGTTTCATTTTTTCCAGCGTGAAGGGGTCCAGGACCGTCTGGGGCGGAATGAGCCCGGCCTCGACGAGTTGGTCGATGCTCTCGGGCCAGCTGTCGTTGTTGCCGTGGTAGAGTTTGGCCGCCAGGGCGATCCGTGCCAGTCGCAGCCGGGCGACCGAGCTGATCCGCCTGTCCTGCATCGACCAGGGGTCAAAAACCGTGCGGACGAAAAGCGTGGCAGCCTGCCCTTCGGTCAGCAGTTCGCGTCGGGTCTGGTTGTCCATGAAAATGGACTTGATCGTGCCGATGAAGCTGTTGCGCTGGGCGGCCTGGCTCTGCAGCCGCGTCATGTATCGGCCTACCGAATCGGCCAGGGCCTGGCGTTTCTGTCGGCGCAGTTCGCCGGTCTGGCCGCGGCTGGCGGTGACCATCTGGTCGTACCAGGCGTTGAGTTGAATCGCCACGCGGTTCCAGTCGATCAGGTCGTGGGCGTTGCGGACCTGCTCGCGTACCTGGCTGGTTACATCCCCCGGGCGATCTTCGAGGCTGTAGAAGAGCATCAGGGCTGATAGCGTCAGGTAGCGAAGCGACGTGTCGACCAATCGGTCGGTCGGGCCCAGGGGCTCGAGGGCGGCCAGGGCCTGGGCATGTGCGTTGAGCAGTTGCTCGTCGGCGTGGGCGCTGGCTGCCAGGGCCATCGACGCCCGGGCAGCGGCCGACTGCAGGGCCGAGGCTGCCCGGAAGCTCTCGGGCGACCAGTCGCGGTCCAGCAGGCGTGCCCAGCGGAAAACGGCCTGGATATCCCCAGACGCCTGCGAGGCGTTGCCGTCAGCGAGTTTCTGCATCGCCCGGGCCAATGCAGCCTTACCCAACTGCACGATCGGGAACTCCGAGGGCGAGCGTACCTCCAACAGGGAATCGCCGGGTTGGCTGATCAGGGGCAGGTAGAATCGTCCCTTCCCGGCGGCATCCAGGAAGCGATCCACGGCCCGGGCGTTCAGGTCCAGCCACTCGGCCAGCACGGGCGCCGAGGCCTGGGTCCATGGATGGCCCACTGCCTGGTCCAGCTTCTTTGCAAGCACGCCGAGGGGCACGCTGCCGGCCAGTTTCTTTTGCTCCTCCAGCCTTTCCTGCAGGCCGTCAGGATCACCGGCCAGGAACCTGTAGTTGCGGAACTGCTGGATCGAATCGACCAGTTCCCGGTATTTCTTTCTGGAATCCGGCGAGACGGGCTGCAGGCCCAGCCGGGCGGGGTCGACGGTCTCGGCGAAGTCGGCCAGCGAACGGAAACCGCTGCCCGAATCCGCCTCGGCCAGGCCCAGAGCGTCGAGCATTTCGGCGCGGATTTCCTCATCCAGCACGTCGGGGCCCAGCGCAGCGACCAGATCGACGGCGGCGTTCTCGGCCGGATCAACCCCGGCGGCCAACTGCCTGCGGAAGTGCTCGCGGTAATCCACCGTGCCGTCCTCGCGCAGCGGTTCGGTCAGCATGGTCGTCTTTGGGCCCACCTGCAGTTCGATCGGATCGAGTTTGTAGATCGCATTGCGCAGCGTCGCCCAGACGATAACGATCATGAAGATGCCCAGCACCAGAAGCAGGATGCGGGGCAGGGTGAACATCGAGCCGCTCCTGCCTGGGCGGCCGGCGGTCTGCTCGTCGGTCATTTCAGAAGCCCTTTCGGGTCAGATGGTCGCGGATACAACCCATTGAGCCTACCAAAGCCCGCCCGGCCGACCGTAGATAAATCCCTCAAAAGTATGGGCATGTTTTTGCGCCCGGGCCAGGCGCAATCCGATACCCATAGCAAGGTCCGCTATACAAACCCCAGGTGGAGCCATGACAGAACAGCAAAACATCGCCGCACAAGCCGCCCAGCCGATGACCCTTCCCCCGGCCGGGACGCAACAGGAAAAGAAGACCATCAACGTCCTGAAAGCCGAATTCGCCACGCGGATCTCCGACCCATGGACGCGGATGAACCCGATCATGCTCGGGCAGGTGCCCCAGATCCAACCGGATCAGCCGGTCCCCGCGCCGAACCTCTACGTGACGGTCGCCGCCGGGCCGATTCCCGTCATGATCGCCGGTCTCTACGCCGATCCGAAGAACGTGTACGGCTTCGAAGAGGCCCGCATCTGGAACGGCCACCTGGCCATCGGGTTCGGCCGCTTCGCCTACATGGTCAGCCTCAAGACCCGCCTGACCGCGGAGTACGACCTGGAGAGCGACTTCTGCCAGTTCTTCCCGCTACAGGGCTTCCTGCTGATCGCCTCGATGAAGGGCCTGGGAATGATCAGCGACACCGGCGAGGTCCTCTGGGACCGAAACGACCTGGCCGAACAGGGCGTGCTGGTTACCCGCGTGGCAGACCAGGCCATCGGGGGACGCTGCCAGTTCAAAGACGGATGGAAGGACATCCGCCTGGACGTCTTCACGGGCAAAGCGATCGACTGAAGCCCGCCCGACTCGCGTTTTCCGGCGCCGCGTCGACTCCATGTGACGCGGCGCTTTTTTTATGCGCACATTCAGCCGCATTTGCATAGATCCGCTCCGGATGTAAAATGGAACCTCACGGGACAGAAAGGCCTGAACATGGAACGCGTTGAGAAGACAGACCAGCAGTGGGCCCAGCAACTGACCGACGAACAGTTCCGCGTGGCTCGCAAGAGCGGCACGGAACGCGCCTTCACCGGCCGGTACTGGAACTGCAAACAGCCCGGCACGTACCAGTGCGTCTGCTGCTCGCTGCCCCTTTTCCCTGCCGATGCGAAGTTCGACTCCGGCACGGGCTGGCCGAGCTTCTGCGACGTCGTGGAAAGCGAAAACGTCCGCAAGCTCGAGGATACCTCGCACGGCATGGTCCGGACGGAAGTCCGCTGCGCCCGCTGCGACGCCCACCTCGGCCACGTCTTCAACGATGGGCCGCGCCCCACCGGCCTGCGGTACTGCATCAACTCCGCCTCGCTGGAGTTGAACCCCCCCGCAGACTGATCGGCCCGCCAATGGCCCGCTCTGGGCTACCGCTCTGGAGGTTCGTAGCCGAACTCGCGCATCCACTTGCGGGTCTGCTCGGGGTCCAGACCCCGGCGTTTTTCTTCCGGCTCGACCGGCTCGGGCGCAGGCGGCTGGTTGCGCTTCTTGACCAGCAGGCGGGCAAAATCCTCCGACCGGACCGACTGACAACGGCGGCGCTGGGCGGCGGTGCGGATCTCGCGATCCGTCGAGACCACGATCAGACGTTTCGGTGCAGAGTCGCCCGCGATGCAATCCAGGATGATCCGATCGGCTGCAGCATGGCCGGAGAAGCTGACCTGCACGTCGGCGAAGGCAGCGATCTGGGCGGGCAGGTCGCCCGGCGGCTCGGGCCCGTCGAAGACCACGTGACCGGCCTCGCCGGCCTGTTGACAGTAGAAGTGGATCCATTCTACCATCGCCGCGCGGGACAGTTCCCGATCGACCTCGGCCATCGCGTAGATCAGGTTATTGCCGTCGACCAGGAGGGGCATTACAGCTGGAATTTCACGCGGCCGTCGACGATCGTCGCCACCGCCCGGGCGTGCAGCTGCCACCCATGGTAGGGACAATTGCGGGATTTGGAGGCGAAGGCGTTGACGTCGACGGTGAATTCGGTATCCGGATCGATGACCGTCACGTCGGCAACAGCCCCCTCCGCCAGCGTGCCGTATTCCGAGGAGATCACATCGGCCGGGTTGATCGTCATCCGTCTCAGCAGCCCGGGCCAGTCCAGCACGCCGGTGTCGACCAGGGCCTTGACGTACAGGCCCAGCGCCACGTCCAGGCCGATGATCCCGAACGGCGCCAGGCCGAACTCCTGCTGCTTCTCCTCGGCGGCGTGGGGCGCGTGGTCGGTGGCCAGGCAATCGATGGTCCCGTCGGCAACGCCTGCCCGGACAGCGGCGACGTCATCCGCCGTCCGCAGCGGCGGGTTCATCTTGTAGTTCGAGTCGTAGGTCATGCAGGCTGCGTCGGTCAGCAGCAGGTGGTGCGGGGTGGCCTCGGCAGTGACTGAAAGCCCCTGTGCCTTGGCCTGGCGGATCAGTTCGATCGCCCCGGCCGAGGAAACGTGCTGGGCGTGGTAGCGTCCGCCGGTGTGCTTGACCAGTTCCAGGTCGCGGCGGATCATGATCTCCTCGCCTGAGGCGGCGATCCCGCCCAGGCCCAGGCGAACGGCGATGGGCCCGGAATTCATCGCCCCGCCGAAGAGGTCGGAATCCTGGCAGTGCTGCATCAACGGCACGTCCAGCATGGCTGCGTACTGCAGGGCCCGCTGCATCGCCTGGGAGTTGTCCACCCCGTCGCCGTCGTCGGTAAAGGCCACCGCCCCGGCCTCGACCATCATGCCCATCTCGGCCAGTTCCTTGCCCTCCCGACCCTTGGTGATGCAGCCACAGACCAGCACGCGGGACTTGTCCGCCTCGGCGGCCCGCTGGCGGACGTACTGCACGGCCGTCTCGTCGTCCAGGGGCGGGTGCGTGTTGGGCATGGCGCAGATCGTGGTAAAGCCCCCGGCTGCAGCGGCGCCCGCGGCCGTGGCGACCGTCTCCTCTTCCTCGTGGCCCGGCTCGCGACAGTGCACGTGCACATCGATCAGCCCCGGCGAGACGATCTTGCCCGAGGCATCGATGACGGTCTCGGCCCGCGCCCCGTCGGACGGGCCGATCTTCTCGATCTTCCCGTCGGCGATCCACACGTCGGCCACTTCGTCGCGTCCGGCGGCCGGGTCGATCACCCGTCCGCCCCGGATGAGGATGTCAGTCATGTCAGTCGGGCCTTTCGCTACCAGAGATTGCCCACCAGGCGCGTGATGTCCTGCCAGGTGACGTACAGGAAGAAGCCGAGAATCAGCACCAGGCCGATGATCTGCACCACATTCTGGATTTTGACCGGCACGGGTTTGCCGCGGACCTTCTCGATCAGCAGGAACACGGCGTGGCCGCCGTCGACGACCGGGAACGGCAGGAAGTTGATCACCGCCAGCGAGACCGAAATGATCGCCATGAAGTAGATGAATCGGACCAGGCTGACGCGGCTGGTTTCGACCGCCATCGCGCCGATGCCCACCGGCCCCATCGCTTCCTTCGTCGAAACCGTGCCGACCAGCAGGCTGCGGATGGTCGCGTAGGTCTGCATCACGAAGCCGCCCACCTCGCGCGTGCCCCAGGCGATTGCGGCCAGAGGGTTGCTGTGCTGCACCGGCTCGCCCAGCAGTTGGTCACGGGGCAGCAGGCGCGTCGAGATCTCCGCGGTGTAGGCCTGGGCCTGGAACATCGAAGCGTCCGCAGATGCGATCGCCAGCGGGTCGAGCGTCCGGCCCGCGCGGGCAACGGTAACGGCGATAGACTGGTCCTGCTCGACGGCCTTGCGGACGATGTTGTACACGTCCACCCAGCCGCTGACCGACTGGCCGTTGATCGAGACGATCCGGTCGTCGGACTGGATACCCGCCACAGCCGCCGGGCTGCCCGGACGTACCTTGGAGACCACCGCATGGGCGATGTCCAGCCCGGGACTGATGCCCATCAGCACGGCCGAACCCTTGCTGGTCGGCGTGATCGGAACCGGGGCCTGGTCCTTGCCGTCCCGTTGGACGGCGATGCGCGTCTCGACATCCTTGAACTGCTTGTTGATCTCCCGCAACTCGCCGAGAACGGGCAGGTCCACGTCCCCGTACCGGATGATAATATCTCCGGGCTGCAGACCGGCTTCGTCGGCCGGGCTGCCGCTCATCACGCCGAAGATCTCCACACGCGGGGACATGCCCAGGATGTCCAGGCCGCTCTTGGGCTTGATGATATCCTTGGGCAGGACCGTTCGCTCCGAGCCGTCAACCAACGACAGGATCGTCTGGTCGTCCTTTTCGGTCTGCTTG
This sequence comes from Phycisphaerae bacterium, assembly GCA_046541415.1. Classification (GTDB taxonomy): domain Bacteria; phylum Planctomycetota; class Phycisphaerae; order SM23-33; family SM23-33; genus CAZOVB01. The sequence continues at coordinate 3,739 of JBKHDI010000065.1, read as the reverse complement.
TCCGGCTCGACCAGGAGCATTTCGCCGGAGGTCTTGAGGAAGACCACTTCGGCCTTCTCCCTGCCGGTAAACAGGCTCAAAGGCACCTCGACCAGCACGAGCTCGTTATTCCGCTCGACGCCCAGCGGTACGCGGGCAGGCAGGGCCTCCGAGCCGGCCGAAGCATATCGCTTGAGGATTTCCATCGCCTTGGGGTTATCCTGCAGTTCGGCCAGGGGCCCGGGCAGCTGACCCGGATCGAACGTCCCGTCGGTCCGCAGCGCCTTGCCGGCGGGAATCAGGTCCTTTTGCCAGCGATAGATCTGCCATGAATGTTCGATCTTCTCCAGGCCCAGCGAGACGATCCGGTCCTTCGGCTCGACCAGCGAGAGCATCTTCGTATCGTCCGGGTCGATGAACTCCAGGCTGCTGGCCGGGGCCAGGCCGAATCGCAGGATCTGCCCGCCTGAAGGCGACAGTCCAGACTTAAGACCCAGCAGGGCCGTGCCCATCACCGTCTTGCCGTCGCCCAAAGGCCGGCGGATGCGGGCCTCGAATGTGTCTTCCGGGTCGGCCAGGGCGGCTGCGACCTGCAGATCCTGGAACCGGTAGATCTCGTCGCCGTCGAAGCGAACGAATTCGTCACCGGGCTCGATACCCTTGGTGCTCTTGCGGGATTCGCCGTCGGCCGTTTCGGCCGGGAGAGGTTGGTCCCATTCGATCATCGCTTCCGAGGCGGCCGAGTCCGGCAAAACATTGCCGACGACCGGCGCGGTAAACTCGATTCCCGCCAGACCGACGATGACGAACAGCAGCGCCGCGCCGATGATGTTCATGATCACCCCGGCCGAGATGACCGCAAACCTCGCCCCGACGCTCTTGGCCTGGTAGCTGCGGGGGTCAACCTGCGGCCTGCCCTCCTCGTCGTCTTCGCCCTCTTCCAGCGGGGCAAAGTCTTCCTGGCCGAGCATCTTTACGTACCCGCCCAGAGGCAGGGCACACAAGCAGTAGTCGGTGTCGCCCCGGACCACGCCGAACAAGCGCGGGCCCATGCCGATGGCGAAGCGCTCAACCTTGATGCCCACGAATTTGGCCACCGCGAAATGGCCCAACTCGTGGATGAAGACCACGAAGCCCAGGCCCAGGAGGAACTGCAGAATCGGCCAGATCCAGTGTCCGATCAGCCAGCTGACGTCTAAGGCGAGCAAATCCATGTAAACCTCTTATGTCCCGTGATTGTGTTCAGTTAATGTTCCGGTCTGGGCGTCCAGCGCGGCGCAGACTTCCCGGCGGGCCCAGCGGTCGGCCTCGGCGAGGCGTTCCAGGGTTAGTTCTTCGGATTCCGGCGTGCGGTTCAGTACATCTTTGACGATCGGCAGAATTTGTCCGAATCGCAGCTGCCCGTCCAGAAAGGCCCGCACGGCTACCTCGTTGGCGGCGTTGAGTACCGCGCCGGACAGCCCGCCGGTCCCGATGACATCGTAGGCCAGCTCGATCGCCTCGGCAAAGCGCCCCTCCGGGCGGCGAAAGGTCAGGCTGGCCAGTTCGGCCAGGTCCAGGCGCTTGCCCGAGCGTTCGATGCGGTCCGGCCAGGTCAGCGCCAGGCTGATCGGCGTCCGCATGTCCGGCTGACCCATCTGGGCGACCACGCTGTCGTCGACGAACTCGACCATCGCGTGAATGATCGATTCGGGATGGATGACCACGGCGATCTTTTCAGCCGGCAGGTCGAACAGCCAGTGGGCCTCGATAACTTCCAGGGCCTTGTTGATCAGGGTGGCCGAGTCGACGGTGATTTTCGGGCCCATCTGCCAGGTCGGGTGGTTCAGGGCCTGATCGACGGTCGCAGCCGCGGCGGCGTCATCGTCCCAGTCGCGCAGGGCCCCGCCCGAGGCGGTCAGCACGACCTGGCGGATGTGGTGGGGCTGCCAGCCGGAAAGGCACTGCAGCAGCCCGGAATGCTCACTGTCGATGGGGAAGATGTTCACTCCGGCCTCTGCGGCGGCGGGCATGACGACGGCCCCGGCACAGACGAGCGTTTCCTTGTTGGCAATGGCGATATCGGCGCCGATTTCGATCGCTGCGATCGTCGGGGCCAGCCCGGCCGCTCCGACAATGCCGTTGATCACCAGGTCGGGCTTGCTGCGGCGGATCATCTCGACGAGGCAATCGCTGCCTCTCAGCAGCTCCGTGCCGGCAGGCAGCTTCGGCACCTCGGCCTGGCCGCAGCAAACCAGCCCGGCCAGTTCCGGCTGCCAGGTATCGACCTGCCGGGCCAGCAGGTCCGCGTTGGACCCCGCAGCCAGGGCGCAGACGTCGATCCCGCCCAGGTGCTCGATCACGTCGAGACTCTGGGTGCCTATGCTGCCCGTCGAACCCAGCACGGCTACGCGCCGGGGCCGACGGCGGTCGCTGTCGCCGGGCCATACCATATCCCGTAGATGGTACCCGCCCCGGCGCACAGGGCAAGGGCAAAGCCGCAGCCGCAGGGCAAGGGGAATCAAACCGGGCCGTCGCGGCGTATTCACCGCGACGGCCCGGTATAGCTGAGCTCCGACAGAGACTAGACCATTTCGATGATCCGCTTGATCGCCTCTTTCAGCACATCGTCGGGGTAGCTCAGCGAGATCCGGAAGAAGCCCTCTCCCGTCACGCCGTAACCCCGGCCCGGGGTGACCATCACGCCCTTCTGGGCCAGCAGATCGGCGACGAATTTGCCCGAGTCGCCGTTGTACTTGTCCGGCACGGGCGCCCAGATGTAGATGGTCGCCTTGGGCTTGTCCAGGTTCCAGCCTGCTGCGTTGAGCATTTCCACGACCATGTCGCGCCGACGCTGGTAGATCTCGTTGATCGGCTTGACCAGCTGCCCGGCCTGTTCCAGCGCGACCGTCGCGGCCGACTGCAGGGCCCGCAGCGAGCCGTTGTCGACGTTCTCCTTGACCGTGTTCAGCGCGCCGACGGCAGAGGCATTGCCGGCCACGAAGCCCAACCGCCAGCCGGTCATGCTGAAGCCCTTGGACAAGCTGTAGAATTCCACGGCCACTTCGTCGGCACCGTCGACCTGCAGAATGCTCGGGGCCTCGTAACCGTCGTAGACGTTCTCGATGTAGGCGGCGTCGTGGCAGATGAGGATGTCATTCTCGCGGCCAAACTCGACGGCCCGCTTGAAGAAGTCCAGGTCCGCTGTCGCCGAGGTCGGGTTGTTCGGGTAGTTCAGCCAGAGGATCTTGGCCTGCTGGCGCACCTCGTGGCCGATCTCATCGAAGTCCATCAGGAACCCGTTTTCCGCCCGCAGCGGGACGTAGTGCGTCACGGCCGAGCAGAACACGTGGCCGATGTTGTAGGTCGGATAGCCCGGCAGCGGCGCGATGCCGACGTCGCCGGGGTTCAGCAGGCCCATGCAGAATTTAACGATCGCGTCTTTCGAGCCCATGGTCATCACGACCTGGTCGGCTGAGAGGCTGACATCGTAGCGGCGCTTGTACCAGTCGATGACGGCCTGGGGCAGCTCGGCCACCGGCCTGTCGCACCCGTAGCGGTGGCGGTCCGGGTCGTTCTTGTCGTCGACGGCGCGGATCAACTCCTGGACGATCGGGTCGGGCGCCGCGGTGTCCGGATCGCCGATATCCACGCGGATCACCTCGATGCCCTTGGCTTTCGCTTCGCGCATCGCCTTGCGCAGCGCGGCGAACAGGTACGGCGGCAGCTTCTGGAGTCGATCAGCAACGGGAAGATTCATGGAAACAGGTCTCCTACGTAT
>JBKHDI010000064.1:0-20852 GCA_046541415.1 Phycisphaerae bacterium | reverse complement strand
CGCGGTGGGCCGTTCGGATTCGGCCTGGTTACGGCGATTTCGGCCTGACGGCCTCGCTCCCCGTGAACCAGGGCACCGTTTACTATGGGTTGGGCACCAAGACACACATGACGAAGATCTCGGCCCAGCAAGGGTGCCGGTGTTCACGCCGCCCGTCTTCGCCTGACGGCTACGACGCGGCAGGCAAGGCGTAACACCGCGCGGTGGGCCGTTCGGATTCGGCCTGGTTACGGCGATTTCGGCCTGACGGCCTCACTCCCCGTGAACCAGGGCACCGATCAATACAGGCCGGCCCCGGGGTCCGTGAACCAGGGCACCGTTGCGCACAGGGCGACCGTGGGCCGGTGAACGGTTGCTACTTCTTCTCTTTGGCCGGGCTGATCACGCGGAGGGAGAGTTCTGCCAGTTGCATGTCTTCGACGGGGCCGGGCGCGTCGGTCAGGGGGCACGTGCCGCGCTGGGTTTTCGGGAAGGCGATGACTTCGCGGAGGCTCGTACCGCCGGTCATGACCATGGCGATGCGGTCGAGGCCCAGGGCCAGCCCGCCGTGGGGCGGGGCGCCGAAGCGAAGGGCGTCGAGCAGGAAGGAGAACTTGACCGCGGCCTCTTCGTCGCTGATGCCCAGGATCCCGAAGACCTGCTTCTGGATCTCCGGGTCGTGGATACGGATCGACCCGCCGCCCATCTCCAGGCCGTTGCAGACGATGTCGTAGGCCCAGGAGCGGACCGAACCGGGGTCGGAGGCCAGCTTGTCCAGGTCGTCCGGGTGGGGCATGGTAAACGGGTGGTGCAACGAGTACCACCGGCCATCCTCTTCGGAGTATTCCAGCAGGGGGAAGTCGACCACCCAGCACCAGGCGAAGGCGTCCGGGTCGATCAGCCCCAGATCGCGGGCCAGGCGCGAGCGAAGGGCGGCCAGGCCGGCGTTGACGATGCGCGGCTTGTCGGCCAGGAACATCAGGATGTCGCCGTCTTCGGCCCCGGTGGCCTCTGCCAATTGGGCGCGGACCTCGTCGGAGAGGAACTTGGCGATTCCGCCGTTCCACTGCCCGTCCTCGCGCTTGACCCAGGCCAGGCCCTTGGCGCCGTAGTCGGCGACCAGGGCGGTGTAGTTGTCGATTTCCTTGCGGGTGAACTTCGCGCCGCCCTTGGGGCAGATGCACTTGACGATCCCGCCTGCGTCCAGGGCGCCGGTGAAGACCTTGAAGTCGGTCTGTTTGACGATTTCGCCGACGTCGCTCAGCAGCATCTCGAAGCGCAGGTCCGGCCTGTCGATGCCGTACTTTTCGATCGCGTCGGGATAGCTGATCACCGTCACGTCGTCGGGGAAGGGTTTGCCCGCGGTTTCGCAGACGGCCCGCATCAGCTCGTTGGTCACTTCCATCACGTCCTGCTCGGTGCAGAACGACATTTCCATGTCCAGCTGGGTGAACTCCGGCTGACGGTCGGCGCGGAGGTCTTCGTCGCGGAAGCAGCGGACGATCTGGTAGTACTTGTCCAGCCCGCCGACCATGAGGATCTGCTTGAACAGCTGGGGGCTCTGGGGCAGGGCGTAGAACTCGCCGGACTGGCTGCGCGAGGGGACGAGGAAGTCGCGGGCGCCTTCGGGGGTCGACTTGGTCAGGAAGGGCGTTTCGACCTCGACGAAGCCTTCGGCGTCGAGCGTGTCGCGCATGGCCTTGCAGATCTTGTGGCGGAGCATGAGGTTATGCGTCATGCTCGGCCGGCGGATATCGATGTAGCGGTACTTCAGCCGCGTCTCCTCGCCGACTTCCTGGAATTCATCCGGCTCGAAGGGGACGGTGTCGGACTTGTTCAGCAGCGTCAGCTCGGTGCCGAGCACCTCGATCTGGCCGGTGGGCAGTTTGGGGTTCTCGTTGCCCTCTCCGCGGGGTCGGACCAGGCCCTCGATGGCGATGACCCACTCGTTCCGCAGGGCCCGGGCGAGGGTGTACATGTCCAGGGCGGCCTGGTCGGCGTTTTCGCCGGGGGTGTCGAAGACCACCTGGGTCACGCCCTCGCGGTCGCGCAGGTCGATGAAGACGACCCCGCCGTGGTCGCGATAGGAGCGGACCCACCCGGCCAGGCGGATCGTCTGGCCGCAGTCGTCCTTGCGGAGCTGGCCGCAGGTGTGCGTACGTTTGAGAACTTCGGGGCTGTAGGTTTGCATGGTGTTGTCCTGGAATCTCGGCGCACGGGGCGCAAAACGGGTCAATCGAGTCCCAGAGTGTACCCGATTGCGGGCAAAACGCAACTGCCCCGTGCGGTTTGCCCCGCCGAAACGGGCCCGTCTGAAGGTTGCCGCTGCGGGCGTGATGGGGGTTTCTGCCTACCCCGGCGGCCGGGCAAGGGGCGGAGGGGGGAAAAATGGGGGTCGAGTCCTCGCCTTGCTCAGGCCCGGCCTATACCTGGCCGATAGGGGAAAAGTCTCTGCCGCTGCGCGCGGGTGGCGGAGCCTGGCCCGGAATCGGCCGACTGGAGGGGTCGGTCGACACCCCGAGACAGGGAAACGAGCGTTACACGTCGCCGCCGACCAGCGGCTGCGGCGCGATTCCCGCCATTGGCGGGAGGGAAGGTGCAGGATGGGTATCCTGAGCGTATTCCGCAAGGCCCGGACGGTCGCCCAGCACGCCGCTGCCGGCGAGTTGGAGCAGTTGGCCAAGATGCTGGAGAGCAAGAAGTGTCAGATCGACGCTGCCGATGGGCAGGGCAATACCGCCCTGCACCAGGCCGTGCTGCGCGAGGACCGCAAGGTCGTCCGGATGCTCCTGGATGCCGGGGCCGACCCGGACGCTCTGAACCATGATGACGTCTGCCCGCTGCACATCGCGGCGAAGGAGGGGATGGGCCCGATCGCCCAGCTGCTCCTGCGCAAAGGCGCCGCCGTCGGCCTGCGGGATGCCGACCGCTGGACCGCCCTGCACATCGCCGCCTTGAACGGCCACGAGGAGCTGATCGAAATCCTTTTGGAGAACGGGGCGCAGATCGACTCGGCCGAATCCGATGGCTATACTTCATTGCACGTAGCGGCCGAGGAAGGACAGATTGACATAGCCTTCCGTCTTTTGCATAGTGGGGCGGATCCGACGTGCAAAGACCGCAGCGGACGCACGGCCTCTGACGTGGCAGAGGACGAGGGTCATGACGACCTGGCCGCCGCGTTGGGCGGCGCTCTGCGAAAGTACAAGAAAGCATTGGCTAAAGTGAAGAAACGGGAGAAATTCGTGATCGGCGAATTCAACGATGTCAACGTGGTGTTCCCGGGCGAACACATGGAACAGCAATCCGATTCGACCGGCCTGGCCCTGGAAGATGATGACCAGCAGCCGATCGATCCGGATCTCTTCGAAGATGCCTACGACGACGAGGACGAGGACGAAGACGACTACGAAATCTGGGACGACGACGAGGACGAAGAGGACTCCGAAGAGGACGAGGAAGACTGGGACGACGAGGAAGAGTGGGACGATGACGACGAAGAAGAGTGGGACGATGAAGACCTGCCCTTCGACGAGGAAGATGATGACCTGCTCGACGACGAGGAAGACGAACCGGGCTTCGAAGACGACGAAGAAGAAGATGACGAAGATGACGAAGACGACGAAGACTGGGACGACGAGGAAGACGAAGACGACGAAGAGGATGACGACGAGGACTGGGACGACGAGGAAGACGACGAAGATTGGGATGACGACGACGAGGAAGACTGGGACGAAGAAGACGAAGACTGACCGTCCCGAGCCGACGAGATTTCAACGGGCCTTTCGCCGCGGCGAGGGGCCCGTTTTCATGCACCGACAACAGGGGCGAAGCTTGTCCGCCCGGGCCGGTTCTGCTAGCATCGGCCCATGCCCAAGCGGAATTTCATCTGGCTGCTTGCGATCCTGCTGACTGCCCTTGCAGCGGTGTGGCTGACGCGCGCCCAGCAGCGGCTTGTCATCGAGAGACCCGACGGCGCCGAGGCCGTCGGCGCAGCCTTCCGCCAGATCCAGCAGAACTGGTATCCGGGCACGGATGCAGACGCCTATCGGCGGCAGATCCTCGAACGGATGGTCGGGATGCTCGACGATCCGTACAGTGTCTACATTCCCCCCCAGCGCGGGGACCTGCTCAGCCAGCGGATCCAGGGCAAGCAGCGGGGCGTGGGGCTGGTGCTCGGCCCGGACGCAGGCGGCCTGGCTGTGCTCGGATCGGACCCCGCCTCGCCGGCCTATCGCGCGGGAATCCTGCCGGGCGACCGGGTGCTGCAGATCGACCAGAAGCCCGCGGCGAACCTGAACGTCGCCGCCGCGGACGCCCTGCTGGACGGGCCGGTCGGCACGGAACACACCCTCCTGCTGTCCCGCCCGACGGCCCAGAACCCGCTGGAAATCGTCCTTCGCGTCGAGCAGTATGACGTGGAGACGGTGGTGGGGCTCGGGCGCGACAGGGACGGCAAGTGGATCCACCGCATCGGCGACCAGCAGCAGTTCGTCTATGTCCACGTCCGGGAGTTCGTCGACCAGACGGCCGGGGACTTCCACCAGGCGGTCCATCTCGGCGGGGCCAGGGGGTTGATCCTCGACCTGCGGGGCAACCCGGGCGGGTTGCTGCCGGCGGCGATCGAACTGACCAACATGTTCCTCCGCGAAGGGCTCATTGCCCGCGTTGTCAGCAGCCGGGGCGACGAGATCCGCCACGAGGCGATCAGCAACGGCACGTACCCGCCGGTGCCCGTGGTCGTGCTGATCGACGGTCAATCCGCCAGCGGGGCTGAACTGGTCGCCGGGGCGCTCGCCCACCACCGCCGCGGCCTTGTCATAGGCCAGGCAAGCCAAGGCAAAGGCCTCATCCAGAGCCTCATCGAACTGCCCTCCCAGGCGGGCTATCTCTACCTGACTACCTCGGAATTCCTGGTCGCCGGCGAGTCGATCCTGCCGGGCCCGGGTCGCAGGGGCGGCATCCAGCCGCACCAGGTCGTGCAGATCCCCCCGGACAAGCAGGGCGAGCTGGCCCGCCTGCGACACATCGCCGGCCTCCTGCCGGGCCCTGTCGACGATGCCCAGACAGACCGCCAGATCCGCCAGGAGAGAATCCGCCAGATCCTCCAGCTGGACAGCCAGCTTTCCGCGGCCATCCAGTGGCTCAGCCGACCCGCCGAATACCGCAGGCGCCTCGAACAGGACCGAACCGCAGCCCAGCCGGAGTAACGAGCCCAGACCATGCAAGACCAGAGACAGATCATCCTCGGGATCGAATCCAGCTGCGACGAGACCGCCTGCGCCGTCGTCGCAGATGGCAGGGACGTATTGGCCAGCGTCGTCGCCAGCCAGATCGACCTGCACGCCCGCTTCGGCGGCGTCGTGCCCGAACTGGCCAGCCGGGCCCACATCGAGGCGATCAACACCGTCATCGACCACGCCCTTACAGAGGCATCCGTGGACCCGGACCAATTGACCGCCATCGCCGTGACCTGCCAGCCCGGGCTGATCGGCTCGCTGCTGGTGGGCCTGATGGCTGCCAAAACCCTCGCCTTCGCCTGGGACCTGCCCCTAATCGGCGTCAACCACGTCTATGCCCACGCCTGGGCAGCGGCCCTGGACGCCGAACCGCTGGAATACCCCGCCGCCGCCCTGATCTGCTCCGGCGGGCACACCGCCCTCTACCACTGCACCAGCCCGACAGAAATGCACCTGCTGGGAAGCACGATCGACGACGCCGCCGGCGAGGCCTTCGACAAGGTCGCCTCCATCCTGCAACTGGGCTACCCCGGCGGGCCGGTGATCGACCGCGCCGCCAGGGAGGGCAACCCCGCAGCCGTCGACTTCCCCCGCCCCCTGCTGAAAGGCCAGTCGCTGGACTTCTCCTTCTCCGGGGTCAAAACCGCCGTGCTCTACCACGTCAACGGCCCGCCGGTCCACCCGTCCCGCAAGGACCAGGCCCCGGCCGAGGCCAAAGGAATCGAAACCTTCAGCCAGCAACAGGTCAAAGACATCGCAGCCAGCTTCCAGGCCGCCGTCGTCGACGTGCTGCGGATCAAACTCAAACGCGCCGCCGAACAGACCGGGGCCAAAACCCTCATCCTCGGCGGAGGCGTGGCCGCAAACTCCGCCCTGCGCGCCGCAGCCGAGGAACTGGCCGATAAACTCGGCGCCACCCTCCGCAAGCCCGCGATGGCATACTGCGTCGACAACGCGGCCATGATCGCAGGCCTCGGCTACCACTACCTCCAGCATGGACAGACCCACGGACTCGACCTGCCGGCCCACGCGACCGTCCGCGGATAACCGGACAAACTACCCGTCGAAATCGCAACCCATCGGCCATACAATCTCCGGCATGTCCAACACCGAACTGGCCGACATCTTCAACCAGATCGCCGACCTGATGGAACTGCTCGGCGAGAACCGCTTCCGCGTAAACAGCTACCGGAAGGTCTCCCGCATCCTCGGCGATGCGACCGAAGACCTGCGACAGCTGGCCGAACAAGGCCGCCTGAGGGAGCTCGAGGGCATTGGCGAAGGCACGGCCGGGCGGATCGGGCAGTTCTTCCAGACCGGCCGGATCGACGACCACCAGCAACTGCTCGCCCAGGTGCCCGAACATTTGCCCGCGCTTCTGTCCCTGCCGGGCCTGGGGCCCAAGACCGTCGCCAGACTCTGGAAACAGGGTGGAATCACCAGCCTGGACCAGCTGCGCCTGGCCATTCACGAGACGCCCGAGCGGCTGGCCGAGATCCACGGGCTGGGCAAAAAGAAGATCCAGCAGATCGCCGATTCGCTGGCCTTTGTCGAGGCCTCTGCCGGGCGAATCCGCCTGGGGGCAGCCGACGAGCTGGCCCGCCGTCTGATCGAGCGGATCGAAGAGGTCGACGGCATTGGGCGGATCAGCCCGGCCGGGTCGCTGCGACGCGGCAAGGAGACCATCGGCGACATCGACATCCTCGTTGAGGCTGCCGGCGCCGCCGCCGAGGCCGCCATCGAGGCCCACGCCGGCGGCCAGGACGTAGCCAAGGTCCTCTCGCGCGGCCCGGTCAAGTGCTTCGTGTTGCTCGAAGAGGGGATCGAGGCGGACCTGCGCGTCATCGAGCCGGACAGCTACGGCGCTGCGATGTGCTACTTCACCGGCTCGAAGGACCACAACGTCGCCCTGCGCCAGCGGGCGATCAAGCAGGGCTGGAAGCTCAACGAGTACGGCCTGTTCGACGGGGAAACGCGCATCGCGGGCCGCGACGAGGAAGGCATTTACGAGAAGCTGGGCCTGGCGTGGATCCCCCCGCAACTGCGGGAGGACCGCGGCGAGATCCAGGCGGCCGAGGCGGGCCAGCTGCCCGAGCTGGTCCAACTCTCGGACATCCGCGGCGACCTGCACATGCACACGACGGCCTCGGACGGGGCCAACAGCATTGCCGAGATGATTGCCGCCTGCCGCGACCGCGGCTACCGCTATCTGTGCATCTCCGACCACTCCAAGAGCCAGGTCCAGGCCAACGGCCTGAATGAGGACAGGCTCAAACGCCACGCCGAGCAGATCCGCCGAACGGCTGGGGATTTCCCGGACATGCTCGTGCTGGTGGGCATCGAGGTGGACATCTTCAAGGACGGCTCGCTGGACTTCGACGATGCGACGCTGGGGCAACTGGACTTCGTCGTCGGCTCGCCGCACTCGGCCCTGTCGCAGAAGCGTGAGGAGGCCACCGCGCGGTTCCTCCGGGCCATCGAGTGTCCGTATGTCCATTGCATCGGGCATCCGTCGGGGCGCCTGATCGGCCGGCGCGAGGGAATGGAACTGGACATCGAGGCGATCGCCGCCGCGGCCGCGGCGCACGACACCGCCCTGGAGATCAACGCCTCCGACTCGCGCCTGGACCTGCGGGACGTGCACGTCCGGGCCGCGATCGCCGCCGGGGCGAAGATCATCATCAACACCGACGCCCACAGCACCTTCGAGCTGGAGGCCATGCGATACGGCATCCTGACCGCCCAGCGCGGCTGGGCCCGCCCCGCCGACATCCTCAACACCCTCACCGCGCCCGACCTGCAAGCCTGGCTGAAACAACGCTGAGAAGTATGCGAATTCTCCGAAAACACACCCTCGAGCACGGCGATAAGAACCTTGTATTACTTCACCGTTTCCTTAATATCTATTTATGCCTCTCCCGGATTGCCTTAAAGTGACGATAAGGAAATCATGAGCAGAATCCGAAGACCTGTCTGGCAGCCGAAACCGGAAGATTACATGAAGGTCTTCCGCGAGCAGAATCCATGGCATGTCACAGGGGAGGTACCCGAAAGCCTGGCCTTCCGGACTGAACGGGAACTCGCCAAACGTCTGTGGTGCCGGCTTGCGACGAACCGACCCCGTCGCTACCAGTTGATCCTTGGGCCCAGACGTGTGGGCAAGACGACATGCCTGTATCAATCGGTGCGTTCGCTTCTTCGCGAAGGGATCGATCCCATGCGCCTTTGGTGGTTGCGGCTGGATCATCCACTTCTGATGGAGGTTGACCTGGGCAGCCTCGTCCGGAGCGTGATCAAGATGAGCCAGGCCGATGAGCAGCAGCCCACATTCCTTTTCCTCGATGAATTGACCTATGCGAAGAACTGGGACAAGTGGCTGAAGACCTTCTACGACGAGAACTGGCCTGTGCAGATCGCCGGCTCGTCCAGCGCAACAGCCCTGCTGCGGGACAAGAGGACCGAGAGCGGAGTCGGACGCTGGGAAGAGCAGTATCTGGCCCCGTACCTGATCGGTGGGTTTCTTGCACTGCTGGGCCGGCAGGTGCCTGCCATCTCGGGCGACAATCTTTCAGAAGTGGTAGATCAGCTTTTCTCCGACCCGCCCAGTCCAGCCGGCCTTTCGGAGATCCGGAGACGGCTGATCCTGGTCGGCGGGTTTCCGGAGTTGATTCTCGATGACGAGTCCAGACAAGACAACCTGGCCGACGGACTGTTCCGATCGCAAAGGATTCTTCGCACCGACGCAATTGAGCGGACCATCTATCGCGACATCCCCCAGGCTTACGGTGTCGATAACCCCTCCAGCCTGGAGCGCGTTCTCTATACGCTGGCCGGCCAGATCGCCCAGATCTTCTCTCCTTCCAACATCTGCAGCGACCTTGGTGTTTCCAAGCCTACCCTTGAGAAGTACGTGGTCTACCTGGAACAGTCTTTCCTCATTTTCACGCTGCAGAACTTTTCCGGCAGTGAGCCCAAACGCCAGAAACGCGGCAGGAAGTTGTTCTTCGTCGACACGGCCCTGCGGAATGCAGCCCTTCAGCGCGGGCTTTCCCCGCTGGATGACCACGCGGAGATGGGATTGCTCCTGGAGAACATCGTGGCCTCTCATCTCCATGCATTGTCACAGCAGACCCAGGTACGCCTGTTCCACTGGAGGGAGAAGAAGTATGAGGTCGATCTGGTGTACGACCATCCGGAGGCACCGATGGCATTTGAGGTCACTTCGTCGGCCAGACACGACCGCGAAAGCCTGTACCAGTTCATGGAAACGTTCCCTCGGTTCAAGGGCCGTTGCTTCGTCGTAGGTCCGAAGGAACAACTGATTCTCCCTGCCGACAGCTGGGACCAGGTCGGATCACTTCCTGTCGACAGCCTGCTGATCGCCTGCAGCCAGCTTACAGAAAGCTTCCTGCGCAGAAACCTGGACATCTGATACCGACATGATGGATCGATCGCGGGGGCAGCGTCTACTGGCGGATCATCTCCAGCCAGGCGGCTGATTCGAGGATGTCGCGGTTGCCGACGAAGGTCAGCTTGATGCTGAGCAGGAGATTGGGCTGCCGATCATCCTCGCCCGGTTCGGGACGCTCGACCATCGCCGAGATTCCCAGCGTTTTGGTCAGGCCCAGCGAGCGGTGGGCCCGTATGACCATCTTGTTCTCCGAAACGTCGCAACGCCCGACCAAGTCGATCTCGGTCTGGTTCTCGAAATCAGCCGCAAAGGCCGGTGGCACGGGCAAGGTCAACTGTGCCTGGCCGGATTCGTTGATCCGCACGCGGATCCGGGACAGGAAGGCCTCGGACACCTCGAGCCCCTCGTCTACGGGATGGTTCGCGTAGGGCGAGACGACCGAATCGCCGGTGCGGGTCTTCCATATGCCCGTAACCGATCGCTGCTGCCGTTGTTGGGCCCGGGTGATGTACTCGCCGGCCACGTCGGCCACCGCCAGGGGTTGCTCGCGTCGGGCCTGCTGGATTTGTGCGATCGACTTGGCCGCGGCGATGCGGACCTGGGCGTCCTCGTCATCGAGATAGCCCCGCAGCTCGGGCAGGACCGCTGCGGCCTGGCTGCCCAGGTCGCCCAAGGCCTCGACGGCAGAGCGACGCGCGTCGTTGTCGCCTCGCCGCATCTCCAGGACCAGTTGGCGCACCGTTGCCGGCAGGCCGTCAAGTTCGATCTGCCCGGCAGGGGCGTTCGGCCCAGCCGGCTGCTGTTGCTGACCGCGGCGGTCCGGCTCGTCGCTGCACCCGGCCAGCAGCCCGGCGAAAACCACCCACAGTACCACCCGAATCCTGATCATGGTCGTCCTCCGATCTACCGCACCGGCCTGCTGCATTTTACGACCGCCGAGGGAAGGCAGACAAGGACGTGCTCTGGTCTGGTGGAGGGACTACTGCCCGACCTGCCCAAACGCCTGGTGGAAGGCGATGATCTTGTAGGCGAGTTTGGCGGCGAGGAATTCGGTGACGTGGTTGGGCGGGATGGGGCGGACCTCGACGATGTCGGCGGCCACGACGTTACGCCGGCGGAAGAGGGCTTCCAGCAGGTCGATCGCCTGGACCCAGCTCAGGCCGTCCGGTTCCGGCGTGCCCGTTCCCGGCGCGATCGACGGGTCGAGCCCGTCGATGTCGATGGTCAGGTAGACCGTCGGACCCAGTCGGCCGATGGCGCGGTCGATCCAGTCGGCCTGGCGGCGGATGCGTGACGGGCTGAAGACCGCGTCGATCTGCCGACGACAGTCCTCGTATTCTTCCTTGGAGATATTTCGGATGCCCACCTGGCAGATATCCGGGGTGATTTCCAGGACGCGTCGCATGACCGCGGCGTGGGAGTGGCGCGTTCCGTCGTAGCTGTCTCGCAGGTCGGCATGAGCGTCGATCTGCAGCACGCTGATCGGCCCGAGAGCCTGGGCCGTCGCGGCCACCAGCGGCGCTGTAATGCTGTGTTCGCCCCCGAGAGTCAGCAGGAACTTGCCCTCCTCCAGCAGGGGCCCGGCGGCGGCACGGACGGCGGCCATCTGCTCTGCCGGGGTGGGCTGGGCCTGGACTGCATCGGCGGTGTAGATGCCCGCCTGGTAGAATTCCCCGCAGAGCTGTTCGTCGAAGTACTCCAACTGGGGCGATGCGTCGAGGATGGCCTCGGGCCCGGCGGCCGTGCCGGTCTTGTAGCTGACGGTCCCCTCGTACGGCACGGGCAGGACGGCATAGCGGCTGCTCTGCCGGTCGCGCAGCTGGGGGGGCAGGTCCATGAAGGTCGGTGGCTGGTCCAAGGGATTCCTCAGGCTGGGATCGCTGCAAAGGGCAGAAAGACTAATCGGTTGGGGGGGGCAAGTCAAGATCGCTGCCGGCGCCGCGGCCGGGTGAATTTCTTTGCGTCCTGGCAGGTGCGGCGCTATGATACCCCCCTTTCCGGGACCGGCGGAACCAGGACCTGCCGGCCAGGCCGAGAGCCCACGCGACCCGCTGATCAGGAGCCACAGGAACCATGGATCGTTCCCCCCTCGTACCCAAGAACGTCTTTTTCACCAAGGGCGTCGGCAAGCACAAGAACAAGTTGCAGAGCTTCGAGTTGGCCCTGCGCCATGCGGGCATCGAACAGTGCAACCTCGTCCGCGTCAGCAGCATCCTGCCTCCCGAGTGCAAGATCATCTCCAAGGCCCAAGGGCTCAAACACCTCCGGGCCGGACAGATCACCTTCGTCGTCCTGGCCGAAGCAGCCACCAACGAGCCCAGCCGCCTGGCCGGCGCGGGCGTAGGGTTGGCCGTGCCCGCAGAAGGCCACCAGTACGGCTACATCAGCGAACACCACGGCTACGGCATGCAGAACAAGAAGATCGCCGACCTGGTCGAAGACATGGCCGCGACCATGCTGGCGACCACCCTCGGCGTGGAGTTCGACCCCGACGAGGCCTACGACGAACGCAAGGAGATCTACCGCATGAGCGGCAAGATCATCCAGACCCGCGCCACCGTCCAGACCGCCCAGGGCGACAAGAACGGCCTGTGGACCACCGTCATATCCGCCGCGGTCATGCTGCTCTAGCCGACCCGACCCGCCTGCGACCGTACCAGCGAAAGGAGTTTCCAGATGGCCAATCTGCTGATCATCGGCGCCGGAGGCGTCGGCCGCGTCGTCGCGCTGAAGTGCGACATGGTCCGGGAGGTCTTCGAAAACATCACCCTGGCCAGCCGCACCAAGAGCAAGTGCGACGCCATCGCCGACGACGCGACCGGCCAGATCCATACCGCCGCCGTGGACGCCGATAACGTCGGCGAACTGGTCGCCCTGATCCGCGACGTCAAGCCCGACCTGGTGCTCAACGTCGCCCTGCCCTACCAGGACCTGCACATCATGGATGCCTGCCTGGAAACCGGCACGGACTACCTGGACACCGCCAACTACGAACCGCGCGACGAGGCGAAATTCTGCTACCAGTGGCAGTGGGATTACCACGACCGATTCGAACAGGCCGGCCTGATGGCCCTGCTGGGAAGCGGCTTCGACCCCGGCGTGACCAACGTCTTCTGCGCACACGCCTGGAAGAACCACTTCGACAAGATCGACACCATCGACATCATCGACTGCAACGCCGGCGACCACGGCCTGCCCTTCGCGACGAACTTCAACCCGGAAATCAACATCCGCGAAGTGACCGCCAAGGGACGGTACTGGAACGGCAGCGGCTGGAGCGAAACCGAACCGCTCAGCGTCCACCAGAGCTTCGACTTCCCGGAAGGCATCGGCCCGCGCGAAATCTACCTGATGTACCACGAGGAGATGGAGTCGCTGGCCAGGCACATCCCGGGCATCGAGAAAATGCGGTTCTGGATGACCTTCTCGGACAACTACCTGACCCACCTCCGCGTGCTGGAAAACGTGGGCATGACCCGGATCGACCCGGTCGAGTACCAGGGACAGGAAATCATCCCCCTGCAGTTCCTCAAGGCGGTCCTGCCCGACCCCGGCGATCTCGGCCGGCGGACCAAGGGACGCACGTGCATCGGCTGCCTGATCCGGGGCCAGAAGGACGGCCAGGACCGGACGTACTACATCTATAACATCTGCGATCACGAGGCCTGCTTCCGCGAAGTCGGCTCGCAGGCGATCAGCTACACCACCGGCGTGCCCGCGATGATCGGGGCCAAGATGATGCTCGAGGGCAAGTGGAAGAAGCCCGGCGTGTGGAACATGGAACAGTTCGATCCGGCCCCGTTCCTGGCTGACCTGAACCGGTACGGCCTGCCGTGGACCGAGACGTTCGAGCCCAGCGACACCGTCGAAGACTGAGCCCCGCCATGGCCATCGATTTCACCGCCCTGCCCTCGCCCTGCTACGTGGTCGAAGAAGACCGCCTCCGCAGGAACCTCTCCCTGCTGGCCGATGTAATGCAACGGGCCCGGTGCAGGATCCTGCTGGCGCTGAAGGGCTTTGCGATGTGGCCCGTCGCGTCGATCGTCCGGGAATACCTGCCCGGCGTGGCCGCCAGCAGCACCGCAGAAGCCCGCCTGGGACGCGAAGAGTTCCGCGGCGAGGTCCACGCCTACGCCCCGGCCTACAGCCAGGACGACATGGCCGAGATGGTCGAGCTGGTCGACACCGTCATCTTCAACTCCCTGGCCCAGCTGCGCCTGCACCGCGAGACGATCCGCAATGCCCCGCGCGCCATCGAGATCGGTCTGCGGATCAACCCCGAATACGCCGAGGTCGAGACCGAACTGTACAACCCCTGCGCCCCGGGTTCGCGCCTGGGCATCCGGGCTGGACAACTGACCGAAGCGGCGGAGGAAGACTGGGCCGACGTCGATGGCCTTCACTTCCACACCATGTGCGAACAGGGCGCCGAAGTCCTGGCCCGCACCCTGCCGGTGGTCGAAGAGAAGTTCGCCCGCTTCTTCGACCGGATCGGCTGGATCAACTTCGGCGGCGGGCATCACATCACCCGCCCCGGGTACAACGTCAACCTGCTTGTCGAACTGATCAGTTCCGTTCGCAGCCGCTACGGCTTGGACGTCATCCTCGAGCCCGGCGAGGCGATCGCCCTGAACACCGGCTACTTGGTGTGCACGGTGCTGGATATTGTCGCAGGCGATCGGCCGGTGGCCATCCTCGACGCCTCGGCCACCTGCCACATGCCCGACGTGCTGGAAATGCCCTACCGTCCCGAGATCCTCGGCGGTGCGCTGCCCGGCGAAAAGCCCCATACCTTCCGCCTCGGCGGCCTGAGCTGCCTGGCAGGCGATGTCGTCGGCGACTGGAGCTTCGACAGGCCCCTGACAGTGGGCGACCGCCTGGTCTTCACCGACATGGCCCACTACACCATGGTCAAGACGACCACATTCAACGGCGTTCGCCTGCCATCCATCGCCCTCTGGCGCTGCGACAATTCCCCGCACGTCTTCCGCAGATTCGGCTACGAAGATTACCGCAACCGCTTGGGGTAACGGACGGTATCGGTTCCGACATCAACTCCCGAAGCGGTCCCGCGTCGATGCAGGTCCGGGTCTGTCCTCCGGTACGCTCCGTCCATCCGCTGGTCCCAGCGCAGGGGTCGGAAGACCCTGCGCCTGGGGTATCGCGTCGAGCGCTTCGGGACAGTCGGGACGGCGGGTGCAGATTTCCCGGCGATGCCGACAACGAGGACGACCAGGACGACGAGGACAGCGAGGACGAGTTCTGATCGTTTCGACGCCGATGCAATTGACGTGAAGATCCTGGGCCCCGGGCCGGTGCCAAACGCGGGTCCGGGGGCTGGTTTCGGGCCTTGGCAGCCCGGAGAAGATGTGGTCCAAAAAGGCCTTGCAAAGACCCGAACGCTTGACTACAGTATCGCTTTGCCAGATGGCGGCGTAGCTCAGTTGGTTAGAGCGAGGGATTCATAAGCCCTAGGTCACTGGTTCGAATCCAGTCGCCGCTAGTTGCCTGATCCTGCTGTCTTGCGGCGATTCGACTGGACCCGCAATCGACCCCGGGACAGATGACTGTCGAAAGACTGGACCGATCAAGACCCGATCCCGACTCCGGGTCCCAACGTGTAGGAGACACATATGTTCACACATCCCCTGGCTGATATTGGCGATTATTTCGTCTGGTGGCAGATCATCCCCCTTATCGGAATCGTCGTCCTTCTGATTTTCTGGAAGATCTACAAGAACAAGCAGATGTAAGATCCTGCCGGGAGCGGATCGCATCGGCGATCCGCTCCCCAAGGCTTGCCCTCCCCTTCTCCGCACGCAACGCCGCTTCCCGCAGCACAGTTGACGGCGAAAATCGTGTTTTTTCCCAGTTTTTGCAGAACACATCGATACATTTGTGCTTATAGTAAATGTAAGGTCATTCCCGTATAAGAACCTTCCAACACACCTGATACCGCTAGCATCGCTAGCCGACGGAGACACCATGGCCAAGAAGAAAAAAGACGTTCAACAGCTCGCCCAGACGCTGCGAATCATGGGAGACGAGACCCGTCTCCGCGTCCTGCTGACCGTGCAGGACAAGGAATGCAACGTGACCGAACTGTGCAAAAAGCTCAAGATGCCCCAACCCAGCGTATCGCGCCATCTCGGTATCCTCCGGATGGGCGGACTGGTCAATAACCGCCGCGAAGGAAAGCACATACACTACTCGCTGGCGGATCTGTCCGAACTGAGCCACGGCGAAGCGGTCCAGGAAATGCTCGCCTCGGTCGGTTCGCCGAACTAGACGGCCTCGAGATCCTCTATCTCCTGCAATCGGGCCCGGGGAAGGTCGATCCACCCCGGGCCCGATTTCTGCGCCGAAATTTCCGCCGACCCCGCTGCCAGAGCCTTGGCAGCGGCCCAGCCAGCGGATATTCTCTGTCCATGCCTTCCAGCCAGCCCAAGCCGATTTACGTCCTGATCGGAGACGACCCTTACCTGCAGGACCAGCACCGCAGCCGCATCATCTCCGAACTGATCGGCCAGGCCGACCCGCAGACCTGCGTCTCGATGCACTCCGGCGATGCTGCCCTGGCCGACGTGCTGGACGACCTGCGGACCCTGGCCTTCCTGGCCAGCCACCGCGTGGTGATCGTCAAAGACGCCGACGCCTTCGTCAGCAAACACCGAGACAAGCTCGAAAACTACCTCGAAAAGCCCGCCTCCTCGGGCAGCCTGATCCTCGAAGTCTCGTCCCTGCCCAAAAACCAGCGGATTTACAAAGCCGCCGACCGGGTGGGCCTGATCTGCCCCTGCGCCAAGCCCGACAAAAAGTCCCTGCCCGGCTGGATCCGCAACGAGGCCGGACGACTGGGCGTCAAAATCGACTCCCGCGCCGTCCAGATGCTCGCCGACGCCGCCGGGACGAACCTGGCCCAGTTGGCCGGGGAAATGGAAAAACTGGCCACCTACGTCGGCGACCGGGCACAGATCACCGCCGAAGACGTCGGGCAGATTGTCCCGGCTGCGACCGGCGCCGCGGACTTCGAGCTGACCAACGCCCTGACCGAAGGCAACCTGCGACGCGCGATGAACGCCCTGCCGCCCATGCTCCAGACCAAAGGCGATGAGTTCAAGGCCCTGGGGTTGATTCGATGGCACCTGCACAAGGCGCTGGCCGCGGCCGAGGCCCTGGCCGCCGGACAGAGGCCCGACCAGGCCGCCGCAGTCGCCAATGTGCCCGGCTTCCTTCGACGAGACTTCATGAACATGGTCCAGAAGCGAGGCCTGGGCAAGATCCAGTCCGATATGCGCCGCCTCCTCCAGGCCGACCTGGCCATGAAATCCGGCGCCACCGCCGAATCGGCCATGCGCGACCTCGTCGTCGGCCTCTGCCTCTGATCGCTCAAACCCCCGTGCCCCTCCCGTGGTGCCCCGGTTCACGGAGATCGATCCCGGAAGGGCAAGATCGGCGTAACCAGGCCGATGTCACGCATGCAAGCGGGGCTGCGCCGAAACGGCGTGAACCCCGGCACCAGACAGGGGCTCTCAGACGTTGACGCGTTTGATCTCCGCGCCGAGCTCTGCCAGGCGCTGCTCGATGTTCTCGTAGCCGCGGTCGATGTGATAGACGCGGTTGACGATGGTGGTCCCGCGGGCGACCAGGCCGGCCAGGACCAGGGCGGCAGAGGCCCGCAGGTCCGAGGCCATCACCGGAGCGCCGATGAGGCGCTTGACGCCGGTGACGATGGCAACAGGCCCTTCCTTGCGGATGTCGGCTCCCATGCGCAGCAGTTCGGGCACGTGCATGAAGCGGTCGGGGAAGACCTTCTCGGTAATCGCGCTGTTGCCGTCTGCCAGGCAGAGCAGCGTCATCAGCTGGGCCTGCAGGTCGGTCGGGAAGCCCGGGTGCGGGTAGGTCGTCACGTCGGTCGGCTCGAGGCGGCGCGAGGAGCTGACCGTCACATTGCCGTCATCTGCCTCGACGGTCACGCCGATTTCCCGGAGTTTCTCCGCCGCGGCCATCATGTGGTCGAGGTTCACGTTCTCCAGGGTCACCTCGCCGTTGGTAATCGCCGCCCCGATCATCAGCGTTCCGGCCTCGATGCGGTCGGGGATGACGGTGTGCTCGCAGCCGGCGAGTTGTTCGACGCCTTCGATGACGATCCGGTGCGTGCCGGCCCCCTCGATTCGGGCGCCCATGGCGTTGAGAAAGGCGGCCAGGTCGGCCAGTTCCGGCTCGCAGGCGGCGTGTTCGATAATCGTCCGCCCCTTGGCCAGTGTCGCCGCCATCATCACGTTGGCCGTGCCGAGAACCGTCGAACCGAAGGGCCCGCCCAGGAAGATTTCCGTCCCGCGGAGGCGTTTGGCCGTGGCGACGATATCGCCGCCTTCCAGTTCGATTTCGGCGCCCAGGGCCCGCAGGCCCCGCAGGTGGAGGTTGATGGGCCTGGAGCCGATGGCGCAGCCGCCGGGCATGGCCACGCGGGCGGTCCTGCGTTTGGCCAGCAGGGGTCCCAGCACGCAGATGCTGGCGCGCATCTTCCGGACGCGTTCGTACTCGGCGTGGGAGTTGGACTCGTCGACGACGTGGATCTGCATCTTGCCCGTTTTGTCGTGGCTGACTTTGGCACCCAGGGCGACCAGCAGTTCGCTCATCGCCTGGATGTCGGCCAGGTGGGGCACGTCGCGGATCGTGCTGGGCCCCTCGCCCAGCAGGGCGGCGGCCAGGATGGGCAGGGCGGCGTTTTTCGCCCCTTTGACGCGGGTCCTGCCGCGAAGTCGGTTTCCACCTTGGATTTCAAAACAGTCCATTGTTCACTCACTCGCCGGGGCTTGGGGTCTCTCGTCGGTCCGGCTGCATGCTACCGCGCAGGGGCCTGGGGACGCAATGGGCACCTGCGGGGTCAGCCGGGCGGATCGGCAGGAAACAAAACCGCCCTCGATGCGCGGGGCGCGTCGGGGGCGGTCGCTGCACGCCGTGGCGGTCGCCACGGTGGTCTATAGCGAGACATCGAGTCTCGAGATCGGCTCTGCAGCGTCCTCGATCGCGGCAGGTGCTCTGTTCTGCGCCGCCGGCCGGGCCTGGAAGCCCGGCAAGTCGTGGAGGTGGCCGATGTAAACAGCCCCGGAGTTCCGGTCGCCTACGGCCACCAGTTGTTCATCGCTGCCCGGGCGTCTGGCGTAGACGCGCAGGGCCTGTCCCGATTCGCTGCCTTGCTGCTGGAATTCGACGCGGAACTCGAAGCGTCCGTCGGGGACCTCTTCGGCCGGTGCGTCCAGCGGCACGAGCAGAGGCTCGGCTGTCTGGGCGTCCTGCCGGCTGTGGGCCCCGCCGGTGTCGACGGCCATGGTGGTCTCGATGGTCTGGCCCTCGGGGGTGCGGATGATCACGGGCGCATCGAACGGATCGGCCTGGGCGGGCCCGGTGGTCTGGCTTTTTGGCGGTTCGGCCGGCGGGTCCTTTTCGATGCTCTTCATCTCGGCCGAGAGCTCGCCTGGGGTCTGGACCTGCAGGTCGCGTCCTGTCATTCGGCGGATCAGCTGGCGGACCATGATCATCTGGGCCCGATGCATGGGGCTGACTTGCGGGGCCTTGTCCGAGCCGGCCCGGACGACGTCGACCGAGCTGACCAGCGACACGCCGGCAAAGCGGTTGGGGGCGGGGACGACACCGGCGGCGGCGAATTCCTGGCGGACCTGGCTGGCCATGTTCTGCAGTTCGACCTGGTCGGCCTGCTGGGAGGCTTGGGCTTTGTCGTGGGCAGGGTTCTGCGCAGGCGACTGTCCCGACTCGTCGGCCGGGCGGGGCGCCTTGACCTGGTTCTCGGTCAGCTGCTTGGCCTGGGCGGTCTGCCCGTGCTCGGCGGCGTGTTGTTTGCGGGCCCCCTCGGCCAGCAGACGGTGCTGGCTGTTGGTGACTGGGTCTATGCCATCGATTTTCATGGCCCCTGCTCCTGACTGGCCGCGGTCGGCACGGGGCCCGGTTGGCCCGGCGTGGCGGCGGCCTGTGTTCCTCCATCGGCTGCGGGGTGAGCCTGCTGGTCACCTGCAGACTACGATTCACCGGGCAGGCAGGCAAATCTTCGCCCACCTGCAAACCCGACTCCTGCGTCTTCCTGCTATCGGCCGATCGGCAGGGTGGCTGAATTACCGCCCGGACAAACCGCTGTTTTTTCCCCTCCCCTGCCCGGTACAATACTCCTGGCAAGCCCCCTCTCGTGCAGACCCAAAAGGTAACAAATGCAAACATCACGAGTTACATACGCCATTGTCCTGCTGGCCGCCGCCGTGCTCACAGGCGGTTGCAGCCAGGTCACCCAGGGGCTTTTCGGCACACAGGGCCAGTACCTGCTCTACGCCTACGACGTGGTCACCCCCCCGGGCCGGCAGGTCGATCTCAAGGCCCGCCTTCAGTCCGGGACCTACCTGGGCGACCAGGTCGGCGCACCGATCCGCTTCTACTACCAGGACCGGCTGTTCGCCGAGGCCGATACCGACAGCGAGGGCATCGCCCAGGTCGAGTTCACCCCGCTGGAAGAGGGCGACTACGTCTTTACCGTCAGCTACAAGCCCACCACGGATGAGGACGACTCCGATGCAGCCCCCGTCTCGACCAACCTGATTGTCTCCTCGCGCCGAGCCGATACCCGCTTCGTGGTCGTCGACCTGGACAAGACGCTGGTCCAGAGCGGGTTTCACCTGGTCCTGGCCGGCGATCCGACGCCCATGCCCGGCAGCGCAGAGGTCATGCACCGTCTGGCTGAGGACTATTCGGTAATCTACCTGACCCACCGGCCCGACTACTTCGGGCCCAAGTCCGGCGCGTGGCTGCGGAGCAAAGGCTATCCCCAGGCGCCGCTGCTGACCGGCAATATCAAGGGGTTGATCGAAGGCAGCGGTGCCTTCAAGGGCCAGACCCTCCAGGACTTGGCCCGGACGTTCAGCCGCCTGGAAATCGGCATCGGCGACAAAATCTCCGACGTCCAGGCCTACGTCGACAACGGCATGCGGGGGTTCCTGGTCATCCACCCCGAGACAAGCTGGGACGCCGAGGACTATGAGGACCTGGCCTCGGACCTGAACTCCCTGCCCGACAGCGTGCAGGTGGTGACCCACTGGCGACAGATCGAAGAGGTCCTCTACGGATCGGCAGACTACTCCCTGCCCAAGGTCCGGGACGATCTGCGCTCCCGCGCCCGCAAGCTGGCTGAGTCCGAGCGGGAGGAGGATGACGAC
>JBKHDI010000063.1:0-22235 GCA_046541415.1 Phycisphaerae bacterium | reverse complement strand
CACGAAACTGCCGCCCAGGACAAGACAGGCGGTCGAAGAGTGGGCCGATCGGTTGATTCTCCCGCGTCGCCGCAAGCGGCGCAGTATGGTCAGACCGCGATGTCTTCTTCTGAAAGGAACAGCGCTTTGGGCGTGTTGAAGAGCAAGTCGCGGGCCACGTCGATCGCCTGGGATTCGGTGTAGAAGCCCTGCAGGATTTTCTCGGCCAGGACATTGGACAGCACGCGGCGGGTCATCGCCGCGCGCCCGTAGATCCAGTCGACGCACCAGCCGTCCGAGAAGAACCCGCACAGCCTGCTGGTGGGGATCATGTCCAACCGGCGGTGCCAGCAACTCTGCATCACCGACGGATAGAACGTGTGCCACCAGTAGCTGCTCAGCGAGACGTTATCGTGGGCCAGGACCAGCGAGGTCAGGGTCGGCTCGTCGAATTCCGCGCCGGACAGCAGGTCGATCTGCATGTCGGGGAAGTCCGCTGCCAGGAAACTCAACGTGGGCGCGAAGCTCTCTGCCGCCTTGGCCACCGGGTGCGGTTTGCCCTCGGCCAGGAACTGGATGCCGTAGACCAGCTGGAAGATCTTCGTCTTGTCGGACACCGCGCGAAGCATGGCGCGGACCATCGCGCCGCGGAGTCTGCGCGACTCGGCCGGGTCGATGTCCTTGCCCTCACGCAGTTGCTGAATGGCCCGGTCGGCCTGGCTGTCGGGCATGGGGGTGTAGTCGGCCTCGGAGCTGACCCAGCTGACCAGGCCGTGCTTGTCCGACCAATCCATCTGCCCGTAGAAGTCGTCGCAGAAGTCCTGGAAGTCGGCGTAGGTGCGGATGTCCCGGTTGCCTCGCTTGGCGATGCCTCCCAGGAACTTCTGCCAGTCGTGGTACTCGTAAGCGTGCGGGGTCGCGCCGCGCTCGATGGTGAATCGCAGGCCCGGATCGGCCTGGTTGTCCTCCAACGGCGGCACGTCGGTGCGACTGGACATGACACGGACGACGCCTGCCTTGGCGAGCACCTGTTGGCCCCAGTCGTCGGCCGTGGCACGGTCGGCGAATTTCTGCCGCAGCTCATCCAGCGTTTGCTCGTTCAGTTGTTTGTCGAAGTCGTACAGGTCGGCCAGGATCTGCCGCATCGCCCAGGCAAAGCTGGTCGAGTAGATCCGCCGGTGGCAGGCGATGGCTTCGGCGCCCCGGTCGCCGGGCTGGTGGAAGTCCCTGCCGGGCCAGAGTGCCTCCTCGTCGGCCCCGGCGGCCCGCAGGCCGTAACGCAGCATGTGGTAGAGCACGACCGATTCGATGTCCGAGGCCGCCATCGCGTCTCGTTTGAGATGGCTGTGGACGTCGATAATCGGGATCTTCTCGATTGTTTCGAGCAGCTCTTGGTTGAGCATCATGGTCTCGCAGTTGCCCCTGGGAGATTCTGGTTGGGTGTATTCTACCGCGCCACGTCGAGGATCACCGACGCGTAGCCGGTATTGCCGTATTCGTCGACGGCCCGGACCACAACGCGGTGCGTGCCCGGTTCCAGCGGCCCGGTGGTCAGCTTGAACGACTCGTTCGGGCTGTCGGTCAGGCCGTCGCCGGCTGCCACGGCCGTCCACTGGTCCTGCGAATCGACCGCGTAGGCGATATCGGTGATGCGGGAGAGCTTGTCGGCGATGCGTCCCTCGACGACGGCTGTGCGGCCTTCCAGGCGCCCGCCCAGGTCGGTGATAACGGGCGCGGCGTTATCTACGGTGACCGGTTCGGAGATCCGCACGGTCTGGCGGGCCTGGGCCGGCGGGTTCGACGGGGCATCGGTGACGACCACGCGGATCTCGTAGATCCCGTCGGCCGTGCCCCGGGTGTCCCAGACGTAGCGGGTCTTGTTCTGCTTCTCGGCGATCTGCAGCCAGGGCGCCCTGCTGTCGATGGGGCGGATCTCGATGGTGTATTCCATCTTGTCCTTGTTGGCGTCGGCGGCCTGGATGTCCAGCTGGCGATAGACCTTGCTGGGCTGCGGCGGGCCGGACGCCTTGTCCGTCGCCTCCACGGTCAGCGACGAGATCGCCGGGGGCAGATTGGCGACCTGGTAAGCCAGCTCGACGCTCTCGACGACGGTCTCGGCCGGGGCGGGTCCGGAAAGCTCCAGGCGATACTGCAGGAACCGACCGGCGGGCACGTCCAGTTGAAAATACGACCCGGATTTTACGTCGACCGCAACAGACCAGTCGGACCACGTGCCTGCCTCGGTGTCTTCCAGGTTGCCCGAGCGGGCGGAGAACTTCACGCTGGCTGCTTCGGGAATCTTCGCCAGCAGGCGCGCTGAGCCAAAGGCGGCGATCTGCCCGGCGTCGATGGGCTTGGACTCGTACGTGCCCGACTCGGCCGGTGCGGCGCCGATCCGCCCGGCAGAGCCCGGGTTGGCGGTTGCAAAGCCGATCGATCCGTCGGCAGCGGCAGCCAGGGCGGTGACCTGCTCTGCCTCGGAATCTGCCAGAACGCCGACAACGTCGCCATCGAGGCTGACGCGATAGATTCGCCCGCCATGTCCGGTAGCCAGGATGAGCTTCTCGCCCTGGCGGACCATGGCCAGGATGGTCACGGGCCTGCGGAAGACCGCCTCGACCAGTCCGTCCGGGCGGATGTAGTAGACGGCGTTGCCTGGCCCGTTGGGCGATGCCTTGGTCGACGGCGGCTTGGCCGAGCCGCGAGCTGCCGGGGCGTCGTCGTCATCGTCGCCACCATCGTCAGACCCGGCTTGTCGAGGCTGGGGCCGCTCGTCCTGTCCTTCGGTCTCTGGGACCTGCGGTGCGGGCTGATCGGCAGCGGGTGCAGAGCGGCCGGTCTGCTGATCGCTTGGCGTCTCGGCCGCGTCGGGCTTGGCCTTGGAAGCATCGGAGGTCGCTACGAAAAGTCCGCCGTTGGCGTCGGGAAGCAGCGAGGCGATTTCATTCTCTGCCGCGTCGAAGATCACCCGGGACTGGCCCCCGGGAGTGACCTTCCAGATCAGCCCCCGACTGTCGGAACCGGCAAAGACCGACCCGTCCGGGCCCACGGCGACCGACAGGAGATTCTTGGCGAGTTTGTCATCGGGCTTCAGCAGCGACTGCGACTGGCCGTCTTTGCCCACCTTCCACAGTCCGGCCGGGGCGCCGGCGGCGATGTAGACCGCGCCGTCGTCGCCTGCGGCCATGGCCCAGAAGTACCGCACGTTCTCGGGGGTAAAGAGGGCTTTGACCGACCCGTCTGCCAGGATATGCCACAGGCCCGCCTGCCTGCCTGCGCCGATGGCCAACAGCCTGCCCTCGCGAACGGCCAGGCCGGTGACCATCATCGCCGGGATCTGCGCGAAGCGGTCGACCTGGTCTCCGGAAATCTTCCAGATCGTCCCATCGGTCCCGCCGGCAGCGTAGATCGTCCGGCCGTCGACGGCCACGGCGGTCATGAGCTTGCCGGCTGCATCGGGCGCCAGCTCGACCGCCACGCGCGGGGCCAGGCGGACCCGCCCGGTCGAGTCGACCAGCGTGCGGGTGAACTGCCCGTCGAAGAAGTCCTTCTCGGTCGTGTGGTTGACGATAACGGGCTGAACGGCCAGGGCAGCTGGGACCAGCAGGGCCAAGGCAATACATGCTGCAAACGTTCTCACGGGTCGTTCCTTTCCGGGGCCAGCAACATCTCGCTCGGCTGGCGTTGTACGGTAAACTCCACTGCCTGCTGTCCGGCGACGTGGAACTCGACGGGGATGGACCGGCCCCAGAAGTTCCGCGCGGCGCGGCTACGGGGCGGGTTGGCCTGGCGGAGCATCTCCAGCCGGCTGGGGGGCAGGTCGTTGAGGACATCCTGGCGGATCGCAAGGGACGAATCCTGGCTCTGAACTACCAGGTACAGCTGGTCGATCCGCGGCTGGGTGATCGTTCGGACGGTCTGGAAGATCCCCTCGGCTGAGCGGGGGTCAAAGCGGTTGGGCATCGCGTCGCTGAGAGCATCCAGTTGCAGCATGTAGTCGCCGATGCGCAGTTCGTACTGGCCCGGCTGGATGTCGTCGGGAAGCTGGAAGCTGAAGGGTTTGTCGAATGGCTCGTCCCGGAACGGGCGGAACCGGGCCCGGCCGCTGAGCCGGCCGCCGGGCTTGACGATCCGGCTGTCGAGGGTGACCTGCTCCAATCGAACCTGGCGCGTACCTTCCTGCAGCGTGATCTCCACCTCAACGCGGCTGGGGAATCGCGGAGCGGCGACGGGGTTGTCGACCAGGGAGAACAGCAGCAGGCCCAGATCCGAGGCGACGGGCCCGGCGCCGGCGCCGGAAAAGACGTTGCGGATCTCCATCCGGCCCAGCTGTTCGTACTCCACGTCGATCCGGTAGCTGACGTGGTGCTGTTCGGGCGGGTCGGACCAGGCGTAGAAGGCCATGTCCACCAAGGCCCGCATCAACAGGGGCAGATAGCGGCGGTCGCGGACGACCTGGAACTCCAGCGTCTGCTTCCTGCCGGCGGGAATGAGGTTCAGGTGGATCTTCATCGGCACGGTCTGTGAGACGGCCCCGACCTTGCCCACCACGGCGGTCTGTTCGTCGCGTTGCAGTGCGCCGGTCGTGGAAATCGGCGAGGCAAGCTTGAAGCTGCGGAACGTGGAGATGACCGTGTGCACGTAGGCCGGGCCCATCGGCAAGTCGCTGGGCCCCTCGGCCATGAAGCTGTGCCCGAAGGCCAGAACCGTATCGTCGACGACGTCGGTGACGGTTCCCACCGCGGCGAAGTCCATGTCGCCGGTGACGAGGTTCACCGCGATCGCGCCACCGGGTTCGAGCTTTGCCTTTGCCTCCTCGGGGGCCTTGGCGGCAGCGGCGGCCTGGACGGGTCGCAGACCGGCCGGGGCGAGCAGTTGTTGGAGCGACTCGATTGCGGAATCCGAGGCGGTGGGGACCGAGAGAGGCACGTCCAGCCTGGCCAGGCGACGATCGGCCAGGGCGGCCCGCGGGCGGCTGTTGCGGGCGATTTGCCAGGCTTCGGCCACAACGTCGGCCTTGACTCGGGCTCGCAGCAGGGTGCGGAACTGTTCGGCAGTCAAGCCCAGGCCGCGCCGGTGGACTTCTGGAGTCGCGGCGCCGGCTTCCGGATCGTCCTTGGGGCCGACCAGGTCGCTGGCGGCGATCATCTGCGTAATCGGCTGAATGCCGCAGATCGGCGTCTTCTGGGCGAACCAGCCGTATGCGACGGCGCCGATCAGCTTGCTCTTTCCGTCGGTCGGGTCGGTCATGTACACCGGCGAGCCGCTCATCCCGGCGATGATCCCGCTGACATCCAGGAAGCTTTCCTGTCCCGGACCGGCCAGGCGGGCCAGGATCATGTCCCGGTGGGGCTCGCTGCCTTTGAGCACCGAGAGGATGGTCACATCGAAGCGGACGATCTCGGTCCCGGCCAGGACGGTCAGGCCGTGGCCATGCATGCCGCGTTTCAGCCCGGAGTGGTGCAGATAGCGGTCGGATGCGTCGACGATTTTCCGGGCCTCTGCCAGGCGGTTGGCGGCCTCGTCGGCTGCGGCGCCGGTGGCCAGGGCCCCGGCCAGCACGAGCATAAGCAGGAATCGAATCTTCATGAGAGTCACTCCAGGCGAGTGGATCGGCTGATCGTCCGGGGCGGTACACTTCGACCGCTCACCGGGCGAGACATCGCACCGACCATGCTAGAATCGCCGCGGCGGGGCAACAAGGATAAACTCGCCCTGCCGCGGCTTACCGCCCGGAAGAGAGCGTTCTGCAACCGGTGCAGGAGGGGACCATCTGCTCGATGGCCTCGCGGAGTTGATCGACCCGGACGGGCTTGGTCAGGTAGCCGTCCATCCCCGCTGCCAGGCAGAGATCGGAGCTTTCCAGCTCGTCACGACCGCTCAGGGCGACAATCGGCAGGTGCGTGCCGAACACCTGTTCTCGCTGGCGAATGGCCCCGGCGGCGGCCAGGCCGTCCATCTCCGGCATCTGGACGTCCATGAACACCAGGTCCAGGTCTCGACTTTCCACGGCGATCAGCGCCTCGATGCCGTTGGAGGCGATCTGGACACTGTGGCCCATCTGTTCGAGCAATTGCCTGAGCACCACCTGCGTAACCGAGTTGTCCTCGGCTACCAAAATCCGCAGGGGCCTGTGGTGACCGTTTCCGCTGCGGCCCTGTTGGTCGAACTGTCCGGAAAGGGCGTCGATCAACTCGCGGTCCAGAAGCGGCAGAGAGAGGATCGTCCACGGGTCGGAAGGCTCGGCAGGCTCCTGTCCGGCCGAACAGACAAGCAGCGGCGTCGGCGCCCCCACCGCCGGGTTGGACTGCAACTGCTGGGCGAAGGCCGAGCGGTCCGAGACCTCCAATCGGCCGTCCAGGATGACGTGGCTGTAGAAGCGGCCTGTCTCGATGCTCCCGGCCAGGAACGTCTGGGCACTGACCAGGTCAGCGGCCTGGTCATAGGCTGCCCCCCACCCGGAGAGTTGTTCAGCCAGCTGCTGCTGCAGCGCATCGTCCGAGGAGAACACCAGCACTCGAAGGGTCCGGGCGATAGGCGCTTCCAGCGTCGGCCAGGGCAGCTGGTCGGGCAGGTTCAGAGGCAGGGACAGGCGCAAAGCTGAGTTGTCCCATCGGCCCGGTTCGCGCAGCAGCCTCCCGCCGATCAGCTCGGCCTGCTTGGCACAGATCGTCATCGCCAAGCCCATTTCGGACGGTTTCTGGCCCTTTTCGCCGTGTCGGGCCTGTTCGCTCCGCCCGGGCTGGGGCGTGTGGACCACCACCACCAACGTTCCCTGGCCGACGGCCCGTTCTTCCCAGCGAGCCCGGAGCTGGACCGGAGTTCCTGCCCCGGCAGCGATGGCCTGAAACAGCAGCAGATCCAGGATCTTGCGGAGGCGCCCGCGGTCGCAACGGATCCAGCGTGGCAGCAGCGGTTGGATTTCCAGGGACAGTTCGGTCCCTTCTGCCGTTGCGGCGGGCATGGCCGAGCGGACCGCGCCGGTCAGAGACTGATGCAGGTCGAAAACCGTCATTTCGGTTCGAGCCTTGCCCGATTCGATGTATGAGAAGTCCAGGATCTCGTCGAGCATTCTCATCAGCGTCCGGGCGCAGCTTTCGATCTGCTCCAGTTGGCTGCGTTGGTGGCCGTCCAGTTCGGTCAGGCCCCGAAGCTCCAGCAGGTCCACAAGGCTGAGCATGGGCGTGCGGATCTCGTGGCTGACGTGGGTGAGGAACTCGGTTTTGGCCCGGGCGGCCGACTCGGCCGTGGCGCGGGCCTCGGCCAGTGCCTCGACCAGCTCAACGCGCCGGGTGATATCGACCATCACGCACAGGAGTCCCGACTCCCTGCCGTCGGCGTCCTGAAGGGTCGACTTGTGGAACTCGTAGTACCGCGTAGAGCCATCCTGCAGTTGCACCGGAGCCTCGAACGTCCGGAGCCCCCCGCTGGTCAGCAGGTCGCGCTGCTGACTCTGATACAGCTCGGCCAGGGATGGAGAGATCAGGTCCTGCAGTTCGAGGATGGTCCGCCCGAGGATGCGGCTGCGGGGGGCACTGAAGACCAGACGGGAGTAGAGTTCGTTGCAGCCGAGGTAGCGGCCGGTCGGGTCTGTGTAATAGATCGGGTTGGGTATCCGGTCGATCAGCTGCTGGAGGAAATGCATCCTGCCGGACATCATTTCCTGGACGGCCTTGCGAGCCTGCAGGTCGCTTTCGAGGCGGCGCCGGGTCATCTGCGTCTCGGCCTGGCTGAGCAGGACGTGCTCCAGGAGCAGGCATTGGGCTTTGAGGCAGTCGATCATCTCGGCCGGCGCGGGCCCCAGCAGCAGGCGGACTGCCCTGCCGTCCGGCAGGGCCATTTCGGTACCGGCTATGCCCATGCCCCGCCTGCAGGCCCAGCTCTTGCCGGGCGGTCCGCTCAGTTGGGCTGCTTGGAGGCAGCCTTGGCCGAACGGGCGGTCGCAGTCGCCACAGCGTGCGGCGCAGCCTGCCTGGAGGAGGATCTCCTCCGGCTGGTCCAGCACCGAAAGTTGCAGGCAGACCTGCAGCGACGAGGCGATCGCATCCAGACGGCTGCGAAAAGTCCCTTCCGGATCGATCGGCATGTCGCAGCGAGAGTTCTCCATGTCAAGCGGTGCCCGCGGCATCGAAGGATAATGGGAAAAGAGGCTTTACCTGCCCTATCGGCTGATCGGAAGGACTACATAATCTGGTAAAGCAAAGGCAATAAACTTGTTTTTCCGTAAATTCGGACTTGATACAATTTTGACCTATGCCTAGAATGCCAAAGCTTGATCATTTCCAAGCATGTGAAGTGGGTTGTCTCTGTAATGCGTGTGGCGGGACCTGCGGGTTCCATATTCGCATCGTTTCGCAGTCCGGGGCAGAAAGGACTTCGCGGTTTGTCTCAGCAGGGATTTCTTTTTCCGGCAATAGGTTCTACCGGTCTGGGGCCGGTGCTCCAAGCTCTATGGGATACCGCCGATGCCGGATTGGCCCTGCTGGACCTGGAGGGCAACCTCTTCTCGATCAACCAGCATTTCGCCTCGCTTCTCGGCCAGGATCCGGTGCAACTGAAGGGCCGTTCGATCCTTCGCCACGTCCGGAATTGCCAGCGAACCGACATGCTCGCCGCAACGCAGAGAATCGCCACCGGGGAAACCGAATCCGAGTCGTTCTCCATCCAACTTGTCGGGCAGCCCGGGCAGACTGACCAGCCCCGCCCCCTGCGGATCTCGCTGGAGAGCATCTGCAACGAGGCCGGGCAGGTCGAGTCGATTCTCCTGGTCGTCTGGAACCCGCGGACGGCCCCGCCTGCAAAAACGCCCCTGGCGACCGGGTCGCGTTCGCTGCTGAGCACCCTGCGCGGCGTGCTGGAATCGATGGACAACGAGGCCTACGAACTCCAGCCCGACCTGACCGTCCGCTGGGCCAACATGGTCGCTCACACGCGACACGGCGACCTGTTCGGTGCCCCCTGCCACGTCTTGCTGGAGAGTTCGCCCAAGTCCTGCGCCAACTGTCCAGCCCGCCGTGCTTTGCAGACTCGACAAGTCCAGGTCCAGCACCGGCGAAGGCCGGCCGGACCCTTCGGGCAGGAACAGTACCTCGAGGTGATCTGCGTGCCGATGTCGGCCTCGGCCCATACCCACGCCGGCGTGCTGCTGATCCTCCAGGATACCACACCGCAGGTCCGCATGCACCATGCCCAGCGGATCGAGGCGGTCGGACGCCTGACCGGCGGAGTCGCCCACGACTTCCGCAACCAACTGACGGTCATCAGCGGGTACTGCCAACTCCTGCTGCGGGACATGCAGCCCGACGACCCGCACAGGGGCCCGGTGGCCGAGATCCTCAAAGCCGCCGACCGCTCTGCCCATGTCACCGAGCACCTGTTGGCCTTCAGCCGTCAGCAGGTTCTCGAACCCAAGCACTTCGACGTCAACCAGGTCCTGGCCTCGCTGCGCAATCCGCTGACAAAGCTGATAGGCGAGGACATCCAGTTCGACATCAGCCCGGCGATCCGTCCTGCGGTCATCCGGGCAGACCAGTCGCTCTTCGAGCAGGCGATCGTCAACCTCGCCCTCAACGCCCGCGACGCCATGCCCCAGGGCGGACGACTCCAGGCCGTAGTCGATACCACCGAATCCGAACCGTTGACCGTACGAGGCGCCAGCTTCCGCGGCGGACCTTGCGTGCGGATCAGCCTGCAGGATACCGGCATGGGCATGCCTGCCGAGGTCCAGGCCCGTGCCCTGGAACCGTTCTTCACCACCAAGTCCAAGGGCAAGGGCACGGGGCTGGGCCTGTCGATGGTCGCCAGCTTCGTCCACCAGTCCGACGGCGTGATCGACATCCAATCCAAGCCCGGCCAAGGCTGCTGCATCCGGATTCTCCTGCCGCTCTCTGCCGACCCCTCCTCGGCCTGCGAGGCCCAGCCCGAGCAAGACCTGCCCTGCGGAGACGAGACGATACTGGTCGTCGAGGACGAGCAGGCCGTCGGCGGCCTGATCGCCCGCGTGCTGCGAAAATGCGGCTATACCGTGCTCGAAGCCGATCACCCCGCCAAGGCCCTGCACATGGTCCGACAGGGCAGGAGCAACTTCGACCTGCTGATTACCGACGTGGTCATGCCCGGGATGGGCGGGGCGGAATTGGCCCAGCAGATCCGGACCACCTGCCCCCACGCCGCGATCCTCTACGTCTCGGGCTATCCCGACCGGATCCAGGCTGAGACCTGCCGCATCGATCCGGAAAACCTCCTGCCCAAACCCTTCAGCGCGGAGTCCCTGGCCCGGCGGGTTCGCCAGGTGCTGGACAAGGCGTAACCCCTCACTTGGCAGCGCAATTCGGGCTGACTGAGGAGGTTTTGGCAACTCCGGCCTTTACCTTTCGGCTTGCGGGCGTACAATAGAGCGACTCGCAAGATTCCCCCTATGGTGTTCTTGTGCCAAGGGATGGAACCCCCCAGGCCGGTATCGGCCTTTGTTATAGTCGTTCATTCAGGAGTGCATTATGCCATCTACACTGCCGTTTTGCGCAGACCATCTGCCGCCAGCCATGAAAGCGATTCTGGAAAAGGCCCCCAGCGTCACGGTGGCTGAGTCCCACGATCACCTGCTCGAGATTGCCTGCAACGGACAGGATAGGGAATTCGAAGTGGCCTACGACCTGCCCGATGGGCGGACATTCGTCGAAGCCCGCGTGGCCAAAGTCCGCAACGGGCTTCTGGCCAACTATACCGAGGCCTACATGCGCAGGCGTGACCCCGAGTGCATGGTCATCGCCGACGAACGCCCGACCAACAAAGCGACCTGGAAACAGCGTTTCGGGACCGACTTCGAACCGACGCGCCAGGAGACCTTCGAATGGCTGGCAAGCCAGGATGTGCTTGTCCTGCTCTTCCGGGCAGGCCAAGGCGCCTCGGCCCGGCCAGCGGTTGCGATCGGACCCAAGAACGCTGGATTCTTCATCTTCGGTCTGTCCCTGCTGCAGGGCCTGACCCCGCCGGAGGACGTGACCGACGAGTTCGTCCCGGCTGCGGTGATCTATGTCGCCCCGCCGTTCCGCCATACGCATTTCGACGGGAAGCAGGTTGTCGTCCACAACCGGACGGAGTCGTTCCATGAATTGTTCAGCTACAACCTCTACCCGGGCCCCAGCGCGAAAAAAGGCGTTTACGGCGTGCTGCTGACCGTCGGCGAGCAGGAGGGCTGGCTGACGGCCCACTGCTCGACCGTCCAGGTGGTAACCCCTTACGACAACGTCTTCTGCATCATGCATGAAGGCGCTTCCGGCGGCGGCAAGAGCGAGATGCTCGAACAGGTCCAGCGACAGGAAGACGGGCGTCTGCTGGTCGCCGAGAGCCTCGTCGACGGCGAGAAACTCAAACTCGCCCTGCCCCGTGCCTGTGCGCTGCGCCCGGTAACCGACGACATGGCCCTCTGCCACCCGTCCATCCAGGACGAGAGCGGCAAGCTGGTGGTCGAAGACGCCGAGAACGCCTGGTTCCTCCGCGTCAACCACATCACCGAGTACGGCACCGACCCGCACCTGGAGAAACTGACGCTTTCACCCAGCAAGCCCCTGCTGTTTTTGAACCTCGACGCCGTGCCCGGCGCCCGCGTGCCGATCTGGGACCACATCTACGATGCACCGGGCGTCCCCTGCCCCAATCCCCGCGTCGTCGTGCCGCGAAGCATCGTCCCCGACGTGGTCAACGGACCGGTGACCGTCGATCTGCGGACCTTCGGCGTCCGCACGCCCCCGTGCACCAAGGAAAGGCCCAGCTACGGAATTATCGGGCTGTTCCACGTCCTGCCGCCCGCGCTGGCTTGGCTGTGGCGTATGACCGCCCCCCGCGGGCATGCCAATCCCAGTATCGTCGACACAAAAGGCATGACATCCGAGGGCGTGGGCTCGTACTGGCCCTTCGCAACCGGCCGCCGCGTCGACCAGGCCAACCTGATCCTCAAGCAGATCGTCGACACCCCCGCCGTGCGATACAGACTTGTGCCGAACCAGCACATCGGGGCCTACAAGGTCGGCTTCATGCCCCAGTGGTTGGCCCGTGAATACTTCGCCAGGCGAGGCAACGCTCCGGTCCGGCCCGGACAGTTGATCTCCGCGCGATGCAATCTGCTGGGTTGGACACCAACCCAGATCTCCATCGAGGGAACCACCCTGCCGGACTGGCTGCTCCGTGTCGACCAGCAACTCCCGGTCGGAACCGAGGCCTACGATATCGGCGCCAAGGAACTGACCGATTTCTTCCAGCGGGAACTGGAACTGCTGCGTAACGAACCGGATCTCGATCCGCTGGGCAAGAAGATCATCGAAGCCTGCTACGACGACGCCACGGTCGAGCAGTACGCCGAGTTCATCGACCAGTCGTAAGGACCGACCTGCCGTCAGCCGTGCGCTCGAAAGGGCGCCACGGCGCGGTGGGGCAATTGCGGGCGGCCGGGTCAGGCCGGCTGGGACGGGTCCTGCTGGTCGGCGCCTCGCTCGGCGACCCGGGCCAGTTGGACACCAAGTTCGTAGAGCAGGTACATCGGCACGGCCAAGCCCACCTGGTCGACCGGCGAGGGCGACGTGGCGAAAGCTGCGACGATCAGGATGACCACCACCGCGTGGCGACGCAGGCGCCCCCATGTTCGGCGGGCTACAAGACCTGTCCACGTCAGCACGTACATCACGATCGGCAGCTGGAAGCAGATGCCGAAAATCAGCATCAGGCTGGTCATGAACGCGATGTGATGCTCCAGCGTGATCACCGGCTGCAGGTCCAGCCACTGGTTGAAGAGGATGAAAAATCGCAGCGTCGGGTACGCCAGCCCCAGCAGGAACGTCGCCGACCCGGCGATAAACAGCAGGGTGGAGAAGGGCACGGCCGTCATGACTGCGCGCCGCTCCCTGGGGTACAATCCGGCTGCGACGAACATCCACAGCTGGTAGAAGACCCACGGGCAGGAGACGATCAGCCCTGCCAGAAGGGCCACTCGCATGTACGTCGTGAACCCCGCGGTGACGTTTGTCACGGCCAGGCGGGCTTCGAGACCCGCATCGGCCACCGCCCGGTCGTAGGGCAGGCGGAGCAGGGCGATCAGTTCGTCGGCGAAAAAGAGCATCCCGGCCGTGGCGACCAGCAGCCCGATACCACCCTTTACGATCCGCCAGCGCAACTCCTCCAGGTGCTCGCCCAGCGACATCGTCGCCGGATCATCTTGTTTGGTTTCGCTCTCGGGTTCGGTCTGGCTCATGGGGCGGATTCTCGGGATAGCAGGATTTCCGCCAGTATACCACATCCCTGTCCCGAGATTCCAAGGACATCCGCCCGCCAGATTGAGGCCTACCACCCATGCTTTGTCTTTCAGGCCACCTCCACTTTCACCGATAAGAACAGGTACGGAGGCGAGACTGTTCTGTGTTCGGCGACACCTGGGAGAACATGATGGGCATGCGAAGCGTCAGCATCGAGAAGAATGGGCAGCACTTCATTTTCCGCTACCAGCCCGGATGCGAGGACGATGTTGTCGAGCAACTGATGGCCTGTGCCGAAACCGACTCCTGCCCCCTGGACTGGATGGACGCGGCAACCCTGAGTTTTCAGGTCACCCAGCGGGCGGCGGTGGACTGCTACGGCTCGATGGGCCCCTACGACAGCCTCATCTGAAAACTAACGCCAGGCCGCTCATCTGGCCGATACTATCCCATACAGCCTGAAAACGCAGTGCGCAGTATGGGACCCGCATGGACGCACCATCCCTGATCGATCGATTTCTGGATTACCTCGACGCCGAGCGCAACTTCTCCGCGCACACCATCCGCAGCTACGGGGCAGACCTCGAACAGTTCGCCCGATTCCTGGCCGCCCTGGACGCGGGCCTCTCGCCCGGTGAAATGACCGCCGAAGATCTGGGCGAAATCGACCCGCCGGCCTCCGAGCAGCTCGACCGCGCCCTGCTGGAGCTGGAACCGCTGGCCGTTCGGGCCATGCTGGCGATGATGCGAAACAGCGGCTATTCCCGCTCGACTACCGCCCGGAAGCTCGCCTCGATCCGCAGCTTCTACAAGTATCTTGTCCGCACCGGCCGCGTCGAGACCTCCCCCGTCTCGGTCATCCGCACGCCCAAGCAGGACAAGCGTCTGCCCAAGTGTCTCGACATCGACCAGATTTCCGCCCTGCTGGAAGCGCCGGATAGCGCCACCCTCCTGGGCGCCCGCGACCGAGCCATCCTCGAGACCATCTACTCCGGGGGCCTGCGGATCAGCGAACTGGTCGGGCTGGACCTGCAGGACCTCTCCGGCCGCAACCATGTGCTCCGGATCACCGGCAAGGGGCGCAAACAGCGCCTCGTGCCCATCGGCTCGCTGGCGATCCGGGCCATCGATCACTACCTCCAGCTGCGCTGGGCGCAGTTCGGCCAAGCCCGTTCCGGGCCGCTGTTTGTCAATCGACACGGCAAGCGTCTCTCGGCCCGGTCAGTCCGGCGCAAGC
This sequence comes from Phycisphaerae bacterium, assembly GCA_046541415.1. Classification (GTDB taxonomy): domain Bacteria; phylum Planctomycetota; class Phycisphaerae; order SM23-33; family SM23-33; genus CAZOVB01. The sequence goes on along the minus strand of JBKHDI010000063.1, from coordinate 7,775 downwards.
TCGACGGGTATCTCATCGAGGCCGGCATCCCGACGTCTGTCAGCCCGCACACGCTGCGACACAGCTTCGCGACCCACATGCTCAATGCCGGGGCCGACCTGCGGGCCGTCCAGGAACTGCTCGGCCACGAGAGCCTCTCGACCACGCAGATCTACACCCACCTGACCACCACCCGCCTCAAAGAAGTCTACGAGAAGTCCCACCCACTGGCCCGCTAGCGCAAAGCCCGTCGCAATGCCCGCGGACAAGCGATCCAGCCCGCGGGCTGGTCCTTGACTTGACCGGCCGATCTCTGGATCATGGTTGCACTGTAAATCCCCCCACCAGACAGGACCGCTTTTCCATGCTTGAGAAGGTACAACAGGACCGACTGAACAAACTCCAGAGGATCCGCGATCTGGGTGTCGACCCGTACGGTTCGAAGTACGAAACCGCTCAGCCGATCGCCAAGATCCTCGATGGCTATCAGGATGAGACCGAGGGACAGACCGCCGACGCAGCCGGGCGGCTGATCCTTTTCCGCGACATGGGCAAGATGATCTTCGCCCACATCCGTGACCAGTCCGGGCAGATGCAGGTGGCCTTCCGCAAGAACGCGATGAGCGAGACGGAATTTCAACTGGCCAAGCTGCTGGACCTGGGCGACGTGATCGCCTGCTCCGGGCCCCTGCAGAAGAGTCGCACCGGCGAGATCACCATCTGGGCGGAGAAGCTGACGTTCCTGACCAAGTCCCTGCTGCCCATGCCGGAGAAGTTCCACGGCCTGCGGGACATCGAGCTCCGCAGCCGCCAGCGGTACCTGGACCTGATGACCAATCCCGAGTCGATGCAGCGGTTCTCCAAGCGTCTGGCGATTATCGAACACTTCCGCCGGACGCTGATGGACCGTGGCTTCAGCGAGGTCGAGACGCCCATGCTCCAACCGATTTACGGCGGGGCGGCGGCCAGACCGTTTACCACGCACCACAACGCTCTGGACATGCTGCTGTACATGCGCATCAGCCCGGAGACGTACCTCAAGCGGCTGCTGGTCGGCGGGATGGAGAAGGTCTTCGAGATCAATCGCAATTTCCGCAACGAAGGCGTCGATGCCTCGCACAACCCCGAGTTCACGATGATGGAACTCTACCAGGCCTACGCCGACTACACCGACATGATGGAAATCACCGAAACGCTGGTTTCCACCGCCGCCGAGGCCGTCTGCGGCAGCACCAAGGTCCAGTGGGGCGAGCTGGAGCTGGATTTCGCCACGCCCTGGCGGCGGGCAGAATACGGCGACCTGCTCAAAGAGCATGCCGGCGTGGACATGTTCGACATCCCGGCCGTGCGGGAAAAGGCCCGCCGGCTGGGCATCGAGGAAAAGGGCAAGGACGACGCGGTTGTGGTCAACCTTGTCTTCGAGGAGACGGTCGAGCAGCACCTGGTCCAGCCGATGTTCGTGCTGAACTACCCGGCTGCGATCTGCCCGCTGACGCGGCGCCACCCGGACGATGACCGGATCGCCCTGCGGTTCGAGGCCTTTGCGGCGAACATGGAACTGGCCAATGCGTATACCGAGCTGAACGACCCGGAGATCCAGTTGGAGAACTTCTCTGCCCAGGTCGCCGGCGAGGACGATGAGACGATGCGCGTGATGGATGAGGACTTCATCCTGGCCCTTCAGCACGGCATGCCCCCGGCCGGCGGGCTGGGCGTGGGCGTCGACCGGATCGTCATGCTCCTGACCGACACCCAGAACATCCGCGACGTGATCCTCTTCCCGCTGATGAGGCCTCTCGGCGGACGCGACAGCGACCAGGCTGCCGGGGACGAGGACGATCAGGCCCTCGCCGGCGAGGAAGCCAACTGACCGACCGACCCCCTGCCCCGGGCCGAGTGACCTATGTATAAGCTGTTCCTGTCATTGCGATACCTGCGGAAGCGCATCATCGCGTACTTCGCCGTCGCGGCGGTGACGCTCTGCGTGGCCATGCTGGTGATCGTCATCAGCGTGATGAACGGCTTTCTGGACAAGATCGAACAGGCCGCCAAGGGCCTCTTCGGCGATGTGGTGGTCTCGACCGGCCAGCAATGGGGCATGGCCGATTACGACAAGTTCATCGAGCGGATCGAGAAGCTTGATGAGGTCGAGGCTGCCAGCCCGTACATCTACTGCTACGCGGCCCTTCGCCTGAAAGCCTACCCCGAGGACCCGCAGGCCCCAGCCGGACCTGCCGACGACCCGCCCTACCGCCGACGCATCCTCCAGGACTACCGCGAGGGCGTACAGGCGGTGGGCATCCGCCTGCCCGAACGGGCCGCAGTCAGCGACTTCGAAGAAGGACTGCTTGTCCAACAGGGCGACGAAAACGCCACGTGGGACCCCGAGATTGACCAGATCCTGCAAGCCAACCTGCGGCTGGAGCAGTTCGTCCGCAGCCAGCTGGAACTCCTCCAGGACGATGACGGCGCGTCGAGCCAGGGCAGAAAGTCACAGCTCTACACGGCCATTGACTTCTACAGCGTAGTCAACCCCCGCCTGCGCGAGCTGATCGAGCAGCGGACCCAGCAGAAGGTCCGGGCCCTGGAAGAGAAGCTCCAGGCCGCCCTGGCCGCCAATGACGGACAGCCCAGCGAGGCCAGCTGGGCGATTGCCGATGAGATCCTCGACCTGGTCGACCTGACGCCCCTGCGGCCGATCCAGCAGCGGGCGATCCTCGGGGGGCACCTGCCGGGCCTGAGCTTCCGGACCGAAGATGGCGAGTTGGTCAACCTATGGATCCCCGGGCGCAAGGTGCTTCTCTACGTCCTGCCCCTGCAGGAGATGACGGCCTCGGCCCCCACGCCGGAAGTCGCCGAGCTGACCGTGGTCGACCTCAGCCGTACCGGCGTGCACAACATCGACACCTCGACCGTCTACGTGCCCTTCGACCTGCTCCAGCGGCTGAACAAGATGGAAGACCCCAAGCGCTGCTCGCAGATCCACGTGAAGGTCGCCGGCGGCCGGGGCGACGAGGCCTACCTCCGGGCCGTGGCGGGCAAGATCAACCGGCTCTGGGCCCAGTTCCGCCAGGAGTATCCCCGTCCGCCCCGCGAAGGCAGTGTCGTGGCCAGCACGTGGCGGGAAGTCCAGGCCGGGCTGATCGAACCGATCCAGTCGCAGCGGACGCTTGTGGTGGTGATGTTCGGGATCATCTCGACGGTGGCGGTGTTTCTGATCTTCGCGATCTTCTACATGGTCGTTTTACAGAAGACCAAGGATATCGGCATCCTCAAGTCGGTCGGGGCCTCGGCGCCAGGCGTGGCGGGAATCTTCCTGATGTACGGGGCGATTATCGGCCTGGTCGGGGCGATCCTGGGCACGCTGCTGGGCGCGTGGTTCGTGCACAATATCAACCCGATCCACGACTGGGTCGGCGACACGTTCGGCCTGACGGTCTGGCGGATGGAGACCTTCATGTTCGACACCATCCCCAGCAACGTGGACTGGTCGTCGACGATCTGGATCTTGCTCGGATCGATAGGTGCGGGCCTGGCCGGGGCGTTGATCCCGGCGATTCGGGCGGCGACGATGCAACCGGTGGAGGCCCTCCGCTATGAGTAGCGCACCGGCAGTGGAAGTCCGCGACCTGCAGAAGAGCTACCGGCTGGGCAAGAGTCGGCTGCAGGTGCTGCGCGGCCTGGCCTTCTCCGTCCGCCAGGGCGAGTTCGTCAGCATCGTCGGGGCATCCGGGTCGGGCAAGAGCACGTTGCTGCACCTGATCGGGCTGCTGGACAGGCCCGATACCGGCCAGGTGCTGCTGGAAGGAACCGACACGGCGAAGATCTCGCGGATGAAACGCAACCGCTACCGCTGCCGCCACGTCGGGTTTGTCTTCCAGTTCTACCACCTCCTGCCGGAGCTGAACGTGCTGGAAAACGTCACCATCCCCGCCAAGGTCGACGCCTCGATGGCCCAGTGGATGCACCGGCGCGGCCAGGTCCGCAAGACCGCCAAGCAGTTGCTCGACCAGATGGGCCTGTCCGAACGGATCAAGCACAAGCCCAACGAGCTGTCCGGCGGGGAAAGGCAGCGCGTGGCCATCGCCCGGGCGCTGATCAACAAGCCCAAGCTCCTGCTGGCAGACGAACCGACGGGCAACCTTGACTCCCGCACCGGACAGGCGATCATGGACGTGCTGGAAGACTTCCATAACCAGACCGGCCAGACCATCCTGATGGTTACGCACGACGTCGAATTGGCCGCGCGGGCCCACCGCACGGTCCACCTGACCGACGGGAAAATGACCTGAGAACCCCACGGGATCGGATACCCATGCTGCTAGAAGAATTCGCCGAGACCATCGGCGGCAGACTGACCTGCGACGGACAGGTTGAGATTGACGGCATCGCCTCGCTGGAATCTGCCGGGCCGAGGCAGCTGGCCTTCCTGGCCAATGACAAGTACGTCAAGTACATGGACCGGACCGCCGCAGCCGCGGTCATCGTCGCCGAAGACTACGATGGGCCCGGCGAGAGGCTCATCCGCTGCGATGATGCCTACTTCGCCTTCCGCAACGCAATGGTCGAGTTTTATGGCTTCCGGACGCATCCATTCGAGGGCATCGACGCGTCTGCGACAGTCGATCCCTCGGCCAGTCTGGGCCAGAACGTCGCCATCGGCCCGGGCGTTTACGTCGGTGCCAACACAGAGATCGGCGACAACACGGTCCTGTACCCGCATGTCTTTATCGGCCCGGGCTGCCGTCTCGGGTCCGACTGCATCATCTATCCGTCGGTGACGCTGTACGACGGCTCGATCCTTGGCGACCGCGTGACGATCCACGCCAACTGCTCGATCGGCCACGACGGGTTCGGCTACGCAACGCACAAAGGCGTCCACGAGAAGATCCCCCAGGCCGGCTGGGTCGAGATCGGCGACGACGTCGAAATCGGTGCCTGCTGCGCCATCGACCGGGCTGCGTTGGGCCCGACGGTTGTCGGGGCCGGGACGAAATTCTCCGACCTGATCGCCATCGGCCACGGCACGAAGCTGGGCAGGGGTTGTCTGCTGGTCGCCCAGGTGGGCATCGCCGGATCGGTCAACGTGGGCGACTACTGCGTCTTTGGCGGACAGGCCGGCGTGGCCGGTCACATCGAGATCGGCGAGATGGCTCGCATCGGCGCACAAACCGGCGTGACCAATTCTCTCCAAGGCGGCAAGGAGTACTGGGGCACGCCCGCCCAGCCGCTGGCCAAGGCCCGCCGAACCGCCATCCACACCCAGAAGCTCGGCGAACTGGCCAGCCAGGTCAAACAGCTGACCCGCCAGGTCGAGTCACTCCAGCAGAAGCTGGATGAATCTCCCCCGGAGTAACCCCATTGCTGGAACTGCCCGACAAACCGCGCCCAGTGGGCCTGATCGCAGGCTGGGGCCGCACGCCCTTTCTGGTCGCAGAAGGTATCCGCCAATCGGGCAGGCCGGTGATTATCGCCGCCCTGCGGGGCCACGCCTCGCCGCGCCTGAAAGACCAGGCCGACGCCTTCAGCTGGGTGGGCCTGACCCGCATGGGCAGCTGGATCTCGATGTTCCACAAGCACCAGGTCAGCGAGGCGATCATGATCGGCGCTGTGAAGAAACGCGACATGTACGCTCGCTGGCGCTACCTGCGCTTCCTGCCCGACCTGCGGACTTTTCTGCTATACTTTCTCAAGGCCCGCAAGGACAAGCGCGACAATGCAATGCTCCTGGCGGCCGCCGACGAACTGCGTTCCGAAGGGATCGAACTGGTGTCTTGCGTGAAATACTCCGAGCAACATCTGGCGACCGAGGGACTGATGAACTCCGTGACTCCGCCCAACTCGGTCTACTCCGACGTGGACTTCGGCTGGCGAATCGCCCGGGCCTCGGCCGATCTGGACATCGGCCAGTCGATCGCTGTCAAGGAATGCGACATCATCGCCGTCGAAGCGATGGAAGGGACCGACGCGATGATCCGCCGGGCCGGACGCGTCTGCCGAAATGGCGGCTGGACCATGGTCAAAGTCGCCCGCCCCAAGCAGGATATGCGATTCGACGTGCCCACCGTAGGCCCCTCGACGCTGCGAAACCTCAAGGATGCCAAGTGCCTCTGCCTCGTCCTGGAAGCAGGCCGCACCTTCATCGTCGACAAACCTGCGACACTCGCCCTGGCCGACAAACTGGGCATCGCCGTAATCGGCAAGACGCCCGCAGCCCAGCCGGCCGCCACAGAACCACAGGTCTGAGCCCATGCAACCCGACGCCGTCAAACAACTGCTTCGCCAGGTCAAGGATGGAACGCTCGATATCGACACCGCCCTGGAGAAGATGCGCCTCCTGCCTTTCGAGGCCAACGAGTTCGTCTCGGTCGACCACCATCGCGCGATCCGCTGCGGCTTCGGTGAGGTGATCTTCTCCCAGGGCAAGACGCCGATCCAGGTCCGTGAGATCTTCAAACGACTGGCCGAGCAGAACCCTGCCGTCCTGGCCACCCGGGCCGACCGCGACCACTTCCGCGAGGTCGTCCAGGCCCTTCCGCGTGCGGAATACAACGAGCTGGCCCGGACGATCACCTGGCGGGCCGGCGAGAAGCCCGAGCCTGTCGGCCACATCGCAGTCGTCTCGGCCGGGACCTCCGACATGCCGGTGGCCGAAGAGGCCCGCGTGACGGCAGAACTTTTCGACCAGCACGTTACCGCCCACTACGACGTTGGCGTGGCGGGCCTGCACCGCCTGCTGGCCCACGGCGCGTCGCTGCAGGGAGCCAACGCCCTCGTCGTCGTCGCCGGGATGGAAGGGGCACTGGCCAGCGTCGTCGGCGGACTGGTCGCCGCACCCGTCATCGCCGTGCCCACTTCCGTCGGCTACGGGGCCAGCTTCGGCGGCCTTTCCGCCCTGCTGACCATGCTCAACAGCTGCGCCACCGGCGTCAGCGTGGTGAACATCGACAACGGCTTTGCCGCCGGGTACATCGCCTCACAGATCAACCGCCAATCCGCCCGGGCCGGACGATGAGCGAATCGATCCGGACCATCGTTGACCCGCCTCGCCTGCCCGCCCGCGAGGCTGAAGGACACAAGGGCAACTACGGACGCGTGCTGATCGTCGGCGGTTCGCCGGGGATGATCGGCGCCCCGGCCCTGTCGGCCAACGCAGCCCTGCGGTCCGGGGCCGGTCTGGTAACCATGGCCATCCCCGCGGCCATCCAGCAGACCACCGCCCCGCTCTGCCCGTGCGCGACCTCGGTGGCCCTGGCCTGCGACGACGCGGGCGCCCCCGTTCCGGCTGCTATCGGACAACTGCACAGCCAGGCCGCGAAAGTCGACGTTGTTGCCATCGGCCCTGGACTGGGCACCAGCAGCGGAGCCCGCGAAGTGCTCCGCGCTGCACTCGACCTGCCCCTGCCCCTTCTCATCGATGCCGACGGGCTGAACCTGCTGTGCAAGATCGACAACTGGGCGGCCGGCCGCAAAGGCCCCACCGTCCTCACGCCACACCCCGGCGAATTCTCCCGCCTGACCGGGCTGCAGATCAGCGATATCCAATCCGATCGCCAAACCCGCGCCATCCTCGCCGCGACAGAATGGTCCGACCAGGCAGGCGAGGAAAACCCCCTGACCGTGCTGCTGAAAGGCGCCGGTACAGTCGTCACCGACGCACGGAGATGCTACGTAAACGCTACGGGCAACCCCGGCATGGCCACCGGCGGTGCGGGCGATATCCTCACCGGCATGATCGCCGCCCTGATCGGCCAGGGGCTCGACGGATTCGACGCCGCCTGCCTCGGCGCCTTCCT
>JBKHDI010000062.1:0-22796 GCA_046541415.1 Phycisphaerae bacterium | reverse complement strand
CCCGTCGCGCGGGGTTACGCCTATGGCGTGAACCCCGGCACCATACCCGGGGACCAAACTGCGTCGTTGTCTACAGTTTCGCGATGTACTGGAACTCGTCGGCCAGGGCGGGGTAGAGGCGTTTGAACTGCTGGTAGTGGGCGGCGTAGAGTTTTTTGGTGCTGGATTCGGGCTTGATCGTGCGGGTGATTTCGATGCCGGCCTTGCAGGCCTGGGCGACGGAGGAGAACTCGCCGGCCCCGGTCGCTGCCAGCAGGGCTGCGCCGTAGGCGGGGCCTTCTTCGGCGTTGATGGTCACGCACTTGATGCCGTAGATATCCGCCTGGAGCTGTCGCCAGAACGCGCTGCGTGCCCCGCCACCGGATAGGCGGATCTCGCGGATGTTCGCGCCGCGGCCCTTGAGGCAGCAGACCACGTCGTTCATCGCGAAGCTCACGCCTTCCAGCACCGAGCGGACCAGTTCGTTCCGGGTCGTCCGGGCGTGGATCCCGATCCAGCAGGCCTTGGCGTTGGGGTCGGCGTGGGGCGTTCGTTCGCCGGTGAGGTAGGGCAGGAAGAAGACGCCCTCGCACCCGGCCGGGGCTGAGCTGGCCTGGGCGGTCAGCAGCTCGTAGGGGTCTACGCCCTTTTTCTTCGCCTCGGCGATCTGGTCCTCCCCGAGCACGTTGCGGTACCACTGGAACGAGCCGCCGGCGGCCATGACGCAGCCGAACATGCAGTACTGGCCGTCGACGGAGGCGCAGAAGGTGTTGACGCGACTTTCCGGGTCGGCGACGTAGTCCTTCGAGTGGGTGAAGACCACCCCGCTGGTGCCCATGGTCGCGCTGGTCAGCCCGTCGCGGACCACGCCGTTGCCCACCGCGCCGACCGGCTGATCCCCGCCGCCTGCGGTGACCTGGATACCGGGCTTGAGGCCCATGGCCCTGGCGGCCTGGGGCGTCAGTTCGCCGACGACCTCATGCGATTCGTAGACGTCGGGCAGGATGTCGGCGTCGATCTGGAAGGTATCGAGGATCTTCTTGCACCAGCTGCGTTTGCGCTGGTCGAGCATCAGCGTTCCGGACATGTCCGAGACGTCGCCGGCGTAGAGGCCGGTCATCTTGAAGCGGACGTAGTCCTTGGGCAGCAGGAGGTGTTTGATCTGGTCGTAGATCTTCGGCTCGTGCTGGCGGACCCAGAGCAGCTTGGTGAGGGTAAAGGAGGTCATCGCTGCATTGCCGACCAGGTTGATGAGCTTTTTCCTGCCCCCCACGGCCCGTTCGATCTGGATGGCCTGCTCGGCCGTACGCTGATCGTTCCAGATCAGGCTGTCGCGCAGGGGCTTGCCCGCTCCGTCGGTGATCACCAGGCCGTGCATCTGCCCGGAAAAGCCGATGGCGCTGATCTCGTCCTTGCCCACGCCGGCCCGTTTGACGGCCTGCTTGACCGATTGGCACGTCGCCTTCCACCAGTTTTCGGGGTTCTGCTCGGACCAACCGGGCTTGGGTGTGGAAATGCCATGCTCCGCGGTGGCCGTGGCGAGGACTTTGCACGCGGCGTCCATGACCAGGGTCTTGGTTCCGCTGGTTCCGACATCGATTCCGAGGTAGCAGGCCATGGTGGCGATCTCCTTTGCGGTCAATTCGGCACCTGCGCCCACTGGCGGCGGGCGCAGGTGCATAGCATTCGGGCAGGGGAGAATTGAACCACGTTTGCCCCTCGCCTGCAAGGCCTTGCGCCCCGGCGGGGCGGACAGGAGACGGGGCTTCATACGTTAAACAGGTAAATCATCAACGTTAAAGAAGTCATAAATTCAAGGAAAATATGCGTTTACAGTGTAAAAACTCTGAAAATCTTGACATGAAACCCCTCAGATTGCTATACTCTCGACGCTATGGTCACTGCAACAACCTCCAAGAGGACCAAACGCTCCTCTTCCAAGAAGACACCGCTGAGCATCCGGACGTACGAATCCGCCATGCGATATCTGCACTCGCAGACGGATTACGAGCAGATGCTGCGAGTGCGATACAACCGGGATACCTTCAACCTCGACCGGATGCACAGGCTGCTTAAGGGCCTGGGCGATCCGCACCAGAGCATCAGGGCGGTACACATCGCCGGGACCAAGGGCAAGGGTTCCACCGCGACGATGCTGGCAGCGATGCTTCAGGCGTGCGGATATAAGGTAGGTCTGTACACGTCTCCGCATATTTGCGACGTTCGCGAGCGGGTCCGCGTCAACGACCAGATGGTCACCCAGGCAGCCATGACGCGCCTGATCAACCGGGCGATCCCGCTGATCGAGGAAGATCCGGACGACAAGCCGACGTTCTTCGAGATTTTCACTGCCCTGGCGTTCTGTCATTTTGTTGACGAGCAGACGGACATCGCGGTGATCGAAACAGGCCTCGGCGGGCGGCTGGACAGCACGAACGTGATCCACCCCGCCGTCTGCGGCCTGACGAGCATCAGCATGGACCACATGCACCAGCTGGGCAATACGCTGACGGATATCGCAACCGAGAAGGCGGGGATCCTGAAAAAGAAGACCCCGGCGATCAGCGTCCCGCAGCACCCCGATGCCGAGCGCGTCCTGAAGTCCACCGCCCTGGGGCTGGATTCGCAGCTGAAGTTTACGGGCAAGGACATCGAGTTTTCCTACCGGGTCGAATCGTCCCGGCAGGTAGGCTGCCATGCCCGCGTCTGCCTGACCACCGGCCACAGCCGCTTCGAGCATTTGCCCGTGCCGCTTCTCGGCGAGCACCAGGCGGTCAACTGCGGCCTGGCCCTGGCGCTGCTGGATGAGCTCAAGGCCCAGGGCATGGAGATCGACGACCAGGCGGCGATGAACGGCCTGGCGCAGGTGGAAGTGCCCGGCCGGATGGAAATGATCCACGAAGACCCACGCATCCTCGTCGACGGGGCCCACAACGCCGCCTCCGTCCAGGCCCTGATGCGGGGCATCGGCCATCACATCCCCTACGATTCGATGGTGATGATCTTCGGCTGCGCCGCCGACAAGGACATCTCCGGGATGATGAAGCAGATCGCCACCGGCGCCGACAAGGTGATCTTCACGCGGGCGACCGGCAACAGCCGCGCCGCAGACCCCAAAGAACTCGCCGACATGTACGAAGAGTACTCCGGCAAGGTCGCACAGGTCGCCGACGACCTGGTCCAGGCGATCCGCATCGCCAACAATGCCGTCAGCCGCGAAGACATGATCTGCATCACCGGCTCGTTCTACCTCGTCGGCGAGGCCAAGGGCCTCCTGCAGCCCAAACGCCGCTGAGGCAAACCCACAACTGTCCATTCCAAGGCCCGCGCGACCCAAGGTGCGGGCCTTTTGCATTTTCGCCCCCTGGTGGTTCCAGCCCCCGGCCGGCGCATATCCCTGCTGCTGGGCTGAAGACATCGCACCTGTACCAGGCGCGCTGCGGCACGGGCCAGGCCTTGGCCTGGACGTTGCCTCGGGCCCGGGGTTGGGATAGACTAACCTTTCGAGAGCATGCCAGATTCCCAACCGGGGCCTGATACCGCAGCGTGAATCGCAAGACAACCCGCGAAACATCCGAAACCAACCCGGCAGGCGAGGAGCCTCTGCGCCGGACGCTGTCGCCCCTGGCCGGGCCGCTCTGGGAACAGAAGAGGCTGCTGGGCGCCACCGTCCTGGCCGGCTGGGCCAAGCTGTTGACCCCCGTGGGGATTCCCCTGCTTCTGCAGGTGGTCATGGACCGCATCCTTCGCGGCGACGCCCCAGCCGCCCGGCGCGCCGAGATGCTCCAATTCTGGGCCCTGATCGCCCTGGGTGTCGTGGCGCTCAACGAGCGGACCGTGCTGGTCATCGCCCATCGCCTCTCGACGGTGCGGAACGTCGACGAGATCATCGTCATCGAGGATGGACAGATCGCCGAAGCAGGGACGTACGATCAACTGTTGGCCAGGGACGGGCTGTTCTCCAGCCTGGTTTCCGAGCAGGAACTGGTGGGCTCGTAAACCCGTTCTCCGCTTGCAGACAGCCGTGGCGCCGCCGAAGGGTTACCCGTCTCAGCCGGAAGAGCCGCGCCCAGCGTCCCAGCAGAGGATGGCCGAGCCCGAGGCGTCCAGGTGGATCGCGCAGCGGTCCTGACCGGCGGGGATCTGGATGTCCTGATCGCTCAGCAGCTCGCGAACGGATCGGGCCTGCCCGACGGGAACCGACAGATCCACGTCGAGATCGCGGTTCTGGTTGAACAGCCAGAGCAGGCGGTTCTCGCCGCTGCGCCCGAAGCGGAAGTAGACGTGGCTGTCGCCGGGCGGGGCGATGCCCAGGTCCGGCCCCTGGACGCCCCGGAGGCTGCAGACGTGGGCCAGCAGGGCCTCGAAGCCTTCGTTGCGCTGGTCGTAGTAGGGTCTGCCCGCAAAGCTGCCCAGCAGCACGACGCTGCCCTGGCCGACGGGCTTGGCCAGGATCAGCGCTCTTCCGGCGGCGTCCCGGGCAAGGGGTTTGCCCGCATCGGCCGGGAAGGGCGCGGCGAAGTGCTTCAGGGGGATCTCGAACGACTCGCCGTCGATCTCCAGCCGCAACGGACCTGTATCCGAGAGCGACTCGCGCCCGACTTCTGCAGCCCCGATGTGCTGCATCAACGGTCGTTCGTCGGTGTAGCGGTAGAAGCCGGTCTCGCTGAACGCGTCGGTTTCCGCCTCGGTCAGCAGCACCCCGCCGCGGTCGACGAAGGCCTCGATCGCCTTGCGCGCCGACTCGGGCAGCAACTGACACCATGGGGCGAAGAGCACGTCGATCTGCTCGAGGATCTCGGTGTGGTCCGACTCGACGAATTCGTAGGCCACCCCCAGCCGCTCCAGGGCCCGGGCGTAACCCATGACCGACCAGCGCGCGTCGTCGATATTGCCCTGCCACGCCCAGGTCAGCGTGTAATTGTCGGGCACGAAGAGCACGCCGACGCGGGCAGGGTCCGGGCGGTAGTCGGCCAGCAGGTCCGCGTGGCGGCTCAGCGCGTCGGTAGCGGCCTTGAGACCGCCCATGCGGCGCAGGGCGACCTCGTCGCGGCCGAACATGCCGTGGCTGCCGGATTCACGGCAGAAGACTTCGTTCCGCCAGGCCCAGAAGATCATCGCGTCGTAGCCGCGGGAGGCGGCATCGAGCAGCCAGCGCTGCTGGCAGAGCGGGTCACCGGCGGGTCGGCGGTCGTCGCCGTAGCCGGCGGGGCTGCTGGAGCCCTGTATCTCGCTGACCCAGGCGAGCTTGCCCTGGGCCGAGGAGACCACCTGCTGCATACGGGCGGCGATGGTCGAATCGCCCATGCCCTGCAGGTACGGGAAGTGGGACGATCCGACGCCGTCGAGCACGTCGGCCAGGTCCCAGTCGTTGGCGCGGCAGAAGGGGACTTCCGCGGCCACAGGGGGACAGACCAGCGTGGGCATGGGTCCGTGGGCGGTGATCGGGTGGTTTGGGTCGCCGTCGGCCTGGCGGATCGCCTCGTATCGCCAGCGGGCGTGCCGGCGGGCCCGCCAGCCGTGGAAGCGGCCCCAGTCGAGCAGGTCGGAGAACGGCCCGGCCGTCCGCTTGCTGGGGATCACGTCGTCCCAGCTGTCGTAGCGGCGCTTCCAGGCGTCGGACAGGCCTTCCAGGTCGCCGTACCGGTCGGCCAACCAGGCCCGGAAGGCGGCCAGGGTGTGCTGGCAGTAGCAGGTCAGTGTCTCGGCGTGGACGTTCCAGCGCGTTTCGTTCCAGCAGTCCCAGGCCAGCAGGTTTCCCGCCGAGGCATACCGTCCGGCCAGATCGACCAGAAACGCCCGCATCCTCCGGGCGATTTCCGGGTGGTCGTAGCAGCCGCCGGGGCTCAGGCCCACGTTGACTTCCGCCCGCGGGCAGGAAACCACCGGGCGGTTCATGCCGTCGACCAGGTTGGCTCCCGGCACGGCCCGGTGGATCCAGAAGGGATGGATCTCGGCGACGGTGCTGAGGATCACCCCCAGGCCCCGATCGCCGGCCAGTTGGATCAGCCGGTCGTAGTCGTCGTAGCGGAACGTGCCCTGCTTGCCCTCGATCCAGCCCCAGAGACACCAGAGCTGGATCGCCTCGATGCCGGTATCCCGGATGGCCGAGAGGTCATCGGCCCAGCGGTGGGCTTCCGGGAACGGTGCGCGGTAGTACTGTACTGCTGTGAGCATGGTTGCGGATCAATCAGCCGTTCTTGTGCCAGAAGGGTCCCTTGGGTTTCTTGGGTCTGGACGAGCGGGCGCCCTTGCCCGGCCCCTGGACAACGGTTTCTGCGGCGGCTTCGGCGGCTTCTTTCTCGCGGATGTGTTTGCGGATGATCTTCGATTCCATCACGCCTACGAAGGTCGAGGCCATGATGTAGAGCGTCAGCCCGGCCGGGGCGTTGTAGAAGAACATCAGCATCATGCCGGGCATGAGAAACTGCATCATCTTCTGCTGGGCCTGCTGTTCGGGGGTGGTCGCCCCGCCGGCCCCGCCGGCCATCTGGGGCGAGAGCTTCATCTGCAGGTACATCGCCACGCCCAGCAGGATCGGCAGGAGGTTGAAGCTGCTGCCGATGATCGGCAGGGCCTGGCCGAACTCGATCAACTGGTCGGGCGTGGACAGGTCGGTCAGCCAGACCGGCAGGAAGGCGGCGTGTCGCAGTTCAACCGAGACGCGGACAGCCGTCCACAGCGCGATCCAGATGGGGATCTGCAGGAACATCGGCAAACAGCCGAGGAAGGGGCTGGCCCCGGCCTCGCGGTAGATCTTCATGACCTCCTTCTGCATGGTCGCCTTGTCGTCCTTGTACTTTTCCTGGACCTTCTTGACCTGGGGCCCGAGCTTCTGCATCTTGGCCATGGAGGTCTGCGACTTCTTGCTCAGCGGATGGAGCACCAGGCGGACCAGCAGCACCAGCAGGATGATCGCGATACCCCAGTTGCCCAGGGCCACCACCGAGAACGTCTGCAGCAGCCACATCATGCCGATGGCCAGGAAGTCGACCGAGACGGGGCAGCAGCTCGAGACGTCGATCGTCGAGAGATAGTTCAACTGGGCGTAGAGAGGGTGGTTCTCTTCGTCGGTGAATATGTCGCGCTTCTTGGGGCCGCAGAAGACGTTCATGCTGACTGTCTGCACGCCGTTGGGCTTGATAACCAGCGACGGGCGAATCCGCGCGACCTGCTCGGGCCTGTCCAGCTTCATCGACTTGGCCAGGCTGACGCCCTGCTCGATGGTGGTCTCGTCGGAGAGATCCTTCGAGCCGATCATCAGGCCGGCAAAGAGGGCCTGGGAGGTCTGGGATTCTTTCAGCGCGCCGTAGTAGAACTCCGGATCGTCGCCCAGGTTGGCCAGCGTCGCATCCGAGCCCGATTCGAGATAGACCAGCGAGGCGAAGTACTTGTTCATCACCCCGACCCAGATGGGGTCCTTTCCTTGCCCGGAAACGTACTTGCGGTCATTCAGAGGTACATCTTCATACACGCCGTTGCCTGGGGCTGCGACAAGGGTGGGCTGTACTTCGCCATCAGGGCTCAGTTGGGCATATACGATCTGGCGGACGTCCTTGTCGTAGTCTTCCTTGGGCACGCCGGTGGGCCCGAGCTGGTCGAGGCAGACGTTGACGGTCTGGGTCGAATGGTTCTGGACCTTCAATTCGAGGGTAAACGAGTAATCGCCCTTGCGGACGGTGTAGGTCTTGGTGACGGTCAGGAACTCCCGGCCGTTGCGCTGGATCTTGTACTCGAAGGGCAGGGACTGGGAGTCTTCGTCTTCGATCAGGTCTTTGGCGATCCAGCCCTGGCCGCCGGTGCGGGGGGCCCAGAGGGGCTCGGGCTTCTCGGACTGGCCGATGGTCCAGTAAATCCCGCGGGTCGCGAAGGGCAAGGCAGACTGGTTGTCGAAGTTCACGGGGTTCAGCAGACTGTAGGGGCCCTGGTAGTCATCGCCCTTGTCCTGCCAGAGCGAGTCGTAGGTGTCCGGGTTTTCAGCCGCCAGCTGCTTGTCTTCAATGGTCGCCTGGTACTGGGCGAGCTTGAGGGTGTAGATCGCCGCGCCCCGGCCGACGGCTTCGATCTGGAACATGTATCCGCTGCCGGGATTGGCCGAGCCGATGTAGTACTTCTCGCTGCGGGTTTCAGACAAGTCCGTGCCCGCCCAGGCCGGGGCGGCCAGTTCGCCCTGGCCGTTGTCGGGCGTACGGCCGGCAGGCTCCTCTGGCGGGTCCTGGTTCCCGGCCGCGCTGTCGGGCTGGGCGTCGGGAGTCTGCGTCTGTTCGGCCTCGACGCCGGTCTGGGCCTGGGCGGCCGGTTCGGACTGGATATAAAGGAAGTACGTGCCGCCCATGATGGCCGCACCGATACACAGCATGATCCAAGCGATTTTCCTGGATGTCACCAGACGCTCCTTGGGGTTGGTTGGCGGAGGTTAACGTCCTTCTTTCAGGCGGATCCCGAGGTAGTCATCCAGCGCCTCGATGGCCCGGACCTTTTCGAGCACCGCGTCGATGTCGTATTCGACGCGGACGAAACGGACCTTGCCCTCTTCGAGCATGACATAGCTGGCGCGGTTGTCGCGGTCGCGGGGCTGGCCCACCGAGCCGACGTTGATGAGTACCTTCTTGCCCGGCTCGACCTCGTAGACGTCGTCGAGGTCGTCGGGGCTGTAGAAATCCGGGGGTTCCAGAAAGAAGCAGCCGGGCACGTGGGTGTGTCCCACGAAGCACAGGCCGTTGAAACGGTCGAAGGCCCCTTGCAGCTTGGAAGGGGCGTTGTAGATGTCGTCGGGGAAGATGTATTCGTTGACCGGCTTGCGGGGCGAGCCGTGCACGAAGGTCAACTCGTCCATCTTCAGTTCGGGCGCCTCGATGGTGTGCTTGACGGGCATGGCACCCAGCAGCTCCCAGTAGCGGTTGCGTTTTTCGGCATCGGGCAGCTCAGCGAGGTACTGACGGGTCCAGTAGCAGGCCCCCTCGGCGCCGACGTTGAAGTTGTTGGGCTGGTAGAGCACGGCAAAATCGTGGTTGCCCATCAGCGTCAGCTCGACCTTCCGGCCGATCAGGTCGAGGCAGGCATCGGGGTTCGGGCCGTAGCCGATGACGTCGCCGAGGCAGAAGACACGGCTGCAGCCGCGGGCCTCTATGTCGTCGAAGACCGCGGTCATCGCCTCGATGTTCGAATGGATGTCGCTGATGATGGCAATCATGTTGGTGCTCGTCTCGCCCTGCCTGGCCGGTCGGGCAACCGCCGTGGCGCCCGGGGCTGGGCAGGGGATGAATATGCTACCGGCCACCGCCGTGGCGGTCAAACCCATTCGGTGTCATCCGGGCAAAGCGGCGATGGTAATTTGCCCCCCCGCCCGGTACAATCCGCGGCGATGAGTCAGCAGCGGATATCCATTTCGATCGAGACAGCCAGCCGCGCCGGCGGGGTGGCCCTGGGCGCCGATGGGCAACTGCTGGAGGCCCGGAGCTTCGATTCCAACCGGCGCCACGCGACCGAGCTGCTGGTGCACCTTTCTCAACTGCTTGAGGCGCATGGCTTTGCGCCGGGACAGATCGACGAGGTGCACGTCTCGCTGGGCCCGGGCAGCTTTACCGGCACGCGGGTGGGCGTGACCGTCGCACGGACCCTGGCCCAGGCGACCGGACGGATCGACCTGGTGGGGGTTGCGACCGCGGAAGTCATCGCCGCCGGGGCCGAGCAAGCCGACTGGGACCACCTGACCGTCTGCCTGGCCGGCAAGGCGGGGACGGTCCACGCCACGTGTTTTGCCCGCGACGAGCAAGGCCTCGCCCGTCTCCGGCACCAGTTGGGCATCGTCGGGCCCGAGCAGCTGCTGGCTGAGGCTCCGAAGGGCGCCGCCTGGGTCGGCGAGGGCCTGAACTACCTGCCGGAAGGGTCGATCCCGCCGGGCCTGCGTCTGGAGGCAGTCTTCGATCAACCCCGCCCCGAGCACCTGCTTCGGGTCGGGCGGGCCAAGGCGGCTGGGGGGGACTTGACCGACCCGGCCCGGCTGCTGCCGATCTACCCCCGCAAGGCAGAGGCTGTCCGCCTCTGGGAGCTGCGCCACGGCAAGCAGAGCTGAGAGGGCCGGCCCGCCCGGCGGCTGGGCTATAATGCAAACGGGGCCAAGGAGTTGTTTATGCGAAGCGAAATGCAGTTCTCGGTGTTCCTGATCAACAAACCCGGCGTGCTGGCCACCGTGACCGGCGCGCTGGCCAGGGCCAAGGTCAACATCATCGCCCTGTCCCTGAGCGACTCGGGCGAACACGGCGTGCTGCGGATCGTCCCCGACAGCGCCGACGCCGCCCGCGAGGTGCTCGGCAAGGCCCACGACCGATGGACCGAAACCGAGGTTCTCGTCGCCGAGCTGCCCAACCAGCCCGGGGCCTTCGCCGCCGCCGCCGAACGCCTGGCCAGGGAGCACGTCAACATCTCCTACGCCTACTGCACCGGCGGGGCGCCGGGGGGCAAGACCACGGCGGTATTCAAAGTGGCCGATACCAACAAGGCCCGCAAGGCCCTCCAGGCCGTCGAGTCGCCGGGCAAAGCGCCCAAGAGCACCTCAGACGTAAGGCCCAACCCGTCCCGCAACCGCTGAGGCGTCAATAGTCGATCAGGTCCACCAGCTCCAGCTTGCTCGTTCGGGCCCGGTCGCGATAGCCGATCGCATCCTGCAGGCGCCGATGGGCCGAGCCGCCCACGTGCCACAACAGCGCCGTCCGCAGCGTCGGTTCGACCAGCCCGTACCTCCGGGTCGCCTGGCAGCGAATCCGATCCCGCATCTGCCAGATCACCCTCGGCCAGCGGATATCCTGGGCATCGATGTCGACGATCACCCGGCGCGGGTCGTCGAGCAGACCCTCGAACCGCCGCTCGACCCTCTCCAGTATGTCCTCGGGCCCGAAGGCCCGCTCGGGCAGGCGGGCGGTCTGGTAGCTGACGCCCGGGGCGGCTGCGGCCACGCGGAAATCCTCATCCTCTCCCAGCGTCCGGTCGATTGCGGCGATGCTCATCTGCCGGCCGTCCAGCGGGATCGAACGGTTCATGTGGTCTTCCAGGGGGCGGGTCAGCTCGAAGTCCGCCAGAAGCGCCAGCTTCATCGACCAGGCGGCCCGGGCGTTGTACCAGTAAGCCAGCTTCTGCTCGCGCGTGACAAGCTGCTCCGGCGTGGCCGTCGGGCCGGTAACCGCCAGAATCCGCAACTGCCGATCCAACGTCTCGGCCTGGTCGGTCAGGGCCCGGGTGACCAGCTGTCCCTCGGCCCGGACGCAGCGAAAGAGCACCGAATCCAGCGGAGCGTAGTCAATCGTGGCCGGCGCCTGGTCGATATCCAGTTGGACAGCAGGCAGGGGCAACAGGCCGCTGCAGCCGGCCGAAACCAACAACCAGAGCAGCGCCGCCGGGAGCAACAGAAAGGGGTTTGGTCTGGCCATGGCAAGCTCTTGCAAATCGGGGACACAACCGCGCGGTTCCCGCAACGGGTCTTGCCGCGTCGATACGGATAGAATGTAGCATGCCTGAGAAAGAAAACAACAACGGGACCGAAAGGGGCCTTGGGGTCCGTATCTGGTCGAAACGCTGGGTCAAGATCCTCCTGGGCGTCGCTGTGATCCTGCTGATCCTGCTGATCGCGGGGAAATACTACATCATCCCCGAGATCATCCGCACCCAGGCCCAGGCCCGTCTGGAAGAAGAATGGGGCGGGAAGGTAACGGTAGAGGGAGTCTCGTTCGACTACTCCGGCCGCGTGCAGATCCACCAGGTCCGCCTTTGCGATTCCCAAGGCGGCGATTGTGTCCTCGCCCGCGACCTGGTGGTCTACTGGGACTACCTGCCCGAGATCATCCCCACGCTGACGCACGTGCGCCTGGCCGAGCTGAACATGACGGGCAACCTGCGCGACGGCAAACTCGACCTGCCCCTGCCCGAAAAGCAGGAGCAGCCCGAGCCGGCCGAACCCGAACAGCCCGAGGGACGCTTCTGGCCGGAGGGGCTCAAGGAAGTCAGCATCGAGCGGGTGAACATGGCCTTCCAGGACGAATCCGGCCAACAGATCGCCTACGCGCCGATCTCGCTGAAGCTGCTCTGTCCCGAGGACGTCGTACAGGTCGAGCTGCAACAACACGACCTGGCCGACGAGGAGGCAATGCAGCTGAGCGGGACTATCCAGGCCGCCACCGGCCAGGCCGACCTGCAGCTGCAATTGCACCGGCAGATCACCTCGGAGATGACCCGACCGATCCTCGTGGCCCTGGGCGCCGAAAACCTGCACTCGCTGGAGATGTTGATCTCGACGCGCGATGACGACCGGCGCCAGCTGCGGATTACCGGCGATCTGCAGAAGCCCGAGACTCTGGGCGGGACAGGCGTGGTCGAGATCCGCGACGGCGCTGTCGGGCCTGGCGATAACCTATGGGTCCACAGCTTCGCAACGAAGCTCGATATGGACATCGCCGAAACCAACACCTTCAATATCCAGCGGATCCAGGGCCGGACCGCCAACGGCCCCATTGACGGCCACCTCCTGCTGGAGATCGACTCAGCCGGGCAGATCCAGCAGCTCAACGGCGTGCTGGAGGTGACCAAGATCGACCTGGGCCCGCTCCTGCCGGTCACCGCCGAGGGCGTCCGGCAGAAGGGGACGCTGACGGCCATCGCGTCACTGGACAATCGGGCCGTCGCCTGGGACCGCATACGCAGCAAGATCGCCTTCCGCGTCGACAACGCCCAACTGTGGGAGTTCCCGATCGCCGCGGCCATCTTCGGACACCTGGGCGTCGGGCGCTTCGACCCGGTCAGCGTCACCGACGTCTACGGCGAGTGCAGCACGCGCGGGTTGCTGATCATCACCGACCGCATCCGCGCCGCCAGCGAACTCTATGCCATCGAAACCCGTCCCGGCGGGCAGATCGACCTGAAATCCGGGGCGCTGAATGACCTGGCCGTCACGGCCGTGCCGCTCCAGGGCTTCGGCCGTATCCTCGATCAGATCCCCGTTGTCGACGTCCTGACCAACATCCCCGCCCAACTGGGCAAAGAACTGACGTACATGAAGATCCAGGGGAACATCTATGGCGATGTCAAGGTCAGGCCCCAATCCGTCAGCACGCTGGGCAAAGACACGATCGACTTCTTCCGAGAGGCGGTCCAGGCCCAGGGAGATCTTGTAGACTGAATTCGACAACTGACAGAACCGGCGCTCGCCCCGCTGCCGCGATCGAACCGACGGCCACGTTGTCGACCACGACCCGCGGGACGGGACAGTCTTTCAGCACGTCCGAGACGTTGACCATCGCCGCGCCGTAGCGGATCTAGCGGATCAACTGGTCGGCCAACTGCTTGCGGGACAGCTGGGCGATGACTCCGTCGGGCTCGATCTTGCCCAGCAGGGTGGAGGTCGCTGCTCTGGTCGGGGTGGTGCAGACGACAGGGGCAGGTGCGGGGTCTTGGCACAAAAATCTCTCCCAATACTCCCAAAAATGTTCTGCCGATCCAGCCGATGTCGTATAATAGGTACAGATAAGCCATATCATATCGCGTTCCATCTGCATGAGGAGAATCAAGATGAAACGACCTCTCTGGCATCGAACCGGGTTTACGCTGATCGAACTTCTGGTGGTCATCGCCATTATCGCCCTGCTGGTCTCGATCCTCCTGCCTTCGCTGTCCAAGGCCAAGGACATCGCCACCACCACCGTCTGCATGACAAACCTGCGGAACATTTCGCAGGGGCATCAGCGCTACGCCAACGAGTACGGCGGCGCGCTGATTCCCGGCTACGATCGGCGCAACGGTTCGAGGCGGCTGCGCTGGGGAGCGGGCCTGGCGCGGTTCGGGTTCGTCGACGCCCCGGACATCTCCGCGCATGGGGATGACACCGAGTACATCGACACGGCCAAGTCCAGCAACAGCATGTTGCGCTGTCCGAACGGCCTGGATGGGCAGGTCGACCAGGGCCAGGTCGACAACAACAACGATGACGGCAGGAACCCCCATTCCCGTCGGGCCCTGTACTGGCGGGCCACCTGGTACGACCCGGGCAGCACCGAGGCCGATTACCAGGTGCACAACTGGTACGCGATCAACATGTGGAACTGGGAGCAGGATCGCTATCCGTTCATCACGTTGATGAGAGACAGCGACACGTCCTACAACCGGAAGATCACCGACATCAAGCGCGCCTCGGACGTCGTCGGCGTCTATGACGGCTGGTGGTCGTGGCAGGGAGGCGCCGGCTGGAGCCGGATCAGCGCCCGACACAACGGCCTGGAGAACACGAACCTGATGATGATGGACGGCTCGGCCCGGACGGCCAGACGCACGGATCTGCCTTTCGGCCAGAGCGGCTGGAACGAACCGCCCTACTGGCGCATCGACCAGTTCTGATCGCCTGACGGTTTGTCTGACTGAAGCGCCCCGGCCTGGGTCCGCAGCATCCCTCCGATCTCCTGTCTGCTGGATTTCCGGGTTTGCCCTCTGGACAGGGGCGGGACTTGATATAATGGGGCGTAAGATGTACGCCGTTTCCATATCACGGGCACCTGACCTGGCCAACCGGAAGGAGTCCGCCATGTCCGCCAACCGTCGAAGCTGCGCAGGTTTCACGCTGATCGAACTGCTTGTCGTCATCGCCATCATCGCGTTGCTGGTCTCCATTCTCCTGCCCTCGCTGTCGCAGGCCAAGGACCTGGCCAATACCACCGTCTGCATGGCCAATCTGCGAGGTCTGGGCAGCGGCGTGATCCAATACGCCGCCCAGGAAGCCGACGTCGTCCCGCCGGACCTGCGAAGCCGAGCCGGGTGGGATACGCTCCTGGTGGCCGGGGAATTCCTCGACGCGCCGAAGTTCGATACCCGCGAGGAGGCCGAGACCGACTTTTCCGGCAACGCGAGCATCTTCTCCTGTACCAGCGTCGAGCCGAAACTGGCTTTGTCCCCGACCGACCCCTACGACAGGGCCGCCCTGGGCTACATCGTCCGCCGCTACGACATGAACGGCCAGACCTGGTACATCCAGACGTCCTATGCGGGCAACCTTTCGACCTACTACAATGCCCAGTTCCCCTTCGTGCGTATCCCCGCCGACGCCGGCGGCGGGTCGGCCGGCAAGTCGGACTATATCCACCGCTTCAGCAGCCTGGGCAAGACCAGCCAGCTGGCCATGGCCTACGACGGCTGGTGGACCCACAACGCCTATGTGCCCCAGCGGATCACCGCGCGACACAGCGGACTGGAGAAGACCAACATCGTCCACTTCGACGGCCACGTCGCCTCCTACGACCGCGCCAACCTGCCCCAGGACAACCTGCGGTCCGGCAGCTACCTGCGCGAGCCCGGCTACGAAGGGCCCAACTGGCGCGTCAACGACTGACAGGCGCGGGGCCGGTGGAAGGCCAACCCACACGCTCTACGCCCTGCCTGCGCAAAATTCGGTACCGTATTCCGCATTTGTGCCTGTTTTCCGCCCGAGGGCGCCTATAATAGATCCGGGCAGTACATTTCACCCAAAGATCAACCATGTCACACAAATCTGCTTGCCGATCGAAGGGTTTCACCCTCATCGAGTTGCTGGTGGTCATCGCGATCATCGCCCTGCTGGTCTCGATCCTCCTGCCGTCGCTCAATGTCACCCGCCAACTGGCCCGCAGGACCGTCTGCGGGACCAATGTCTACTCGCTCAACCGGGCAGCCCACCTGTATGCGGGCGATAACGACAACTTCATCATGCGAGACTCGTCGGTCAACCAGAAGCTGCCCGGCCACGAACTCTGGGCCGCGATGTACCTGCCCTATATCAGCGGTATGGAGATCGAACCCTACAGCAACCACTGGAACGAACAGGTCCTCACCGACATCCTCCAGAAACACGAGATCTTCCGCTGCCCGTCGGTCAACTCGGAAGATCACGTGCTGCAGTACGTCCTCAACGCCCTGGACTTCAACCAGTACCGCCAGGGCAAGAGGTGGCGATACCAGGGCGCCACGCGCATCGACCAGCTGCCGGGCGGGCCGCAGGGCCTGATGTACATGGCCGAGGGGAACTTCGAAAAACTCAAGCCCGACAAGCAGTTCTACGCCTACGACCTGTTCAACATGGGTCACTTCCCCTTTACCCCTTCCGGCAGCCCCCGCAGCCCCAACGGGCCCCGGATGATCCACGCCGCCGACATGCGGCACCAGGGAATGACCTCGATCGGGTTCATCGACGGCCACAGCGAGACGCGCAACCTGACCGCCGAAGACATGCCCTTCTCGATGTTCAACCCGCTCTACGAGGACTGACCGGCGTCGAGCTGCTCCTGGCCGCTCTGGAGACGGTACATCCGCGCGTACCACCCGTCGCGGGCCATCAGCTGCTCGTGCGTGCCCCGCTCTGCCACCCGCCCGTGGAGGATCACCAGAATCTGGGCCGCCTCGCGGATCATCGACAGGCGATGGGAAATCACCACGCTGGTCCGCCCCTGCATCAGGCGACCCAGGGCTGCCTGGATCAGCGCCTCGGATTCCGGCTCGACCGAGGCCGTCGCCTCGTCCAGCAGCAGGATCCGCGGATCGGCCAGAAACGCCCGGGCGATGCAGATCCGCTGCTTCTGGCCGCCCGATAGCTTCACGCCCCGCTCGCCGACCAGCGTGTCGTACCCCTCCGGCAGGGAGAGGATGAACTGGTGGGCATTGGCCCGCGCCGCAGCGGTGTGCATCTGCGCCTCGTCGGCCTCGGACCGCCCGAACAGCAGGTTGCGGCGGATCGTGTCGTTGAACAGGAAGGGCTCCTGGCTGACAAGGCCCATCTGCGATCGCAGCGACTGCTGGGTCACCTCGCGGATGTCCACGCCGTCGATGCGGATCGACCCGCTCTGGGGCTCGTAGTAGCGCATCAGCATCGAGAGGATCGTCGATTTGCCCGCCCCGCTCGGACCGGCCAGGCCGAGCATCTGACCCGGCTCGACCAGCGCATCGAGATGCTCGATGACCACCGGCCCGTCGGAACTGTAAGCAAAGCGGATATCGCGGAACTCGATCCGCCCGGAGACCTGTTCCAGTTGTCCGGCGTCTTCGGCGTCGCGGACCTCGACCGGCGCGTCCATGACGGTGAAGATCCGTTCGGCTGCGGCGATTGATCGCTGGACCCGAGCGTTGACCCGCGCCATGGTCCGCACCGGCGCGAACAGTCGCCACCAATAGCCCCGCAACGCCACCAGCCCGCCGATGGTGAAGCTGCCCTGCATCACGAAATAGGCCCCGACCCCGAGCATCACCAGGTTCGAGACGAAGCCGACGATCGAGACCTGCGGGCCGAAGAAAGACTCCGCACGGACCGCACGGACCGACGCGTCGTAGTGCTCGTCGCTGCGGGCCCGGACATGCGAAGCCTCGAACTGCTCGCGGGCGAAGGCCTTGATGATCGCCATGCCCACGATGTTCTCCTGCAGCTTGGCCGAGATATCGCCCAGCCTCGCCCGCACCGAACGATACAGGGGCCTGACGCGCCGATTGAACCGCCAGACCATCAGAGCGACCAGCGCCATCGGCACCAGCAGCGTCAGGGCGACCTGCCAGCTGAGGTAGAAGATGATCCCCCAGACGATCAGCAACTGCAGCGACGAGCCGATCAGCTCATCGACCCCGTCGGTCGCCAGGCTGGTGACGTTCTCGACGTCGCCGGTGGCCCGGCTGACCAGGTCGCCCGACCGCGAGTCGTGGAAGAACCGCATGGAATGCCCCTGCAGGCGGTGGTAGAGGTCCATCCGCAGGTCGCGCCCCACGCGGTTGGCGACGATCCCGAGGATGTAGCCGTGGATCGCCCCCAGGATCGTCCCGACGGTCTGGACCAGCAGCATCGCCCCCAGCGTCGCCGCCAGCAGCCAGATGCGACTGCCGCCGAAGACCTCGACAAACCGGGGCTTCTCGGCCAGCAGAACCTCGTCGACCACGAACCGCCAGAACAGCGGATTGACCAGCCCCAGCGGCTGGGCGAGAAACAGCAGCACCAGCCCGCCGGCGAAGGCCTTGCGGTACGGCTTGAGGTAGCTCAGGATGCGGCGGAAGGGTTTCACGGGGCTCCGGGCGGTTGCGGACTCTACCAGTCTAGCCGGCCCGGGAGCGTCTGGCCAGTTCGCCGGCCGGGGCCGCCTCGACGTTGCTGCGGCGATTGGCGACCACCGCTTCGAGGACCAGCAGCAGCAGCACGCCGATCAGCAGCAGGTCCCACCAGTTCCGGCCGGTCGCGTCGGCCTGGGCCATCGCGTGGGCGGATTCCAGCGAATCGGCCACGTACACCCGACCGCTGGTCAGCTGCTGGAGACGCTGGGCCAGCACCGACGGCGACAGCCTCTCCAGTTGACCTTCCCCCGGCGGGGGATTGACCGCGAAGATCCCGCCGGCCGACTCGGCCCCGTCCATCCCGCCGGCCGACTCCCAGCGGTACAGCCCGCAGGTCCCGGTCTGGCGGAACGTCGCCGTCGGCCCCTGGGGGCCTGGCAGGAGGTCCAGGGAGACAATTTCGGCCTGCTCGCCCGGCGGGGTGATCTGCACCTGCCTGGCCTCGGGGTTGTCCGGGGCGATAGACACCGCCGCACCGGCGACGTACTCGATGGGCTCGGAAACACGCTGCGGCGATACCGTCGCCATCCGCGCCAGCATGGCTGCGAACGTAGCCGAGCGCGGCAGCAGCGACCAGCGGAACGAGGCCGGGGCGGTGAAAACCACCACCTGCCCCCGGCCGTAGTCGGCGGCGATGGCCAGCGGGTCGCCATTAGCCAGGCGGATGAGCACCTCGACCGGGCGGTCCGGGCGGCTCTGGTCGCCCGCGGCGACCATGGGGTTCAGCCGCGGCTGGAGCTGCCAGTACCGCTGGATAAGCAGGTTGGGCAGGTAGTCGCTTCTCTGGGCGAAGAGCCCGGCCAGGTACGGATGGGCGAGGTTGACGTAGTTGGCCTCGATGGCTTCGGCTTGGTCGCCGAGTTGTCCGACGGCCCTGCCGGGGCGGACCGGCAGCAGCGGGCCCGCCCGGGCGACCAGCGACCGGGCGTAGTTGTCCGGGTCGATCCGGGGGCCCAGGAAGAAGACCGCCTTGCCGCCTTCGGCGACGAACTCGGCCAGGGCCCGGCCTTGCCCGGGCGTGAAGGAGGGCAGTTCGCAGAGATACGCGATATCAACGTTCTGGAGGCTCTCGGCGCTCAGTTCGGCTGCGGCCTGGGTGCGGCTGACGATGGGCCAGCGGATCCGCCGGGGCCCCAGCAGCAGCTCGGGCGCAAGGCTCGGCGAATAGGCCGGGTTCTCCTGACGCTCCTGGCCCGGCGAGACGATCAGCGCCCGGGCGCGCTCGGCCACGTCGATCGCAAACGAGCGGGTGTTGTCGATGGGCAGGTCGTCGGTCACCTGTCCCGCCCCGGCCGCAGAAAGCAGGTAAGCCTCCCCGGCGACGGGCCCGGGCCTCTCGAAACGGTGTTCGAACTGCAGCGTCGCGGTCGATCCGTCCCTCCCGGCCGCGGCGAGATTGACCACCTTCGTCTGCCCCGCAGCCACGCCCTCGATCCGCAGGCCCACCTGGGCGACCTGGGCGGTCGGCGAGGAGTTGCTCACCGTCACCAGCACCTGCACGCCTGCGTCGACCATCCGCGGGCCCAGCACGTCCAGATCCACGATTCCCATGTTGCCAACATGCCTGCCCGCGGCGGTGTCGATCAGCAGCAGGTGGATGCCTTCCGCCTCAGCCAGGGCCCGCTGTCGCTGGAGCTGCTGCATGCTCGTCGCCTGCAGGTCGGTCAGGATGTACAGCGCACGCGTCCCGGCTGAACCCTCAGCTGCCAGCAGATCGATCCCATCGGCCACACGCTGGGCCAGACCATCGGGACCGAATGAAATCGCCGCGGCGTCCAGGCGGTCCTGGCAGGCCGTCAGATCGCCGGTCAGCTCCGTCGGCCCGCCGCCGGTGGTGGTCATCAGCGCGGCCAGGGCGGGCGGATTCTCTGCCGTCAGGATCCGGCGCGCCATCTGCCGGGCCCGGTCGAAGCGCCGCTCGCCGTCGACCTCGGCCGCCATCGAGTAGCTGTTGTCCAGCACGATTACGGCTGCAGAACCGGACGGGCCCAGCCACCCGCCGGCAGCATCGGACAGCGGCTGGGCCACCGCCACGGCCAGCAGGCCCAGCAGGGCAGCCCGCAGCAGCATCAGCAGCCAGTGCTGGATCTTCCTCCGCCGGGCCGTCTTCTCCATGCTCAGCTTCAAAAATCGCAGCGAGGGAAAGCGCGTCTCGACCGCCTTGACCGAACTGAGCAGGTGCAGCAGCAGCGGGATGGCCGCCGCGGCGATACCCAACAGCAGCAGCGGTGTGACGAAGCTGATCGCCAGCATCACCGCACCATCCGTTTCCGCCGGGCCAGGTAGTCCAGCAGCATCCGGTCGTACGGCGTGTCGGTGGTCACCAGGCGATACTCGATGTTCCGGTCGGAGCACTCCTTGCGGTACCGCTCGATGAAGCTGGCGACCTCGGCCTGGTAGGCGTCCTTGACCGTCCTCGGGTCGACCTGGATCTTCTCGCCGGTTTCCATGTCCACGAAGGTGTGGATCTTCTTGAACGGGAAGTCCAGCTCGGCCGGGTCCATCAGGTGGAAGACCATGATCTGGTGCTTCTTGTAGACGAAGTGCTGCAGGGCCCGGACGATCTCGTCCGGCTCGTCGTAGAGGTCGCTGATGACGATGACCAGGCTGCGTTTGGCGATTCGGTCGGCCAGGCTGTGGAACGTCGGGGCGATGGCGGTTTCTTGGCCCGGCTCGAGCGTTTCGAGCTGTTTGAACAGGCGGTCCAGGTGGCTGGGCGTCGAGGCGGGCGGCAGCTGGAAGCGGACGTCCCGGTCGAAGGCGATCATCCCCACCGCGTCCTGCTGGCGGGCCATCAGGTAGCTCAGGCAGGCTGAGAGGAAACAGCCGTAGATGAACTTGCTGCACGTCCCGCCGTGTCGATAGCCCATCGAGCCGGAAACATCCAGCAGGATGTGTGCCCGCAGGTTGGTCTCCTGCTCGTACTGTTTGATGTAGAACCGGTCGGAGCGGCCCCAGGCGACCCAGTCCAGGTGGCGCAGGTCGTCGCCGGGGGAATATTCGCGGTGCTCGGAGAACTCGACGGAGAAACCCCGGTGCGGGCTGCGGTGGAGCCCGGAGATGAAGCCTTCGACGGCCTGGCGGGCGAGGATGCTCAGGTTCGCCAGCGACGCCATGCGGCGCGGCTCGAAGTACTCGTACCTTTCCCGGGCCATCAGGCGGGCTCCTCCGGCGGCGACCAGATGCCGATCTGCATGTTGCCGAACCGCTTCTGCTTGACCTGCACCAGAGGCCCGAGGCGATCGGGCTGCTGGGCGGAATCGGGCAGGCGCAGCACGAGGCGCCCGTCGTGGGCCAGGGCCCGGGAAAGGGGCTCGAAGATCTTCTCGACCTGGCGGGGCAAATCCCACTTGGCTGCGTCGGCGTAAGGCGGGTCGACAAAGGCCACATCCACCTTGCCCTCCAGCTCGGCCAGCCAGTCGCCCAGGCGCGTCTCGATGTTGCCCGCCCAGACAGTCGCAGCGTTTTGGCAGTGCAGGTCCTGGATGTTGCGCTGCAGGCGCGAGATGACCTGGCGGTCCCGGTCGGCGAAGCAGCAGCGTCGGGCCCCGCGGCTGATCGCCTCCAGCCCGGCCGTGCCGGTCCCGCAGTACAGGTCCAGCACCAGCGCGTCGTCGACCCAGGCGGCGAGGCTGTCGAAGACCGACTTTTTCGCCAGCCCGGTAAACGGCCGGGTGTTGGCAGAGGCCGGTGGCGGCAGGATGTTTCGGCCCTTGTAGCGGCCGGAGAGAATGCGGATCATGGCCCACTCGATTCTTGCACATACAACGGCCGATGGCGCGACAAGTTCCGCCCGCAGCCGATCCGGGCCGATTGTACCGCAGCTCCGCAGCGGGCGCAATAAAAAGCCCCGGCACGTGGGCGAGGAACCGGGGCTCGGGGGCATCGGTGCTGGAGAGGGGGATCTCCAGCCCTGAAGTTGCGCGTGGCTGACGATGCTACCTGCATCGGAAACCTACAATTCCCTCCGCCGGCGGGCAAATATTCTTGAGCGTTTTGTGATCCGGCCTCATAATCTGGCCGATATGAAGCAATTGCTCCCATCTATCCTCGTCGCGTTGGTCGCCGCCACATCCGGCTGCGTCAAGTATACCCAGCCCAACGACCAGGGCCCGGAACTGACCGACCGGCAGAAACGCTACCAGGCGATCTGGCAGGCCAGCCGCGAAGTGCTCGACGAATTCCGCTTCCAGATCGACCAGGTCGACGCCCGGGCAGGGACCATCATCACCGAACCGATGGTCACCGCCGCGCCGTTCGAGTTCTGGCGCGACGAGCTGACCACCAGCCGCGCCCGGAAACTCAGCGCCCTGCACAAAACCTACGCGCTGGCGATCGTGACGATCGGCCCCTCCGGGCAGGCCGACGACGCCTACAAACCCTACACACGCGTGCTCTTCGCCCGCTCCAACCAGCAGCACCTCCAACTGACCAGCGCCGCGGGGATCGGCATGGTGTTCACCGGCGGCGGAATTCCCCTGGATTACGGCGAGGATACGGCGGAACTGCTGACCGAGGCCGCCCGCGACTCAACCTTCCAACTGCCCCGCGAGAGTCAACCGCAGGATGGCACGCACCCGGAACTGCCCGGCCTGTCCAGCCTGGGACGACTGACCGACCTGGAAGCCCGCATCGACCAGAAAATCCAACGCCGCGCCCAGGAAATCTTCAACCGCATGAACTGAGCCCCCCAGCCCCCCAAACGTAACGGTGCCCTGGTTCAC
>JBKHDI010000061.1:0-22927 GCA_046541415.1 Phycisphaerae bacterium | reverse complement strand
TACGACCCTCGCAAGGCCTCGGGTCCGTAAAAGTACCTGACCCCGGCGCTGGGCCCGGGCACCGATGGTGGAAGGTCCAGGCGCGCCGGGTTACGCCCTCGGCGTGAACCCGGGCACCGGTGGTGGAAGGCCCGGGCGCGCCGGGTTACGGCGAGGCGGCGCGGGCCCGGGCAGCGGTGGTGGAAGGTGCAGGCGCGCCGGGTTACGCCGAAGCGGCGCGGGGCCCGGGCACCGTGGAGGGGCGGGAGGCCCTGCGTTTGGGGGAGACGTTGGTTCGGGCAACGCGGGGGTCAGGGGCGAAGGGGATTCCGGATGGAAGTGAAACGGGTCGAGGCAAACGAGGTTGCCTCGACCCGTGGGAGTGCACCAGCGCGGTGGTGTTCTGTCGGCCCGTCGGGGGCGGTCATGCGGCGAAGGTGATGTATTTTTCGCCCTTGGCTCCGCAGACGGGGCAGGTGTCGGGTCGGCCGCCTTCGAGGGTGTGGCCGCAGATGGGGCAGATCTGGATGTCGCCGATTTCATAGTCGTTGCCGTCGTCGACGGCCTGCTTGGCCTGCTTGTACATGTCGGCGTGGATCTGTTCGGCGGCGATGGCGTACTTCATGCTGCGGATGGCTTCTTTTTCTTCCTGCAGTTCAGCCACGGCGAGGTAGGCGGGGTACATTTCGTTGATTTCGAACTCTTCGCCCTCGATCGCCCCGGCGAGGTTGTCGCTGGTCGAGCCCAGGCCGAAGCCCGCACCGGCCAGGACGCTGAAGGGGCCTGCTTCGTCGCGCATCGCGCGGAAGTGGCCTGTCGCGTGGGCCTGTTCGGCCCGGCTGACGGCAGAGAAGAGGCGTGCGACGTTGGGGTATCCGTCGGAGGCGGCCTTGTCGGACCAGATTTTGTAGCGCATGTGGGCCATCGATTCGCCCCCGAAGGCGCTGCGCAGGTTGGCTACGGTCATGTCATGCATTGGCATCGTCATTGCTCCTTTTTTGGTAACGAGTACTCAGGATGTTTTGGCTGTCGGCTGGTCGGGCCGGCAACTCAGGTTGTGTTCGGCTGGGGATGGTCCCGGCTGCATTCGCCGCAGAGGCCTGTGAATTCCAGCTGGAATCCGTCGACCTGGAAGCTGCTTGCCTTCGCGGCCCGGTCGGTCAGGTTTTTCGGGGCGGGGATGTCTACATCTCCGAGTTTCCCGCAGCTGCGGCAGCGGACGTGAAAGTGCGGCTGGCAGCAGGCGTCGAATCGCATTTCGGTCCCGGCTGCGGCGATTCGCCTGATCTGGCCCAGTTCGGCCAGCAGGTCCAGGTTTCGGTAGACGGTGGCCAGCGAAATTCGCGGGCGTTGGCGTCTGACGGCCTGGTGGATCTGCTCGGCCGTGGGGTGATCTTTCCGCTGCTTGAGCACCTGGAGGATCAGGTCGCGTTGTGGTGAACTTCGCAGGCGTTGTCGCGGCGGTTTCGGGCGGTCGGGCATCGCGGTACCAAATGGGAACCATTCTCAATAGCTACAGGAATAGCAGATTCGCCGTCCTTACTCAATGCGATTCAGGAATTGGCAGGAATAAATATCGTTTCGCCGGATGGCTTCGGGCTTGTGGGACGGGCCGAGGCGGGGGTCATGTTCGAGCACGGCTTTCAAGCCGTTGCACCCCCTTACGCAATGGTCTCGCTGTTCCCGCTACAGGGGGTAACACCGTGCGGACGATCGTCCGACATGGTCATGGTTACGGCGATCTCAGCGGTCGGCCTCAATAGCCGTGAAGCATGGCACCATCTGTTTTTTTTCACCTTTGGTCCCGGGTCCTCGGAGCACTTCTATCTACCGCCGTTGGATCTTCAGCAGTCCGGAAGGTGGGACGGGGAAGGCGAACAGGCCGGCTGGCAGGTCGGCGGCGTCTTTGGCCACGCTGCGTCCGCGGGTATCGAAGGACTGCATGGTGCATTTGCCGAAGTTCTCCTCCAACTCCACCGCCAGTTCGGACGAGGCGGTGGCGTTGACGATGTAGACTTCCTTCGGGATGGGTCTGGTCAGGCGGACGACCATGTCCTCGTAGACCGCGGCGATGCGTTTGTGCGGCCCGGTTGCGAAGACGATGGGACACAGAGAGGCCGGGGCCAGCGGTTCGAGCCTGCGAGATCTTCCTCGATGCGGCTCTGGGTCATCTTCCCCAGCCAGGGCTGGGGCAGGTTCAGCAGTTTGACTTCGTGGTACGGCGTGGTGATTTCCGCAGCTTCGGCCATGGGGCGGGTTCCTTACTCGATCTGGATTTCCACTTCCGCTTCCACTTCCACTTCGGCGGGCAGTTCCTCATAGCCCACACCCATCATGGACTGGACCATGTCGAAGTAGCCCTTGATGGTGCTGAGTGGGATGGCCCCGGCGATGCGGATCGCGTCGGGTTCGATGGCCAGGGCGGCGGCGATGGGTGTCTTGCCCGTCCATTCGGGCACCACCATCGGGTTGCCCATCTTGCCGTAGATCGCGTTGGCCAGCGACATCGTGTTGCGGATGTCGACGTACATCTCGGCTGTGCGGTTCTTCGGCAGCAGGCGGGCAATCTCGCGGGCCTGGTCGTTCAACGGGGTCTGCTTGTCGGACTGGAGCAGTTCGACCATCTGCTTGAGGAACTCGATGTTCCCACCGGCGGTGGTGATTACGGTTTTCTCGTCGACGGCCACCACCAGCAGCCGGGCCTTGGTATCGCCCAGGATGTTGTTGAGCATCATGCCCACCTCGCCGCCGGCCTGTTGGCCGAATGACAGGTTGATCTCATGGACGGGCAACTGGTCGATCTCGGCGACCTTGGATTTCCAGAGCACCTGCGGGCCGCCCATTTTCTGCGTGATCGACAGGAAGACCTCAGAGACCTCGCGGATCCGCTGGAGGACGTCGCTGGAGGACTTGCAGCCGATGACGGTGGCGAAGGTGAAAGCGGGGTTGTCCTTGCCGGTCGGCCCGGCGTAGTGCTGCACGGCCGTCACCTGCTTCTGCAGGCCGAGGACGGCATTGATGGCCTTGTCGCGATCGGCTTTCTGGAGGAACTGTCCGATCCCGTCTTCTTCGTTCAGCAGCTTCTCGTATTGTTTCTTCTTGATCGCCAGCGGTGTCGAGAAGGTCGACTTGTCGGCCCCGTACAGCCAGGCAGCATCCAGGGAGGGCAGTTTGTTGATCAGCGGCTTGTCGGGCTGTTTCCATTCGGCCAGGGTCTTTCGGACCTCGGCCCCGGCCGGGTAGGTCCAGCGGGCGTCGAGCAGGATCGCCTTGTCCGTAATCTCCATCCCGCCGGAGAGAGTCGTTGCCTCGTCGAAGATTTCGTCGCGCGTCTGGTGGGCGTAGATCAGCCCCGCCAGCGGGGGCATGCCCATCATTACGAAGGGGCTTGGGCCGTCGTCGAGAAACTCGATCGGCAGGAGCTTTTCCTTGCGGAGTTGTCCGAGCAGTTTGCGATCGGCCCAGAACCAGACCTGTTGCCTGGTCAGGTCCTGCTCCTGGGCCGGCGTCAGGCGCGTCATGAGGTTTACCCGGCTGGACCAGGCGGCCAGGACGGGCTTTTTCAGCGCCATTGCCACGTGCTTGCCGACGACCTTGCCGTACAATTCGGCGTCCTTGTCCTCATCGGCCCGCCATTCGAGCAGTCCGTCTTTTTCGACGACCAGGATCTCCTTGTTGAACAGCTTTTTGGCGTCGGTGACCGGCGCGATGTAGATGATCGGCAGCTCTTGGAGGATATCGGCGGGGTCTTCGATCTCGAAGAACTCGTCGTCCTTGATTTTTTGGACGTAGGCTTTGTCTGCCTTTCGCGGGTCCAGCAGCACGGCTGCGAAGGAGCCGGTCGCGTCGAGTCCCTCGCCGAGGGGCAGGCCTTCCCGGAGCGTGTGCAGCAGGTCGAACTGGCCGACCATCTCCGCCGGCCCGACGCTGCGGACCATGCCCGAAATCGCGTCACTGAGTCTCTGTACGCCGGGGGCGACCACCACGAATGCCCCGTCGGCGGGAACATGGGCCAACACCGACAGATCGGCCCTCTGCTGCGCCGCGGCCGGGACAGCCCACAGAAGAACCAGAACCACCGAAGCCAGCAACCCCGCTGAAATCCACCGTTTTGCATCCGACATTGTCATCCCTTTCGAATTGGAGAAACGATCCTCTGGATCATGTATACCGGGATCTTCGGCCAGCGGCAAGCAGCGGCCGGGTATGAAAAAGGCCCGCAACACGAAATTGCGGGCCTGGGAAACGCGGAAAACCGCGGCGATGTCTATTCATTCTCGGGTTCGGGCATCTCTTCGTCGTTTTTGTTCTGGCCTCGCGGTCGTCGGTCGCGATGGCGTCGGCTGGAGGGGTCCTTGTCGGGGTCTTCGAGGATGCGCTGGACCTGTTCGTCGATCAGCGAGTCGCGATTTTGTTCCCGTTCCTTGACCTCCTGGCGGAATCGCTGGAGCTTCTGTTCCAGCTGTTCGAGATAGTGGGCGCGGATGGTCTGGTTGGCGTCGAACAGCGCAGCGACCTGGGCTTTGAGCTGCTTGGTCAGCGTCTCCAGTTGCTGGGCGGTCGGTTCGTCGGCCAGGGCCTTGCGTATCCGGGCGATTCCCACGCGGGCTTCATACTGGGCCAGCAGGGCCTTCTGGACGACTTCGGGCATGGACTGGTAGCGGCGGTACCAGCGGTATTTCTCCATCAGCACCCAGCGGAACCGTCGCGGCTGGGTCTGCTTGAGCTGCATCAGTTGCTTGTATTCGTCGGGGCGGGTGGACTTGATGTGCTCCAGCAGTTCGTCGATTTTTTCCTGCGAGAGCTGCCAGCCGGGGCGGCTTCGCTCGGAGCGTTCGGAGGGCTTGTGCCTTTCGGGCCGGGCGGGCGCTTCGGGTCGCTGCTGGGCCCAAACGGTCAGTACCGCTCCGGCCAGGAGCACAGCCAGCAGCAGGATGGTGCGTAACGGTTTCATAGTCGCTGTCCTTTCGGGCCTCAGATCTTCATCAGGCTCGGGGCGTCAAAGTCGTCTTCGATCAGTTCGTCGATCTCGGTGTCCAGCTGCTCCATGCTTCGGTCGATCGGATCGACGAGCAGTTCAACCACGTCGCTGTCGGTCAACTGCGATTCGAGCGTGTCGATTTCCGCGGCGGCGTCGATCAGCAGCTGGCTTTCCAGGTCGGTCTGCATGGCCAGCACGAGCGTCTCGACTTCCGCGGCCGGCAGGGCGAGTCTGCCCGGGCCGGGCTGTTCCTGCTGCTGGAAATGGACGATCATCGCTATAGCCAGCACGGCTGCGGCGGCCAGGCCGACCGAAACCCACCTGCGGGCCACCGAACGCCAGCCGCCGCGCAGCTCGTCCCGCATGGTTCGCCGGGCCCGGGCCCGGGCGGGGGCAGGGACGGACCCGACATCCAGCTGCCCCAGACTCTCCAGCTGGCCCCGGAGTTCGTCCAGCAGGGCCTGCTCGGCCGCATCCAGCTTCAGCGGCTCGCCGTCGAGCACGCGGGCGACGCGTTGGTATTGTCGTTCTCGATCAGTCATCGCAGGTCTCCATCTGGCCCCGCAGGGCCTTGATGCCACGGTGGACCTTCGCCAAGGCCGTGCCGATCGGACAGTCGAACAGCTCGGCGATCTCCTTGAAGGGCATCTCGCCGAAGTGTCGCAGCAGGATCATCTCCCGCGTCGTCTCGTCCAGCTTCTCCAGGGCCCGCTGGAGCTGGGCGGAGGTCTCGTCCAGCATCAGGCCGTTGTCTACGTCCGGCCCGCGGGCCGGCAGCATCGCTGCGGGGCTGGCCTGTTCGTCGTCGCCGCCGGAAAGCGAATGCAGCTTCGGGCGGACCTTCTTGCGCCGGAACCGGTCGCGGACCAGGTTGGCGGCGATTCGGAAGATCCAGTGTTCCAGCCGTCCCTGTTCGTTGTAGCTGTTGATGTTCCGCACCAGCCGCAACGACATCTCGCCCAGCAGGTCCTCGGCGTCGTGGTGGTTGCCCACCGCGCGGTAGAAGTACCCGTACAGCCTGCGCCCGTAGGCGTCCAGCAGCGCGGCGAACCCGTCGGCTTGGCCGGCCCGGGCGGCAGATAGGGCGTTGGACAGCGGTTCGGAATCCATAGCTCACATCCAGTCTAACGCCGGGCTGTTGCTGCTATTGCGGAAAATCGCCCGACGCGCCGGAGGTCTATTCAAACACCAGGGCCCACAGATTGCAATCCGCGGGCCCCGTGGTCCCTCTCCACCTTAAATGTCTGTTCCAGTAAGACTTTAGACCAGGTCGCAGGCCTCGGGGGGCATCCAGTGGGCGTCCTGACCCTTCCATTTGACGTTGCAGCCGATCGGGTTGGTCATCGGCAAGGGGGGCTCTTTGCCTTCCAGCAGGGCATCCAGGGCGTCGCGCAGCTCGGCCGTGGTTTCTTCACCGGGCTGGCGCGGGTTGTCGTCCATCCGTCCGGTGTAGCGGAGTTTCCGATCTTCGTCGAATACGTAGAAGTGCGGCGTCCGAAGGGCACCGTAGGCCTTGGCGACCTCCTGCGACTGATCCCGCAGGTAGTCGAACTCGAAGCCCTTTTCCCTGGCCCGCTGGACCATGTGGTCGAAGTCATCGGTGGGGTGGTTCTGTTCTTCGTTGGAGTTGATGGCCACCATCTCAACGCCCTTGGACTTATAGTCGTCGTAAAGCTTGTTCATCCGGTCTTCCGAGCCGACCACGTACGGACAGTGGTTGCAGCTGAAGACCACGATCAGCAACTTCGCGTCGCTGTAGTCGTCCAGACGGTGGTTCTTGCCGTCCACGCCGGGCAGGTCGAACTCCGGTGCTTTCTCACCCAGTTCCAGTGTAAAGGCCATCAGTGGCTCCTTTCATTTGCGATTGGCGGTTTCCCGTATTCTTTGCCCTCCCCCAAGTATAGGCGCCGCCCCGCCGAACGGCGAGAAACTCCCGGACCGCCGGCAGAGCCCCTGGCCGCTGATCATTTTTCGGCCGCAGACTTGTAGCCGGCAGGCGGTGGCGTTTATGATCCGTGTTGCACAAGCTGTTGACATCCCTGCGAGACTTCCAGGAAACATATAAGAAAGAGGATCCTACGATGGCCAGCAAACCCACGAAACTGACCGCACCGAAGCAGGCCAAGGCCAAGACGGTGACCTTCGGCGTCTGCGCCACCAGCGACCCCCGGATCGACCCCGACAGCCGCACGCGCTGCGTGAACATCGTCGAAATGGTCGCCAAGCAACTCGCCGGGGCCGTTAAAATGCCTGACGGCAGCGACGTCAACGTCGTCTGGAGCGACATCCTCATCGACGGCGAAAAGCAGGCCGACATGGTCGCTGCCCAGTTCCGCGATGCAGGTGTCGACGCCCTGGTCGTCGCCCCGGATACCTGGGCCTTTCCGCAACTGACGCTGATCAGCCTGCTCAGCCAGATGGCCGACGACATGCCGGTCAACATCACCTGCGGCAACAGCGGGCCCAAGCCCGGAGTCGTCTATGCCCATGCCGTCAACGGCGCCCTGGCCCAGATGGGCAGGCTGGTGGCCCTGAACGTCGGCTCCTGGCCGGACACCGGCGCCAAACCCAAGATGACCAAACCCACCGCCGAGGCGCTGATCGACTGGGCCTACGCCGCCCTGACCTACGTGGGCCTGAAAGGTCGCCGCGTGGTGATCTTCGGCCACGATTCGATGGGCATGGAGACCGCCCTGGCCCACGTCCTGCCGACGCGGCGGACGTTCGGGATGGAAATCACGCGGCTGGACATGAAACTTCTGGCCGACATGCTCAACAAAGGCAGCTACGACAAGAAGGAGCTGAAATCCCTTCGCGGCTGGCTCGACGAGCACGTGGGCAAACGGCTGGAGCTTCGCGACGAGGCCGACAGCGAGAAGTTCAACAAGTCCCTGGCGATGTACCTGATCATCCGCGACCTGATGGCTGAGCTCAACGCCGTCGGCGGCGGGTTCATGAGTCAGCTGGAGTGGGGCAGCGATCCGCGAGGCATTCCGCTTCCGGTGGCCGATGCGATGGAAAGCCTCTTCAACTCGACCTTCGACCACAACGGCGACAAGCCCGCCATGCCCTATGCCACCGAGGCCGACG
Organism: Phycisphaerae bacterium; assembly: GCA_046541415.1. Classification (GTDB taxonomy): domain Bacteria; phylum Planctomycetota; class Phycisphaerae; order SM23-33; family SM23-33; genus CAZOVB01. The sequence continues at coordinate 14,877 of JBKHDI010000061.1, read as the reverse complement.
TCCAGGGTCTGCTGACCCAGGTGTTCATGACGTGGCTTTCCGGGGGCAACCCGCCGCTGTTCATGGACTTCCGCAAGGTCTGGGAACCCTGGGAGATCAAGAAGCTCGCCAAGAGCAAGAAGGTCAACATCCCGAAATCCGCCCTCTGGGCCAAGCGAGGCTTCGTCGATGGCGACAACTCCGGCTCGGCCAGCTTCAACTGGGCAGCCAAGCCGGGCACCAGCGCCGCCAAGTGCATGAAGAACGTCTCGATGCCCCTGGCCGATGAGTTCTACTTCCCCGGCGGCGGCAACAGCGTGACCTTCACCACCCCAGGTGGGATCGAAGGCATCGCAGCCCGCATGGCCTACAGCTACGACTCCGACCAGTTCTCGATTATCTGGGACGAGGCCGAAACCACCGAAATGCCCGCCAAGCTCGCCAAGGCGGTCGCCAATACCTCCACGCCCACCTGGCCGCATACCTGGGTCGTCCCCAAGTACGCCACCATGGGCGAGTACAAACAGTACGCCCCGGCCAACCACTTCCACATGACCTGGGACCTGAAGGTCGCCCGGCTGCAACACTGGATGGACCTGACCGGCGTGCTCTCGGTGGCCCCGTGGGTCGAGCGCCCCGTCTTCATCGAAGGCGTCGACCGTCCCAAGCCGCTGGTCCACCTGATCAACGGCATGTAAGCCGCAGAAGTCCTTGTATCCGGGTGCCGTGGGCTGTGCAGCGCAGCGAAGCAACCACGTCCGACACACTGTCGATCGTGGTTGCCGCTTCGCGACAGCCCACGGCACCCGACGTTTCTGTCTGGAGATTTCATGCAGGATCGATTGACCCGACAACTCGAATTCATCCGCGAGATCGACAAGGTCAAATCCGTCTTCCGCAAGACGTGGCTGCTGGACAAGTCCCGCTATGAAAACGACGCCGAGCACGCGTGGCACCTGGCGGTCCTGGCGGCCGTGCTGGAAGAATACGCCGAAAGGCCCGTCGATATCGCCCACGTCATCCGCATGGTGCTCGTCCACGACCTGGTCGAAATCGACGCCGGCGACGTGATGATCTACCACGAGGCCGACCGGGCCGGACAGGAAGAAAAGGAACGCGCCGCAGCCGACCGCATCTTCGCCCTCCTGCCGGAAGACCAGGCCCGCGACTTCCGCGCCCTGTGGGACGAATTCGAGGCCCGCAAGACCCCCGAGGCCATCTTCGCACGCGGACTGGATCGCTTCGCCCCGATCCTGCACAACTTCCACACACAGGGCAGAGCCTGGCGCGAGCACGGCGTGACCGCCGAGCAGGTCCGGCGGATCAATCAGCCCATCCGCGACGCCTCAGCTACCCTCTGGCAAACCGCCAGCGACTGGATCGACCAGGCCGTCGCCAACGGCTGGCTTATCGGGCCGTGAGAACCCTGACACGCGTTGCCGCCCCGGCAGGGCATGTCAGTCGACGGTTTCGGTGTCGTGGACGAGGACCTTGGTCCAGAGGTCTTTGAAATCCTCGGCGAACTGGAGGTGGATCGGGTCGCCCTGGTAGATCTCCTGGGCGGCCGGGTCGGCCAGCTCGATGATCAGCGCGTAGTCGAATGAGTTGTCGACCACGGGCCGCTGCTCGGTACTCGCAGCCGTGCCGATGTGCAGCCTGTCAACCGTGGAGATCCCGGCCAGGGATTTGAGCCCATCGACGAAGGCGTCCTTCTTGCGGTCGGTCACATCGTTCTTGAGCCAGAAGTAAACACTGTGGATGAGCATGTCGGTTCCTTGTCTTACAGTTCCACGCGGTGGCGACTATCGTCGATGCTGTCCTGCCAGGTGTGGATGGCGCGGACCAGCGACTCGGCCGTCTGTTTGCAGTCCGGGCGGCTGAGCACGTTGCGGGTCTCACCGCGGTCGTTGGTCAGGTCGTAGAGCTCGTGCTCGCCGATGCTCGACAGGTTCAGCTTCCAGCCGTCGGGGGTCACCACGCAGCGGAGTTCCTCTGCCTCCAGCGAGAGGATCTTGTCCGGGTCGTCCAGGCCCTGCTCCCAGTCCTGCAGCGGGCGGTCCTGTTTCGAGCTGCCGGGCTTGTTCCACTGGAAGTAGACGTTGCGTCCGGTCTGGTCGTCCCGGCCTCGGGCGCAGTTCAGCAGCGAACCGCCCGGCAGGTCATCGGGCCCGTCGTGACCCATGGCCTCCAGCAGGGTCGGGACCAGGTCGATCTGGCTGACGGGACAGTCGACGCGGCGAGGCTGGCTCTGGCCGGGAAGGCGGATGACAAGCGGGACGCGGGCGGATTCCTCGTACATCAGTCCCTTGCCCATGATCCGGTGGCTGGCCATCATATCGCCATGGTCGGACGTCCAGACGATGATGGTGTCGTCGAGTTGGCCTGTCTCTTCCAGGGCCGCCAGGATGCGTCCGGCGTGGGTGTCTACCAGGCTGTTCATGCCCCAGTATCGGGCGGTCAGCTCGCGCCAGTCCTGCTCGTTGCTGAGGCGCTGCCCATCGTAGCCGTTGGCCTTGTACCTCGCAGCCTGGTGACGTGCCCGCAGGGCGGCGTCGGGCCCGGGCGGGGCGATGTAGTTCTCCGGCAGGAAGACGTCCTCGGGGCTGTACTGGTCGTCCCGGCAGGAGGTAAAGGGCATGTGGGGTTCGAGGAAGTTGATGTAAAGCACCCAGGGGTGGTCGGCGTGGTCGCGGATGAACTGCTCGCCCTGGTTGCCCAGGTAGGCGGGGCGGCAGTGCTCTTCGTCGAAGGCGTGGATCTGCCCGCGGAAGAAGCGATTCTCGTAGGCCGGGTGCTGCTTGTCGGAAGGCAGCTTGCTGTTGCGGTCCTCGGGCTGAATCCCGCGGGCGACCAGCCAGTGATGGTAGCTGGAACGGTCGGCGAATTCTTCGTGACCCTCGGAATAGAAGGCGTGGTAGGTGTCCTCGGTCGATCGCCAGTCCTCAAAGCCGTGCTGGGCGTAGATCTCATCGCCGAGGTGCCACTTGCCGAAATGGCCCGTGGCGTACTGGCCGGCCGGGAGAAGTTCGGGAAGACAGCGGATTTCCTGTCCGATGTGCATATTGTTGAACTCGGCCCCATGCTGGGTTGGCCAGAGTCCTGAGACGATCGACCCGCGCGAGGGCGTGCAGACCGGCTGGGTGCAGTAGGTCTGGGTGAACGTCGTGCCCATCGAGGCGAGTTTGTTCAGGTGGGGCATGTCGATCCGGTCGTTGCCGGTGGCGGCGAAGGTATCGAATCGTTGTTCGTCGGTGTACAGAAACAGCAGATTGGGCATGATCTCTCCCGGTTGTCTGGTGGCCCGCAGGCGATATTGTAGCCCCTCGGACGTCTGCGTCCAGCTTCAAGAGTCTGGGTGGCTGTGCTGGGGCGGTGCGGGTGGTTCTGAAGTCTCGCCGCTGCCCGGGCCACTGCCGTCAGGAGAAGATGTCTCCCCGGCGGCCGCATCGGGGGTTGCTGATCGGATCGGCGTGACCTAAAATGTTGAACGTCAATCGGTTTGCACGAGCGCCGCGTCACGGGGCGGGGCCTGGCTTGAGATGGAAAGGTCTGCGGATGAAACCCCTCTGCCTGCTCTGCGTGTTCTTCGCGGCCTTGGCCCCTGCCGGCTGCGGGCCTGAGGCTCCCTCGGCCGAGCCGGATGGACGGTTCGAACCGGCGCCGCCGGAAAGGGCGTGGCTGATTTGTCTGGACGGGCCGATCGACCCCCAGACCGTCACGCACGTCCGAGAGCAGCTGGCCCGGGCCAGCAAGGCCGATGCAGACAAGATCCTGCTCGTCCTGGACAGCCCGGGAGGCAGGATGGACTCGGTCCTGGAGATTACCGACCTGCTGGCCGAGGCGCCCGAATCGGTGGCCTATGTCCCCCAGCGTGCTTACCTCGCCGCGGGGATCATCGCCCTGGGTTGCGACGAGGTCGTCCTGGCCCCCGCCGGCCGGATCGGGCGGCTCGAGCCGATCTTCATCGGCCCCGGCGGGCAGGTCAGCGAGATTCCCGAGAACGTCCGCGGCAAGATCGTCTCAGCCATTCGCAGCCACGTCGAGCAGTTGTGCCGACAGAACGGGCATTCCTTCCTGCTGGCCGATGCGATGGTCACCGGCGAGATGGAAATATATGCGGCGGTGAACCGACAGACCCGACAGGTGCGGGCGTTTTGCCCCCAGCAGCCGGATATGTCGATGCTGCCTGTGGTCTCGATCCGTGACGACCGACAGGACCGGATGCTCCGGCGCGACGAGAAAGGCTGGCCCGTCCTGCGCGAGCCCTGGCAGATCGACCGGCGCCTCAGCGGCGCCGACGCGCCGCTGGTCTTGACGGCCTCCGATGCGGTGATGTTCGGCTTCGCCCGGATCGAAGAAACCCCCGCCGCCGCGGCCGGGCCAAACACCCGCCTGCTCGGCGACGTAGCAAACGGCGACCACCCCGCCGGGCTGCAACAGCCCGACAACCTGTAGAGGCGAAATCTCATGTGCAACAGAACCATCCTGACAGCCGCGTTGGCCCTGGCCGTCCTGGCGTCGGCAGCCGCGGGCCAGGACGTCCCCTTGGGCCCCGACAGCCCGTCCGACGAGCCCCGTGTTTCGCAAGCGGACCGGACGGCGTCATCGGCAGATTACCCGGCCGCACCGCCCGATGCGCGCTTCACCGAAGACGGCTGGTTCGATCCGATCCCGCGTGATGACCCCAAGCCCACGCTGGAGGACGTGATCCGTCGGGCGTTCCTGATCACCATCCACGGGCCCATTGACGGCGGGACGTATAAACGCGTCAAGCGCAAGGCCTTCCAGGCGATCACGGCCGGGGCCGAACTGGTGATCTTCGAGATGGACACCCCCGGCGGGGCCGGCGATGCGATGGAGGCGATCATGGACCTGATCCGCCAGGACTTCGACGGCATCCGGACGGTGGCGTATATCAATCGTGACGCCTACTCGGCCGGGGCGCTGATCGCCCTGGCGTGTGACGAAATCGTCGTGGCCCCCGGGGCGAATTTCGGCGATTCGATGCCGATCTTCATCGGTCCCGGCGGACAGCTGGTCGAGATCCCGGAAAAGGAACGCGGCAAGATCGAGGCCGGGATCAAGTCCAAGCTCCGCGCCCTGGCCAAAGATCACGGTTATAACGTCGCGATGTGCGAAGCGATGGTCACTTCGTCGATCGAGCTGTGGCTGATCCGCAATGAGCAGACTGCCCAGTTGGTCGTGCTGGACGTGAAGAACCCCGTCCCGGGCCTTCTCCAGCAGGGCGAAGCGCAGTATGACTCAGCGGGAAGGCCCCTGTTGGCCAAGCCCTGGATCTACCTCCGCCGGGTCGACAAGGCCACCGAGCCGCTGACGATGACCGGCGACGAGGCGCTGTATTACGGCTTTGCCCGCAAGGAAATCGCCAATCGCGCTGAGTTGAAAACGGAATACGGCGTGCTCAACGAGATCGTCGTGATGACGGATACGACGCAGGAGAAGATCGCCGCCTTCGTGACCAGCCCGGCGATAACGAGCATTCTGATCCTCCTGGCCATCGGGGGGATCTACATGGAGATGAACACGCCGGGCATCGGCGTGCCCATCGCGGTGGCCTGCTCTGCCTTTGCGATCCTGATCGCCGCGCACGTCATGCTGGGCCTGGCCAACTGGGTCGAGGTCGGCGTCTTCGTCCTCGGCGTGATCCTGCTGATCATGGAAGTCTTCGTGATTCCCGGCTTTGGCGTGGCGGGCATCAGCGGGATCGCCCTGATGTTCGGGGCCCTGCTGGCGATGGTCATGCCCAACGCCCCGACCGACCTGCCCCTGCCGTCGACGGACGCAACGTGGTCGGCCTTCCAGACCGGTCTGACCTCGATCCTCATGGGCTTTATCGGATCGGTCGCCCTGGTCCTTGTCCTCTCCCGGATCCTGCCGAAAACGCCCATCGTCAACGAGCTGTTCCTGGGAGAAGCCGACCACTTCCAGGAAGCCCCGGCCGACGATATCAGCCCGATCAAACGCATACGCCCGGGCGATACGGGCATCACCGCCAGCACGTGCAGGCCCGTCGGGCGCGTGCGGATCGGCGAGGACCTGATCGACGCGGTCGCCAACGGATCGATGATCGACAGGGGCCAGCACATCCGCGTGGTCCGCAACGACGGCAACCGCCTGGTCATCGAAGAGGCCTGAGGTGCATCAGGCAAAACTGGACGCCGCGAACCAGCAACGTATAATCAAGACCGCAGCCGCCGGCCGGTTGTGATTCGTTCCCTTACCGGAGAGACGAGAGCTTTGGGCGAAATACCTTTCATCATGGGCCTGATCGTGCTGGGGATCGTCTGCTTTACCCTGGAGATCATCACCCCCTCGTTCGGTATCCTGGCGGTGGCGGGCCTGGCTGCGATGGTCTGGGCGATCGTCGAGGCCTTCGGCGTCTCGCCCATCTTCGGCTGGGTGCTGGTACCGAGCCTGCTGGTCGGCACGCTGGCCTACCTGCGATTCATGGTCAAGGCCCTGCCGAATTCCAAGCTGGCCGGCAAGATCATCCTCGGCGCCAGCGTCCACAGCGAAGGCGACGCGGCGCCGAACTCCAGGAAACACGCCCACCTGGTGGGCAAGACCGGCACGGCCGAGACGACCCTGCGCCCGTCGGGTACGGTCCGCGTCGACGGCCAGCGCTACGACGCGACGGCAGAGGCGGAAATGATCGCCCGCGGGACGGCCATCAAGGTCCTCCGCAGCCGGGGCAGCAATATCGTCGTCACACCGGTGACCGAACCGGTCCAGCCGGAAAACGGAAATGCCGAACCGCCACCGTCGTCTGACGAACCGGAAGGAACCAAGTAGGGCCTGTCGGGACGAGGGGTGGCGAATAGGTTGGAAATCGCGCTGGACAAGGCGTACAACAGATGCAGGAAATCCTGTCCCGGCGCAGCCCGCGTCGCTGCGGGGGCGACTGACAGACCATAAGGAAGGACGCTGAAATGGATGACCCATTGGTACTGGTAATCTTGGGGATCGTCGGACTGGTCCTCATCGTCATGCTGTTCCTGTTTTTGCCGGCCTTCGGGCTGTGGATCCAGGCCCTTTCGGCCCGGGCGGGAGTCGGCATCCGCGAGCTGATCGGCATGCGGCTGCGGAAAGTCAAGCCCGAGACGATCGTCATCGCCCGCATCCAGGCCGTCCGTGCCGGGCTCGAGCTGACGACGCAGGAACTGGAAAGCCACTACCTCGCCGGCGGGCGCCCGATGAACGTCGTTCGGGCCCTGATCGCCGCCAACCGCGCCAATATCCCGCTTTCCTGGAAGCTGGCCACCGCGATCGACCTGGCCGGGCGAGACATCCTCGAAGCGGTGCAGACCTCTGTGAATCCGAAGGTCATCGACTGTCCGAACCCCTCGACGGGCAAGCTGACGGTCGACGCGGTGGCCAAGGACGGCATCCAGGTCAAGGCCCGCGCCCGCGTGACCGTCCGGGCGAACATCGACCGCCTCGTCGGTGGTGCGACCGAAGAGACCATCATCGCCCGTGTCGGCGAGGGCATCGTCACCACGATCGGCTCGTCGGACACCTACAAGCAGGTGCTGGAAAACCCGGACCTGATCTCCAAGAAGGTGCTCGAAAAGGGCCTCGACGCCGGGACGGCCTTTGAGATCCTCTCGATCGACATCGCCGACGTCGACGTCGGCGACAACGTCGGTGCCAAGCTCCAGGCCGACCAGGCCGAGGCCGACAAACGCCGCTTCCAGGCCGAGGCCGAAAAGCGTCGCGCCATGGCCATGGCCCAGGAACAGGAAATGAAGGCGCGGGTCCAGGAAAAGCGCGCCGAAGTTGTCGCCGCCGAGGCCGAAGTGCCCCGCGCCATCGCCGAGAGCTTCCGCTCGGGCAACCTGGGTATCATGGACTACTACCGCATGCGGAACATCCAGGCCGATACCAAGATGCGCGACAGCATCGGCGGGACCCAGCAGCAGGATGAGGACGACAACAAGTAACCCCGGCGGAGTGGGCAGATGATCCTGGCCTCGCACATGTTGATCCTGGCCGAAATCGATGACATCGTCAGCGTTGTCGTGTTCATTGCGATCGTGCTGTTCAGCATCATCGGCAAGGCGTTCAAGTCCTGGATGGAAAGCCAACAGGAGAAGGACTACAGGCGCAGGCAAAAGGAGTCCGACCATTCCCCGGCCCAGCGTCCGTCCCAACAGCCCGCCGCCGGTCGGCAGGAACAGCGGCGGCGGGTCTCTGCGGCCCAGCAGGCCGCCCAGGCTGCCCGGCGCCGCCAGGCCCAGGCCTCCGGCCAGCAGAGGCCCGGCGTGCCTCCGACCCCGCCGCCGGCACGCGTCGAGCCCGAAAGTCGCCAGCAGCGACGAGCCGAGGCCGCCGAAACCCGCCGCGAGGAAATGCAGTCCATCCGCCAGCGCGCCCAGCAGGCCCGCCAGCGACGGATCGAACAGGCCGAACAGGCCCGGCAGGAGGCCATCGAGACCGCCCGTTCGGCCCAGGCAGAAACCAGAAGCCGCCTGCAGGCCAGCCAGGTCGAAGCCCGCCCACCCCACAGAGGTCACCGGAATCGACACCTCTCCGCCGCGGCGCGCATCGAGGCCGAACAGCAGGAAATGATCGAGAAAGCCCGGCAGCTCCGCCTGGAGCAGCAGAAGATCGCGCGGGAGAAAGAACGCAAACGCGTCGCCGAAATCGAGCGGCGACAGAAACTCGAAGACGCCCGCCGGGCCGCCCAACAGCGACGATCCGCCGGACTGACCATCGGCATGGGCTTCGGCGCCACCGCCCATCACGAGATCGACCTGACCGACACCGACAAGCTCCGCCAGGCGTTCATCCTCACCACCGTGCTGGGCAAACCCAGGTCCCTGGATGACCGCACCGACACCATGGCCGACTGAGCCGGAACGCATGGACGCGACCGACCGGCAGTTGCTGGCCCGACTGGAGGACGGGCTCGAAATCGTGGCCCGTCCGCTGGAGAAGCTGGCTGAACCAATGGGTCTCGACCTGCCAGCCCTGCTGCGGCGCCTGGAACAGCTCGCCGGACCGCAGGGCCTGATCCGACAGATCAGCGGGATCTTCCAGGCCTCCGGCTTCGGGTACAGCCAGACCCTCGCGGCGATGCAGTTGGCACCGGACAAGCTCGACGCAGCCGGAGATATCGTCGCCTGCCACCCCGGCGTTTCACACTGTTACAGCCGCGCCGGCAGCTGGAACCTCTGGTTCACCCTGGCTGTCTCTGACCGGTCGCGCCTCGGCTGCGAGGGGACCATCCGCACCCTGGCCCGCCAGACCGGGGCGGCAGCCTGGATGGACCTGCCCACGCTGCGACGCTACAAGCTCCGGGTGCGATTCGGCTCCAGCAGCGACGCTGCCACAGCCCAGCCGCCCCAGCCCGGGCCGATCGAAATCACCGGTACCATCGCCCGTACCGTTCGCGCCCTGCAGTTGCCCATGCCCATCGTCGCAGAACCCTTCGCCCGCCTGGCAGAGATCGCCCACCTGCCGCGCCAGACACTCCTGCAAACCGCCCGAAGCCTGCACGAAAGCGGCCACCTGCGACGCTACTCCGCCGTCCTGCAGCACCGGCGCGCGGGGGCGCGGGCGAATCTCCTGGCCGCCTGGCAGGTCGCGCCCGACGCTGCCGACGCCAGCGGGCAAGCCATGGCCGCGTCGCCGGCCGTGAGCCACTGCTACCTCCGCCCGGCCCGGGCAGACTGGCCCTGGAACCTCTACACGATGATCCACGGCCGCAGCGAGCAGCAGTGTCGGCAGACGGTCGAGACGCTCGCCGAGACGACGGGCCTGGACCAGCCCCGGATGCTCTGGACCCGGCGGGAGTACAAGAAGCGCCGCCTGCTGCTGCTGACCGATGACGAAGCCCGCTGGGAGGCTGCTTGCCGGCAGGGGTAGGCTGATCAGTCGACGTGGCGGACGAGCAGCTGGCGCGTCTCGGGCCCGGTGATCGCGAACCGGACTTCGATTCGGCCGGGGGGCAGGACGTCTTCGATCCGGTCGGCCCACTCCATCGCAACCACGCCCTCGGCGAGCATCTCCTCGAAGCCCAGGTCCACCAGCTCCGCGTCCGGCTCGCCCATGCGGTAGACGTCCAGGTGGTACAGGGGCACGCGACAGGGGTATTCCTGGCAGAGCACGTAGGTGGGGCTGGAGACGATGCGCGGGTCGTCGACGCCCAGACCCCGCGCCAGGCCGCGAACGAAGGCGGTTTTGCCCGCCCCCAGCTGGCCGATCAGGCAGAGGCAGCTGCCCGGGCCGAGTTGCCCAGCCAGCTCGGCGGCGATCTGTTCGGTTGCTTCGGGGCTGTCGGATTGGTAGGTGGTTTCCATCTTACGTGCTGTGCTCCCATCCGCCTCTTGGCAGGTCGCGAGGCGTGCCCTCGACGAGCATGACCACGCGTCCATCGTCGGTACATTCGCCGATTCGGGCCACTGGCAGGTTTCTCAGCGGCTGGGCTGCGGCCAGGCGCCGGGCCTGGTCCGGCGGGAGGGCGAAGAGCAGCTCATAGTCCTCGCCGTCGCTGATTGCTGCGGCCAGCGGGTCCTTTGCCAGGTCGGCGTCGCGGTGGATCGGCAGGGCGGAGGAGTCGATCCGCGCCCCGACGCCCGAGGCGGCCGCCAGGTGGTTCAGGTCCGTGCTCAGCCCGTCGGACAGATCGATCATCGCGTGGATGTCGTACTCAGCCGCCAAAGCCTGGGCCTCGGAGATCCGGGGCCAGAACTCCAGGTGGCGGTCGGTCCGCCAGGCCCCGCCCAGTTGTCCGGTCACGCACAGCACGTCGCCGGGCCTGGCCCCGCTGCGGAGCACAGGCCCCCACGGGCCGGGCTTGCCCATCAGAGTGATACTGATAGCCAGAGGCCCGTCCCAACTGCCCACGTCTCCGCCGACCATCGGACAATCATAGGCGTCGGAGAGTTCGCGCCGGCCTCGGTACATCGACTCAGCCGCCCGTTGGTCGAACCCGCGAGGCAGGGCGATCGTGCCGACCGCGAAGGTCGGAATGCCCGCCATCGCCGCGATGTCCGAAAGATTCCGGGCCATGCTCTTGCGCCCGATGCGGGTGGGACCGGCCTGTTGCAGGTCGAAGTGCACGCCGTCCAGCAGCTGGTCGGTGGTTATCAGCATCGCCTCGCCGGCCTGGTTGACCACCGCGCAGTCGTCGCCAGGCCCGACGGGCACATCCGCCCGATCGCACTCATCCTGCCGCCGCAACCACTGGATAAAATCGAGTTCTTTCATCGTCTCCAGAGCATACCCGAAACTGTCTCGAATGAGAACCTCAGCGGTATAGCTCGAAGAACTCTTCTTCCGTCAGTCCGGCCTGCCGGATGATGGCGCGAAGGGTCGCCTTTTTCAGGGGTCTCGAACGGGGGACAGTAAGCGCCCCAGGCAGTGTCCGGTGCTTGAGCTTGTGGTGTTTGGCCCCGCCGAGTGACCTCCCAGCCGGCGCGGCGAAGTGCCCGCAGCACGCGGCTGGTGGGCAGAGGGGTGAGTTTGGGCATGGCTCAGCCCGATCTTCTTCGTTCGCCGGTTTCGATCCGGATGCCTTCGCCGGCCAGTTCCTCCCGGACCTCCCGCCAGCTGGCGACGGCGTCCGTGACCATCTCCTCGAGTTCCTCCAGTGTTTCAGCCTGCGTGATACACCCGGGCAGTTGCGGGACCTCGGCGGTGTAGCCACCTTCGGCGTCTGATTCGATCTGCACCTGGTACACCTGCCCGTCGATCCGCATCGCCTGCCTCCACGTCCGCGGCAGGGAGTAAACATCATGCCTGAGGTGGTGCTCCAGCTGGGAGATGCTGACCTGGGTCATGGCCCGCTGGCCTTGATTGCGGGAAACATCCAGAAGCTCCCGTTCATCTTCCAGCAGGTAGACGGTTTGTCCATCTGTCAACAGGGCGCAGAAGGCTATGGGCTGCTCCATGTCCGGCATGTGGGTCTGCAGGTAGCCGATGGCCTTGCGGATCAGCTGCATGCTCAGGTCGCTGTCCCGCATGCTCTTGACGGCCTTGATCGCCAGCAGATCGGAGTAGCTGTAGTACCTGCGTGACCCTTTACCCTCGGCAGGGCGGACACTGGGCCGGACAATGCGTTGCTTGTCCCAATAGTGCAGAGTTGCGGCCTTGACGCCGGTCAGCCGCGAAGCCTGTGTGGTGCTGAAACTCTCCGAGGTTATGTCGATCATGCTATTGTATCACTCCATATTGAATCAATTCAATTATAACTGAAATACGGACTGAGGGCAAGGTGGATGCTCGGAGCGTTTTGGCGGGAACCGAAAAATCAGTCGGTCTTGAGCAGCTTGTCCCAGAACTGGATCTGGCGGTCGAGCTGGTCGCGCCCGCCTGCCCCCTCGGGCAGGTAATGGGCCACGACGTTCTCCGGGCCGAGATGGTCGTAGACGTCGGGCTCGACGGCAGAGCAGGCCGCCTGGAACTGCTGCAGAGAGAGCTCCGACAAGCTCTTGTTCTCGTCTTCCGCCTGGGCCACGAGCAGGCCCACGGCGTGGTGGGCCGAGCGGAAGGCCATGCCCCGGTTGACGAGATACTCAGCCAGGGCGGTCGCGTCCAGGAATCCCTCGTTCAGGTCACGGGCGATGCGCTGCTCGTTGAACTGCGTCGAGCCGGCCACCCCGGCTGCCACCGCCAGGGCCTGGTACGTCGCGTCGAAGCAGGCGAAGGCGAAGCGCTTGTCGTCCTGCAGGTCGCGGTTGTAGGCCAGGGGCAGGCCCTTGAGCATCGTCAGCAGCCCCACGAGCTGGCCGATGGCCGTGGCGCTCTTGCCGCGGATCAGCTCCAGCGTGTCGGGGTTCTTCTTCTGGGGCATCATCGAGCTGGAGGTGCAGTAGGCGTCGTTGAGCACGATGAAGCCGAACTCCGTCGAGGCGTAGATGATCCAGTCTTCCGCCCAGCGGGACAGGTGCACGGTGAGCATCGAGCAGGCAAAGGCCAGCTCGGCCAGGAAGTCGCGGTCGCTGGTCGCGTCGATGCTGTTTCGTCCCACAGCCTCGAAGTTCAGCATCGCGGCGGTCAGGCTGCGGTTCAAAGGCAGGGACGTCCCAGCCACCGCCCCGGAACCCAGCGGACAGACGTTGATGCGCTTGCGGGCGTCGGCGAGGCGTTCCAGGTCGCGCTGGAGCATCTCGACGTAAGCCAGTACCGCGTGGCCGGCCACGATGGGCTGGGCGCGCTGCAGGTGCGTGTAGGCGGGCATGACGATGTGGCCCTGGCGCCGGGCCAGTTCGACAAGGTTGGCCTGGAGTTGTCGGACCCCTGCGGCGAGGTTGTCTACCGCGTCGCGTGCCCAGAGGCGCAGGTCCGTGGCGACCTGGTCGTTTCGGCTGCGCCCGGTGTGGAGCTTGCGGCCCACGTCGCCGGTTTCGTCGATCAGGGCCGACTCGATGACCATGTGGATGTCTTCCAGTTCGATGGGCATGTCCAACTGCCCGGCCTCGATCTTCTCGGCCACCGCGGCCAGGCCCCGTTTCAGGGTGACCAGCTCGTCATCGGTAAGTATGCCCACTTTGCCGAGCATTTCGGCATGGGCCAGCGAGCCGGCGATGTCGTAGCGCCACAGGGCGGTGTCGACGTCGATGCTGGCGACGAATCGGGCGGTGATCTCGTCGGCGTCGGCTTTCAGGCGTCCCTGCCAGCTCTTGGCGGACTGCTGCGGGTTGGAATCGCTCATCGGTTGGGTCTCCTTGATCAGGCGGCGATGGTAGACCAGCCGGGCGGTGCTGTCAACGCAAGGCCCTTGCCCGCCGGGGCGGTTTGGGATACGCTCCTGCCATGTCTTCGAGCGATCCGACAACCTCCCGACGCGGCGTGTTCGACGCCGAGGTGCTCATCAACGAGAAACTCTGCGACGAGCACTGGCTGATGATCCTCCGCTGCGACAGCTTCCCGCCGACCCAGCCGGGCCAGTTCGTCCAGCTGACATGCAGGCCCCAGGCCCAGCCGGTCGCCGCCAGAGAGGTCGACTGGCCCGAGGACCGCCCGCCCCGGCTGACCCAGGCCGAGCTGAAAGGCACCGAACCGCTGCTGCGACGCCCGTTCAGCCTGGCCGGCCGGCGGAACATCGACCAGGGCGTCGAACTGGACATCATCTACCGCGTCGTCGGGCGCGGCACGCGGTTCCTGGCCGGCATCCTGCCCGGCGAGGCAGCCAGCCTGCTGGGGCCCCTGGGCAACCGCTTCGAGATCCGCCCGGACAAACCCGCAGCCGCCCTGGTCGGCGGGGGCGTGGGCATCCCCCCGATGATCTACCTCGCCGAGGCGCTGGGACAGGCGGGCAGGGACACCAACGTCTTCGTCGGCGCCCAGCGGGCGTCGCTGCTGCCGCTGCAACTGGCCCCCGGGGCCACCCCGGCCGATGACGGCACGCCCAGACCTTGCCTCTCTGCCTTCGTGGGCCACACCGCCGGACAGGTCGTGGCCACCGATGACGGCTCGCTGGGCACCCGGGGTCTGGTCACCGAGCCGCTGACGGCCTGGCTGGACGAGCTGCCGTTCGGCCCCCAGCAACTGGTGGTGTACTGTTGCGGCCCCGAGCCGATGATGCGGGCGGTGGGGGAGATCTGCATCCGCCGCGGCATCGAGTGTCAACTCTCGATGGAACGCTCGATGGGCTGCGGGATGGGCACCTGCCAGTCCTGCATCTGCAAGACCAAGGCCCCTACCCAAAGCGGCTGGGCCTACAAACTCTGCTGCACCGACGGGCCCGTCTTCCAGGCCGACCAGCTGATCTGGCAGTAGCAGGCCGGCCCCGCCCCGCCCCTGTCTCCGATCTCCCCCCGAAATGCACGATGGCGACGGGCCTTGTCTGACCCGTCGCCATCGTCGGCAGCGCCGAGGCGTTCGATCGCCGGAGTCTTCTCATCGGCCCGGCCGGGGGTTTACCTTTAGGCC
>JBKHDI010000060.1:0-23175 GCA_046541415.1 Phycisphaerae bacterium | reverse complement strand
TGGGAATATCACGAAGACACCGGCGAGACATTCGGCAAACGCGGGGACGGCCTGGAATACGGATGGGCCGAAGAGGCCAAGGCCGGCAATGCCGACACCCCCGACGCGCCCGGCGAGAAGTATGACACCTACGTCGCCATGCCCGCCGGCGCCACGTGGGAAATCGCTCTGCCCAACGGGACCTACAAGGTCATCGTGGTGGCCGGTGACCCCGAAAACCAAGATGCGCACCTGCATGTGCTGGTCGAGGGCGAAACCGCGCTGAACCAGGCGGTCAAAGGCCGCAAGTACTGGCAGGCCGGGCATGTCAAGGTAACCGTCGACGACGGAAGGCTGACACTGACCGGTGGCAAGAATGCCCGCAACAATCACCTGCTCAACCTGCACGTCTATTCGCCGATGTACGGCTACTATCCTGAACCGACACAGGCAAAGCTGCCGCTGAAAATCAACTGCGGTGGCGGAGCGGTCGACGGCTGGAAAGCGGACCAGAAGTGGACGGAAAACGCCGACTTCGGATTCATCCCGATCACCGAAGAGGGCAAGCATCGCTGGCGGCATGACACCCCGAAACAGGCGGTCTATGGCGCCTGGCGGACAATGGACCACCACGTCGTGCCCGCGAAGGTCAAAGACATCCCCGGAACAGAACTCGACGCGATCCACCGCACCATGATCTCTCAGCGCGGCGCCAAGAAGGGCAAGCCTGGGCCGGGCTTCACCTACAAAGTCCGCCTGCCCAAGGGCAAGTACGACGTGACGGTGCTGGTGACGAACATGAGCGAAAAGCGGCAGAACTGGACCGACTTCGACCTGCACGTCGAGGACAAAGTGCTCTCCGTCCGCCCGGGTAAAATGACCGACGAACTGTACGAAGCGGCGTCGGCGACGATTCGCGGCGTGGAAGTGACCGACGGCATCATGGATATCACTCCTCACTTCGCAGGCTGGGGATACTCATGGGGTGCCAGCATCTCCGGTCTGATCATCGAAAAGGCGTCCGACTCGACGGGCGACCAGCCGAACAGACCGCAAACCGACGCCGAATAACAGCCAGGGCGAGAAGCTTCGTTTCGGCAACATCGAAACTGCGCAAATCGTCTGGCCATCCCGGCAGGGCGTCATCGGCCCTGTTGGCACCTTCGGCCAGTGTGCTCCAATTCGAGTCGTTACCGTTCACGTGCGGGTTGCGGACCCTGACTACGTGGCTGAGCCCGGAGACAACGCGGAGGCGGGCAGCTCGAAAATCGCATCCTGCGGCCGCCACGCCGGCCCGACGAAGGCTGGCCCGAGACGGGGGGTCTGCGATCGTCTGTTGCAGCCCGTGCGGCCGGTGGTGATAATAACCGCCCCTGCAAACCAGAAAGGCCGCCGATGAATCAGACCAACCAGCCCTGCGCAACACCCGCTCCCGACACGCCCCTGATCAGCCCGGCTGCGCTGTCCATTCGCGGCGTGGTGGGGGGGGTCCTGATGGGCCTGGCCAACCTCGTGCCGGGCATCAGCGGGGGGACGATGCTCGTAGCGGCCGGGATCTACCAGCGGTTCATCGAGGCCATCGCCGAGCTGACGACGCTGAAGTTCCGCTTCCGCTCGATGCTCCTGCTGGGTTGCGTGATCGTCTCTGCGGCGGGGGCGATTCTGCTGCTGGCCGGGCCGGTGCGGGACCTGGTGGTGTACCACCGGTGGATCATGTACTCGATATTCATCGGCCTGACGCTCGGGGGCGTGCCGGTGGTCTGGCGGATGATCCCGAAGTTCGATACCGGCGTATGGGTTGCCGCCGCGGTCGCCTTTGCGGGCATGGGCGTGCTGGCCTGGTTCCAGGCCCGCCAGGCCGGGGCGGGCGCCTCGGGGGCGGAGGCGGGCTTCGTGCTGTTGCTGCTGGCCGGCCTGCTGGGGGCGGCGGCCATGGTCCTGCCCGGCGTCTCGGGCGGCTACCTGCTGCTGGTGCTGGGTGTCTACGTAACCATCCTCACCGGCGTGCGGGACGTCAAGGAAGCCTTGTCTGCCCGGGATTTCGGGGCCTTGTCCGATCCGGCGATGGGCATCGTCCTGCCGGTGGGACTGGGGGTGATTATCGGCATCGTGGGGATCAGCAACCTGCTGCGGTGGCTGCTCAAGAAGTACGAGAAGCCCACTCTGGGCTTCCTGCTGGGGCTGCTGGTAGGCGCGGTGGTGGGGTTGTGGCCCTTCCAGCAGGGCGTCGAGCCGAAGATCGGCGAGGTCTTCAAGGGACAGGCCGTCACCGAACAGCGCGTCGATGAGGTTCGCGAAAAGCCCGAAGACTGGCCGACGGTCTTCTTTGCTCCCACCACCGGCCAGGTCGCAGGGGCGTTCGGGTTGATCCTGGGCGGCTTTGCAGCGACCAGCCTGGTGGCGCTGCTGGGCAGGCAGAAGGGCGACGATGCTGCTTCCGGCGCCAGCCGGACTGAACCGGATCGACTGGAATAGTCCATGCCTTCCGAGCGGAAATCCGTCCTGGTGGCCATGTCCGGCGGCGTGGATTCGTCGGTCGCCGCAGCCCTGCTGCAGCGCCAGGGCTGGGACGTGACCGGCGTGTTCATGTGCCTCGGCCTGGGCGGTGCGGACCTGGCCACCACCGGCTGTTGCAGCCCGGAAGACGCCGCCGACGCTCGCCGCGTGGCCAACACGCTGGGCATCGACATGCACGTGCTGAATCTCTCCGAGCAGTTCGTCCCGATCATCGACACCTTCGTCGACGAGTATCGCAGCGGTCGGACGCCCAACCCGTGCATCCTCTGCAATGCGCGGGTGAAGTTCGGCCGCCTGGTCGACCTGGCGAGTTTGCTGGGCATCGACCGCGTGGCGACCGGCCATTACGCCCGGATCGAGACCATCGACTCCCAGGCCGCGCTGCTGCGCGGAGCGGACTTCCACAAAGACCAGTCTTACGCCCTGTTCGCGGTGTCGCGGGACGTGCTGGGGCGCATGGTCCTGCCGATCGGCCGGGAGAGCGACAAGCAGGCCGTCCGGGCCATCGCGCGGCAACTGGGCCTGGACATCCACGACAAGCCCGACAGCCAGGAGATCTGCTTCGCGCCCGACGACGACTACATCGAGCTGCTCCGGCAGCGGGCCCCCGAAGCCCTCCAGCCGGGCGAGATTGTCGATACCGAGGGCAACGTGCTGGGCCATCATGACGGTTACGCGCGGTTCACCATCGGCCAGCGGCGGGGCCTGGGCGTGGCCGCGGGCGTACCGATGTACGTCGTGGACATCGACCCGCGGACCGCCCGGGTGACCATCGCCTCGCGGGCCGAGTCGATGGGACGACATCTGGTGGCCTCGGGTTGCAACTGGCTGACAGACGTGCCCGATCGCTTCGAGGCGACGGTGCAGGTCCGCTACAATCACCGCGGCGTGCCGGGCCGGGTCGAGCGAACCGGCGACGATTCGTTCCGCGTCGAACTGTCCGAGCCGGTCCATGCGATCACGCCGGGACAGGCAGCCGTGCTGTACGACGGGCCTCGCCTTCTCGGCGGGGGGTGGATTCGCCAGGGGCGACGATGAACCAGCGGGTCCTGGCGATGCACAGCGGGGCGTTGGGCGACGTGGTGCTCTTCGGGCGCCTGCTTGAACGCCTGGAAGGAGACATTACGCTCGTGGCGGGGGGAAACAAGGCGTCGCTGCTGGCCCGGCTGGGCGTGGCGGCCGAGGCAATGGACTTCGATTCGCTGCCGATCGACGAACTGTTCAACGACACGCCGCTGGATGATTGCGATCTGGGCGACCTGCTGGGCCCGTGCGACCGGGTGATCAGCTGTTTCTGCCAGCCCGGCTCGCCGGCTGCGCTGCGCCTGGCGACGCTGGTCGGCGCATCGGCCGCAGCCTTCCTGCCGGTCAGGTGCCCCGATGATTACCAGTCTCACCTGGTGGACCTCTGGTCGGACATGCTGGGCCTGGGGCCGACGGATCTGACCCCGCCGGCCTGGTCGGTGGGCCAGGCCGATTCCCTGCTGGTCGAGCAGCTGTTGGCCGGGAAGGGCGTCGGGCCCCACCCGGTTGTCATCCACCCCGGCAGCGGGGGCCCAAGCAAGTGTTGGCCCCTGGAGCGGTTCATTGCGACGGCCTTGCTGCTTCGCGCAGCCGGGCGAGACGTCCTGTTCGTCGTCGGGCCTGTCGAGCAGGATCTCTGGGCCCACGATGGACGCCTGGAACTGCTGGAGGCCTGGCCCGTGGCGCGGTGCCTGCCGCTGGGGACCCTGGCGGGTCTGCTGGCCCGGGCGTCGGGGTTTCTCGGCAACGACGCGGGCCCGTCGCACCTGGCTGCGGCCGTCGGGGCGCCGACGCTGGCGCTGTTCGGGCCGACCGACCCGGCACGGTTCGGGCCCCTGGGCCCGCGGACGGCGGTGCTCTGGGAGCCGGCGCTGGAGCAGATCGCCCCGCAGCGGGTATGCGATTGTCTGATGGAGATCATTACTCCATAGCGGCCCGGTCGATGGGTCGGTACAATACGCCCATCATGCTGATTCGAACGAAAATCGTGGCCACGATCGGTCCGGCCAGCGGGGAGGCGAAGATTCTCGATCGTCTCGTCCAGGTCGGCTGTGACGTCTTCCGGATCAACTTCTCGCATGGGACCAACCAGCAGAGGCAGGAGTACCTCGAACACATCCGCCAGGCCGAGTGGGACCAGAAGGTCCCCCTGGCCGTAATGGCCGACCTCTGCGGGCCCAAGATCCGCGTCGGCCCGATCCAGGGCGGCTCGGTCCTGCTCGGCCAGGGGCAGATCATCCGGGTCCAGTCCGAGGCCATCGAGGGCAACGCCGAGTGCATCTCCATTACCCGCCAGGAACTGGTCGAGGAGGTGCAGGTCGGCGAGAAGATCCTGCTCAACGACGGGCAGATCCGCCTGGAAGTCACCGACACCGGGGACGAGAAGCACTTCGTCTGCCGGGTCGTCCGCGGTGGGATACTCTCGGCGGGCAAGGGCGTGAACCTGCCCGACACCGAACTGAAACTCTCTGCACTGACCGCCAAGGACCGCCAGGACGTCGAGTGGATCGCCAAGCGCGACTTCGACTTCGTGGCCCTGTCGTTCGTCCGCTCGGCAGACGATATCAACGAACTGCGACAGTTGCTCGAGCAGCACGGCAGCCGGGCCCACATCGTCGCGAAGATCGAAAAGCCCGCTGCACTGGATCAGATCCACTCGATTGTCGACGCCGCCGACGTGATCATGGTCGCACGGGGCGACCTGGGCGTGGAGATGGACCTGCCGGCCGTGCCGATCGCCCAGAAACGCATCGCCCGCATCTGCCAGCGGGCCGGCAAACCCTGCATCATCGCCACGCAGATGCTCGAGACGATGACCAACAGCCCCATCCCCACCCGGGCGGAAGTCTCCGACGTAGCCAACGCCGTTCTCGACCTGGCCGACGCGGTCATGCTCTCCGGTGAGACAGCCGTGGGACAGTTCCCCGTCGAGACCGTCGAGATGATGAACGACATCGTGGCCCGGACGCAGAACTTCCAAGACCGGGCCCACCCGATCCAGCCGGTGCAGGTGGAGGCCTCGCCCAACGCCGCCGCCATCGCCCATGCCGTCCGCGGCGTGATCGAGGCCGAGAACATCACCGCCGTGGCCGTCTACACCGCCACGGGCACAACCGCCCGAATGCTCAGCAAGTCGCGCCTGGAAAGGCCCATCCTCGCCATGGCTGCCACCGACAGCGTCGCCAGGCGGATGAGCCTCTACTACGCCGTCGAGGCCGTCCAGGCCAACAGCCCCGAGCACACCCGCGACATCCTGGCCAAGGCATCTCAACTGCTCCAGGAGCGGGGCCTGGCCGAGCGGGGCCAGAAGGTCGTGGTCGTCTCCGGGCGCCCGATCGGCAAGGCGGGGGCCACCAACACCCTGGTCATCCACACGGTCTGAGCCTATGAACACGAGCCTCGGGGAGAAGAAAACCGCCTGGCGGATCGAACTGGCCGCCCTGGCGCTGACCCTGGCCGGACTGGCTGTCTCGCTGGTGATGGGATATCTCAGCGATGGGGTCTTCCACGGTGATGACATTTCGCATTACGGCCTGGCGTACTACTCCTGGGGCGATCCGCACAAGATGCTGCACTTCTGGGCCCGCCCGGGATACAACATTCCCGCGATGTTCGCCGCCCGGCTGGGGGGCATGGCCGCCTGCAGGGCCTTCAGCGCCCTGCAGACAGCCTTGGTGGCATGGATGGCCTTCCGCATCGCCAGGCTGGTCTGGCCCGCCCGCTGGCCGATCGCCCTGGCGCCGCTGCTGGTCTGGATGCAGCCGGAGACGATGACCCTCTCGATAACCACCCTGACAGAGACCACGGCGGCGGTGTATATGGCCATGGCGGTCTGGTTCTGGCTGCGCCGCCGGCGGGTGGTCGCCTGCCTGTTCTTCAGCCCGATGTTCCTGACGCGCGTCGAGACGATGGGGCTTGTGCCCATCATTGCCGGTGGGGTCATCGGCGCTGCCTGGCTGGAGGCTGGGCGATCGGTCAGGAAGATGTTCGCCCGCCCGTGGGCCTGGGGATGTGTGGCGGCCCTGCTCTGGGCGCCGGTGGCCTATTGCGCAGCGGCCTGGATCGTCGACCTGCCGGCCGACCTGCACCTGTTCAACATCGCCGGGCGCGAGTATGACGACATCTACGGATCGGGCACGTGGGGACATTACGTCGTCATGTGGTCGCTCTCGATCGGCGGGGGGCTCTTCGCTCTGCTGATTCCCGGGACGATGCGGCTGAACCGCCGGTACTGGATGCTGGCAGGCATGGCATGGGGGCTTTTCGCCCTGCAGACGATCATCTACCGCTACGGGCTTTTCGCCTCGGGAGGCTACGGGCGGTTCATGGTCACCGTCGCCGCCCCGGCCGGGGCCCTGGCAGCAGGGGGCGTGCTGCGCATGCTGGAGATCCGGCGGATCTGGCTGGCCTGGTGGGTCTGGCTGTTCTCGTGCATCCTGCTGCTGGGCCTGGCGGTCTGGCAGGCGGTGACCGTCCCGACATGGCTGCTGACCACGGGCTTCTGCGTCGTGGGCTTCGGCGTGCCGTTGCTGGCGATTGCGCTGCAGGCTCCCATGGGTCGTGCGGCCGGACTGGCCGCGGTCGGCATGGCGATCCTGGCCAACGCCGTGCAGCTTGGCGCCACAACCGGGCCCCTGCACGGGGATGAATATCACCGCGCAACGCTGCAGACCTACCGGAAACTGGAGCAGAAGGGGCTGGCGGACAACAAGATCCTGACGACCTACTCGATCGTCGCCCTCTGGCGGATGCAGCACCCGGAGTTCTACTCCAGCGGGTACCCCGACCAGTTCAGCCGCGCCGCACGGGAATGGGCCCAGGCCCGGCCCGGGACGATCTTCCTGTTGGAAAACCGGCTGCGCCACGCCCGCCAGGGCAAGGACTGGGCTCTTCTGCGCAAGTCGCTCAAGACCCACGGGCGGCTGGTGGCTCGAAGCCGGCAGCAGCAGGCATGGGCAGAGGCGTGGATTCGCACGGACCAGTCGGCCGGGGAGTCTGCCTCAGCCGGCGACCTCGATCACGGCGACTGAATCGCTCTCGGTATCCAGCAGCACGCACGTCGGCTGGCCCCGGGCCGGGCCCTTGGGCTTGTACAACGCCCCGGGGTTGATCACCCGGGCCTGGTCGTACTGCTCGTTGCGGACCCGGTGCGTGTGCCCGTGGCAGACGTACGGGAACTGCTGGCTGCGGATGTACTCCTCGAGGCGCGTTTCGTCGTCGCCGTGCAGGGCGACCAGGAAGCGGCCGTTGCCGAGTGGCACTTCGATCGCCGACGGCGAGAAGTGCACGCCCGTCCGTTCGGCGGCCTGGCTGAGCGGCTCGGTCTGCTTGTCCATGTTGCCCGCCACGGCGTAGGCGGGCACGTCTGCCGAGGCCAGTACCTCAAAGCTTTCCGGCTCGACGATGTCGCCGCAATGGACCAGGGCCTCGGCCTGTTGTTCGGCCAGGAGGCTGACCGCTTTTTCCAACCGTTCGAGATTTCCGTGGGAATCCGAGAGTATACCGATCTTCATCTTGGTCTGCTTCCGTCCCTGCTGGAGGTAGAATCTTGCCGGCCAGACACTGGCCTGGTCCCATGGAAATGATATGCTATCCAGAGACGTTTTCCAGATTTGCCCCAGCCGGAAAGATCCCATGTCCGTTCGCCTGTCCGTCATACTGCTCTGCTGTGTGGGCCTGACCAGCCTGACCGGAAGCCCGGAGAACACCGAAACCGTGACTGCCAAGACCGCCGACGTGCTCGAAACCCTCCGCAAGAACCACCCCCGCCTCGTGCTGACCGACGCGCGCCTGGCCGAGTTGAAGAAGCTGGCTGCCGACGACGACCTGCTGGCCAAAGCCGTCGGCGACGTCCTGGCCGCCGCCGAGGCGATGACCCGCAAGCCCCCCTGTCGCTACGAGCTCCGGGGCCCGCGTCTGCTGCACGTCAGCCGCGACGCCGTCGACCGAAGCTATGCGCTGGGCCTGGCCTTCCGCTGGACCGACGAGAAGAAATACGCCCGCGCCCTGCGGGCCAATCTCCTGGCCGTCTGCAGCTTCAAAGACTGGAACCCCTCGCACTTCCTCGACACCGCCGAGATGTCCCACGCCGTGGCCATCGGCTACGACTGGATCTACCCCGAGCTGTCCGAGGCCGACCGCAAGGCCATCCGCTCCGGGCTGATCGAGCTGGGCCTCAAGCCCGGCCTGGCCTGCTACGGACTGATCGACCACCCGGAAGTCCAACGCGCCTGGTGGGTCAACTCGGCGTTCAACTGGAACCAGGTCTGCAACATGGGCCTGTCGATCGGGGCGCTGGGCATTGCCGAAACCGACCCGCAGTACGCACGGCAGATCATCCCGGCCGCCGTCGCCTCCCTGCCCCGGGCCCTGGCGATGTACGACCCGGACGGGGCTTGGGCAGAAGGACCCAGCTACTGGGGCTACGCGACGCGCTACACCGTCTACGGCCTGGCGGCGATGCAGACCGCCCTGGGCAGGGATTTCGGCCTTTCCGATCGCAAGGGCCTTTCCCGGGCAGGCTTCTTCCCGCTGCAGGGCTCGGGCCCGACCGGGCTGTACTTCAACTTCGCCGACGCGGGCCTGG
Organism: Phycisphaerae bacterium; assembly: GCA_046541415.1. Lineage (GTDB taxonomy): Bacteria > Planctomycetota > Phycisphaerae > SM23-33 > SM23-33 > CAZOVB01. The sequence goes on along the minus strand of JBKHDI010000060.1, from coordinate 14,069 downwards.
GCTCGCGGCGCGGCAACCTGCCGAGCCTCTTCTGGCTGGCCCGCCGCTACGACCAGCCCGCCCTGGCCCGGGCTGAGCGGGAGATGATCCGCAAGAGACCCGCCCGAGCTGCCGACGTGATCTGGTACGTCCCCGCCGCCGACAAGCCCCAGCCCCTGCCGGCCAACCAGTTCTTCGACGGCCCGGTGCAGACGGCTTTCTTCCGCTCGAAATGGTCCGATCCCAATGCACTCTACCTGGCGATCAAGGCCGGGTACAACCAGGTCAACCACGGCCAGCTGGACCTGGGCACGTTCGTGCTCGACGCGCTGGGCAAGCGGTGGTTCACCGACCTGGGCAAGGACAACTACAACCTGCCCGGCTACTGGGATGGCCGACGACCCGAGGGCAAACGCTGGAACTACTACCGCATGCGGACCGTCAGCCACAACGTGCCCGTCCTGGACGGCCAGGATCAGGACGTATTCGCCAAAACAAAATTCCAGGCCGTCGACACCGAGGCGGACCAGCCCTGGGCGATCCTCGACCTGACCGACGCCTACGACCCGAAGGCCTCCAAGGTGCTCCGTGGCGTGAAGGTTCTCCCGGGCCGGCGCGTGCTGATCCAGGATGAATTCGAACTGTCCGGCCAGGCCGAACTGACCTGGGGCCTGACCACCGAGGCGAAAATCGACCTGCAGGGCCGCGACGCCGTGCTGACCATCGGAGGCCGGAAGCTTACCGCTCGCATCCTCGCCCCGACCGAGGCTGAATGGTCCGTCCGGTCGGCCGAGCAGAAAGAACCCGACGCCGCGAACAAAGGCTTCCGGCGACTGCACATCACCCGCCAGGTGCGCCGGGGCCGCCTCCGCGTCGCCGTGGTGCTCGTGCCCCACTGGCCCGACCGGGACCCGCAACTGCAGGCCGAACTGGACGAACTGGAAGACTGGAACACAAACAAGCCGTAACCGCTTACCCCCAGAGGAGACGATCCGCAGATGAGTTTCGATCCGTACCAGCAGCAGGTGGAAATCGCCGAGGCCTCCAAGGCAGACGGCGTGAAAGTCTTGCCCACAGAGGCCCAGAAAGCATGGATGGACCTGAAGTTCGGCATGTTCATCCACTTCGGCATCAACACCTTTCATGACGCCGAGTGGTCCGACGGCACGTACGACCCGGCCACGTTCGACCCCGTCGACTTCGACGCCGAACAGTGGGTCGCCGCGGCGAAATCAGCGGGGATCAACTACCTCCTGCTGGTCACCAAGCACCACGACGGCTTCTGCCTCTGGCCCAGCCGGTGGACGGAGTATTCGGTCTCGGCCAGTCCGGGGAAAATCGACGTGGTCGGCGCGGTCGCCCAGGCCTGCCAGAAGCACGGGCTGAAGCTCGGGCTCTACTACTCCCTCTGGGACCGCAATTACCCCGGCTACGACAACGACCACGCCTACGCGATTTACATGAAGCGCCACCTGGCCGAGCTGCTGACGCAGTACGGGCCGATCTGCGAGGTCTGGTTCGACGGCGGCTGGAAGAAGGGCGGCGTCGACTGGCAGGACGATCGAAGATGGCACTGGCTGGAGATCTACGAGCACATCAAGACGATTCAGCCGGACTGCCTGGTCGGCAACAACGGCACGACGCAGCGCAACGGGCAGATCGTGATGTACCCGTGCGACTTCCGGATCTTCGAAAAAGCCCTGCCCGCCGAGGACGAACGCAAGATCTACTACTGCGGGGGCATCGGCGACTGGCTGCCCGGCGAGAGCTGCCATACCCTCTCGGCGGGGGGCAAGGGCGGGATGTTCCCGACGGGCAAATGGTTCTGGCACGCCGATGACGACACTGTCCACGAGCCCGAGTGGGTCATCGAGTGGCTGGACTCGGCCAACGCACGCGGGGCGAATTTCGTCCTCAACGCCGGGCCCAGCGACCGCGGGCTGCTGCGCGACTGCGACGTGGCCTGTCTGCAGCAGGTCGGCAAGTTGCGCGGGACGGGCTGAGCTGTGCACGCCGGCGACTTCCTGCTGGGCAGGGACATCGGCCCGCACCGGGCCCTGCGCTGGTGGAACCTGCTGCTGCCGGCCATCGCGGGCTCTCTGGAGGCGGTGGCGGTCGGCTGGCTGTTGAGCGATCCGCATCCCCCGGCCGCGGCGCGGTGGATGCTGCCCGCCCTGGCCTCTGGCAGCTTCGCGCTGCTGGTGGTCCTGGGCCTGCTCTTCGAGCTGCTCTGGCCCGGGCGCCCCCTGACTCTGCCCCTGCTCTCGGCCAACCTGGGCAACCTGGCGGTTCAGTCGTCGCTGGTGGTCGTGCTGAAGATGATCCGCACCTGGTACGGCCAGCCGGATGCGCTTTGGACGGCGGTTTTCCTCCTCTCGGCCGGCCTGGCGTGCATCGCCCTGCTGCTGCCTCTGTCCTGGGCGATCCAGGTGATTCGAAGCGAAACCCGACGCGTCCACCACGGCTACGGCGTGGACGTGGAAATCCGGCGCTGGTAGCCTGCGCCGAAGGAGTTAACACCCATGCTCAAGGGCATATCCCCGCTGCTGTCACCGGAGTTGCTTTCCTGTCTGTACCGGATGGGCCACGGCGACCGGATCGTTCTGGCCGATGCACACTTTCCGGGCGAGTCGATGAACCCGCGCGTCCTCCGGGCCGATGGGTCCGGTGTGGCCGACCTGCTCGGCGCGATCCTGCCGCTGTTTCAGCTGGACAGCTACGTCGAAGCGCCTGTTGAAATGATGGCTGCCGTTGCAGGCGACAGTCTCGACCCGGCCGTGGAAGAAAAGTACCGCGCGGTGATCGACAAGCACCAGCCCGAGACACCGCCGATCGGACGCGTCGAACGGTTCGCGTTCTACGATCTGGCCGGCCAAGCCTTCGCGGTGGTGATGACCTCCGAGACGGCCAAGTACGGCAATATCATCCTGACCAAGGGCGTCACGCCGGTCTGAAACAAGCCAGGCCCGGCGATCCGTTACAGATCGCCAGGCCGCTTCAGCTGTCGGTGGGGCAGGGGTTTACTGCCTGTTGCTCTTCGCCCAGTCGGGCCAGTTGTATTCGGGCGTCTTGTACTCCCGGCCGAGGCGCGGGTCGTCCATCGGCCCTCTCCGCACGCCAAACAGGGCGGGCAGGTCCTTGCCCTCGATCCGGTAGGTGTGTCGGCCCTGGACGGTCTGGACATCCTTGGCGTCATTGTCCAGGATGGGCGTTGCGCGGACGCCGGCGGGGACGTCGGCGTCGGCGAAGGGGAACCACACGCCGTCGTCGTCGCTGTCGTAGCCCAGCCAGATCACGCCGTTTTCGCCCTCCAGAATCCAGCTGCGGCGCATCTCGGGCAGCGCGGCGGCGTATTCCCTGGCGTAGCGGCTGAACGTACCGGCGAACTTCTCCGGGATCGGGCGGTTGTAGCTGCAGTCCGGGGCGATCCACGCCTTGGCGGCCATGAACTTGAACGCGGTGTCATCCCACTGTTTCTTCGTCCAACTGTTCTGACTGTTGCCGCGCAGCCACTTCCAGGTGTGGGTGAAGTACCAGTGGTCTTCGAACATGTGGTGGACTTCGATCGAACAGCTCATGCCCGGGAAGCTGTGGCTCTCGGCCATCCAGGCCAGCCCGTCGCGACTCCAGGCGGCGATCTGCTCCCACCAGGCCCGCTGCATCGATCCGCCGCGGAGCTCGGGGTCTTCCGAGGCCCAGTTCAGCTGGCTCATGAAGAGGTTCTGGAACGAGTCGGTCCAGAAGCCGTTATACCCGTAGTTCCGGCGGACGGAGTCCAGCCGCCCGAGGAAGACCTCGCGGAAACGCTCGTCGAAGATGTTGCCCTTGAGGTTCTCCCCGCCGTATCCGGGTCCGTGCTCGTCGTGCGGGCCGTTGAGCGACCAGTGCTTGGCGTCGTAGCCGACCTCCTTGCACAGCGGGGCGTCCTTCCAGGTGGTCTGGCCGATCCAGACGTACCAGGCCACGCCGTTTGCCGCGTTGGCGCGGGTGACCATCTTCCATGGCTCTTTGACGTCCTCGGTGGGCAGGTAGTCGTAGATGTTGCAGACGCCCCCGCCGGCGGCAGGCGGACCCTCGGGCCCCTGGTATCTGCCGTTGACCCAGCCGGGGTTGTGGATGGCGATCAGCTTGACCCCCTGGTCGGCGTAGCGGGCGATGTCCTGCTGGCCGAGCTTGGTGAAAAATCCCGACCAGCCGGCGTCGTAGAGCACGCCGATGCCCGGCAGGGGCTCGTACTGCACGAAGTCGAGTTCCTCGCTGATCTGGTCGCGGATGTACTGGTCGACCTCGCGATAGCGGCTGCGGGATTCGTTGATCGTCAGCGGGTCGTCTTTGGTCACCAGGGCCAGGAACGACCGCGGCGTGGTCTGCAGGCTGCTTGACAGCGGGAACCACTCCTCGTCGCTGGTCCCCACCACGCGATCGCCGGGCAGGGCTTCGTTCATGGCCCGCAGGTTCGACTGGCGGTTGTGGAAGGCCACCAACGCCGCCTGCGGGCGGAACTGGAAGTCGAAGAAGCTCTGTCCACCGCCGCGGGCGCACTTGCTGATCCACGACTGGATGCGGTGCTGCATCGCGTAGCCGCGGTCGTCGACATCCTTGCTGACCGGCACGACGGGGCTGATCAGCGGGGCCCCGCCGATGGCGCCGGCGATGATATCGGGAGTCGACCAGGCGTTCCTGACGCGCCCGCCGTCGTCGGTCTGAAGTGTCTGCTCGATCCGCCCCAGCCCGCGATACCGCAGCGAGACGACCGTCAGGTCTTTCGGCGTTCCGTCGATTTCCCAGGTCGAAAGTGCCCGGAAATTGTTGACTTTCTGCTCGTCGTCCAGCTGGACCTCGAAGTGCTGCTTCCAGCCCTTCCAGCCCCATCCGGCGATGTTCCGCGAGTCCGGCTGGATGACCCAGCGGATCGTCCCAGCCGGCTCGAACGACTGGCCGTGCTCATTGATGAAGGCCTTGAGATGCTCGACGCGGGCGATGTCGGCCGGCATGCGCTGGTGAGAGAAGCGGTACGGATCGCGATGGATCTTGCCGATCCCCAGCGCCCGGTTGCCCAGGGCCTTCTCGTAGGCGATCACCGTCTTGAGATGGGGTTTGAGAGAGTCGTTCTTTTCGGCGTACTTGTCGAACAGCTTTCGCCGGGCGGATTCCAGGTTGGCCCGGGTCTTGCCTGCCTGGAATTTCGCCCAGTCCCGCAGGGGCTGGGTCTTCTTCTCGTCCTTGGTATCGCCCAGCAGGCGTTCGAGGCGTTTCTTCTGCTTGTCCAGCGACGGGTCCTCATCGACGGCCTTGAGCAGCACGTCGTAGGCCTTGTCGTGGGCCTGCTTGAGGGCGTGGAGGCTCGAACCTTCCTTCGCTGCCTCTGCCGCGGCCGCTTCCATGTCGCCGGTGTATACGAAGAATTCGCGGTATGCCTCCTCGCTCTTGCTGGCCATCAACGTCGCGGTGACCACGGTCCGGCCTCGCTCCGACTCGACGGACTGGAGCTTCATCAGCGAGAAGACCCGCCGCCCGCCGGGGTGGATGTTTTCCCACTCCTGGGCCAGCGCGGGCCGGAAAACCGTCTCGTCGCTGGTCAGTTCCACCCCGTCGACCGAGGCGGTATTCAGGCCCAGCAGCCAGCCGTCATGGACGGCAAAGACAAGCCGCGTGCCGTTGGACAGGACGACCGTTGCGCGATTGTCATCCTGGGAGGTCTCGGATCGAGCCTCGAGGCGCTGGGGCCCGGTGGCCGATGGACTCTGTGGCTGACAGCCAGCCAGCAGGAGCAGGCAGAAAACCATGGCGCAGAATATGTAGCGGGGTTGATGCATGAGAAGACTCCTCTGAATCGAAGTTCGCCTTGGCGTGCGACAGGCGACGGACAATCCTGATGTGCGAGAATGAGCTTGCTGTCAGTATAGCCTGCCGACGGGGTCGATGCTAGAGGCTTAGCTGTTCGGCTGCCTCGGCCAGGGCTTCATCGACGGCCATGGCCTGGTCGGGGCTGACCAGGGGTGACTCCAGGCCGCGGGCAACGCGGACGAAGTGGCGGAGCTCCTGGCGGTGTCCCTCGTAATACTGGCAGGTGCAGGCCGGCTCGGGCTGTTTCGGCAGGTGCAGAGACCAACCCTGGCGGCTGAGCACTTCGGCGACCTGCCCGTCGGGGCCGATGGTCTTGTAGTACCACTTGGGCAAAAAGCTGCCCGCGCCCGACCCGCCGCAAACCAGCGTCGCAGCCGAGCCGTTGGCGAAGCGGTACTGGATGGTGAACTGCTCAGCCGCCACGGGCATCGATTCGTGCGCGTTGCCGGTGGCGGCTACCTCCACCAGTTCGCTGTCGTGGAAGGCCAGAATCGCATCGGTGGCGTGGCAGGCGTTGTGGGTCAGGTAGTTCCGCCCGCCGGTCTCGTGGTTCATCACCACAGCCACCGAGAACCGCGCCGGGGCGGCCAGCTTCCGCGCCTCGACAAACGGCGGGGCGAAGCGGAAGCAGTAGCCGCACAGCAGGGGCGGCAGGTCTTCCTGCTCCAACGCTGTCCGGAGTTGTTCGCGGTCTTCCGGGCTGGCCGAGAGGGGCTTCTCGCAGAAGACCGGCTTGCCCGCCCGCATCGCCTGCAGGGACAGCCCCACGTGGCTGGACGGCTGGGTGACCAGCATGACCGCGTCGATCTCCGGATCATCGCAGAGAGCCGCCAAGTCGCCGGTGGTTCGGTCGACGCCGAACTTTTCGGCAAAGGCCTGGGCGCGATCTTCCTCCAGATCGCATGCGCAGGTGATTTCCAATTCGGGCAGTTGATCCTCCAGGCAGATCAACTGCCCGTGGCGGTTGGCAAAGCTGCCGCAGCCGACAATCGCGACGCGCAGGGGCTGGCTCATCGGGGCAGGGCTCCTTTCTGCGCTGCCGGCAGCAGGCCGGTCCAGTTGGCCAGAGGCACGAGCGAGGTCGAAAACGGCGCCTGACCTGCGGCCAGGAACCGCACGCCGATCGTCAGCAGACCGGCCGGCGCGGAGACGCTCAGCCGCACCCGGGTGATGCCCGGATTGTCGCTCTCCGGATCGGCCTGGGCCTCGACCGACTCGGCCGAGAACGATGCGCTGGACGAGCCGATCGCTTCGAGGATCAGCCGCTTGCCGTCCTGCGTCAGCTCAGCCCGCTGGCCCCGCGTGGCGACCTTCGCACCGGTCAGCATCTGCCAGTGCACCCGCGTCCGCTGGTGGAGCATCAGCTCATCCTGCACGATCGCCGACTTCCGCCCGTTACGCAGGCCCGCGCCGCGCCGCGCCCATTGGGCCCATGGTTTGTACGCGCTGGACAGGTCCATGACCACCGAGGCCGAGTCCGGCCGCGAGTCGAAGTGCGTGAACCGCGCCACGCCGTCCAGCCGCTGGTTCTCTTCCTCGACGACCACCACGTTGTGGCCGCGCGACGCGCAGCGGAAGTACGTCCAGCGTCGCCCCTCGTCCTTGTGGCGGCTCCAGTAGCCTGGCACGGAGTACTCCTCCTTGCCCAGGTCGACCGCCCAGCGGACGCCCATCGCGTCCAGCTCGAACGTCCCTAAATCCAGGTGGCCATGGTTGACGCGGTTGAACCCGCCCTTGATCGTCAGGGCCATTGCTTCGGGGTCGTCCCATGCCGAACGGAAACAAGCCAGCTCGACCTCGCCTGCGAAGCGGATGTCCAGCGGGCGGTTGATCTGGCTCTTCTCGGGCCTGGGGTAATACCAGAGCACGTGTTCCGGTGCGGCCGGGTGGCTCTGGAGCGTTTCGTGCTCGTCCCAGCCCAGCAGAGATTCATCGAATCGCCCGGCGATGTAGAACAGCTCCGGCAGGGGCCTGCGGACGGCGAATTGGCTGTTTTCGGTGTAGTTGGGCAGCTTGCCGTTATCGGCGAAATTGGGCAGTCGCCCGGTTGGTCCCTGGGTCAGCACGACCCATCGCCCGGTGCGGTCGAAGCCCGGGAAATTGCTCAGGCCGAAGTCGTGGCCCAGGGCGGTCTGCATGGCCGAGAAGGCGTAGCAGGTATAGATCGTCCCGTAGTGCCAGTAATCGCTGCCCTCTCCCCACATGCCGTCCGGGTCGTACGTCGCCAGGGCCTTGGGCAGGGAGCTGATGGCGTGCCCGAGCACCTGGGCTGAGCGGTCCGGGTCGAACTCCGCCGCCGAGAGGGCTGCGACAATCAACCCGCCGTTGCAGACCTGGTTCCAGTTGTATCGGCCCAGCACGTCGCCAGCCCATTTGGGCCCGTTCTGGCTGGTGTACTTTTCCAGGGCGGGCGTCAGGGCCTTTTCCACCAGCGCCCGGCCAAGCTGCTCGCGGCGGTCTTCATCCAGCCACTGCCACAGCCAGTCCAGGCCGATCGCCACGCCGTGGGCCATCTCGCAGAAATCCAGCTCGTGTCCGGGGTTCCAGTCATCAAAACCCGCCACTTGCTCCAGCGTCTGCCAGGCTGCCTCGGCGAAGCGTTGCTGACCCGTCAGCTGCCACGCCAGGCCCAGGGCGTACATCCGGTCGACGCAGCGGTGGGCGGTCTGTAACAGCCTGCCCTGGATCAGGTCGCGCCTCAGCGTCTCGGACTTGCACATCCGCTCGGCCCGGGCCAGGGCATCGGCCCAGCACTTCAGCAGGGCGGCATCCTCGGCGGCGGCGATGGCCGAGCGGAGTTCTTCGGCCCGGTGGGGCGTCAAGCTCAATCGCGGCCTGTCTGTCTGGAGGTCCTCCAGAGGACCGGTGAATCTGATAGGGGCAAAATCCATCTGTACAGCCTTTCAGGAGAAATCTAAATCGCCGACCGAATCGCCTCAACCGGCGCGATCGCCAGGTCCACCCGGTCGCGAACTTGCGTGCAGTAGACGATGTTCCGTCCGTCGGGCGAGAACTGCGGATGCGGGTCGAGGTGGTACTTCCGCCAATCCTGCGGCTCAACCAGCTCGGTCACGCTGGGGTAGTCCATCCGGGTGACGATGGCAATTTCCTTCTCCGCCGCCCGGTCGTAGAAGTACACGCCCAGGGGCTTTTCCTTGCGGCGGGTGTAAGGGTGGTCGTCGCAGACCAGCAGCGTCCGGTCGGCATTGGCGTGGGCGTGGCAGGCGGGGTGGGCCCAGACCCTCTCGGCCCGGCGATTCTCCAGGTCGATCTCGAAGACGCCGTCGTCGTAGTCGCACCAGCAGATCGTCCCGTCATCGGCCCACCATTCGTGGCAGACCTTGGAGTTGTGGCCGAACCACTTGTCGCCGAGTACCGGCTCGAACCGCTGGCCCTTCGTGTCCATCAACCAGGCGCGGATGTCGAAGGAGAATTTGTCGCCGCTGATGTAGTCGGTCCCCGGGGCCTGCGCGAGCATGATCAGCTCCGGGTCGACGGGGCTGAACATCGCGTGGTGGTACTTGCGGGGGATCCAGTGCAGGGGCTTGACCTGCCCGGTCTCGATCTCGCCCAGGGCGATCAGCGTCCGGTTGCCGATGTGACAATCCAGGACAATGTACTTGCCGTCGGCGGAGATGGTCGTGGTGGTAATCAGGTTGAACAGGTACTTCCCCGCCAGCAGATCGTGCCCCAGACGGAGGACCTGCTGGATGTTCTCGTCGACGTCGAACCGCCAGATCGCCTCGGCCACCGGTACCAGGGCCGTCCGCCCGTCGGGCAGGACGCGCGGGTTGCCCGACAGCGTCATCTGTGGGAAAAGCTTGATCATCGGCTCGTCGGGATCGAGGCAGCAGACGGCCAGGTGGAACTGCCTGCTTGGCGGGAAGGCGGCTGAGAACCACAGCCACTTGCCGTCGGCCGAGATGCTCGGCGTGGTATAGTACAGGTGCTTCTGGACCGGTGCGACGCGCTTGTCGAGGATGAAGCTCTCCACGCCGGAGGCGGGATCTTTCCAGGACGTGAAGTACCGATGGCGGCTGAGATCGTATTGCATGGGGGTGCGGGGCTCCTGGGGCACAAATGTATCTGGTCTGTCCAGAATAGGGCAAACCACCGAATTGGCAAGTCTGTAGTTCCGTCGCAGCCCGGTCGGGCCGACGGAAGCTTGCAACTCGGGGCCGGGGATGGGAAGATACCCCTGAGGCAGCGTCATTGCCTCGCACATAGCAAAGCCGGACTGTATCGAAAGGAGACTGCAGTGTTCGAATCGCTCGACAAGCTCATGATGGCTGGCCTGGGGGCCCTGACGATGACTCGCGAAAGGGCCGAGGAAGTCTTCGACAAGTACGTCTCGCAGGGACAGGCCGCAAAGGCAGAGGCCAAGACCGGATTCGTCAAGGAACTGCTCGACTCAGCCGAGCGGACCCGCGCCGAGCTGGAGGAGATCGTCCGCAAGCAGACCCAGCAGGTCCTGGACAAGATGCCCTTGGTCAAACAGGAAGACATCGTCCGCCTGGAAAGCAAAATCGATCGTCTGGAAGGCAAGATCGACCAGTTGACCAGCCAGGAGTAAAGGCCCTTGGCCCTCTCCCGGCTGCGACTGGACCGGACGCTGGCCCACGCCCGGCGGTATCGGCACATCATCGGTGTGCTGATGCGCTACGGGTTCGAGGAAATCGTCAGCGTCCTGAAACGCAAGCTCTCCGCCCGGGCAGCGGCGCGGACCGTACCCAGCCGCGTCAAACCCGCCGCCCGGGGGCGATCCAGCGCCGAGCGTCTGCGCCTGGCGCTGCAGGAGATGGGCCCGACGTTCGTCAAGCTCGGCCAGTTCCTCTCAACCCGCCCGGACCTGCTGAGCGAAGAGTACATCGCCGAGCTGGAAAAACTCCAGGACCGCGTGCCGCCGGCGAAGTTCGGCAAGGTCCGAATCGAGCTGGAGTCGGCCTTGGGCGACCGGCTGGAAAACATCTTCGCCGACTTCGACGAGACACCCATCGCCGCCGGATCGATCGCACAGGTCCACCAGGCGGTAACCCGCCAGGGCAGGCGGATCGTGCTGAAGGTCCGCCGGCCCGGCATCGTGCCGACCATCCGCACCGAGTGCGAAATCCTCGAAACCTTCGCCGGCCTGCTCAACCGCGAAACCGGGGCTGAGACCGTCGACCTGCAGCGGATGGCACGCGAGTTCACCGACGCGCTGAAAATGGAGGTCGACCTGGCCCACGAGCGGTCGAACCTCTCGCGTTTCGCCCGGAACTTCAAGGACGATCCGACCATCCACGTCCCCGAGGTCATCGACGAGTTCTGCCGCGATAGCATCCTCGCGATGGAGTACATCGACGGAATCAAGCCCGACGACGCCGCACTGCTGGCCCAAAAGGGCTTCGATACAAAGCTCATCGCCTCACGCGGGGCCAATTTCGTGCTCAAGCAGATCTTCGAGTTCGGCCTGTTCCATGCAGATCCTCATCCGGGCAACTTCTTCCTGCTGGCCGGCGACGTGCTGGCCCCCCTGGACTTCGGGCAGGTCGCCCGACTCTCGGTCCGCGACCGCGGGCTGCTGGTCGATATGGTCCTGGCGATTGTCGATCAGGACGTCGCCCGCCTGGTCGATTCGCTCGCCCGCAACGAAATGCTCCACGACAAGACCGCCCCGGCCGCCCTGACGGCCGACCTGGAGGACCTGCTCAGCGAATACTACGACCTGCCCCTGGCCGAGATCCCCTTCCGCCAGGCCCTCAGCCGCGCCTTCGGAGTCATCCGCGACCACCACGTCCATCCGCCCAGCGAGTTCACCCTCATGCTCAAGTCGGTGATGACCATCGAGTCGCTGGCGATGGGCCTCGATCCGCAGTTCGACATCCTCGACCACCTCAAACCATACGCCCGCAAGTTCGCCCTCAAGCAGATCAGCCCGTCGGAAATCTTCAAGAAGACCCGGCGGACCCTGCGACAGGCCTCGGAACTCGCCATGCACCTGCCGGCCGACATGGAAACCATCATCGCCAAGTTCCGCAAGGGACAGTTCCAGATGCGGATCCACCACGAGCACCTCGAAGACCTCGAACGGACGCTGGACAAGAGCTCCAACCGCATCAGCTTCGCGCTGATCATCGCAGCCCTGCTGGTCGGATCGTCCATGCTTGTCGGCAGGACCGGCCAACTGCTCGGACTCGTCGACTTCCAGACCTTCGGGGTTATCGGCTACCTGCTGGCGGCCATCGGGGGCGGCTGGCTGCTGGTGAGCATCATGCGCAGCCGAAAGGTCTAGGAAACGCCCGGCCGATCAGTCGCCGGAGGATTCTTCCTCACCGGCCGCCGCCCGCTTCTGTGCCTGCTGGATCAGTTCGACCAGGCTCAGACGCTTGTCCTTGGCCGGTGCGGTGATCCGGGCGATCTGATCTTCCGAAAAATTCTCCCTCAGCCAGGCCGTCACGTCGAACTGCTCGTACCAGCAGTCGGCGATCTTCGGGCAGGGCAGGTCGCTGCCAGGGGCGCGACAGTACGAGAACGGCACCTGGTGGCCCAGGCGGCGGCAACGCTGGCGGCGCTGGTCATGGTTCTGCAGCGAATCGCTCATCGCCGGATTGTAGCACATCCTGCCACCGGGGCAAAAGTCGTATCCGTCCGGTCCCGCGCGGCAAGAGGCTTGTCGCCCACGCCCATCCGCGGTATTCTCTGCGGACCTTCCTGCAATCCTGTTTCCGGAGAGTTCCATGCCCCAGGACAAACCCAACATCGTAATCATCTACGCCGACGACCTCGGCTTCGGCGACCTCGGCTGCTATGGCACGTCGAAGGTCCCCACGCCCAACCTCGACCGCATGGCCTCGCGCGGCGTGCGATTCACCAAGGCCTACGCTGCCGCGGCCACCTGCACCCCCTCGCGGTTCAGCCTGCTGACCGGCACGTACCCCTGGCGGAACGAACGGGCGGCCATCCTCGCCGGCGACGCGCCGCTGATCATCGAACCCGGCAGCGATACCATCCCCTCGGTGCTCAAGCAGGCCGGCTACCGCTCAGCGGTCATCGGAAAATGGCACCTGGGCATCGGCGAAGGATCGATCAACTGGAACGACCGCCTGAAAGGCACGCCCCTGGACGTCGGATTCGATGTCAGCTTCACCATGGCGGCCACCAACGACCGCGTCCCCTGCGTCTACCTCGACGGCGACCGCGTCAAAAACCTTGACCCCGACGACCCGATCGAGGTGACCTACGACCCCGACGCGCCCGAAATGGAAAACGAACTGCCCCAAGGGCGCCACCATCCCGAGCTGCTCAAAATGATGTACAGTCACGGCCACGACAAGAGCATCATCAACGGCGTCAGCCGCATCGGGCGCATGGCCGGCGGGGCAGCGGCAATCTGGGACGACGAAACCATGGCAGAGACCTTCCTCGATAAGGCCAGGCAGTTCGTCAGCGACAACAAGCAAAACCCCTTCTTCCTCTACTACGCCCTGCACCAGCCCCACGTGCCCCGCATCGCCAGCAAACGCTTCGCCGGATCGACCGACCTGGGCCCCCGCGGCGATGTAATCGCCGAACTGGACTGGTGCGTCGGACAGTTCCTCGACCACCTCGAGTCCGAAGGCCTGGCCGAGAACACCCTGGTAATCTTCTCCTCCGACAACGGACCCGTGCTCGACGACGGCTACCACGACCAGGCCGTCGAAAAAAACGGCGACCACCAGATGACCGGGCCCCTGCGCGGCAGCAAGTACAGCCTCTACGACGGCGGCACACGCGTGCCGACCATCGCCACCTGGCCCGGACGCATCCCCGAAGGCATCGAGTCCGACACGCTGCTCTGCCAGGTGGACCTGCTGGCCAGCTTCGCCCGCCTGGCAGGGGTGGACCTGCCCGCGACCGCCGGGGCCGACAGCCTCGACTGCCTCGAAGGCTGGCTCGGACAGAACCGACCCTGCCGCGATGAACTCATCGTCGAGGGCACTCACGGCAGCCACCTGCTGCGACAGGGCGACTGGACCATGATCCCCCCGCACGACGGACCCTTCCGCGACAAGGACAAGGACGTCGAGCTCGGCCGCATGAACAGCCCCCAGCTCTACGACCTCTCCCAGGACATCGCCCAGATCCGCAACCTCGCCGACGAGCAGCCCGACCGCGTCGCCGCCATGGACACCCGCCTGCGAGAAATCATCGCAGCCGGCAGCAGCCGCCAGGGCTACAGCAAATAGGCACCACCATGGTTCCGGCCCCCCGAAGCGCAGGGTCTC
>JBKHDI010000059.1:0-24235 GCA_046541415.1 Phycisphaerae bacterium | reverse complement strand
GGGGGGCTTGGGGTCAGGTACTTTCTACGACCCTCGCAAGGCCTCGGGTCCGTAAAAGTACCTGACCCCGGCGCTGCGGGGTCTGGGGGCTGCACCGCAGTTGCGATAGGATGACGGGCGGCCGATCTGATTGGTTGGCCGCCCGTGGGTTATGCAGAACTGGGGTTTTTTCAGGCAGATCTGCGTTTGGGCAGCAGGGCCAAGGCCCCGCCGGTCAGCAGGAGCATGGTGGCCGGTTCGGGAATTCCGTTGCCGTAATGTTCCTGGATCTGCCCCGGGCTGAGCGGGTCGTCGTAGACCGCGAACTCATCCATCAGGCCCAGCCATGTGCCGTCGCCCTTGACCGATTCGCCCAAAAAGAGCGAGTCGATGCCGACCAACGCCCCGCCGACAACGTCGCCTTCGGTGTAGGTGCCATCGACGTTGGCGCCATGGGCGGTGCCGGCATCCAGCACGCCGTTGACGTAGAGTTCGATGCCTTGGCCGCTGACCCAGTTGATCACCAGGTGCTGCCATTCGGTGCTCTGGACGCCGGAGGCGCTTTCGTATTCCTGGACGCCCTGGTTGGTCGAGAAGGCGATCTTGATCACGTCATTGCCCCCGCCGCGATAGCCGCTGCTGTCGTACCGCATGCTGAGGACGGTATCGCCCCCGGCCGTGGTCGACCCGCCGAGGATGCCGCGGTCGGAACCGACCTCGTCGGCCTTGAGCCAGATCTCGATCGCCAGGCTCGTCTCGCCGAGCAGGTAGTTCTCGCCGTCCTCCTCGGTGACCCGCCCGTCGTTGCCCGCGAACTGGACGGCGTTGCCGCCGTTGGGCATTCCGGCTGCGCCGAGTGTAACGCTGCCGGAGTAGACACCGCTGCGGGTAAACAGCGACGAGTCGGCCGCCGTAGTCCCGGATGTCTCGTTCAATCGCCAATACAACATGGGGTTGTCGTCCAACACGGTGTCCTCGTAGATCGCCGCGCGGGCGTTGCCTGCCGCCACAGCGGCCAGCACAAGCGCAGCGATCCCCAAGGCCCGGATGGCCCTCTGGTCCAGATACCTCATCGATTCTCTCCTTCAACTGATACCGGAAATGGTTTTCAACTTGCCCCGATACTCCAGGAGACGCGACCCCGGCCAGATCGGCCGAAGCGGCCACCCCGAACGCGAAATGCGAAATGCTTCTTCTGCAGGCCGTCCCGCGCCGCAATTGGCTGCGCCTGCGTCCACCTCCTCAACACAGCGCCCTCTGGTGCTGATTCCAGTCCCATTATAGCAGGATTCCCCCCGCCGTAAATATACCACAATTGCAATTTGTGAAATTTGGCCAGGTTCCGCCGGAAAACAGCCCGGTGGAGGCCGAAACAGACCCCAGGATTTTCTTGACACCGGAAACTAATACGTGTACTTTTAGGATGCGTATTATTAGGACGCATACAGCATGACGGGCAAACATCATGGTCCATCCGAAATCCTGTCGGCCTTCCAACTCGCAGGCGAAAAGCTCGACTGGCCCAGCGAGGTCGAGCTCGTCATTGTCGGCGGCGCTGCGGGGATGCTGCTGGGCATCTGGCACGCCGAACGGGTTACTGAAGACGCTGACATCGTCGAGATATCCCCCCCAACCCAGCCTCGCCGAGCTGTGCTGCAGGCGGCAAAGGAAGCGGCGGAGGAGTTGGGCCTTTCGCCACATTGGCTGAACGATGACTTCATGGCTTTCGGGACACTCGACACCCTGCCCGATGGCTGGCGGCAACGATGCGTCGAGATTGGCCGATTCGGCAAGCTGCGAATCACATCCCTCGGCAGGCAGGATCTGCTCGCCATGAAGGTCTATGCCGCTCGCCCGCAGGACATCGAGGATGTACTGGCCTGCTCCGAGACATTGACCCATGACGACCTGAGTTTCATCCGTCGATATCTGGACTCCCTGCGAGCAAGCCACCGCAAGCAGATCGGCGCAGACCAACTCGGACGAGCCTTCGCCGTGCTCGACAGCCTGTCAGAGGAGATCGATCCATGACCCGAGCCAAGGGAGCATCCATCCTGTCACGCTGGAAGCGATGGGGTATCAGCCTCAACGTCGACCCTGCGACCGATCCGTGCAGTGTCGAACAGTTGCTCATTGACACGGCCATTGAGCTGGACGCCAACGCCCGGCTGTTCGTGCTGGCCGTGACGTGGCTGGTCCAGCATCACCCCATCGTGGATGTCGAGCGGCTGGCGGAGTTGGGCCTGCGCCTGCGAGGCGATGCGTCCGCCCGGCTGGGCCTGCTGCTGGATACAGCCCAGAAGTGGATCGGAGACCCGGTTTTCGACAAAGCGATCGGCTCGTGCTATCCGGCAGAGACCCCCAAGCCGCTGTTTGCCGTAGAGGCCAAGCGACCGTCACTGGCGAAGCTGGCCGAGAAGACCGCCAGTCAAGCCTCCCGCCGCTGGGGCCTGTGGACCCAACCATTGGATCGGCTGAAGACCGAATCGATCCGGCCCGCCTCGTGGATCGCCAAACACAACCAGACGTATACGCTGCGATGGCTGTTCAAGGGCGACGTGCGCAGCCGGGTTGTCACGGCCCTGATGGAAGAAGGCCAGACCGACCTGTGCGAAGCCGACCTGACCCGCATGAAAGGATGTACCCGCAAGGCCATGCACGCCGCCCTGTCGAACCTTACAGATGCGGGCCTGATCAAGCGGACCAGGCATGGCCGTCGCTACGTGATCGGCCTGGCGTAAGGGGCGTGCGTTTTGGCGAAGCGCGGATGTGGATTCCGCCCCGGGCGCAAGAAGAAGGACGCAACGAAAGCTGCGTCCTGAAATGGGCCGTACTGGACTTGAACCAGTGACCTCCTGCGTGTCGAGCAGGCGCTCTAGCCAACTGAGCTAACGGCCCTTAGGGGTAGATCGCCAAATGTAGCGGCCGGGGGGGATGCTGTCAAGCCCCGGCTGGTAGGAAAAACGTCTAAGATTCGGGTTCTATCGTCCGTTTGCGTTCTGCCTGGCCTGGCGTCGGGCCTGGCGGCGGGTGCCGGTGGTTTTTGCGCGGTACTTGAGGATGCACCAGAGGGCGCGGACGCCGTCCTTCCAGCCGATTTTTTTACCCTCTTCGTAGGTTCGCCCGGCGTAGCTGATGCCGACTTCGTAGATCCGGCAGCGGCGGGCGGCGATCTTGGCGGTGATTTCCGGCTCGAAGCCGAAGCGGTTCTCTTCGATCTGGACCTGCTGGATGATTTCGCGTTTGAAGACCTTGTAGCAGGTCTCCATGTCGGTCAGGTTGAGGTTGGTGAACATGTTGGACATCAGGGTCAGGAACCGGTTGCCCATCATATGCCAGAAATACAGCACGCGGTGCGACTCGCCACCGGCAAAGCGCGATCCGTAGACCACGTCGGCCTTGCCGTCGAGGATGGGCTGGAGCAGTTTGGGATACTCTGCCGGGTCGTACTCCAGGTCGGCGTCCTGGATGATGACCACGTCGCCGGTGGCCTGGCTGATCCCGGTCCGCAGGGCTGCGCCCTTGCCCTGGTTGAGATCGTGGTAGAACACGCGATAGTTGCTGACCTTCTCGATGGTCTTGAGCAGATCCCGGGTTCCGTCGGTGGAATAGTCGTCGACGAGGATGATTTCTTTCTCGACGGGACTGGCTGAGACGCGTGAGAGGATCTCCTCCAGCGTACTGACTTCGTTGTAGACCGGGATGACGACGGATAGCTTCACGGTTTGGATCCCCTGCACGCAACGGCAGTGTGAGGAAAGCGGAAACGTTTTTTATAGCAGCAGGCGGTGCGACTGGCAAGGCTCAGGTCGGTGCGGAAAGCAGGCCTCGGAAGCAAATTCTCCTAGGCCACCGGTGCGGATTCTGTATAATAGGGGTGTCTTTGGGGCATCCAAAGCGTCATGTCCACCGTCTGTTGCAACGCAAGTTTCGGCTGTAGCCACATCTTTCGAGGAGATCCTGCAATGAGCAGCACCCGCTTTCTGCGCCCCCGGTCTGCATTTACCCTGATCGAGCTTCTGGTGGTCATCGCGATCATCGCGCTGTTGGTCTCGATCTTGCTGCCCTCGCTGTCCAAGGCCCGCCACTTCGCCAAGAGCACC
Source organism: Phycisphaerae bacterium (assembly GCA_046541415.1). Taxonomy (GTDB): domain Bacteria; phylum Planctomycetota; class Phycisphaerae; order SM23-33; family SM23-33; genus CAZOVB01. The sequence goes on along the minus strand of JBKHDI010000059.1, from coordinate 20,153 downwards.
ACGTGCAAGGCCAACCTGAAAGGCACCGGGTCCAACGGCATGGCGATGTACTTTGCCGAGGAAGGCACGCTTCCGTTCATCCAGTACAAGAACGTCAATTCGATTTCCAGCACTCCGACAGGCACGAACGCCAAGAGCGGCAGCACGCCGCCGACGATCGGATCGGTCACGACGTACCTCTTCCTGCTGGTCCGGACGAAGTACTGCGAGCCGAAGATGTTCTCCTGCCCTGGCGACGAGAACGCCGAGGTGATGACCGACAAGACCTACGGCAGCGGCCAGATGTACTGGGACTTCTACCGCGAAGACCTGGGCACGGAAGAAAGCTGGAAGCTCTGCAGCTACTCGGTGCAGACGCCCTTTACCACCTGGGGCGGCGTCAGGCCCCGGCTGACCGGCTTCACCGCCTTCAGCCACCCGGACCTGGTGGTCCTGGCCGACAAAACGCCTAAGGTCGAAGGCGGTTTCGGCTGGGGCGGCTGGAACGAGAACACCGACCCGGATGATTACTGGAAATACATCAGCCGCAACCACAAGGGCGCCGGGTCCTTCAACTACTTCAGCATGAACAACGCCGTGCGGGACTCGGAAACCCCGGACGTGGGGATCAACCGGGACAACGTTTACTCGGCCTCGGACGGCAAGCCCTACAGCCGGTACAAGGGCAAGGACGGCGTCGGCCAGCACAAACACGAAACGGACTCGTACCTGATAGGCCCGACCAAGTAGCCCGGCCCAGACGATCTTGCGCGACGGGCCGCTTTGCGGACCCGGCCGGTTTTTGAGCAGGGCCGGCCGGGTCGTTTGCTGTGCGTCGTTCAGATGCCCGAAGCGAGCAACTGCTTGACCAGGTCGTCGACGTCGACGATCGCAAAGGCGGTTCGCGAGTCGCTCATCGCGTAGGGGATGACCAGGTTGTCGCCGTGTATGATCGCCCCGCAGGAGTAGACGACGTTGGGCACGTAGCCTTCGCGTTCCTCCTCGTTGGGCACGAGCAGCGGGCGTTTGAGGCGGCCCAGGATTTTCGAGGGGTCGTCCCGGTCCAGGAGGGTCGCGGCGATGGCGTATTCGCGGACGGGCCCCACGCCGTGGGTCAGCAGCAGCCAGCCGGCCTGGGTTTCCAGGGGCGACCCGCAGTTGCCGATCTGCACCAGTTCCCACGGTTCGGTGGGCATCTGGAGTTTCTGGGAGTGGTTCCAGACATAGAGGTTGTTCGAACGCAACAGGTAGAGGTTCTCGCCGTCGTGGCGGCCGACCATCATGTACTGGCCGTTGACCTTCCGCGGGAACAGGGCCATGCCCTTGTTCCGGGCGAACTTGCCTGACAGCGTCGAGACGTGGAAGTGGTGGAAGTCTTCGGTCTCCAGCAGCATGACGTACAGGTTCCTGCCGTCATAGGCGGTGTAGGTCCCGTAGTAGCAGACCTGGCCGTCTTCATCGAGGAAGCGGACGAGGCGGAGATCTTCCATGCCGTTTCGTTCGTAAGCGGTGGCCGGGAAGATCACCGTCTCGGAAGGCTTGACGTCCTCCGGGAATTCCAGTTCGTAATTGGCCTGGGCGATCCAGACCATTTCATCGGCCACGGCGTGGAAGGTCGAGGGGGTATCGGGCTCCTTGCGGACCTGGTTGACTGCCTGGATCAGCTGTGCGGGGCTGAACCGGTCGGGCAGGCGGATGAGCACGCGGGCGACGAGGTCTTCGCAGTCGCCCATTTCCTGGAGTTTGCGACAGAAGGCGATTTTCGACAAGCCCCTGTCCGGAGTGGGTTTGGCGGTGTAGGCGTAGCGGGGAGGCGGGTCGAAAATCACGTGATCTTCGCCCCTGCCGTCGCCGTGGAGTATGCCCCGGCGGAAGACGATCGAGGAGACGTGGCCCTCGCCGGTGGCCCGGAGGCTCATCAGGAATCGCAACTGGTCGGGCCCGAGGCCTGACTGGTCGGGGTGCAGTACGATAGAGGGATTGAACAAGGCGGCCGACTCGATGGAATATTCCAGGGTGAAATACGCCCCGAGCACCAGTTTTCTGTTCTCCGACAGCTCGGACTTTTTGCGGATCTGGGGGGCCACTTCGGCGAAATTGCGGAGGAAGGCGGCGTCGAGGTCGCGGTGGCGGGGCTTGAAGCTGCTGCGGATCTGGTCCAGCAGGCCGCTCAGATCGGTTTCGGGCAGCGACATCAGTCTTCGGAGGATCGAGCGGATCCGCTTGGGATTGCCGAAGTCGAGATAGCGTGTGATGACGCGTTTGTCGTCGGAGCTCAGTTGCTCCGGCCTGCGGATGACGGGCATGACCTGGCGGGTCGGGCTCATGGATGGTCTCGGCAGCGAGGGTACGGGGATGTCCTGCAACGACAGTTCATCGTAACGATGGCCGCGGACATTTCAAGAAAACCTCCGGGGCGAGATGGATTCGGTTGCCTTAGGATGTCGCTTGTGCTATATTTTCTAAGTTCAATTACAAAAAGATGTTCCGTCTTGCCCTGAACACGTGCTTCTGACCTGCTTGGGCTGCTCCAGAGGCTGTATCTCGTCTCTGCCGCAGGCTGAGCGTAAGATGACACAATCGGACCGGCCGCAGTGGACCTGCGGGTTCAGCGGCAGGTTGGACCGGCATGCTCATTTGTCCCAGTCGCCAAGGAGTCCGGACGTGAAGCAGACAGACCGGGAGTCTGGCCCGAAGAAGGAAGAAGCCGTCATCCAGGCATCGGAGACCGAGAAGCCCGGCGACGGACCTTTTGTCCTGGGCATCGGCGCCTCTGCCGGCGGGCTGGAGTCGCTCGAGCGGTTTTTCAACCAGATGCCCAGCCAGAGCGGGATGGCGTTCGTGGTGATCCAGCACCTCTCGCCGGACTACAAAAGTCTCATGGTCCAGCTTCTCAGCAAGCACACGAACATGCCCGTCCAACGCGCGGAGCAAGGCCAGAAGATCCTGCCCAACCAGGTCTACCTGATCCCCCCGCGGATGACGATGAAGATCCAGGACGGCAGGATACAGCTCTCCGAGCAGGAGCCCAACACGCTGCACCTGCCGATCGACACGTTCTTCGAGTCGCTGGGCAAGGACCAGCGCGAGCGGGCGATCGGGATCGTGCTTTCCGGCACGGGCAGCGACGGGATGCGGGGGATCCGGACGATCAAGGAAAACGGCGGGATGGTGGTGGTCCAGACCGTCGCCGACGCGAAGTTCGACGGCATGCCCAAAAGCGCCATCTCCACGGGCCTGCCCGACTACATCCTGCCGGCCGACGAGATGCCCTCGGCCCTGCTGAGCTTCGTCGAGAACCCGGGCCTGCTGAGCGAATCGCGCGACCCGACGGAGCTTTACCGCAGCCAGCAGGACGCGATGGACCAGATCATCTCCACGGTCAACCGGTTTACCGGCGTGGACTTCACCTTCTACAGGCCCGCCACGATCGTCCGACGTGTCGAGCGGCGGATGAGCATCACCAAGTGCACCACGCTGCAGGAATACGCCGACCTGATCGAAGATTCCGAGGACGAGGCCCTGACGCTCTACAAGGAACTGCTGATCGGCGTGACCCGGTTCTTCCGTGACGAGCAGGCCTTCGAGGTGCTCAGCCACCAGGTCATCCCGCAGATCCTGGAACAGTCCAACCCCATCGAACCGATCCGGATCTGGGTGGCCGGCTGCTCGACCGGCGAAGAAGCCTACTCGCTGGCCATGCTGATCATCGAATACCTCGAAAAACACAACATCGACCGGAAGGTCATGGTCTTCGCAACCGACCTGGACCGCGAGGCCATCGAATACGCCGCCGAAGGCGCCTACCCCGAGAGCATCATCGCCGACCTGAGCAGCGAGAGGCTCAACCGGTTCTTCGTCAAACGCGACGAGAAGTACTACGTCAAACGCCAGCTGCGCGAGATGATCATCTTCGCCCCGCAGAACCTCATCAAAGACCCGCCGTTCAGCAACATGGACATGGTCTGCTGCCGGAACCTGCTGATCTACCTCCAGCCGTCGATGCAGAAACGCGTGCTGGCGATGATGGCCTATTCGCTCAAGCACCAGGGGTTCCTCTTTCTGGGCTCGAGCGAAACCCTCGGCGAGAGCGTGGCCGTCTTCCGCGCCGTCGACTCCCGGCGCAAGATCTACCAGAAGGTCGCCTCCAGTCAGCGGCTGGTCAGCGAGACGCTCAGCCGCTCCAAGCTCCGCAGCGAAATGATCGAGAACGAGAAGTCCCGGAGCGAAAACTCGATCTCCTCGGGCATGGACTCGACCGTCCTGCAGGGGGCCATGCAGGAACTGCTGCTGTCCCGCAGGAGCTGCGCCCTGATCCTCGACGAGAGCTGCCTGATCCGCCACGTGTTCGGCCAGACGCAGAACCTGCTGCAACTCCAGCCGGGCAAGGCCAGCCTCGACGCCCGCAAGATCATGAGCAACGACCTGTCGATCGCCCTGTCCACCGCGATCAATCGCTCCTGGAAGACCGGGCAGGAGGTGGTCTACTCGCGGATCCAGACGCACAACGCCGGCCAGACCGTCGACCTGCGGATCCGCCCCCTGCCCCAGGTGAGCCCCAACAACCAGCGGATGTTCCTGGCCCTGTTCGAGACCGTCTCCAACCCGTCCAGCCCGGACGCTTCGACAACGTCCTCTTCGCGGACGGGCGATTCCGACGACCGGATGCACGACCTCGAGCAGGAACTGCAGTTTACCAAGGCCAACCTCCAGTCGACCATCGAGGAACTGCAGACCTCCAACGAGGAACTCCAGGCGACCAACGAGGAGCTGGTAACCAGCAACGAGGAGCTCCAGTCGACCAACGAAGAACTCCAGTCGGTCAACGAAGAGCTCCACACCGTCAACAGCGAGTACCAGGAGAAGATCGAGGAACTGACCCAACTGAACAACGACGTCGACAACCTCCTCCGGGCCACCGAGGTCGGCGTACTGTTCCTCGATATCAACATGCACATCCGCAAGTTCACCCCCACCATCTCGGAGGTGATCAACATCCTGCCCCAGGACCTGGGCAGGCCCATCAGCCACATCACCACCAAGGCCCGGGACTTCGACCTGGCCGGCCAGTGCGCCGAGGTGCTCAAGGATCGCACGCCCAGGTCGCGGGAACTGGCCATCGACGGCGAAAGCGATTACCTCATCCGTTTCGTGCCCTACCGGACCGAGGAGGACCGCCTCGACGGGCTGATCGTCACCTGCGTGGATATCTCCGAGGTCAAGCGCACCCGCGGGCGGTACGAAGCGGTGCTGGACCTGTCCGAGCACGAGATCGCCCTGCTGGACTCCGACGGCGAAATCGTTCAGACCAACGCAGCCTGGCAGAGCATGGCCGAGGAACTGGACTCCAACGGGAACCTGCTGGCCGGCAGCAACTTCCTGGAAGATGCCCTGCCCCTGCTGGCGCCCGAATCCAGCCAGGGCGAAAGCGCCGAATGGCTGGGGCAGTTCGAGAAGATCCTCAAGCAGGATCGCCAGAACCTGCAACTGGAGTTCGACCTGGGCCACGGAAAGTCGCCCTACCTGCTGGACGCGACGACCCTCAGCGGCCGACACAAAGGGGCGATCATCCGCCTGACTTCCAAGAGCAAGACAGTTTAGAACGCCTGCCGCCATCGGGCGGCAGGGAAAGGGTGAACCTGCCATGAAGCGATTCTGCCTCCCGATCCTGCTGGTCGGATTCCTGCTGGTCGGCTGCAGCGAAAACGAGCCCCCGCCGGCAGCCGACGGCCGCGGCGCGGAACGGCCGGACGATCCGCAGGGATCGCAAACGCCTGAGAAGCCCCGTCCGGAGGCCTCCGATGTCACCATCGCCCCGACCTCGGGCGCCCCGGCCCGGCTGGACTGGAACCCCTCGACCGGGGCGATGCAGGCGGTCAATCAGCCGCTGATCGAGGTCATCCGCACCGCCTGGCCGAGGCAGGAGCGGATTGTCGACTCCCAGGCCCTGCCGGAGGGCAACTTCGACGTAACCGTCGCAGCCCAGGACAGGCCCCTGACCGCCTGGCGGAAGCTCCAGGCCCGGCTGGAAGAACAGTTCGACCTGCAGTTCGCGCTGGTCTCCACGCCGACGGAGGTCTGGCTGCTCCAACGGCAGCCGGACGCACCGATGTCCCTGACGCCCAGCGACGAAAAGAGGCAGGGCAACTGGGTGGACCTGGACGAGGGGTGGTCTTTTGCGGCCTGTTCAACCGACGCGCTGGTCTGGCGGATCGAGCAGATCCTGGGCGAACCGGTGATCGACCAGACGGGACTGGAGGGACTGTACGATTTCCTCCTGCCGGTAGATCACAAGGACCCGCAATCGGTGTTCCCGGGCGTCGAGAAGCTTGGGCTTCGGCTGGTTCAGGAGACTCAGCCGCTCCGCCGGATCGTCATCGGCAAGCAGCCGTAGCGGGCCGGGCTTACTGCTCCGGCGAGTCGTCCAGGTCGGTCTCCGAGCCGCCCGGGTTCAGCGTCCAGGTCGTCATGTTCTTTACGACCTTGGCGACCACCCCGCTGGTGACCTTGGTGGTGTTGGACGCATAGGCCGTCAGCAGCGCGTTGTCGCAGAGGATGTTGATCAGCCGCGGGATGCCCTTGGTCACCTCGTAGATGTCCTCCAGGGCCCGCATCGTAAAGCGCAGGGGCGAGCCGTTGGCCGCGGCGATCTTCCGCCGGTGCAGCACGTACCTGGCCGTGTCGGCCTCGCTGAGCGAGCCGAGGTGGTAGCTCAGGACGATCCGCTGCTGCAGCGACTCCCACTTGGGCTCCTTGAGTCGGTCCCGCAGCTCGGGCTGACCGACCAGCACCAACTGCACGAGCCTCTGGCCGTCCTGCTCCCAGTTCCACATCAGGCGGATCTGCTCCATCGCCTCGTCGGGCAGGTCCTGGACTTCGTCGAGAATCACCGCCACCAGGCGGTCGCGCCGAAAGTGGCGCTGCAGCTTGTTTTCCAGTTCCTGGACGAGGGTGAGCTTGTCGTCGGCCCGCCCGACACGCACGCCGATGCCCTCGGCCACCGCCCGGAGCATCTGCTTGGCCGAATCCGGCGGGTGCTTGACCGAGACGACCAGGCTGTTGCGTCCGAGTTTTTCGGCCAGCATCGAGGCCAGGAATGTCTTGCCCGCCCCGACTTCCCCGGTAATCAGCACCATCCCTTTGCGCTGCTGGATGGTGTAGAGCATATTGGCCAGACCCTCGGAGTGGATATCGCTCTGGTAGAAGTACTTCGGGTCGCTGGCGATCGAGAAGGGAAACTCTCGCAGGTTGAAAAAGTCCAGATACATCCCGGTCCTGTCAAAAAGGTAGTCTCAGATCCGTCTGGGCATTATATGCGCTGCTGGCGAGGTGCGAAAGTCAAGCCTCGCCCGCGTCGCGGGACTGCCCGCCGGCCAGGGCGGCCAGGCGCCGGTCGACCTCGTCGACCTCGGCCAGGCCGATCCACCCCATCTGCCCGCCCGTCTGGGCCGTCTGAACGTTGGGAAAGAAAATGTCCCCGCCGGCCTTGCCGCGGCGTTCGATCCGCCGCTCGGCCAGCTCGGCGCGGGTGAACGTGCGGTATTTTTTCTCCTTGTCCTCGACGATGACCATCGCCCGCCGATCGGTCATGACATACAGCAGCCGCCCCGCCTGCAGGTGCAGCAGGCCGTAGAGAAACACCACCGGGATGATGTCGGCCAGGACGATCAGCCCGATCAGGCTGTAGAACGTCACCGGCGCCACCTGACGCAGCTGACCCAGGAAGATCCACATCAGCACCGGCCCGACGATGACGATCAGGCCGACCAGCCAGAGGACCCATCGCGTCCGATGCATCAGCACCGAAACGCTCGGACGGGCCGAGAAGGTCAGCCTCTCGTCGTCGGCCAGGAGGCCTTCGGGCAACTGGTCTTCGGCGATCTGCTTGTTCTGCGAATCCATCATTCCTGTCCTTCCAGCGAATCGACTTCCTGCAGGTCTCTGGCGCGGGGCCGGACCGGTATCCAGCCCGAGAGCCCGCGAACGTCGGCCAATCTGCCGTACCACCACATCGTACCCCAAGGGGTCACGACCTTCTGCCCGGTCCGGATGCCCTCGATCTGGCGATCGCCCTCGACGAGCCTGCCGGTCGAACCGGCCAGGTCGCCCTCTGCATTCCAGACCAGGTAGATGTACGTCCACTTGCCGACCTTGTAAGTCCCCGGGATTGTCAGGTCGACCTGGGCAATGCCCGCCGAGGTCGGGTCGATCTGTCGGCCGCTGAGCTTCTCGGGCCTGGTCGGCGCCCAGCCGTGCTGACCTGCCAGGCTGCCGGCCTGCATGGCGCCCCAGTAGTACATGCTGCCCCAGGGGGTCTGGACGGCGTCGCCGATTTCGACGGCCTGGACGGCCTTCTGGTCGTGGAACAGCTGGCCCATCGAGCCTTCGGAGGCCTGGCCCTTCGACCAGATGGTGTAGAGATACTTCCACTTGCCGCTCTGGTAGCCCCCCGGCTGGGTCAGGTCCAGAGGCTGGGCCTGTCCGACCGGGAGGTTCTGACCCGGCTGGGCGTTGGACTGCCCTGTCGGCACGGCCGTGCGGATCAGCCTGCCGGGCAGGCCGGCGGGCATCTTGGGCAGCCAGCCTGCCAGGCCGGCCGCATCGGGCTTCTCGCCCCACCAGTACATCACGCCCCAGGGCGTCTTGACGTAGTCGCTCAGCTCCGCCCCGCCGATGGGCCGATCAGCAAGCAGCAGCTTGCCCGTCCGGCTGGACGAACCGGGCTGGAGCGTCTTGACCTCCAACTCGAACCGCCAGTAGCCGGACATGTACTGCCCCGAGCGGTCCAGGTCGATCTTGTCCGAACCGGCGGTCCTGGCCGCCGGCTGGATCTGTCTGCCGACCCGCCCGTCAGGCGGGGCCTGGAGGATCCAGCCGGCCAGGGCCTTATCTTCCGTCCCCGTGCCCCACCAGTACATCTTGCCCCACGGCGTGGTGACGTAGTCGAACATCCCCCCGGGGATGACGGGGCTGGTCTTGTAGCGCAGCAGGCCGGTCCGCCCGCGCGCCCCGACCGTGTGCTTGTAAACCCAGTCGCCGCTGACGAACCGCCCGGTCTTCTGGCCGATCTGGTCGACCTGCTGGGCGGCGGCGTCTGCAACCACCACCGCCAGCAAGAGCCCGGTATAGATGAGTATTCGCGGTTTCCTGCGCATGCAAGGTCTCCGTGCGGCCACCTGCCCTGCCGGCCGCGAATTGGTTTCCCGATCATATATATACCGGATTCGACGGAGCGTAAATTCAAAGATGATCGAATCTTCCCGCTGCCCCCCTGCCCCGGCGGACTCAGCCTGCCTCGTCGATCAGTTGGATCCGCTTGAGGTGCCTGCCCCCCTCGAACGGGGTCTCCAGCCAGAGGTCGACGATCTCCAGGGCCTCCTCGAGGGCCATCATTCGCTGGCCCAGCGAGAGGACGTTGGCGTCGTTGTGCTGCCGGGCCAGCCGGGCCGAACGCAAATCCCAGCAGAGGCTGCAGCGGATCGACTTGACCCGATTGGCCACGATCGCCTCGCCATTGCCCGACCCGCCCAGGACAATGCCTCGCTGGGCCTTGCCCGCCGCGACAGCCTCGGCCACCGGGCGAATGTACGTCGGATAATCGCAGCGGTCCGGGCTGTGACAGCCGAAATCCTCGACCTCGTGCCCCGCCGCCTGCAGGTGCTCGACGATGGCCTGTTTGTACTGGTATCCGGCGTGGTCCGAACCGAGGGCTATTTTCATGGCATCTCCTGGCACAATAGAGGTATCCGAAGGATTATAGGTCCGCACCGGCCAAAGCTGAAGCCTTTAACCGCCACGCCGGGCTCGAACTTGACTTGGCCGACCAAATCCGGAGGATGGCTGCTGTCCGACAAGCAAACCCGATCGCGAGTCGCCCGTGCAACCTGAAGCTGCCCAAACCCTGTTGATCTGCCCGCTGACCGCCTCGAGCCTCGATTCCATGCGCCGCGACATGTTCGCCGCCGCCGAACAGGGTGCAGACGCCGTCGAGTTCCGACTGGACCTGCTGGCCCGTCTGCCCGACATCCACAGCCTCTCCGCCACCCTGGCCGATGCACCCGTCAAAACCATCGTCACCTGCAGGCCCGTCCGCCAGGGAGGCCGATACGAAGGGCCCGAGGCCGACCGCCTGGCCCTGCTGGCCGGGGCCGCCACCGCCGGGGCCGACTTCATCGACGTCGAAGACGACGTGCCCCCCGCCGACCGACCCGCCGGGCGCGTCATCCTCAGCTACCACAACTTCACCAGCCGGCCCGATGACCTCCACCAGCGCCTCAAGCAGATGGACGCCTCAACCGCCGCGGTCAACAAGGTCGCCTTCGCCGCTGCCGGACCCGAAGACGCCATCGCCGCCGGGGCCGCCATCGCCGCCGCAAACAAGCCCACGCTCGCCCTGGCGATGGGCGAGCATGGCCTGCTCAGCCGCCTGGCCGCTCGACGCTTCGGGGCCTTCGGCACCTTCGCCGCCCTGGCAGGCGGGGCCGAATCGGCCCCCGGTCAGCCTACCCTCGGCCAGGTCCGCCAACTCTACCGCTGGGACCGCCAGGGCGACCAGACCGAGCTGTTCGGCGTCATCGGCTGCCCGATCGCCCACTCGATGAGCCCCGCCATCCACAACGCTGCCCTGGCAGCGGCCGATTACGACGGCCTGTACGTGCCCCTGCTGGTCGACCCGAAACGCGGGGATTTCTTCCGCTTCCTCGACGCGATCGTCGAGAACCCCCAACTGTCCTGGCGGGGCCTGAGCGTGACGATCCCCCACAAACAGCACGCCCTGGAGTACGTCGGGGCCGCAAACTGCGACGAGCTGGCCGTGCAGATCGGCGCGGTCAACACCATTACCTTCCAGCCCGACGGATCGCTCCGCGGCGACAATACCGACTACGCCGCCGCACTGGATTCCCTCTGCCAGGCCATGGAGATTACCCGCCAGGACCTGGCCGGACGGTCGGTGACCGTCCTGGGTGCCGGCGGAGTGGCCCGCGCCGTCGTCGCCGCCCTGCGACATTACCGGGCCGATGTGACCATCTGCAACCGCACGATCCGACGGGCTGAAATGCTCGCCGAGGAATTCAACTGCCGCGCCGCCGCCCTGAGATCGGCCCCGGTCGACAGCGAGATCATCATCAACTGCACGTCCGTGGGCATGCACCCGGCGACCGACGCCTGCTGCATCGACCGTATCGGCCCCGAGGTGGCGATCGTCTTCGACACCATCTACAACCCCGTTCGAACGAAACTGCTGCGCCTGGCCGAAAAGACCGGCGCCGCCACCCTGACCGGCGTGGACATGTTCGTCGCCCAGGGCGCCGCCCAGTTCGAGACCTGGACCGGCCAAAGTGCCCCGCGCGACGTAATGCGGCAGGTCATCCTGGAGCATCTGCCCGGTTAAACGCCGCCGGGGGCTGGTGCGAGCCGGCAGATCAGCCGATCGACCCGCCCCCCGCCGGCAGGCGGAGCATGGCCGCTGTCCCCCGGCCGGGCGCTTCGGTCAGAACACAGCTGCCGCCGAAGTTCTCCATCGCCCGGCAAATGCTGAAGAGCCCCAGATCCTGCGAACAGGCCTCCAGCTGGGCCTGGCTGCGCCCGCCCAGGCCGATCCCGTCGTCGCAGATCGTCACCTGCCAGCCGGCGCTCTGGCGGCCGACGATCACGTCTACGTGAGAGGCCCCGGCGTGGACGGCGATATTGTGCAGCAACTCGCGGATGCAGCGGATCAGAATCAGGCAGGCCTCGGCAGACGGTGGGTCGCTGCCCTGCTCGGCCTGGATGCGGCAGTCCACCTGCTTGTCGGCAAAGACCTCGCCGCAGATCGTCTCGAGGCGCTGCTCGAAGCCGGGCTGGCCCAGCGACGGACGCAGCAGTGAGCGCGTCAGGTCGTCCAGTTCCACGATGGCCGGGGCCAGCAAATCGCTGATCCCGCTCAGTTCAGCCGCCAGAGGGTCCTGGGCCGAGGCGACCAGCTGGTCGATCTGCCGCTGGATCCGGCAGAGCTGTTGGCCGACACGATCCTGGATCCGCTCGGCGCAGTGTCGGCTGCGGGCGTCTTCGGACTTAGCTTCCTGGCATGTCAGCGTGCAGAGGCGGTCGTGGAGGCGCTTCAGGTCGCCCTGGGATTTCTTCAGGTCGGTGATGTCCACGTGCGTGCCGATCAACCGGCGGACGCTGCCGTCGTCCTCGCGCTCGACCGCCTTGCCGCAACTGCGGATCCACCGCCAGCCGCCCTCGGCCGTCCGCATCCGGAACTCCACGGTGAACCCTTCGCTGCCGGTGGCAAAGTGCTTCATCTGCAGGTCCAACACCGGCTGGAGATCGTCCGGGTGCACCAGACTGCGCCACGTCTCGTAGCCGGGCTCGAGGCTGTAGGGCTCGTAGCCGAGCATGGTGTACCATCTTGGCGAGAAGTAGACCTGCCCGGTCCGGACGTTCCAGTCCCAGAGGCCCTCGTTGGCCGCCTCGAGGGCCAGGTCCATCCGCTGGCGGTCGCGCCGGCAGGCCGACTCCATGTTGACATACCGCGTGATGTCCCGTGCGGTGGTCAGCACGGTCTGGACCTGTCCGCGCCGGTCGAACTGCGGGATCATCTTCACGTCGAGCATGATCAGTTCCTGGCCGACCTCGTGGGCGACCTCGATGGTCAGCGGCCTGCCGGTCCGGAACACCTGGTCCATCTGGGATCCGACCATCTCGGCCTGGCAGCTGTCCAGGACCACCTGCTCGAGGTACATCCCGACAAGCCTCTGGCGGTCCAGGCCCAGCAAGGCCTCGACGGCGGAATTGGCGTAGGCGATCCGGTGGCTGCGGTCGTAGACGGTAATCAGGTCCTGGGTTCCCTCGGCCAGGGCCCTGTAGCGGGCTTCGCTGATCTCCAGGGCCCCCAGGACCTGCTGGCGTTCGGTCACGTCGCGGAGGATGACCAGGTCGGCCGGCTGACCTCCGTACGTAACGACGGTGGCGCTGATTTCGACGTCCAGGACCACCTCACCCGGACCGAGGGCCTTGCTCATGTAGGTCCGGGGCACGTCCTGGCCGGACATGCGGCGGTGGTAGTTCACCTCGATCTGGCGGACCTCCTGCGGGGCGATGATCCGGTCGATGCCACGCCCGATCAGCTCCTGGCGATCCAGCCCGCGCAAACGACAAAGCCCGCCGTTGGCGTAGCGGATCAGCCCGTTCTGCAGGATCGCAATGCCGTCGTGGGCCAACTCGACGTACTGCTCGAACTGCGGCTTGAGTTCGTTTGGCTCTACAGAAGGATTCGAACGCATTCCGTGCACCTGGCTTGCTCTGCTTGACCGTTCAGCCGACGGGCACGCCGGCTGAATGATTCCGGTAACCAAGGCCACCGGCCTCCGATTGCACTACATAGATCGACCGATCCGGGATCGCCCTTTGCCCAACTATCGCAAAATCCCCTATTCTCTGATGGCCGTCTACGCCATTGGCTGAAATGCCCCGGCCGCCGCCCGCCCGCCCATCTCTGGCCCGCCTCTTGACGTGTTAACGTCCTATTAAGATCATAACCAGTGTTAAAAACAACTGTTACGTTCCAATTGTACAGCACCGGGCGCCTCTGAGCCGGGCCGGCCGAATGCCTTCATGCTATCTTAACAGTCCATAACTTCTCATGTTTCAACAGTTTACCCGGACCACAAACCGAACCTTGTTGAAACCTGTTGATAACCTGTGGATTTGTTAGGAACCATTAACGTTTCATTCTGCCCCCAACATGTAGACCGCCCCGCCCCCATATCTGGACATGCAGTGGCGGCACCGAAGTGCCTCCACTACGCTGCCGCCCGCTGGGCGGGCCGGGAATGGCGTGTGGTGGCGTCTGCCGTTCCCGGGGCGCAAAGCCCCGGGCTATTGGCGGGCGCCCCCTTTGGGGGCTGGTGTTGCCTGCCCTACCCCACCAGACGTTCGATGCGGCCGAGGATCTGTTCGAGGTAGGCCTGGGTGCGGGTCGTGCTGCGGAGGTAGGCGCGGATGTCGTCGGCGGATTGCACCCAGGTCGTGCCGTCCAATTCGTCGGCGCAATGGGTCAGCATGTTTTCGATGCTGGCCGGCTGGTAGTCCAGGTGGAACTGCATGCCCAGGACGCGGTCGCCGTATTGGAAGGCCTGGTTGTCGCAGGCCTCGCTTCCGGCCAGTCGTGTGGCGCCGGGCGGGATGGCGAACCGGTCGCCGTGCCAGTGGAAGGCGGTGAAGCGTGGGGGCAGCTCGGCCAGCAGCGAGCCATTGGTTCCCTCTGCCTGGTCGACCTCGAACCAGCCGATCTCGCGGCAGGGGTTTTTCGTCACGGGCCCGCCGAGGACGTCGGCGATCAGCTGGGCGCCGAGGCAGATGCCCAGGACAGCCTTGCCGGCCTCGATGGCGCGGGCGATGTACTGCTTCTCCGTTTCCAACCAGGAGTGCTGGTCGTGCTGGTAGATGTTCATCGGCCCGCCCATGATCGCGAGCATCTCGAAGCGGTCCAACTCGGGCGGTTGCTGGCCGAGGTAGAGGTGCGTGGCGGCCAGGCCGTGGCCTCGCTTCTCGGCCCAGAGGCCGATGTTGGCGGCATCTTCGAACGGCACGTGCTGCAGGACGGCTATCTGCATGGTGGTTGGCTTTCGGGTTGGACGTTACGAAGCGGGCAGCTGGCGGTACAGGTCGAGAAGTTCGGCCCCTGCCAGGGGCTGCTTGACCTGCCGGGCCAGCCGACGGACCTGGGCAAGCAAGGCCCGGGCCTGGTCGTCGTCCAATTGTACACCCAATTCTTCCATGGCGAAGCGAAGACCCGCGGTTCCGGAGTGGCTGCCGACGACAAAGCGCGACTCGCCCCTGCCCACGCGGGCGGGATCGAACGGCTCGTACGCCCGCCGGTCGGCCAGCAGGGCCCGGACGTGGATGCCCGACTCGTGAACGAAGGCGTTGTCGCCGACGATGGGCTTGGCCGGGTGTATCGCCCGTCCGCTGATCAGCGAGACCATCTTGCACAGTTCGGGCAGCGAGGTCGTGTCGATGCCGGTATCCAGATCGGCCGAGACGCCGGCAGCGACGGCGACCTCCTCCAGGGGGGCATTGCCCGCACGCTCGCCGAGGCCTGTTACCGTCACGTCGGCCCAGCCGGCCCCGGCGGCGAAGGCGGCCAGGGTGTTGGCCGTGGCCATGCCCAGGTCGTTGTGTCCGTGAAAGGCCAGTTCGATTCCGTCTGCGGCGGCCAGCAGGGACGTGAAGGTCTCGAAGGTCTGCATGGGGTTCCAGATGCCCACCGTATCGGCCAGCCGCAGCCGGTTGGCCCCAACCCGGCTGACGGCTGTGGTGAATCGTCGCAGCGTCTCGGCGTCGGTGCGGGATGCATCCTGGGCCCCGACCGAGACATACCCGAAGTCTCGCCTGGCCAGCAGGACGGCTGATTCCAACTGCTCCAAGGCCCAGGACAGGTCCTTGCCCATCGCCTCCAGCTGAATCGCCGAGACCGGCAGGGACAGGTGGATTCCCTCGGTCTGGCACTGTCGGGCAGCGTCGATATCCTGCTCGGTGGCCCGACACCAGACGGTCAATCTGCTGGACAGGCCGGCCCGGGCGATGGCGCGAATCTCTTGCCGGGACTGGCGCCCCATCGCCGGGATGCCCACTTCCAGCTCGCTTGCGCCCAGCCGCGACAGGGCCGATACAATCGCCAGCTTCTCGGTCAACGAGAAGCTCACGCCCGGAGTCTGTTCGCCGTCGCGCAGGGTCGTGTCGACCAGATGGACTCTCCGGGCGGCCTTGTCGCGTTGGCTGGGCTTGGCGATCACGTCAGCTGGCCCTCCTCCATCATCGCCCCGTCCTCGATGCTGTCGAGGATGGCGTCGAGCTTGTCTTCATCGACCTGCCCGTACCAGACGCCCTGCGGGTAGACGACCATCACCGGGCCGCGGTCGCAGACCTTCAGACAGCCGGTCGAGGAGACCATCGCGTCCAGGCCCCGGTCGATGATCTCCTCTTCGAGCATCTGCAGCAGGTTCACCGCCCCACGCTTGTTGCAGACGCCCTGCGGCTCGCCGCTGAGGCGAAAACTGTTGCAGACCAGGAAGTGATACTGGGGTTTGTCCATCGTGTGTGACTCCATGTTGATCAGGATTCAAAACGGTCGGGGTTGCTCGGCGGTCGCATGGTCTCAGCCGCAGCCGAGCCCGTCGCCGGCGCAGCTTGCGCCGCATTGGAACGGCCTGGCCGGGGACCGCACGGCCCGGCCTGCGTAGATGTTCGCCAGACACTCATCGATCAGCCCCTCGGCGACGATGACCTTGCAGCCGGACTGGCCGAGCACTTGGCGGGGGCTTTGCCCGGCGCCGCTGACCAGCACGGCCCGACAGTCCGAGAGGATCTCGCCGAGCTGCATCCATCGCGAATGGCCGCCCCCCACCGGCGGGGCGGCGCGGGATTCGACGCTCTTGAAGGAGTTGCCCTCGCGGCTGAAGATCAACAGCCTCTCAGCCTCGCCGAGATGCTGATTGACCAGGAAGCCTTCCTGGGATGCCACCGCCACGTAGGGCCTGTCCTCGGACGGGTCGATCGGCTGGGCTGCAGACTGGCGGAGGGCCTCGGTCAACTCCGCCGAGAGGCCCTTGCCGATCAGCCCGGCTGCGTCTGCGCGGCAGCGGGAGCAGTGGCTCATCTGGGGGATGATCTGCCCGGCCTGGGCGCGGAGTTCGGCCATCATCTCCGCGGCCGGCTCGGGCAGGTCGCCGAACTCGGTTTCTTCGACCGGGTAGAGCGGCATGCAGTTCTGGATGTCGCAGCCGAGTTCGGCGACCATGCGCGAGACGTCCAGGACATGCTCGTCGTTGACGCCGGGGATGACGATGGTGTTGATCTTGACGATGATGTCTCGGGCTTTCAGGGCGCCGATCGCCTTGATCTGCTGTTCCAGCAGGACGCGCCCGGCCTCTTCGCCGCGGTAGACGCGCTTGTTATAGCGGACCCAGCGGTAGACGCCGGCCCCGATGGCCGGGTCGGATGCGTTGACGGTCAGCGAGACGTGGCTGGTGTTCAACTCGGCCAACTGGTCAACCCAGGGCTCGACCTCCAGGCCGTTGCTGGCCACACAAAGCAGCATCTCGGGGTACTTCTGGCGGACCAGGCGGAAGGTCTCGATGGTTTCTTCGGCGTTGGCGAAGGGGTCGCCGGGCCCTGCGATGCCGACGACGCTGATGTTCGGCTCGCGGTCCATGACCTTGTCGAGGAACCAGATCGACTGGGCGGGGGACAGGACGTTGCTGGTTACGCCCGGGCGGGACTCCGACGGGCAGTCGTACTTGCGGTTGCAGAACTTGCACTGGATGTTGCACTTGGGGGCCACCGGCAGGTGGATCCGTCCGTGCTTGTGGCGTGCGTCCTTGTTGAAGCAGGGGTGCCTCTCGACGGTTAACTTCATGGTTCTTGCCTTTGCCTGCTGGTTACATGTAGGTGTAGCCGACGGGGTTGTCCGCCTGCAGCCGCTCGATGACGGCGTTGGCGACCCGGTCGAAAAGTTCCTGTGTGCCGCGGTATCCGACGTGACAGATCCGCCCGCCGCCGATCCGGTCGTGGACGGGGAAGCCCACGCGAACCAGCGAAATTCCAAGGGCCTGCGACATCTTGAAGCCCTTGGAATGACCGACGATCAGATCCAGATCCATCTCGCCGGCCAGCTGCTCGATCTCGACGAAGTCCGCCCCGTCGGCCACGCGAATCTTCTCGGCGATCTTCGGCAGCGATTTGCCCAGCTTTTCGGACAGTTTCCCGCTGCGGGCCCCCGAGCCGCACAGGGCCGGGACGATGCCGATCTCCCCCAGCATCGAGGCGAGGGCCAGGACGAATTCCTCCTCGCCGTAAACCACCGCCCGCAGGCCGGAGATGTATTTGTGACCGTCGACGAACGAGTCGATCAGGCGGGCGCGCCGCTTCTGGTATTTCGCGGGAACATCCCGGCCGGACAGGTCGCAGAGCAACTGGAACAGCCGATCCGTCGCCCGCACGCCGATCGGCAGGGGCAGGACGTGATTGGCCACGCCGAAGGTCTTCTCCAGGTACGCGCCCGGGCTTTCGGCCGGCTTGGTCATCGAGGCGAATTCGATGGTCGCCCGGGCCCGGCCTGCCCGGATGATCTCGTCGATCGGCGTGCCGCCTTCGGGGATCTTGTGGTAGTCGTCCCAGATCCCGCCGTCCAGCGAATCGGAGTAGTCGGGCAGGATGGTCGCGTCGATGCCGAAATCCTCGCAGATCTGGCGGAGCTGGCGGATGTCCTCGGGCGAGACCATACCCGGCAGGATGTTGATGTGTTCGCCCGTCTCGCCGCCTTCGGCGATGGCCTCGACGGCTGCCTTGACCGCCCGGGTAAAGCCATCGGCGTGCGTACCGGTGTAGCTGGGCGTCGAGGCATGCAGGACGAAGGGCAGGTCCTGGCCGGGGTTGCTCTTGCGGAACTCGTGGAGGAACATCGCCACGTCGTCGCCGATGGTTTCGGACAGGCACGTCGTGGCCACGCCGACCACCTGCGGCTGATACGAGTCGACCACGTTGCGAAGCCCGAGTTTGAAGTTGTCGCCCCCGCCGAAGATGGCTGTCTGCTCGGAGAAGTTCGAGGAGGCGATGTCGACGGGCTCGTTAAAGTGGCTGATCAGGTAGCGGCGGACGTACGTCGCGCAGCCCTGCGAGCCGTGCAGGAACGGTACGCAGCCTTCGATGCCCCGAAAGGCCAGGCAGGCCCCCAGCGGCGTGCAGAGCTTGCAGGCGTTGCGGGTGGAGACGAAGTTGGGGCGCTTGGCGACTTTCATGCTTCGTCCCTCCGGGTGCGGCGCGGCACGAGGTCCCAGACGGGGCTGGTAACCGAGGCGGCGACCTCTTTGGCGAAGTTGACCATGCCGACGAACCCGGCCAGGCAGATCTTCCGCTCGTGGTTGTGGTCGCAGAAGCCGATGCCCAGCTTGTAGGCGATGGGGCGTTCCTTGACCCCGCCGATGAACAGGTCGACGTCCTTTTCCTGGACGAACTTGGCCAGCTCCAGCGGGTTGGTGTCATCCAGCAGGACCGTCCCCTCATCGCAGAGGTCCCGCAGCTGCTGGTAGTCATCCTTGTTGCCCGTCTGCGAGCCGGCAATGGCCGTGGTCATCCCCAGCGTCCTCAGGGAGCGAACGAGAGAGAACGCTTTGAACGCCCCGCCGGTGTAGACCGCTGCCTTCTTGCCGGCCAGGACCTTCCTGTACGATTCGAGCTGCGGCAGGATCGCGCCGACTTCCTGGCGGACCAGCTGGCGGGTGTTGTTCCAGACCTCCGGGTCGCCGAAGAACTCGGCCACGTCGTAGAGCGCCTTGCTGCAGTCTTCGATGCCGAAGTAGGAGACGCGGATGTACGGGATGCCGTATTCCTTCTTCATCCGCTCGGCCAGGTGGGTCATCGAGCCGGAGCACTGGACGACATTGAGCTTCGCGCCGTGGCTGCGGGCGATGTCGGCGATCCGTCCGTCGCCGGTTACGGTGGAAACCACGTGGATCCCCATCCGCTCGTAGTAGTCCCGCAGGACCCAGGTCTCCCCGCCGATGTTGAAATCGCCGAGGATGTTGATGCTCATCTCGGGGATATCGGAGGTATCGCCGGTCCCGACGATCTGGAACATCGCGTTGCAGGCCGCGGTATAGCCGTCCTTCTTCGTGCCCTTGAACCCCTCGGAGTGCACGGGCAGCACGCGGATGCCGGTCGCTTGCGAGACCTGTCTGCAGACGCGATCGACATCGTCGCCGATCAGGCCGACGATGCAGGTCGAGTAGACGAAAGCGGCTGCGGGTTTGTACTCGGCGATCAGCTCTCTCAGGGCGGCCTGGAGCTTCTTCTCCCCGCCGTAGATCACGTCGCGTTGTTGCAGGTCGGTCGAGAAGCTCATCCGGTGCAGCTCGGGCCCGGAAGAGACCGCCCCGCGGATGTCCCAGGTGTAGGCGGCACAGCCGATGGGGCCGTGGATCAGGTGCAGGGCATCGGCGATGGGGTAGAGCACGACGCGCGAGCCGCAGAAGACGCAGGCGCGCTGGGAGACCGAGCCGGCCAGGGAGGCCTTGTCGCATTCGATCTCCAACGGCGCGGCGCCGATGGTGGCGACCTGTTTGCGTCGGCCCTGGAGGATGTCGATGCTCGGTGTATCCATGGTAGTCTGTGTTTCGTGTGGTTCGGGT
>JBKHDI010000058.1:0-24590 GCA_046541415.1 Phycisphaerae bacterium | reverse complement strand
ATCCTGACTGGCGCAAAACTGCAGATCCAAGTCGCAATTGTTCCATGACCAGTCGGGGCAGTTCTGGTACAAAGGATGCTTCCGCACCCACACTCTTGTCGGCCAGGGGCGCCCTGTGGCCGCCCGGCTGAGACTCGAAAGGACGACGTACCGTGATTTACAGAGAACTGGGACGTACAGGCTACAAGGTTTCGCAGCTGGGGTTCGGGGCGATGCGCCTGCCGATGACCGGCGAGGGCGAGGACAAGCTCATCGACCGCGACGAGGCGATCCCGATGATCCACAAGGCCTTCGAAGCAGGGGTCAACTACATCGACTCGGCCGTGGGCTACTGCAACAAAGACTCCCAGCGGGCCGTCGGCGACGCCCTGCAGGCCTGGTCGGGCAAGCGGGAAGAGATCGTCGTCTCGACCAAGAACCACAACTACGGCGAGAGCGAAGCCGAATGGTGGCAGAACCTCGAAGACAGCCTCCGCCGCCTGAAAGTCGACACCATCGACATCTACAACCACCACGGTATGGGCTGGAAGCGGTATGTAGAAGCCGTCAAGCCTCGGATCAGCAAGTGGATGCAGAAGGCGAAAGACCAGGGCCTGATCAAGCACATCTGCTGTTCCAGCCACGATGACTGCCAAGGGGTGATCAAGATCATCGACTCCGGCTACGTCGACGTGATTACCGTACAGTACAACATCCTGGACCGGAAGCTCGAACCGGCCATCGCCCACGCCAAGCAGAAGAACGTCGGCGTGGTGGTCATGGGCCCCGTCGGCGGGGGGCGGCTGGGCGTAACCAGCGACGTGCTGGAAGGGCTGATCCCCGGCGTCGACCGTGTGCCGGAACTGGCCATGCGGTTCGTCCTGGCCAATCCGAACGTCACCGTCGCCCTCTCGGGGATGAGCACGATGCAGCATGTCGAGGAGAACCTGGCGGTCTGTTCCGATGCGACCGCCTTGAGCGAAGAGCACAAGCAGGCGATCGAGGAGCATCTCGAACGGATGAGCAAGATGGCCGAGCTCTACTGCACCGGCTGCGGCTACTGCACGCCCTGCCCGCAGGACGTGGCGATCCCGAAGATCTTCGACCGTTACAACCTCGGCCGAACCTACGGACTGTGGGATGTCGCCCGCAAGCGATACAATGCCATAGGTTCCAACCAGTGGGACAAGGGCAACCAGGCCGACGCCTGCGTCGAGTGCGGCGCGTGCGAGCCGAAGTGCCCGCAGAACATCCCGATCATCGAACAACTCAAGGAAGCCCACGCCGCCCTGGCCGCCGGGGCCGAGGCAGCTCAATAGCGGGCAGACAGCTTACCGTAAGGGCACAGCAACCGGGTGGGCCTGGCGGAGGAATCCGCGACGCTCCGCCCGGTTGCTCTTTTTCTGGGCCCCCGGGTCAGTCCTGCAGAACGGCGATGAGTTGATCCATGTGGCCCAGAATCCACTGGACCTTGCGGTCGATCATCTCCAGGAAATCGAAGCCGTCGAAGCGTCCGAAGCTGCCCGTCGCGGCGATGGGCAGGACGGCCTCGGCGATCATCGCTTCGCACATCAGGTACGGCACGGCCTTCATCTCGGCCACCGAGACGACCTCGACCGAGTCGTAGCCCCGCATGAATCGCTTGAATCTTGCCTCGTCGGGGTACTCGGGCCATTCCGACGGGTTCTGGCTGCCCCCGAGAATCGAGAACTGCAGGGCCCCGTTGGCCAGGTCGATTACACGCTGTTGTTTCCGGGCGGCGTCGTAGTCGATCACGGCCACGACGCGCTTGTCCCGGAAGAGCATGTTTCCCGGGTGCCAGTCGCCGTGGACGATCTGCTCGGGCCAGTCCATCATCCCCAGGGCGTTGACCTGCCTGGCAGAGTGGACGTAGGCTTCCTCGACGCGCTGGACCGTGGGCGTCAGCACGTCGGTCGGCGGGCGGGATTCCAGCGGCAGCGAGCCGATGGTGTTGCGGATGGCCTGGTGGATGGCCTTGGCGTCGTGATAGCTGCCGGTCGGCGGGTTGTAGTCGCCCTGGAAGTCTTTCAGCAGCTTGTGATACAGCGCCAGGCTCTGGCCGGAGTAGTACGTCGAGTCCAGCCCGCCGGTGTACCCCTCGCCGGGGATGTACTCGAACATCTCGTAGATCTGGTCATCCAGGACGAGCATCGAGTCGTTCTCTTCCCGCGTGCCCAGCAGGTGAGGCAGGGGGAAGTTCTGGGCGGCGAGCATCAGCTGAATCTGGTGGGTAAAGGCGACCTTGGCCAGATCGTCCTTGCCGCGGGCGCGACGCTTGAAGAGGAAGCGGCCCTTGCGGGTATCCAGCACGACCTTGGGGCTGCGGCGCGATCCGCGCGGAAAGTCCTCGATCTTGCCGACAATGCCAAGATCGTAGTGACTCAGGGCCCTGACCAGTTCGTCGCGCCCGAATGTTTCCCGTTGTCCAGCCATATATACTCTATCTGGAATCTCCGATGCTCCAGTGTAACTACCTGAGGGCGGTTGTCAAAGCTACTTGATCGATTGCCACCATTGGCAGGTTTGCCTGGGTCCCCTGTCTGCAATATAATGATCGGACCATGAAGGCCCTGATCACAGCGGATCTGCACTACAACATCGCACGCTCCCGCCTGCCCGCCCAACGACTGGCCCGGGAGATCTGCCGTACCCGGGCCGACGCACTGGTGCTGCTGGGCGATACCGCCGGGAAACAGCCGGGGCCCTTCATCGAGGCCCTCGAACTCTTCGCCGACTTCCCGGGCCGTAAGCTGCTCGTGCCGGGCAACCATTGCATCTGGTCCAGGGGCGGGGAAGATTCCCTGACCCGCTACCACCAGTTGCTGGGCGAATGGGCCTGCCAGGCGGGCTTCGTCGTGCTGGACCACAACCCGCAGATCATCGACGACGTGGGCCTGATCGGTTCGATGGGCTGGTACGACTACTCCTTCCGCGACGAGCAACTGGCGATCCCGCTGGCGTTCTACCAGCATAAGCTCAGCCCCGGGGCCGCAGCCTGGATGGGCATGGACGACCTGGTCGACGCCCACCGCGACCAGCTGGAAGACCGCCACATGGAAATGGGCATGCGCTGGCGCGACGGACAGTTCGTCAACCTGCCCTGCAGCGACGAACAGTTCACCGAACAGCTGGCCCGGCGGCTGGAGGAGCAACTGGCCGAACTGGCCGGACAGGTAGACCGGATCGTCGTGATGACCCACCACCTGCCCTTTGCCGAACTGGTCCCGCCGGATCGGCCGGACCGGTTCGCCTTCGCCGCGGCCTTTCTTGGCTCCCGCCGCCTGGGACAGGCCATCCGAAGCTGCGACAAGGTCACCGACGTCTACTGCGGCCATTCGCATTGGCCCATGGATTTCACCTTCGCCGACGGCCTGCGGGCGGTCAACGTCGGCAGCACGTACGTGGACAAACGACTCGTTGTTTTCGACTCGACGGAGGACGCCTGCCCATGCGTTTGAATCAACTGACGCTCTGCATGTTGCTGGTTGTGGCCGCTGCCGCCCTGGCCGATCTGCCTGACGACGACCCGCGGATTACCCCGGAGGTCCGGGCCTATCGCAAGACCGCCCCGGCCGTGGTGAACATCTCGACCCAGAAGGTGGTCCGCGCGCGGATGGGCAGAGGCGGGCTGTTCGACGAGATCTTCCCCTCGCCCTTTTCCCGCAATGTGAAGGTCCGCTCGCTGGGCAGCGGCTTCTGCATCCATCCCGATGGCTACATCGTCACCAACGCCCACGTCGTCCGCAAGGCCTCGGAGATCACCGTAACGCTGTCGGACAACAAGACCACGCGCACCGCCCAGGTCATCAGCGTCGATCCGAAACTCGACCTGGCGGTGATCAAGATCGATCCGCCTGAGGGCAAGTTGTCCCACCTGCCCCTGGCCCGGAGCGACGACCTGATGGTCGGCGAACGCGTCATCGCGATCGGCAACCCGCTGGGCTACGCCAACAGCCTGACCACCGGCGTGATCAGCGCCACCAACCGCAAGCTGGAGTTCGACAATGGACTGGAATACCCGGGGCTGATCCAGATCGACGCGCCGATCAATCCGGGCAACTCCGGCGGTGCGCTTCTGAATATCAAGGGGGAGTTGATCGGCATTAACACAGCCATCCGGGCCGACGCACAGAACATCGGCTTTGCCATCCCCATCGACATGCTGGCCGATCAGCTGCCCCTGATGCTCGATTTCGAGCGCATCCAGCGGGCTTCATTCGGGGCCCGCGTGGTCGGCAAGCGCGAAGACGACCAGGTCCGGCTTGTGGTCGACCAGGTCCGCGATGCAACCCCTGCGGCGGGCAAGCTCCAGGTCGGCGACCGCGTTCTGGCCCTGGACGGGAAGGAGCTCGGACAGATCAGCGATTACTACTGCGGCATGCTCAGTCGCGACCCGGCCAGGCCGGTCAGGCTGACGGTCATGCGGGCGGGCGAAAAGCTGGACTTGGCGGTGCAGATGCAGGTACGGCCCCGCCCGGACGGCCTGGCGATGCTGCGCGACCATTTCGGGCTCGACACCCGCCGGGTCGATGCCAAGCTGGCCCGGGAACTGCGCCTGTTCGTCAAGGCGGGACTGGTCGTCACCAAGGTCCGCAAGGGCTCGGCAGCAGACCGGGTCGGCATCCTGCCGCGCGACGTGGTTTTCCAGATCGACCGGTTCTACGTCACCGACGGCGACTCGGCCGCGGCCGTGCTGGAAGACGTTCAGCCGGGCCAGAAGGTCCGCATCGGCATCATCCGGCGCAACGTGGCAACCTGGGTCGCCCTGCCGGCTGAGGCAGACCGGAAGGACCAGCCCGAGCCCGGCGAGCAGATCTGACCGAGCGGGTCACTTGTCGAGGTGGTCGACCAGCAGGCGACACAGATCGTCCTGCATCTGCTTGGCCACCCACGCCTTGCCCGGCGGGACGTCGTTGACGAGGATGGAAAAGGCCACCGCCGCCTTGCCCTGTTTGTCGGTGATGTACCCGCTGAGGCAGCTGACGCCCAGGATGTAGCCGGTCTTGGCGCGGGTGCGTCCCTTGTAGTCCTCCTCGGTCATCCGGTCGTCCAGAGAGCCGTCGACCCCGGCGACCGGCAGCGAATCCAGGAAGATCTGGCCGGCCTTGCTGGCGATGAGCTTGGCCAGCAGTTGCACCATCGCCGCCGGACTGATGCGATTGGCCCGCGACAGTCCGCTGCCGTCGCTGATTACGAAGGACTCTGCCGACAGGCCGAAACGCTCCTGCAGCAGGGACGAGGCCTGCCTGGCCGAGCCCGACCACGTGCCGTTGCCCGCCCGGAGCAGCAAACACTCGGCGGCCAGGTTCAGCGAGTCCTTGTTCGAGCGCCCCAGCACGTCGGCAATCGGCGTGGCGTGGGTTGCGATGATTTTCGCCCCGGCCATTCGGCGCGTCGGGACCGGCTGGTGGAGGATCTGCCCGTTGAACTGCACCCCGGCGCGGCCGATGCGATCTGCCAGGACGCGGCCCAGCAGCAGCGGCGGGGACTTGGCCGGGCTGGAGATCGGCTCGTCGCTGGCCGTCCGTACCGTGCCCCGCAGCGTCAGGCTCGACTCGTCGTCCGTCCCGCGCAGCGACCAGATCTGGCGTCGTCCCCGGTGGGTCCGGTCGGTGATCTTGATGAACCGACTGGACGGGCTGACGTGCGGGATCACCGCCTCGCCGCTGACCGAGAACGTCACGTCGTAGCAGTTGTTGTGGAAGTTCAGGGCCGAGACCGGCGCGCCGTACCAGCGGGACTTGTCGGCTTGGCTCCATTTCGGGTGCTGCCATCCGTCCTCGGCCGGGGGATTGGCCAGCAGAATCAGCCGCCCGTCGAACGTCTCCCCGACGTGCGCCTTGATCTTGCCCGCCCAGACGTCCAGCTCGCGGTAGATCGACGCGCCTTGCTTGTCGGCGATGACCGGGTCGCCCAGGGTCGGATCGCAACTGCCGGCCAGGTAGAGATCCCCCTCGTACCAGGCCACCACCGTCCGGAATTCGTAGTCTCCGCCCAGCTTGGCGATCGCCGCGGCCGAGGCGACCAGCTTCTGGTTGCTGGCGGGGATGAAGAGCGTCTCGGCCCGTCGGTCGAGGATCGTCCGCCCCCCGGCCAGATCCACAATCCGCAACCCGACGCGCGCTCCGGAAGATTCTTCATATTTTTCCACGCGCCGGCGCAGGTCCCCGGCCAGCTCGGCCCGCGCGGGCCCGAGGGCTGGTCCCGGCAGGCAGGTCGCGGCCAGGGCGAGCAGTAAGGTTATTTTGCGGCGTGTGTTAGATCGCATGGCGGTACCCGGAGTTCGGTGGAAAGCAAGGGCCGAAGCCCGCCCGGACGTTATACCATACCTCGGCCGATCGACCAACTTGCCTCCAGCAGGCTTGCGGCGTAAAATCCGGCCCTCCTGCCTGCCGATAAGAAGGCAGAGACCTTACAGGAGCGGACCATGAGCCAGACCCAGAGCGAACGTCGCAGAGCACAACGGTATTCGGTGGGCACGCGGGTGCAGTTCTACCACAACCCGACGCGTCGGGACTTCCCCGGCCGCAGCGTCGACATCTCCTCCAGCGGCATGCTGATGTACGTCCCTGCCACCGTCCCGGTCCATCCGGGCCAGAAGGTCGACGTCTCGGTCGGCACGGGCAGCAAGCCCGAGTTCGCCGAACTGTCGACCAAGCGGATCCAGGGCACGATCGTCCGTGTCGACCGCAACCCCCTGCTGGCCATCGGCAACATCGCCGTCGGCGTCCAGTTTGTCAGCGAC
This sequence comes from Phycisphaerae bacterium, assembly GCA_046541415.1. Classification (GTDB taxonomy): domain Bacteria; phylum Planctomycetota; class Phycisphaerae; order SM23-33; family SM23-33; genus CAZOVB01. The sequence goes on along the minus strand of JBKHDI010000058.1, from coordinate 17,845 downwards.
CAGGACAACACCGACTAAGACCTATCCAGTGGTCCGGTGGTTCACCCGGATCGAGGCCGAAGGCCTTAGAATTGACTGCCCCGGTTCACGTCCCCCAAAGGTTCACTTACCGTTTCATGGTGCCCTGGTTCACGGGGAGCGAGGCCGAAGGCCCAGATCGCCGTAACCAGGCCGAATGAAGAAAACCGTCGCACGATGTTACGCCTGGCCTGCCGCGGCGTAGCCGTCAAGCGAAAACGGGCGGCGTGAACACCGGCAGCAGATTCCACGAAACTCCCTTTTACTCCTGCTCGCCCTGCCAGCCGAGGTGGCGGGCGTTTTCCAGAAACTCTGCCCAAGCGGTTTCCAGGGGGTCGCCGGTGACCTCTCGCACCGCTTCCCAGATTTCCAGAGATGTGTAGCGTTGTGATTCGGCAAAGGTCAGCACTTGTAAGGCTGACAGCAGGAACTCGCGGTTTCGAGGATTGTTCAGGAGCAGCCGAGAAATCTGCCCTTCGAGCTGCCGAACCTGCCGACGAAGCGAAACCACAAGCTCTCGCCGCTGGTCTTGCTCAAGATCTGCGTTCCGGATCTGGAGGACCTGCTGGTGGACCGCCCGGACCTTTTGGACGACCTGCGCGATCTCCTCGGCCGTCAGTTCACCGTCCGTGTCCGGCAGTGCGATATCGGTCGGGATCCTCGAAATGGTCCAGACCCCCGCCCCGGCCAGGGCGGCGACCAGGGCCACAACAGCGACGACAGCCCAGCCGGGCAGCTTCTGCCGGCGGATCGGGCTGCGGGTTACCACCATCGCCATGGCGAACCCACCAACAAGCCCGCCGACATGGGCGGCGTTGTCCATGATCGGCCCCAGCAGGAAGAAGAACAATACGTTGTAGAACAGGATCGTCAGCAGCATCTTGCGCATCGCCTGGCGCAGGTGCGGGGGGAAGTCCTTCCGGTGGCGGAGGATCAGGGCCCCGATCGCCCCGAAGAGCCCGAAAATCCCCCCCGACGCACCGGCCGAGATGACCGCGGGGTTGTACCACAGGCTCGCAATCGAGGCTGCGAGGATGCTGAACACGTAAATCCCCAGCAGACGCCCGCGTCCCTGCAGACGCTCCAGCAGCGAGCCGAACGCGTTGAGCGCAAAGCTGTTGAACAGCAGGTGCAACACGCCGATGTGCAGAAAGCCGGCGGTAATCAGCCGCCAGTACTGCCCTTGCCGGACCAGCGGCCCGAACAGCGCCCCCCAGTCCAGCAGCGCCTGTTCGGTCGGAGCCCGCAACACGTCGAGCCCCACGAACACCAGCATGGCTGCGAAGACCGCTACCGAAGCGCCGATCAGCGTCCACGTCAGGCGCGGCTCGGCCGCCTGGCTGACCTGGGTCGCCCGCTGGAAGAACGCCTGGTTCTCCTCGGCCTGGCGCATATCCTCGACCAGACGCTCTTGACACCTATCCGGCGGGAAGCCCTTGGCCTTGGCCCCGGCCAGGACGCGTTTGAGGTTGCCTTTGGTCATCAGCTTGGCGGCCGGGCGCTTGCGATGCAGCGTGAACCGCCCCGTCCGCGCCTCCACGTACGCCACCGCCCCGTCCAGCTGGGCCGGCAGGGACCGGACCCGCTGGTCGTCGACATCCACCGACCCCACCAGCAGCAACCCGCGGGAGACGCCCGAAGATTTCAGCCCGTCCCAGACCTCCAGCGCCCGGCCGTGACGGGTCGGGTCCAGCGGAGCTGCGACAATCAGCTGATCCTCCTTGCCCATCGCGACAAACGGCTCGGGCCAGGCTTCAGCGTTGCCCGCGACGTACGAAAACCCGTGGCCCAGCAGCGACTGCTGGATCTCGATCAGTCGATCGCTTACCGGATCGACCAGCGATGAAGGCGGATGGGTCTGGCTCATGCATGCTCCCTTGGCCGCTGTGCTGGCGGACAATCTCGCATAGGTCGGGAAAAAGCCGCCCCGGCAGGATCGTTTAACCCGCTCGGGGCCGTATAATACACGCCATGGCCCCGAAACGCGCTGCCATTCTCGAAGCGATCCGCGAGAAGATCGCCTCCCTGCCTGCCCAGCCGGGCGTCTACCTGTTCCAAGACGCCAACGGCCTGGTGCTCTACGTCGGCAAGGCCAAGAATCTCCGGTCGCGCGTGGCCAGCTACTTTCAGCCCTCGGCCGACCTGCTGGCCAGCCGGGGCGAACGCATCGCTCACATGATCGACAAGCTGGTCGTCGACTTCGACTTCATCCCGTGCGAGTCCGAGGTCGACGCCCTGCTGCTGGAAAACCGCCTGATCAAGGACATCCACCCCGAATACAACGCGATGCTCAAAGACGGCAAGAGCTTCCCGTACCTCCAGGTGACCACCGACGAGCCTTTCCCGCGGGTCAGCATCACGCGCGAGCCCAAGGGCAAAGGCGCCAAACTCTACGGGCCCTTCACGTCGGTCAGCGAACTGCGGGCGGCCCTGCCGCTGATCCAGCGCGTCTTCAAGTTCCGCACCTGCAAGCTGGAGATCGAACACACCGAAGCCCACAAACGCAACTTCCGCCCCTGCATTCTCCACAACATCAAACAGTGCACCGCCCCCTGCGCCGGACGCGTCAGCCAGCAAGACTATGCCGCGCAGATCACCCGTTTCAAGCGATTCATGGCCTCGAAGGCCTCCAACCTCCGCAAGGAACTCCAGGCCCAGATGAAACAGGCTGCCAAGGACCTGGACTTCGAAACCGCCGCCAACCTGCGCGACGAGATCAAGGCCCTGGAGGGCCTGCAGAAGCGAGGCCTGGTCGATGAACACGTCCAGCCGGAGGTGTTCTACGTCGACCCCGCCGACGGTCTGGGCCGCCTGGCCGAGGTGCTGGAGATGGAACAACCGCCGCGGACGATCGAGGGCATCGATATCGCCCACCTGGCCGGCGGGGAACTCTGCGGGGCGCTGGTCTGCTTTATCGACGGCAAGCCGTTCAAGGACAGCTACCGGCGGTACAAGATCCGCACCGTCGAGGGCAACGACGACTTCGCCTCGATCCGCGAGGTGGTCTGGCGGCGCTACAAGCTGGCGGGGATGAACAACGAACTGTTCCCCGACATCATCATGATCGACGGCGGGAAGGGACAGGTCAACGCGGCGTACTCGGCCTTCGACGAACTGGCCTTTACCCCGCCGATGCTGATCAGCCTGGCCAAGAAAGAAGAGGAGATCTTCGTCCACGGCCGGCCCGAGCCGATCCGCCTGTCGCGCCACGACCCGGGCCTGCGCCTGCTGCAATCGATCCGCGACGAGGCCCACCGCTTCGTCCAGCACTACCACCACATCCTCCGCCGCCGGGCCATGCTCGGACAGGACAAGCCCGTCTACGGCAAGGGCAAACGTCGCCGGCAGGGTCGCAAGCGATCGGATCTGTAACGGTTCGGCGGGAACCTCTTGCTTTGTCCGGCCGAATCGGGCAAGTTGGCTGACATCTACCCTCGCAAAGGAGCATTTCATGAAACGATGCGCATTCCTGATGGCCCTTTCCTGCCTGGTCGGATCGATCGGCTGCTGCAGCAGCATGGAGGACCATCCCGACGAAACCGCGGCGATGCTTCGGGTCGGCGTGGACGCCCAACCGACCCCCCAGCCGGAGGTCTACCTGAGCGTCGATCCGCCCGCCGAGGCAGGCGACTCGCTGTTGGACTGGCAGTTGGCCTCTGCCGACGGAGAGGATTCGATCGAGACTGTGCCTGCGGGAGAATCCCAGGGGGACCAGACAGGCCGCAGCTACGACCATTTCACCACGCGGATCGGTCCGGCCTATCCGGGGGACTTCTGGCACAGCGTGGGCCGCGACGCCAAAGAATGGCTGCCGATGATGTGGGACGATACCAAGGCCGTCCTGGAAAGCCCCTGGGGCTGGGCGGGTCTGACGGCCGTGGCGGCCACCGGCCTGACCCTCAACGGCCATCACGATGATCAGGTCGCCGACCACTACGCCCGCGAAGGCGGCGAGTTGAACCAGTTCTGGGACCAGGTCGGCGACGTGGGGGGCAACCCGGGGACGCACTTCGCCATTGCCGGGGCGATGTACTTCGGCGGCCTGTACTATGGCGACAACGAGACGTACGGCAAGGGCAAGATGATGCTCTCTGCCCTGGCGATCAACGGGCTGGTGACGATGGCCACCAAGGTCGGCGCCCGCACCGAGAGCCCCAACGGCGACGAGATGGGCTGGCTGAGCGGACACACCTCGTCGAGCTTCTGCTTCGCCGCCACGCTCTACGAGGCCTACGGGCCCTGGGTGGGCCTGCCGGCATACGCCTTTGCCGGCTTTGTCGGATATGAGCGGATCGACGCGCGCAACCACGACTTCTCCGACGTGATCTCCGGTGCGATTCTCGGGGCCACCATCGGCCACCTGGTCGCCCAGAACCACGCCCCGCGCGTCGCGGGCATGACCGTCGTGCCTTACACCAGCGACCGCGGCGGGCTGGGCATTGCCCTGTTCAAGGAGTGGTAGGCCGATGCGGACGCCATTCTGGCGCGCCGCAGGGAGCGAAAACGCATCAGCGCCAGACCGCATAGATTCCATAGGAAGCTCGCGCCGCAGGGAGCGGAAACGTCACAGCGCCAGACCGCATCGACGCCGGAGGCGAGAGACCGTATGAACGCAGCGAGATGGAGCAGGTCAGGGGGTCAGCGAATCGTCGCGGTCGGACAGGTCGGAGATATCCAGGGCACAGAGCTGGGGTTGGCCAGCGATGGCGCGCGTGTGGTACAGCCACCTGCGATCCGGGGAGAGCAGCGGGTGGGCGTGGCCCCGCTGGCCGGGGCCTGGACAGGGCGGCAGCAGCGATAGCAGCTCCAGCTTCGCCTCGCCCAAAGGGTCCAGCAGCGCGTACAGGCCGTGGGTCTCGCCGTCGACCTCGAAGACCAGCAGCCGCCCGGCCGGGTCGCGACCGGTGTGGGCGTAGCCGCTGACCGGCAGGGGGATCTCCGTCCAGCGGTCCTCGGGCCAGTGGTAGCAGCCGATCCAGTTGGCATCTCGCCCGGTGAAGTCTCCGAATGCCTCGTAGTAGATCCCGCGCCGGGTGACGGCCTGGTGACAGACCCGCCCGTGCTCGTCTGCCGGTCGCAGCAGGCGGATGCTCTCGCTGTCTCCGTCGACGCCGATGGTCCACATCCCGCGCCCGTCGGGACAATGGTTGACCAGCACGTGGGCGTTGTCGACGAAGATGACGTGGTGGACGTGGTAGTCCAGCTCGATCAGCGTGCGGACCGATCCGCCGGGCCAGTCGACCAGGCTGATCGTGCAGTCGATGCTGCGGCGCCAGGCCTGGTGGTCGGCCCAGTCGTGGCGGGCGATGGCGTCGGCGAAGGCGTCGGCATCGGCGTGGATGAAGGCCAGCAGCTTGCCATCCGGCGAGAAGGCGTTCTGCCCGATCGGCACGCGCCCGGGCAAGGGGATCCGCCGGAGAGGCTGGAGCGTTGCGACATCTGCCGCCCGGAGCTGACAGCGGGCCGGATCGCCACCGGCGTTCTCGAACCAGGCGACATGCCCGGCTGCGACGTTCAGGGCCGAAAGGTGGTTGTAGACCCCGCCGCAGCTGCCGTCGCACCAGATGTCCCATCCGGTGTTCTCGCCGACAGCCCGGGTGAAGACTTCAGACAAGCCCGTCTGCAGATCCAGCCGCGCCAGTTGCACGTCGCTGCCCTGCTGGCGGTGGACGATCATCGTCCGCCCGTCGGCGGTGCAACTGGGGATGAAGTAGTACAGCGGCCAATGGGCTGCGGGGCCCCGGGTCCACTGCAGCAGGCGCCGGTGAGTGCGGGTATCGCGGCTTTCAATGGGCAGGTTCATGACAGGATGATACCCCCAGCCGCCGATGGCGCCGAGGGTCAGTCCCTGCTCTTGAGCGCATCGCCGATGCTTCGGAGGCGGTTGGCCCAGATCTCCCACTCGCGACGGAGGGATTCGATCCACTGCTGCCATTCGTTTTCGGGCACGGGCTTGCGGTGGACCTCGCCGGCGAGCATCTGGCGGTAGACTTCCTCGACGCGTGCGACGCAGCGGTGGGTCTCGAAGGGTTCTGCCGACGCGCGGGCCCGCCGGGACAACACGGCGATCTCGTGGTCCGGCTGGTCGAGCAGGTCGGCGATCGCGGCGGCGAACTGGCCGGCGTTCTCGTCATGCAGCAGTCGACCGTTGTGGCCATCGTCGACCACCTCTCGGGCGCCGGGGGCGTCCAGGGCGACAATCGGACAGCCGGCCGCCAGGGCCTCGACCAGCACCATCCCCTGCGTTTCGGTTTTCGAGGCGAAGGCGAATAGGTCCAGGGCATGGTAGGCGTCGATGAGCTGCTGGTCCTTCAGCACGCCGGCGAACCGGACGCGGTCGGCCACGCCGGCCGATTCGAAGATCCCGGTCATCTTCTCCGACGACGGGCCCGACCCGACGGCCAGGAACCAGAGTCGGGCATCCTTCCGGAGGGTCTCTGCTGCAGCCCGGGCGAGGAACTCCAGGTTCTTCTCCGGTGCCAGCCTCCCCACCGTGCCGATCAGGCGGACATCGGGCGGGATGTCCAGCCGCTTGCGGCAGGCCGAGCCGTCGCCGTCTTCGTACTGCTCGATATCCACGCCGGTCGGCGCGACGCGGACGGGAACCTTCACGCCGCGGGAGCGGATGATCTCGGCTGTGCTTTCGCTGGGCGCCAGCACGACGTCGCAGAAATTGGCATAGCCGGTGGACATGCTGATCGCGTAGCGCCCCATCCGGTCGACGTCGACGGGGATGTAATGCGTGTAGTGCTCGTACATCGTGTGATGCGTGAAGACCAGCCCCAGCCCGCGCGACGATGCGTAACGCACGGCCACATTGCCCAGCAGGAACGGGTGGTGCGAGTGGACCAGGTCGGGTTCGAAATCGTCCAGCCAGTCGTTGAGGCCGAAGTTCACCGGCAGGACGACCGAGAAGTCGCTGCCGTCGAAGTTCTCCATCGCCGAGATGCGGTAGACTTCGTCGTCCCCGCCGGGCTCGGGTGCGTCGTCATAGGTCGGGGCGACGATGCGGACCTTGTGTCCGTTGTCGCGCATGACCGAGCTGAAACGATCGACGCTGCCGGCCACCCCGCCGACCATGGGCAGGTACGAGTTGGTGAACATCACGATCTTCATGTGCTGTAGCTCTTGGTTGCCTCGCTCTGGGGGCCTCGGTCCAGTTCGACCTGCCCGGTGACAGCGGGTTTGCAGCAGTGCTCCTGGCGGCCGGGGAGCTGAACGAGGATCTCGGCGGGCCTGTTGTGCCACTGCCCCTGCCAGCCGACGCGGATGGTCTCTGCCTCGCAGTCGATGGTCACCGTCACCGGGCCGAACATCGTCGGCGTCGGGCCGAACTTCAGCCGCTGCCCGGCGACCAGCCAGCTTCGCGGGACCCCCGAGGCGAGGATCAGCACGTCGTCTTCGCGGTCTTCGCGACAGAACATGTTTCGGGCCATCAGGACCCACTCTGCCGCGGCCCAGCCGTGCTGGCCATCGCCCATGCAGCCCCCGCCGGTGCGGGGGTGGACGGCCTCGGGCCATTGGCCCGTCGGCGAGGCGATGCGTGCGACGGCCTTGACCAGCGGCCAGTATTCCTCCCGCCCGGCCCGAAGGTAGACCTGGGCGATGTGCAGCGTCAGGTAGGCGTTGAGGCCCGAGTGGATCATCTGCTGGAAGAACGCTCCATCGACGAAGCAGTTTTCGCAGAGCCAGTCGGCCGTGGCCAGCAGTTGGGGGTCGTCCGGTTCGAGAAGTTGCAGCGGGTAGCCGGCCACGATGGACCCGACGGCCCCGGCGTCCATCCTCCGGTGCGGCGATGCGGGGATCGCGTCGATCTTGCGGATCGAGCGCGACTTGTCCAGGCTGCGGCGGATCGCGGCGCGGAGGCCTTCGGTCTCGTTGCGACAGAGTTGGGCGTCTTCGCAGCGGTCCCAGCCGTCGAGCATTTCGGCTGCGGCCTGCAGACCCGCCAGTGACCAGTAGTCGTCCCAGTAGTAGTAGTCGTTGTTGCCCAGGTGCTCAGCCGAGAAGCCCGCCGGCAGGAGCCCGGCGTGGAGGCTGTCGCCGCCGACGTCGATGCGTTTGCGTCGGATCCACCGGGCGGCCGAGCGAACCGGGCGCAGCCATCGCTGGTCGAGCTTGCGCCCTGTCATCTCGGCGTAGCGTTTCAGCAGCCAGAGCACCTGCCCGTTGGAGTCCCACTCGCCTTCCTGCGAATGGAAGTACCCGGTCGCGCTCTGGCGGGCGGGGAAGCGTTCCAGGCTGCGGGTGACGCGGTCGGTCATCCCTGCAGCCAGCATCGCGTAGAGGAAGTAGGCGGCATCGCGGAACCAGAACCGCTTGTAGGTGTACGGGCCGGGCAGCGGGTCGCGCGGGTTGAGCACCAGCAGCGTCCGGACCGCCGCGTCGTAGAGCTCGACGAATCGCCTGTCGGGGCATTCCAGCCGCGCCGTGCCTTCCAGCGCGTCCGGCCAGGATTCGATCGGCCCGCCGGGGGCAATCGGCCTGGACTGCTCGTCGGCGGAGAGGTCCACGCGGATCGACAGCTCTGCCTGGCCGTCCGGGTCGAGGCGGAACATGGCCGCCGAGCTGGCCAGGCCCACGTCGCAGTGGATCTTCTCCAGCGCGTCCTTCCCGGGCAGGTGGTCGTAGACGTCGCCGCGACGGTACTGGCTGACCACGTGGCGGTCCATGGGCCTGTCGAAGCGCAGACAGCTGGCCCGCTCGATGGCCAACTGGTCCGGGCCCTCCGGGGCGATGTGGTGGACGAAGCTGACGCCCTCGGGGTTGAACGGTCGGATCGACGCGATCAGCCAGCCGGGCTTGGCAGCCCGGGCGGTGCAGTCGATGCGGGCACAGGCGCTCTTGCCCTCGGCCTGGACCTGCAGGCGGCTGGTCAGTTCCATCTCGTCCTGAAAGGCGCGGGTGACGACGGCCAGGCCTTCGGAACAATCCAGCTGTTGTTCGACGCGGCAGGACCGGGCCGGCAGCAGGGCCTGGCCCTGGTCGGGCAGGATCCACATGTCGATGGACCATCCGTCGAAAAACGGCGTGACAAGCCCGCGCGGATCGACGATGGGCATGGCGTAGCAGCCGGGCGCCCCGGCGGCCGTCCAGTTGCGGTGCGTAAGGTTGATGTGCGTGATCGAGAACGCCCGGGGCACGAATGATTCGTCAGCCGGATCGAACTGCCTCTGGACCCACCAGGGCCAGACCCAGTCGATGTTCTGCTGGATGACCTTCGTGTTGACCAGTCCGCGGGCGTGCAGGGCCATCCCCGCCCGGAGCAGCTCGATCGGAGCGGCCACCTCGCTGGGCTGGGCCAGCCTCTCCAGGCGCGCCAGGATGCCCGTCGGGTCCAGAAAACCGTGATGCCGGGCAAGGCGGGATGCGATGAATTTCCACGGCAACCATTTCAGCAGCATGTCGTAAGTCCGAATACAGATCTCTGGCTAGCTAGCTCACAGAAGTGTATACGGACATGGGGGCCTCTTCTTGTTCAGCCTGTCGGACGGGGCAAAAACAGCCCCCCGCCGGCGCAAAACCGACGGGGGGTGTTCCGGCCCCCCTCTTGCGGGGGGCCGGGTGCCCCTGAAGGGCTACCGACGTCTTCTGGCAACCAGCCATCCACCTGCACCTGCAAGCAGGAATATCGAGGCCGGCTCCGGTACCAGATACGCCATCGCCTCTTCGTGAGCGTGCTCGTCCAGGCCGTTGTTGAACACGACCCAGAGCGGTTCGGAACGGTACGTTTCGCTGCCGTCGACCAGCGCCAGGCCGATCTGGAAGGCGTACATGCCCGCCGGCGGCTCGACGTAGCTCGGGTCGCCGATGTCGGGCACGTTGCTCGCCCCGGCAGTTGCGTACAGCTCGGTGGTGAAGTGCTTATGGACCACCCCACCGCCGAGCTCGACCCCGTCTGTCACACCTTGGGCGACCGACTGGATGAACGCGCCGGCCTGTGGGCCCGAGGTCCCCGTCAGTGTCCTGTCGTTGGCGCTGGAGCCGATACCCAGGACAATCAGCGCATCGCCGGGGTCGCCGAAGGCCGGCTCGCCCGACCCGTCCCAGTACAACAGGCTGGAGAGGATATCGTAGGACAACGCCGCCCCGACCGGCAGGTTGCCCACCCCGGCCAGCTGATTCACACCGGGGTCGGCGGGATTGTACGGGTCGGCAGCATCCTCGCCGAAAGCATAGCCGAAGACCGTGATCGGCGGGGCGAAGGTGTCACCGTCGTGGGTCAGGCCGCCGGCAAGCAGCTGTCCATCAACCAGGTACGGCGAGATGTCGAAATGATGATGCTCTGCCTCGTGGCCGTGGTCATGGTCATCGGCCAGGACGGGGGAAACGGTCAGAAGCAAGGTCAATATATAGATGATGCGTTTCATGTTGTACTCCAATGTGCTTATCGGCCTGGCGGTTATCTCGCCACGGCCGGGTCAAACAGGTTGATCTCCCGGTTGCGGTATACATCCTGCAGCGAGAGGGTTTCGGCGTGTCCGTCGAGGAATCCATACGTCGCCCGGGCATCCCACGTGTTGGGCTTGCCGCCGTGCTGGTGGATCTCCAGTTGGCCGGAGGCCTTGGCCGGGATGTGCCCGCGCCAGAGGTCCACGTGGGGATGGTCGGCCCCGGCATATTCGCCGGTTTCGGCCATCTCCAGGAAGTGGACGGTTCTGGCCGGCTGGCGGAAGTGATCGATGTTCTTGTACGGCCCGCCCCAGGGCACGAGGTCCCGGTCGGTGAATTCGTTTATGCCGTAACTGCTGCGTCGATACTGGTCGCCGACCAGAGGCCTGCCGCCGGGCCAGTGCGGACTGTCATCCGAGGGGCAGCGGGCGATGAGGCGGTCGCCGTAATGCGGCTGGAGCGTGTTGATCCAGGCCACGTCCTCGCGCCCGTGGGCACCGCCGTGGGCCAGGCCGGCCTGGATGGGCTTGCCGCCATTGTCCATCATGTACATCCAGTGGGCGGTCTCCAGGTTGCGGACGTTGACGAGGCACTTGGTGGCCTCGGCCAGGTCCCGGGCCCGCGCCAGCGACGGCAGGAGGATGGAGACCAGCAGGGCAATGATGGCGATAACGACGAGCAATTCGATCAGCGTAAAGGCGGATCGGCTGCGCATGAAAACCTCGAAGCTCAGGGGACAATCCGGTTCAGCAGGCGCATGCCAAAGGCGCCTGGGCGATGGATCAGGCTTCGAGGGCAGGCGGGCCGCGCGGAGCCCAGACCCGCCAGAAACTCTCGCTTCGGGCGATCGGTGAACGGAAATGAACCGCCGGACAGGCCGCGGCTGGGAGGTCCAGCCGCCAGGCCGGCTGGAACACCGCCCCACCGGCGTGCAAGACAGCCAGGGTTCGGCAGGTGCTGCACTCTGCCGGCGAGGGGTGCGAGTCGGAACATCCGCCGGCAGCGGGCGAAATCGAAACGTGCTGGCCGGCGGGCCCGGCGTGGTCCTGCCGCGGATGACAACTGTCCTGCCCGCAGCTGTCTGCGTGGGCGGTGGCCAGATGCATCGCGTCGGTCAGCCCGGCGGTGTGCACGGCCAGGAGGACGGTCGACAGCAGCGTTGTCAGGACTCTGCGGTTCATGGTATTCTGCGGATATCGGCTGCGGGGGGCCCGGGGCGATGTCGCTAATGAGTATAGGAATGCATTCTCAATAAGTCAACATGTCTGTTCCACCGAAACGAAAAACACGACAGCAGGCTGCCATCGCAGACGTGCTCGAACAGGCCCAGCTGCCCCTGACGGCCCGGCAGATCCTCCAGCGGGCCCGTAAACAGGTCCCGAGCCTCAGCCAGGCCACCGTCTACCGCGTACTGAACCGACTCCAGCAAGAGGACCGGGCCGCCCTGCTCGAACTGCCAGGCCAGACGCCGCTGTACGAATCGACCGACCGCAGACACCACCACTTCTTCCGCTGTCTGTCTTGCGGGCAGTTGTTCGAAGTCGACGGCTGCGACGAACTGCTCCGCCAACTCGTCCCCGAAGGCTTCCAGCTCCAGCAGCACGAAGTCTTTCTGGCCGGCACGTGCAGCCGCTGCACGCAGGAGAAGTAAACGCCCCTGCCCCCCGGCCTGGGATCGGCCGGCAGGAGGCGCCGGGAAGGCGAGATGGCTGGCGGTCGGGGACTGGGTTGTGTATGGTCTGGCTCGAAAGGCACAAGAGCATGGCAGATGACTATCATCCGGAATACGAAGACGTCGAGCCCGGGCGGCCTGGCAGGACGACCACCCGCCGGTCGGTTCCCCTCTCTGCCTGGCTGGCGGTGCGGTTCGGCCATCCGCTGGCTTACGTGGGTTGGCTGGTCTTCGGGTTTACGATGATCTTCGGCTGGCTGATCCTTTCGTCGGTCGACCTGTCGTTCGGCCTGGCGTTTTCGGGGGATCCCGCCACGGCCGAGGGCGAAGTCATCGCCTCGCGTTCGGCCAACATGGAGATCAATGGACGCAGCGTCTACCGGGTGGAGTACCGTTTCACGGGTCCCCAGGGCCAGACCCGCCGCGGCCGAAGCTACGGGTATGAGAACCCCGAGCCCGGCACGCCGGTGACGGTGGAGTTCCCGCCGGACGACCCGGACACCTCGCGGATACAGGGCATGACCACCAGGCCCGCCCCTGCCTGGCTGCTGGCGTTCCTGGTCTTCCCGCTGGTCGGTTGGATTCTGGTACTGGTCAGCTGGTTTCTCTCCTCGCGGAGGCTGCATGTGCTGCGGTGCGGGCAGCTGACCCACGGGCGGCTGATCAAGACCGAGCCGACCAGCACGCGGATCAACAACCAGCGCGTCTACAAGTACACGTTCGGCTTCCTCGACCACCAGGGCAGCGAGCAGGAGGCTGTCTGCAAGACCCACAAGCCCGAGCGGATCCGCGACGACGAGCTCGAGCCGATCCTCTACGATCCGGACAGGCCCTGGAAGTCGGCCCTGGTCGACGACCTGCCGGCCGGGGTGGGCCTGGACCCGCAGACCGACGCCATCCTGCGGCCTGAGCTCTGGCGCATCGTCCTGCCGGTGCTCATCGTTACCGTCGTCATCCTCGGCCACGGCATCTACATGCTGGCGTGGCTGTTCTGAGCCTTACTTCTGGAAAGACCCCCATGCCCGAAACCATCGGAAACCCGATCCTGCCCGGATTTCACCCCGACCCGTCGATCTGCCGCGTCGGCGACGACTTCTACATCGCCAACAGCACGTTCGAGTGGTTTCCGGGCGTGCGGATCCACCACTCGCGCGACCTGAAGCACTGGCGGCTGATCGGCGGGGCCCTGGACCGCGTCAGCCAGCTGGACATGCGGGGCAACCCGGATTCCGGGGGCATCTGGGCGCCCTGCCTCAGCTGGGCCGACGGCAGGTTCTGGCTGATCTACACCAATGTCCGCTCGGTAGGCCCGGGCTACAAGGACACGCCCAACTTCCTGGTCACCAGCGAGAACATCGAGGGCCCCTGGTCCGAGCCGGTCTACCTGAACTCCAGCGGGTTCGATCCCTCGCTGTTCCATGACGACGACGGGCGAAAGTGGCTGGTGAACATGGTCTGGGACCACAGGCCCGGCCGCCATCCCTTCGCCGGCACGCTGATGCAGGAGTATTGCGTCGAGCAGCAGAAGCTTGTCGGGCCGATCCGTAACATCTGCCCGGGCAAGATGGGAACCACCGAGGGCCCGCACCTCTACAAGAAGGACGGCTGGTACTATCTCATGCTGGCAGAGGGAGGCACGGGGGTCAACCACATGGTCTCGGTGGCCCGGTCGCGACAATTGGAGGGCCCGTACGAGTTCGACCCGGTCACGCCCATGCTCACCGCCCGGAAGACCGACGCGAGGCTGCAGAAGGCAGGTCACGGTTCGCTGGTCGATACGCCCACGGGCCAGTGGTACCTGGTGCACCTGGCCTCCAGGCCCATCGGGCCCGAGAAGCGATGCATGCTGGGTCGCGAGACGGCGCTGCAGAAGGTCATCTGGACCGAGGACGGCTGGCTGCGCCTGGCCGACGGCGGGACCGTCCCGGCCGACGACGTGCCCGCGCCCGACCTGCCGACCCATCCGTTCGATCCGCCGGCGGCGACAGACGACTTCGACCAGCCGAAGCTCTCGGGACAGCTGAATACGTTCCGCGTCCCGCCCAGCGAGGACTGGCTGAGCCTGACCGAGCGGCCCGGGTGGCTGCGACTGCGAGGCCGGGAAAGCCTTGTCAGCCTCCACGAGCAGTCGCTGGTGGCCCGGCGGGTCGAGGCCTTCACCTGCCAGGCCGAGACGAAGCTGGAGTTCGCCCCCGAGACGTTCCAGCAGATGGCCGGGCTGACGGCGATCTACAACACGCAGATGTGGTACTACCTGCACGTCAGCTGCGACGCCGAACTGGGCCGCTGCCTGCGCCTGGGTGTCTGCGACAACGGCAAGTTCGGCGAAGCTGGCGATCCGGTGGCGCTGGACGACGGGCCGGTCTGGCTGAAGGGCCTCATCGCCGACGGGCAGCTGCAGTTCGCCTTCTCCGGCGACGGGCGGAACTGGCAGGACTTCGGACCGGTTCTCGATGCCACCAAGCTCTCGGACGACTACGTCAACACCCGCACCTGGGGGTTTACCGGGGCGTTTTTCGGCCTGTGCTGCCAGGATCTGTCCGGGGCCCATCTGGCGGCCGATTTCGATTTCCTCCGCGTCGAGAACGGCTGAAATGCCGATCGGGCCAAAGTTTTCCGATGAAGGAAGTATGACTGTTGCAGGTATTGCTGCCTGCCTGTATAATTCAATGTAGACCGTTTACCATGGCCCCGTCGACCGGGCGGGCCGGTGCTATTCAGGCTGGCCCACCATCATCATATCCTTCTCCCGGCCGCCGCAGTGGGCATCAACATCTCGTAAACAACTGAATAGAGGTGGGACCATGTCCGGGATCACTCTGATCTGTCCCCATTGCAATTCGCCTTTGAAGGTGACCACGCGCCACTTGGGCAAGAAGGGCCGGTGCTGCCACTGCAAGCGCGTCTTCGTGATGCAGAAGCAGTTTCTGCGCTCCCGTCAGCACGTAGCCGAGCAGGAAGTACTCACCTGGCTGGGCCGATCCAGCCCGTTCGATGAGAACGACGAGCCGATCGATCCGCCTGCCCAGGCCCCCCAGCCGCCCGCGCCGCAGCAGGTGGTCAAGCCCGCCCCGGCCAAGCAGGCTGCCAGGCAGCCCGCCCCGGCCGCTGCCGAGCCGGCAGTCCGCTCCGACGGCAGCCGGTTCAACATCCACCTGGATCATGTCGACGAGATGGGCGCGTTTTTCCACTTCGCCCCCGCCCTGCTGCACGACGAACTGTTCCGCTGCAGCTTCCCCCAGCGTTGCGTGTTGTGCGGCTCGAAGGAGAATCTTTCGGTCTACCCCGTCATCTGGTCGTGCAAGCTCGAGGGCGCCCGCCGCAAGGAAACGCCCGACACCAGCCCCTACGTCGTGAAGCTTTCGGAGATGGACAACGCCCGAGGCCGGGAACTGCTGGCCAAGCTCAAACCCGTCAAACACATCCCTGAACCCTTCTGCCTGCCCCTGCCCTACTACGTCTGCCCCTCCTGCTCACCGGTCGGGGCCGTGATGACCCACGTCCACCAGAAGTACCCCCAGAACAAGCAGGAACAGATGGTCGAGGTCTGCGAACTGGGCATCTCCAGCCTGGCCACCGCCCAGCGCTTCGCCCGGCGCGTCTGCGGCGAGAACACCCAGGCCGTCCAACGGATCGAACAGGCCCGGCAAGAGTGCATCTCCGGCACCTGGCAGGCCCTGCCCCTGGCCGTGCGAAACCGCATCAACCAGTGGTATCATCCCGGACCGGATGAGAAATTCGTCGCCTACATCAGCGATGCCGACTTCGCCAAAGCCGAGGCCGGGGCCGCAGGACTCGTCGTCACCGATCGCCGAATCGTATTCCGCAAGTCGGTCTCACGCGTCGAACTGGACCGGGCCGACCAGATCGACGTCCAGGCCCAGCCGGGCCGCAACGGCCATACGATGCTCGTGATCAGCCAGGACGGACAACAGGCTCGGATGCTCGCCGACACCCAGTGCGTCGAGCAGATCACCAAGATGATCGAATCGACACCCGCCGGCCTGACCGGCCACCGGACAGGCTGACAACCGCCCAGACTAGCCGGCCGAGTCGACCGTCAGGCAGGTCCAGAAGCGACCGACCTCCGTTGCAAAGCAGTTGCGCAGCTCGCAGGTAACCCCCTGATTGAGCACTTCGATCTCCTCTGCGCGCATTACCGCGGGCAGGGAGATTTCGACCTTGATGCCCTTTGCATCCAGCAGGCGCTTGACGTGCCCGACGAAGACGTTGGCCATCTCGCCGACCGCATCGGCCATGTCGTCGTCCTCGAAGGGCACGGGGAAGCCTGCAAACTTCTCGATCAGCGCCTCGGCCGTCGCCTGGGGCAAAC
Source organism: Phycisphaerae bacterium (assembly GCA_046541415.1). Taxonomy (GTDB): domain Bacteria; phylum Planctomycetota; class Phycisphaerae; order SM23-33; family SM23-33; genus CAZOVB01. The sequence goes on along the minus strand of JBKHDI010000058.1, from coordinate 1,430 downwards.
CCAGCTTGATCGACCACTTCAGGTCGCCGAATACGCCGATGACGCCGATGATCACGGGCCCCGAACAGCCGTGCTGGTTGTCGCAGCGAGAGGGCTCGACGCTGACCGAGCAGGTGGTGGTGAAGATCTCGATGATCGACTCGATGACCACCTCCGAGTGCGGCGCGCTGCAGGCTGCGCCCTCCTTTCCTCCCTCGCATGGCGAGGCGGAATCCGCCGTCTCTGCCGCCCCGGCAGCAGTTGGCTGAGCCTCGGGTTGCGCATCCTGCGTTGGGGTATCGGCCTGGGCCGGCGCGTCGATGTCAGCCCGGTCAGGCAGGGTGGCAATCAGGGCCGAGACGGTCGATTTCAGACGTTCGGTGTCCAGGGGCTTGAGCAGGTAGCCATTGACCGACAGGACCTCGACGGCCTCGACCAGCGCATCGCGGCTGGCCTCGGAGGAGACCATGATTACCGGCACGTCCTGGCCGTGACGGCTGCGGATCAGACGCGTCACGTCGATGCCGTTGACCGGGCCGAGGAAGCGGTCGATCAGCGCGAAGTCGATCGACTTCGGATCATACTGCTCGACCGCAGCCGATCCGGAGTCGGTTTCAATGAAGTCGAAGTCTGCCTCGCCCAGGCTGGAAAGGGCCTGGACGAGCTGCCCGCGGTCTTCGGCGGATCTCTGGCAGATCAGGGTTCGCACTTTTCGAGGCATCGGGGCTGGGCCTTTCCCGTCAAGCTGCATGTGGGTACCACCCGACGGCGCAGTTGCACCATCGGCCACACGGTCTGTATCGGCCCGTTCGGACGGCTTGATTAGCAGCCCACGCCTCAAACCGCCCGGATTCAGACCGGCAAGCCCCCCCGGCAGTTACGCTTGCAACCGACCCGGCGCAGCGATACGCTAAGAGTACAGCCCTAAGCTAACCCTTTTCCGCGTCAGCTCGTCGGCCTCGGCCCGGAGCGCCCGACGCGGCAGAATTCGAGGATCCCATGGACATCTGCTGCCCTGCGACAATTCTGGCCTGGACGCCCGGCTGGGGCGAAATCGTCATCATTCTGGTCGTGCTGCTGGTGCTCTTCGGGGGCAAAAAGCTGCCCGAGCTGGCCCGGGGCCTGGGAAGGGGTATGCGGGAGTTCAAGGACGAACTCAAAGGCACGCGCAAGGAACTGGAAGATTCCTCCACCTTCGACGACGACTACCACGTCGAAGAAGAGACCCCCGCAGCCAACAAGAAACACCCCGACAAAGACGAGCACGCCTGAAACACCCCCCAAACGGTGCCCTGTTTCCCGGAGATCCAGACCGTAGGGGCCACGCTTCACGCGCCCCCCTCACCTGTGCCATGGTTCACCCCCCGGCCGACCCACATTTACCGGTGCCCTGGTTCACGGGCCTGCACTGACCGGTGCCCTGGTTCACGGGGAGCGAGGCCGAAGGCCGA
>JBKHDI010000057.1:0-24920 GCA_046541415.1 Phycisphaerae bacterium | reverse complement strand
GGTTTTGATTCGCAATCGCCCGTTGCCAGCGTCTATAGTCTCTGCCGTGGGTAAGAAGGATCAATCCGAGAGCAGTCGTTTTTTCGGTGCCGCCAAGGTGGTCGCAGGCCTGACGATGCTGTCGCGGGTGCTGGGGCTGGTGCGGGACCACATGATCATGCGCCTGGGGGCGGGACGTGCGACGGACTCGTTCTGGGCGGCGTTTTCGATCCCCAACCTCTTCCGCCGCCTGTTCGGGGAAGGGGCGTTGTCGGCGGCGTTCGTGCCGGTGTTCACCGAGGTGCTGGAGACCGAGGGGCTGGACCGGGCGCGGGTGGTCCTGGCCAATGCCGCGGGGCTGCTGGCGCTGGTGCTGGCGGGGATTCTCGTGCTGGTGGAGCTGGGCCTGGGCGTCTGGCTGCTGGCCGCGGGCAACTCGGCCGAGTGGGACCGCCTGCTGCTGGTCAAGCTCATCGCCATCGTCATGCCCTTCATGCTGACAATCTGCCTGCTGGCCCTGGCCTCGGCGGCGCTGCAGTGTCGGGGGCGGTTTGCCTACCCAGCCTTTGCCCCGATGCTGCTGAACGTCTGCATGATCGCCGCGGCGGTCGTCGGCATCCGGGCCGACGAGACCAACTGGATGAGCCTGGCCCTGCTGTCGGCCTCTGTGGTCGTGGCGGGCGTCTTGCAGCTTATCGGGGCGGCCTGGCTGCTGGTCCGCGTGGAATTGCCCGCTGCGATGTCGCTTCGGCCTGTCCTGCCGGAGGTCCGGCGGATCGTGGCAATGACGATCCCGATGATGGTCCCGCTGGGCGTGCTGCAGTTCAGCGCGTTTTTCGACCGGATGTACGCCTGGTGGATGACGGCCACGCGGGTCAGCCCGAACCTGGAGCTGCTGGGCTGGCAGATCGCCCGCCCGCTCGAGCCCGGCGTGGTGACCTGCCTGTATGCGGGCAACCGCCTGTACCAGTTCCCGCTGGGGATCCTGGCGATCTCGCTGGCCACGACGGTTTTCCCGCTCTTCTCGCGTTACGCGTCGCGCGGGGACCTGCCCTCGCTGCGGATCGCCGCCAACCGCGCCCTGCGGCTGAGCGTGTTCCTGGGCCTGCCGGCCGGGGCGGCGCTGGTGATCCTGGCGCAGGATTCGATCGCCCTGATCTACGGCCACGGGCGGTTCGAACCCAACGACGTGGTCCGATCGGCCCGCATTCTGCAGATGTACTCGCTGGGCATGTGGGCGTACTTCTGCAACCACATCCTGCTGCGGGCGTTTTTCGCCCAGAAGGACACCCGCACCCCGCTGTGGATCTCCTGCGGACTGGCCGGGCTGAACATGCTGCTGGTGGCGGGGGGGATTTTCACGCCGCTGCGGGGCGCTTCGATCGGCTTGGCCACGGCGGTTACCGCGACGATCAACACGCTGCTGCTGACCTGGATCCTCCGGCGCCGCTGGGGACGGATCCACGGGCGAGTGCTGGCGATTTCGGTTCTCCGGACATCGATCTGCACGGGGCTGATGGTTGCGACGCTGCTGGCGATGGAGGCCGGCGTGCGGCAGAAGCTTGCATCGCCGACGGCAGGGACGGCCGGCCTGGCGATGTACGTGGCCGCCGCCTGTGCAGGCGGGACGGGGATCTACCTGGTCGCCGCGGTGGTCCTGCGGGCCCCGGAAATCGGCGAACTGCTCAACCGCTCCGGGCCCAAACGCGGATAGACCTGTCCTTGCATCGCGCGGCCCAGTAAGATACACCATAGCAGTCCGTTTAGAAATGGAACTCGTAGCGAGATCAGACCGGATTGCCGAGCACCAAGGAACGAAAACGCAGGCGAATCGCGAGATTCGCTGAGTTTTTGTGACGCCGGGTCGCAGACAATCCGGGCGATCGCAGCAGAGGTAGCTTTCTAAACGGGCTGATAGCCTCGACCTGCTGTAACCTGCCCCACAGTGAGGATTTGACATGGAATTCCAGCAAGCCCTGCCCGACCAGATCAAGGACCTCTCGACCGACGAGCTGAAGCAGCGGATCATCGCGGCGAAAGAGAAGCTCGGCAAGAAGCTGGTAATCCTCGGCCACCACTACCAGCGCGACGAAGTGATCGCCTTTGCCGACATCACCGGGGACAGCCTCAAGCTCGCCCAAGCCGCCGCCGAACAGCGGGACGCCGATTTCGTCGTCTTCGCCGGCGTGCACTTCATGGCCGAGTCAGCCGACATCCTTACCAGCGATTCGCAGACGGTCTGCCTGCCCAGCCTCCGGGCCGGCTGCGCGATGGCCGAAATGGCTGACGACCAGGACGTCCAAGCCGCCCTGGATGAGTTGGCCGGGCTGACCGACGAGACCATCATCCCGGTTACGTACGTGAACTCCACCGCGGCGATCAAGGCCATTACCGCCCGGGCCGGCGGGGCCTGCTGTACCAGCAGCAACGCGAAGAACGTGTTCTCGTGGGCCTTCGCCCCGGCCAAGTCAGGCGGGGCAGGGGCGGGCAAGGTCTTCGCCGTGCCCGATCAGCACCTGGCCAGGAACACCGCGATCGCGATGGGCTATACCGAAGAGGATTGCGTGATCTACGACCCCGCCCTGCCGTCGGGAGGCCTGGACGCCGAGACGGTCAAGCGGGCCAGGTTCCTGCTCTGGAAGGGGCACTGCTACGTCCACCAGCTTTTCACTGTCCAGGACGTCCAGCAGGCCCGCGTCAAGGACCCGGACGCGACGATTATCGTCCACCCCGAGTGTCCGCGCGAGATCGTCAAACTGGCCGACGCAGCCGGGTCGACCGGGCAAATCATCAACGCCATCAGCCAGGCCCAGGCCCGAACAAGCTGGTTCGTCGGGACCGAGGGCAATCTGGTCAATCGCCTCAACCAGACCCACCCGGACAAGACCGTCCGCCTGCTGGCCGACAGGCCGGCCCGGTGCTCGCACATGGCCCAGGTCGACCTGCCCCACCTGGCCTGGGTGCTGCAGAGCATCGTCGACGGCGAGCCGGAAAACGTCATCCGGGTCGATGCATCGATCGCCGACGACGCCCGCCTGGCGGTCCAGCGGATGATCGACATCCCCGGCACGTCCTCGCTGACACAGGTCGACTGAGGACCCCGCCCGCAGGCCGATGAGGCAACCGCCCTACCCGCGGGAGCAGGCAAAACACTCGGCTTGAGCCCATTTTGTCCTTAACTATTTTACCATGATGAGAATTTCCTGTTCAGCTTCCCAGCTTTCATCCGATAAGAACACTGTACTTGGATAGGCACCGATCTGCCCTTGGAGGCGAAAGGAAATCCAATGAAGGTTCTTATCATCGATCCGGACTGGACGTTCTCGCGACAGGCCGCCGGCTATCTGGAGTCCATGGCCCACCTGGTGGTTCACCAGGCTGAGAAAACCAAGGCCATCGAACTGGCCCAGCGCTGGCAGCCCGATCTGCTGATTGTCGCGGCCGAGTACGTCGAGGATGGCATCCTGGACGACCTGAAATCCGCCGCCAAAGACGCCGCCGTGCTGCTGACCGAGTACATGGAACGCTACGACCGCGCCTGGCGGGCCTGGCAACTGGGCGGAGACGAATTGCTGATGAAGCCGGTCTTCCAGTCGGCCGACCTGCACAACGCCATCGTCGCCGCCCGCGAAAGCGCCGCCACCGGCGTGCGGGTCAACCCGATGAGCGAATCGGCCTGAACTGAGACAAATCCGACAATCTACTTGCAGGCTGGCAAAGGCCCTGCGCGGCAGATCGCGCGGGGCCTTTCTTCATACCCCGGCCGGGCAAATTCCTGCCTTGGCGCTGCTGCGTGCCTATCATGTTGGGGTGAATCCCTCCAAAGCGAACTTCAGACCCCTGTCGATAGGAGACTTACATGGGCCTGCTCGAAGGCAAGAAAGGAATCGTTTTCGGCGTCGCCAACGACCGCAGCTACGCCACGCACATCGCCCGCAGCCTGCTGCAGCAGGGGGCGACCTGTGCGTTTAACCACCTGCCCGGTGAGAAGAACCAGCGGCGCACGGCCGGGGCGCTGGAGAACCTCGGCCTGGAAGGGCCCCTGCTTCTGCCCTGCGACGCGGGCAGCGATGAAGACCTGGACACCTTCTTCCGTGGGGTGGGCGACGCCTTCGGCTCGATCGACTTCCTGGTCCACTCGATCGCCTTTGCCGACCGCGATTCGCTGCAGATCGGGGGCTTTCACAAGACCAGCCGCGCCGCCTGGACCCGGGCCCTGGACATCTCCAGCTACACGCTTGTCGCGATGGCCCAGCGCGCGGTCGACCTGATGGCCGACGGCGGGAGCATCATCTCGATGAGCTACTTCGGGGCAGAGAAAGTCGTGCCCGGATATAACGTGATGGGCATTGCCAAGGCTGCCCTGGAACACACCACCCGCTACCTGGCGGTCGAGCTGGGACAATCGGGCATCCGCGTGAATTCCATTTCCGGCGGTCCGTTGCGGACCTTGGCGGCGATGGCCGTCGGCGGAATCGACATGATGCGCGAGCACCACGCCCGCAAGAGTCCGCTGGGTCGAAACATCGAAGGCGACGAAGTCGGCAAGACGGCCGTCTATCTGCTCAGCGACTTGTCCAGCGCGGTCACCGGCGAGATCATACACGTCGATTGCGGCTTCCACGTACTCTCCTGCTCGCCGACCTGCCACGTGTTCAACCAGGCCGCCGACTCCCTGCCTCCCTTGGCCGGGTCGACCGCCAGCAATCAATGACACCACTTGCACAGGCCGGGCCGATCGACTATCACTGGCAGGCATGACGGAACCAACCACCCTGCAGTACGAAGGTTGTTTTGCCAGGCTCGAAGGCGACCGGCTGACCGTCGAGAACGCCCTGTTCGCCCGCACGTGGCAGCTGACCGACGCGGGCCTGGCGCCGGTTTCGTGGATCGATCGCCGGGCCAACCGCAACTGGCTGGCCCGGCAGGAGCAGGCCCCCTGCCCCAGCGGCCCGGAGGGGCCTGGCCCTGTCCAGCAGGTCCGTCTGGAGTCCGACGCCACGCCACCCAGCCCGGTCGAGCAGCCAAGCCTGCGGGTCGTGGTGGGCTGGCGATCCGGCAAGCGGAACTGCAGCCTGCAGTTGCAGATATTCCCGAAGCTGGCCGGGGTGCGGATGCGCCTGACCGCCCCCGCCGCAGCCAAGGCGGATTCCAGGGACGGATCGACCGCCGGCGGGCCCAGCGGGGTGGAGCTCGCCGAGCAGCAGGGACCTGCCTTCGGCCTGGCCGACTGCCTCGAACGCTTCGACCTGGCCGGGACGCACCTGAAGCTCATCCACCCCCGGCTGGGCGACCGGACCGACATCCGCGATGAGCTGTCGCTGGTGGATGAGTACCTGCTGCATCCCAACGACGCGATGCTGCGCCTCTCGGGCTGCCTGTTCGCCATCGAGGACCCGCTGACCGGGCAGGGACTGGTGCTGCTGAAGGAGTCGCCGCTTCCGGATGTCAACCCGGCCGGCGTCGAGGCAGACCTGCTTGTCAGCGGCACAGGGATGTGCTTCTACGATCCGTCGGGCCGGCCCTACGGTCCGGAGCACCCGCTGTATCCGCTTTCGGTGCGGATCGGGCTGTACGGACACGGCATCACGCACGAGACACCGGCCGGGCAGGCTTGGTCGACACTAAGCTACACCGGCGGTCGGCGGGGACGGACCGAGGCGATCCAGTCGCTCCTGCGCTGCCTGCGCAGGGCCCAGCCCGGGTTGGACGGGATCTTCCTGACCAACACCTGGGGCGACCGGAACCGCGACGGGCGGATCTGCGAGTCGTTCCTGACCGAAGAAATCCGCACGGCGGCAAAGCTCGGAGCCGACCTGGTGCAGATCGACGATGGGTGGCAGAAGGGAACGACGAGCAACTCGGTCAACGCCGCTGCCGGTGGGGTCTGGGAAGGCTTCTACGCGGCCGATGCAGACTTCTGGACGCCCCATCCCCAACGCCTGCCCAACGGGCTGGAGCCGCTGGTGGAACTGGGCCAGGAACTGGGCGTGGACCTGGGGCTGTGGTTCGCACCGGATTCCTCCGACGACTTCGCCCAATACCGCACCGATGCGGAGATTCTCATCGGCCTGCACCGGCGCTACGGCGTGAAACACTTCAAGATCGATGGGATAAACATCCGCTCAGCGGTGGGCCTGGAGCGGATGCACGCGATGTTCGAGGCCGTGCTGCGCGGCACGGAGGGGAAGGTCGCCTTTGACCTCGATGCCACCGCCCAGCGACGCGGCGGGTATTTCGGGTTCATCCAGGCCGGGCCGATCTTCCTGGAGAACCGCTACACAGACTTCCACAAGTACTGGCCCCACCACACGCTGCGGAACCTCTGGCAGCTGGCCGAGTGGGTCGACCCGACGCGGTTGCAGATCGAATGGCTCAACCCCGCCCGGTGGACCGATCTGTACCGGGATGATCCGCTGGCCCCGTCGGCCTGGCCGATCGAGTCGCTCCTTGCGACCACGTTGATGGCCTCGCCATTGGGGTGGCTGGAATGTTCGGGGCTGGATGAGCAGGTCGTCCGACGCGTCGCCAGGCTGGCTGCGCTCTGGAAGGAGCATCGCCGGGACATGCAGGCGGGCACGATCCTTCCTCTCGGACACGTGCCCGACGGAACGGGCTGGACCGGCTTTGTCAGCTATACCGGGCCCGAATCGGGGTACCTGCTGCTCTTCCGCCAACTGGGGCCGCAGAGAGAAACGCTCGACCTGCCGGGCCTGGAGGGCGACGCGACCTGCCAGGTACTGTTCGGCGACGGCAGCTGCGCGATACAAAACGGCCGGGCGAGCGTTTTGCTCGACCGGCCGCTGGGGTGTATCTGGGTCCGCTTCGGCTGATTCGGCCGCTGGTCAGTCTCCCGCGCCGAATTCCTTCATCCCGGCCAGGCCCACGCGCCAATACGGATAGGGGTCACTGTCGCGGAAGGACGACAGGGAAGTCCGGTTCGAGCGGAAGGGCAGGTCCGCCCGCTGGAACGTCTCGCTGTGACCGTCGAGGAAGAGGAGATTCGTCTTGCTTTTCGAATCGTGTCGTCCGGAGATCCGCTGCCAGAAGGCCGAGTACGAGAACAGCCCGTCGAAGACAGCGACCAGGGCCGATGCCTGCTTGATCTCCTCGAGCTTGTACAGGCGGTCGCCCGCGTCCAGGTAGCGGTATGGCGTCTGGCCGACCTGCCAGGTCTCCATGTTCAGCCCGTACCAGTTGTGGACGTAGAACTTGTCGGTATCGTCGTCCTCGTACGACCAGACGGTGTACTTGTGGTATTCGGGGCTCTTCTCGTCTTCCGGGAAGCCCTCGCCCCAGACGGGCCCCTTCTCCTCAATGCCGGCCGGGCAACGGAAGTGGTTCGGGCCATAGGCGACCTTGTCCGGATCACTGGACTTGGGCGAGTCGACGTACTCGCCGGCGGTGAGGATCGCCGCCCAGCCGTTGGAGTACTTGAATCCGCTGCGCAGCTGACCTGGGACGTTCACGCCGTTCCAGTCGTGGCCATAACGCAACAGACCTCGCCCCATCGAGCTGAGATTGGCGTTACAGCTGACGGTATTGGCCAGGTCTTTGGCCTGGCGGATCGAGGGCAGGAGAATCGAAACCAGCAGCGCGATGATCGCAATGACAACGAGAAGCTCAATCAGCGTAAAGCCGGACCTGGCGCGGGAAACGCGGACCATGACCAATCTCCTTCTCTTCGGACGGTTCTTTCTTTTTGACGTGGCGTCGCAGGCGGCAGAAATGCGTTCTGGTTACTTGATTATATCAACACCAGTTCGAAGAGCAAAGCGATTTGGCACAAAAGACTGCCATGTTCGGCATGAAACAGCTGTTCAGCTTTGCGGGGAGGCTTCCTCCATGTCCTGCCAGGCCAGCGCCCCGGTCGGACAGGCGGCGACGGCCTGGTCGGCGGAGTTGGCCAGGCCATCGAGCATAGGTCTGCCGAAGCCGGCCCCCACACCCGATGAGTAGCCCCGTCCGGTGAAGGTCAGCCCGAGTTGCTCGCCGTGCTCGCCGGCGACCTGGATGCAAATCCCGCAGGAGATGCACTTGCCGCGTTCGTGGATCAGCCGTCCCTCGCGGGCCTGGATGAACCGGCGTCGGTCCTGCCCGAGGCGGGCGGCAGAGGCACCCATCTGCTCGGCCAGTTGGCGCAGACGGCAGGACTGGGGCTTTCGACAATCGCAGTGGAGGCAGCGTGCGGCTTCGAGGCGGGCCTGGTCGTCGGTAAAGCCCGGCCCGGTCTTGCTGTCCAGCTCCTGGCGCGGTGCGTCGGCAGCTTCGGCGGAGAATTCGGCGGCCTCTCCCTCGGCCAGGCGCCCGATGTGGACGCTGAACCGTTTCGGTCGGCCGGTAATCTCGACGCCGCGAAGGCACTGGTCGATTGCGACCGCAGCCGTCTTGCCGTCGCCGGCAGCCATGACTGCCTTGCGGTTCGGGCGCACTGCGTCGCCGCCTGCCCAGACGCCCGGGCGGCTGGTCTGCAGGGTCTGGCGGTCGACCTGCAGCCCGCGTCCGGTGTGCTCCAGGCCCAGACTCCTGGCGGCCGCTTCGGCCATCTCGCCGACGCCCAGAAAAACCGCGTCGAACTCATCGGCCAGTTGGTCCAGCGCCCCGGCCGAGTCGATACGCGTATTGCCCCGGAACTTCCACCCGAGCCTCTCCAGCGTCGCAATCTCGGCCTCCAGCACGTCGATCGGCAGCTTCTCGCGCTCGATGCCGTACCGCAGCGCCCCGCCGGGCTGGTCGTGGTCATCGAAGATCGTAACAGAATGACCGAACTGTCGAAGGTAGTAGGCCGCGGCCAGGCCGGCCGGTCCGGCACCGACGATCGCCACGCTCCTGGAACTCTGGACCCCAACCGGGGGCGTATACGGATCGCCCGAGGCCAGGTCCACGTCGGCGACGTAGCGCTTCAGCAGGCAGATCGAAACGGGCTTATCATCCTGGCCCCGCCGACAGCCTCGCTCGCAGATCTCGGGACAGATCCGCCCGAGGACGGCAGGGATGGCGATGTCGGCCTTTACGGTGCGGATCGCCTCGGCCAGCTGCCTCCGCTGAATCTGGCGGATCATCAGGGGGATGTTCATCCCGGCCGGGCAGATCCCGTGGCAGGGCGCCTGACAGTCGCCCAGGTGGTCCGAGAGCAGCAGTTCCAGGGCGGTCTTGCGGGCCTCGTGGACTTCTTCGGTTTCCGATTCGATGACCATGCCGTCCACCGCCGGGGCCGCGCAGGACGGAATCAGCTTGCCCGAGCCGGTCAGGCGGACCAGGCAGACCATGCAGGTCGTGTTGGGCTTCTGCCCGTCGCGACAGCAGAGCGTGGGGATCTCGATGCCCAGTTTGCGGGCAGCGTCGAGGATCGTCGCCCCCTCGGGGACTTCAACATTCTGGTTGTCGATGATCAGCTTGGGCATGGAATCTCATTCGTCTCAGTGAATCTCGACGGCGTCGACGGGGCAGACATCCCTGCAGCCGCCGCAGCGAATGCACTCGTCCTGGTCGATCTCGTGTCGTTCGTAGGGCCTGGGCGCGATCGCGTCGGTCGGGCAGGCCCGGGCGCACTTGGCACAGCCGATGCAGTCGTCGTTGATCTGGAAGCGGATCAGCTCTTTGCAGCTGCCGGCCGGGCAGCGCCCCTCGATGTGGGCCTCGTACTCGTCCCGGAAATGGTGCAGCGTCGAGAGCACCGGGTTCGGCGCCGTGCCGCCCAACGCGCACAGGCTGCCGGCGACGATCTGGTCGGCCAGCTCTTCCAGTTGTTCGATGTCGCCGTTTCTGCCCTTGCCTTCGCAGAGGCGCGTCAGGATCGAGAGCATGTGCTTGGTGCCCACGCGGCAGAACGTGCACTTGCCGCACGATTCATCCTGCGTGAACTCCAGGAAGTACCGGGCGATCTCGACCATGCAGTCCGTCTCATCGAGAACGACCAGCCCGCCCGAGCCCATGATCGCACCGCACCGGGTCAGGGCCTCGTAGTCCACCGGCGTGTCGGCCAGGCGGGCCGGAACGCACCCGCCCGAGGGCCCGCCGACCTGGACCGCCTTAAGCTTTTTCCCGTCCTGGACCCCGCCGCCGACCTGGTCGACGATCTGGCGGAGCGTGACGCCCATGGGCACTTCGATCAGCCCGCCGTGGTTGATCTTGCCCGCCAATGCGAAGACCTTCGTGCCTTTCGATCTCTGGGTACCCATCGCCGCGAAGGCCTCGGGTCCGTTGCGGATGATCCAGGGCACGACCGTCAACGTCTCGGCGTTGTTGACCAGTGTGGGCTTGCCCCACAAGCCGAACTTCGACGGATACGGCGGGCGGAGACGCGGCATGCCGCGCCGACCCATGATCGACTCCAGCAGGGCCGTCTCCTCGCCGCAGACGAACGCCCCTGCTCCTTCCATGATGCTCACCTGGAACTCGCCCAGAAGACCACGGGCCACGGCGATGTCGATCGCCTCGGTCATCCGCGCCACGGCCAGGGGGTACTCGGCCCGGATGTAGAACACGCCCGCCTCGGCCCCGACGGCCCGGGCGGCGATGGCCATGCCCTCCAGAACGCGGTAGGGGTACGACTCCAGCAGCATCCGGTCCATGAAGGCCCCGGGGTCGCCCTCGTCGCAGTTGCAGACGACGTACTTCTGCCCGGCCGGCTCGGCCCGGACGTGGGACCACTTCATTCCCGTCGGGAAGCCCGCCCCGCCCCTGCCTCGCAGACCCGAGGCGGTGATCTGTTCGATGACCTGCTCAGGCGACAGCGACCGGGCCTTGTCCAGCGCGACAAAGCCCCCGAGGGAAAGGTATTCGTCCAGGTCGCTTGGGTCGATCTGCCCGCAGTTTTCGGTAGCCACGTGTCTCTGCGGGTTCAGGAAGGCCTGGACCTGCGGATCCCGTTTGTTGACTTCGTAGCGATGGACGGGAATCCAGGCCTCGTCGGTCAGCAGCTTGTCGACTGCCGACCGGGCGGCCAGGCTGACCTTGCGCCACAGGCCACGGGGCTTGAAGTGCGTGCGGACGATCTCCCGGGCGTCGTCGGGCTTGACCCGGGCATAGAGCTTGCGCAGGCCGTCGGGCTTGACCACCTCCACCAGCGGGGTCTGGTGACACATTCCCACGCAGCCGACGCCCTTGACCGAGACGTTGGCGCCCAGGTCGGCCAGTTCGGTCCGGACGGCCTGGTCGACCTTGCCGGCCCCCTGTGCGATGCCGCAACTGCCCAATCCGACGAGAATCTCGCCCTGCTTATGTCCGGAGGTCGAGAGCTTCTTCTGCCTGTCCTTCTTGCCCTGCTGGGCGAGGAAGTCCTTGATCATCTCGCCGACGTTGTCCGGGCCGATGTAGCCATAGATGACATCGTCGATCTGCACAGCCGGTGCCAGCGAGCAGCAGCCCAGGCAGGCGACCTTCTCGACGGTAAAGAGGCCGTCGGCGTCGGTGTCGCCCTCGTCGGGAATCTCCAGGTGCTTGCGGACCGCGTCGGTCACCCCCGGGGCACCCTTGACATGACAGGCCGTGCCGTGACAGACCTTCACCCGATGCTTGCCCACCGGCTCGTGGCGGAACTGGGAGTAGAAGGTCGCCACGCCGGTGATCTGGGCGGGGGTGATCTCGGTCAGTTCGCAGATGCGCCGGATCGCCGCTTCGGGCAGGTAGCCGAACTCGTCCTGGACGGCCTGGAGCAACGGGATGCAGTTCTCCGGTCCGGTCCCGATCGTCGAGACGATGCGGTCGACGGCAGTGAGGTCCAGGTCGGTCATTTCGACTCACCGATGCAGGTAAGGGTTTTCAGGGTTCGGACGTAGATCCGCCCGTCTTCAAAGGCCGGGCTGGACAGCATCTTGTCGTCGCTGTCGCCGGTTAAGAGGTTCTCGGCGATCACGCTGGGCTGCTCGGCCAACTGGACGACGAAACACTTGCCCCCCGTGGTGAACTGGTACACGCGATCGCCTGCGATGACCGGACTGGGGTCGCAGTCGCCCTGCAGTTCGACCAGGGCCATCTGTTCGCCGTCGGCGGCGTTGCGGATGGTCGTGTACCCCGTGCCGTCCTGCTGGACGATGATCCGCCCGTCAGTCGCCGGCGTGGGGATCGATCCGTTGCCTTCTTCGATCGTCCAGGCGACCTTGTCCGAGCCGTCCAGGTCGCCCCGGCCGGTCGGGTCGATCGCCACGCTGCGCCCATAGTTCTCGGTCAGCACCACGTGTTTGCCCGTCCAGATCGGCGAGGGGGCCTGGTCGCCGGTGCCTATGGGGTACCGCCAGAGCTCCTTGCCCGTCGCCGCGTCATGAGCGATGGCTATCTCGTTGCCCTGGCCTATGATCTGCGGGCCGCCGGGAGCGGGCACGACAATCGGCGATGCCCAGGACCCGGCAGCGCCGGGACGCTCGACCTCGGCCAGCGTGCTGCCGTCCTTGACGTCCAGCAGCAGCAGCCTCGACAGGTTTTCTTCGCCCATGCCGCGGTCGATCTGGATCGCCAGCCTGCCTTCGTGGATCGCCAGCGAGGAGGCATAGCCGTACTGGATGTCGATGGGCCCGATGTTGCGAATCCACAGTTGCTTGCCCGCGAAGTCGTAGGCCGCGATGTCGCCGGATGGAAAGATCACGCAGATCCGTTCGCCGTCGGTGGCCGGGGTCGAGGCGGCGAACATGCCCGCCCCGTAGCGCTCGTCGTCGTAGAGTTCCAGCTGGGCGTCTTTGCTGGCCGGGGTGGTAACCGTCTGCTCCCAGGCCTTGCGTCCGGAGTCGGTATCGAAGCAGTAGATCTTCTGCTCGGCGCCATTGGCGCCGATGCAGACCACGCGGTTGCCGCTTACCACCGGGCTTCCAGCGGCGGGCAAATCCAGCTCGACCTGCCAGCGGATGTTCTTGTTGCCCACGAAGGACCACTCGACGGGCAGGTTCTTTGCCCTCGTCAGGCCGCCGCCGTGTTCGCCCTGGAACCGAGGCCAGGCAGGCTGCGGGTCGCTGCGGGTGTAGGCTGGGATCGGTGCCAGGGGGGCTTTGATCAGCCCGAGGCGTTGGGAGGTCACGGCCGGTCCGAACTTCAAGCCCGCATACCCGGCTGCGGCGATCACCGCGATGACCAGCAGGGACACGACGATCAGGCTTCGTCCCGAGAAGAGGCCCAGCACGGCCTCGGGCTCCTGGCCCGAACGGATCTCCGGGCGATAGGGTTGGATCAACACCGCCCCCAAGCCGCCGACAATGGCGACAATGCCCGAGGCCAGCAGGATCCAGCCCCCCCACTCCAGGCGGTTCTTGAGCGTCAGGTAACGCCTGCGTTGCTGCAGTTCGATCTGCCGGGCCTTCTCCCGAAGTTCCGTGTCGCCCGGGCGGGACTTGAGCTCGGACCGGATGCGATTGATCTCCGGCGAGAAATAGACCTGTCCGGCCAAGCGTTCATCGCGGTAGATCAGCTCGCTGTCCTTGGCTTCGGCGACGGTGAAGATAGATTGGTATTCGGTGTAGTGGTGGAACATCAGTCCGGCCGCTGTGGCCAGGATCAACAGTGCGCCGACGGCAGTTCCCAGGCAGAGGGATCGGATGTTCTGTCGGTCGATCATGCCTTGGCCTCCTGGTTGCGGCCCGACTCGGCGGCGATTTTCTCGACCTGTTCGGCTGGGATTTCGCCGCGGCGTTGCCGTTCGATGGGGCAGGCGGCGAAGCATCGGCCGCAGGAGAGGCAGATCGCCCGGTCGGGCTGCCACTTCTCGCGCCGGCGGTGGACGCAAAGGCTGATGAGCTTCAGGCCAACGATCAGGCCGAAAATTGCCCCAGCCAGGGCGGTGGCCCACTCGTAGCGGTCCTGGATGGTCACGGCGGCGGCGTAGAGTTCCTCGGTGGTCCGCTGGGAGTTCCAGAACGCCTTGGACGCGTCGATCTGTCCGATCGGTGCGGTGGCCTTGGCTTCGGCAATCAACTGTTCGCTGCGGACCTGTCGGGCCAGGCGGACCGTCGGGTGCATCCGGGCGGCCAGTCCGCTGGCCTCGTAGCCGACCCATCCGCCCAGACCGACCAGCAGCGGCAGGGCCAGCAGCGACCCCAGCAGGCGCTTGCGTCCCGCCTGGCGGCTGTGGTCGGCGGTTGACGGCGTGGCCGGGAGAATCGCATTGTACGGGCAGGAATCTTCGCAGAGGCGACACTCGATGCATTCGTCGGGCGTGACCTTTGCGTGATTGGCCGAGCAGGAACTGGTGACCCGGAAGATCGCACCCAATGGGCAGAGGAAGCGGCAGTACGGGCGGGCGATGAAGATCCCGATCGCCAGGAAGCAGCCGATCAGCACGAGCATCTGCCAGCTGGCTGCCAGGCGGAAGATCCCCACGAACGGGTCGTAGCGGCAGATCAGGTAGGCCGCCCCGGTCGCTGCCATCAGCACCGCGACGACCAGGTACAGCCAGGCAAGCATCCCCAACGCGTGCTCGACCCAACGCGGGATGCGCTGGGGCGCTACGCCTACGACGTCCTGGACCGCGCCCAGCGGGCAGACGGCCGCGCAGAAGTTCCGACCCCAGAACAGCGAGGCGAGAATCGGCAGGATGAAGAATGCAGCCACCACCAGCGGGACCGCGTAGTTGGTATCGGCCCCGGCCTGGGAGACGTTCTGGATCGCCCCGATCGGACAGACACATCCCCATCGCCAGAATCCGAAGTACGCCAGCGACAGAAGCATGAGCACGAAGATCGGCCAGCGGCGCCGGACTTTGAGAATCAGCACGGCTGCGATGATCAGCGCAGCGGCCAGAACGCTTACGTCCAGCACGTCCAGCTGCCAGCCGCGCGGGGCAGGCGCCGGCGAAGACGGCGTCTGGTAACCCTCGGGCAGGTCGGGGATGGTGACGGTCTGCTGGGCAGCGACCGGGCCGGCCAGAAGCGCCAGCAACAGGGACAGTACAGCGGTTTGTCTTCTCACTTCTGCCCCTCGTCGGTCGAGAAGCTGTGAACCCACAGGCCGGCGGCCTTGTCGAAGTACGGAGTCGAGGCCGGGACGCGGACGAACGCCTCGCCC
Source organism: Phycisphaerae bacterium (assembly GCA_046541415.1). Lineage (GTDB taxonomy): Bacteria > Planctomycetota > Phycisphaerae > SM23-33 > SM23-33 > CAZOVB01. Next base: position 9,953 of record JBKHDI010000057.1, on the reverse strand, counting down.
GGGCAGGCGGCGGCGATCGCGCATTCGTTGCAGTCGACGCAGCAGTCGTGCTTGACCTGCAGGTAAAGCGAGCCGTTCTGGGTCTTGCAGCCCTTTACGCACTTGCCGCACCCGATGCAGAGGTCTTCGTCGATCTGGTACTCGAAGAACTGGTTGTTGGTATGCTCGATGGGCTGGCGCTCGATCGCGTGGGTCGGGCAAAGCTGGAACTCGGCGCCGGCGTTGGCTTCCGAGCCGGGCTGCTGGACGTAATAGCCGGTGCACATCTTGCAGCGGCCACACATGGAGAAGGCGTGGACCGCCTTAACGGCGGAGGTCTCCAGCACGCAGTAGTTCGCACAGTTTCCGCATTCGATGCACTTGTGCGGATTGATCTGCCAGACGTAGTCATCGCGGGTGGCGCTGGTGACAAGGGCCCCGCCGACGCCGCCGACAGCCAGCAGGCCGCCTCCGAAGGCAGCACCGCGGAGCACGCTTCTGCGCGAGATCTGGTCGGGTTTGTCTTCAGCCATGCTCAGAGGCTCCTGGTCTTGCGGTAGGTCTCGGCGGCGGGCAGGTTGCAGGTCTTCTCGATCCCGCAGCCGTCGCAGGTGGCTGGGTCACAGCCCTGGTCGGTGGTTCCCTCTCGGCCTCGCCGGCCCAGGGCGGTGGCGGCAATTGCGGCCAGGCCGGCGCCGATGCCCATTCGCCCTGCCCGGGCCAACCAGGCCCGGCGGGTCATCTTCCGGTTGCTGTCATTCCGCGACGTCATCGCCCGACTCCTGTTGAGGTTGCTTCTGGTAGATCTGGATCTGCTGTTTGCCCGGCACGAGCACCCAGACCCGCCCGGACGGGTCGATTGCCACGTCGGCGGGCATGTGAGGACCGAACGCATCGGGCCCGGCGACGACGCTGGCCAGCGTGCCGTCCTGGCGATCGGTAAAGACCTTCACGGTCGGAAGGGCCTTCTCTGCTGTTACAACCCGCCCGTCGGGGAAGATCGCCATGGCCACCGGATTGCAGCAGCCACAGAAGCCGGTGACATCTTCGCCGGCCCGGCCCCAGGTGAACTTCCGCTGCCCGTCAGGCCCGTAGGCCTCGACCCGCAGCTCGCCCGGGTTGGCCGCCCGGAGCAGTCCTTCGGGCCCCACGGCCAGGGGGAAATTGCGGCTGGGCAGCTTGAAGCCCGTCCCCCCCATCGTCTTGCCGTCGAACGTCCGCAGCCGATTGCCCTGCAGGTCCCAGACGACAACCGACCGGCTGGGATAGTCAGACGCGTAGACGTTCTGCCCGCTGACGGCCACGGAGATCAGCTCCCCGTCGCCGATGCCCGTCGGCCAGGTCTCCAGCGTCTGGCCCGTCTTGGGGTTGATCACGCTGAGGGACATATCGTGGTTCACGAAGAGCCGGCCATCGGGCCCCGCGGCAATGCGCCGGGCGGGCTTGTCCAGCGGCCAGCTTGTCAGCTTCGCGCCGGTCAGGTCGTACACGTCCAGCCGGTCGGCGGATACGACATAGGCCTTGCCGTCGGCGATCGCCAGTCCTGTCGCTTCGGCGTCGGCCAGGGCGACCGGCGCGGAGGCCTGCCAGAGACGCAGCTCGACGGGGATGTCGCGCGTAGGGTCGGGCACGGCCTGCTTGGTTCCGGACATGTCCATCGCAGCCACGATGATGACCGCGACGATGATCGCCACGGCCACCACGTGAAACGCGATGATCTTGGTAGCAGAAGCGGCGGTCTTTTTTCGTACGAAGCTCATGGGTGGCGCTCGGTGGGTTACTGGCTGCTGTTCCGCAGGTCGATGCAGACCATGGTGGTCAGGTCGCGGCAGATCATGCGCCCCCCGATGATCGTAAGCGGGCCCCACGCCTCGTGGGCCCCGTCGGGGCCGAAGGGGTTGACCTGGTCGAGGATCTGGAAGCCGCCCGGGTTGGCGGCCGCCATGGTCAAAAGGCCGTGGTCGTCCATCGTGAAGATCTTCTCGTTGGCGATCACCCAGGGCCCCCAGCCGAATCGGTGCTTCGGGCCGCTGGTCCAGACGATCGTGCCGTCGGGCTTCATGCAGGCCAGCTGTTCACGGTTGGTCCCGGCGGTCTTGGTCAGCACGCCATAGATGAAGCCCTTGTAGAAAATCGGCGTCTGCTGGTAGGTCGAGAACTGTCGCGGCGAGAGGCTGTAGACTTCGCGGGCGCGGATCGAGCCGTCGTCATCTTCGACCAGCTGGATCATCCGGCTGCCGGCCCCGTAGCCGCCTGTCAGGAAGATTTTGTCCTCGCCGACGATGACGGGGCAGATGATATTCGCCGTCGGGACGATCCAGCCCGGGTGCTCCCAGAGGATCTCGCCTGTCTCGGCCGAGACGCCCACCACGCCCCCCGAGGCCGGGTACACGTACATCTTCTTGCCCGCAAATCTCATAGGGGTAATCGAGGCGTGAGTCATCTTCCAGCGGCGTGGGTTAGGCGTCTCCCAGACAGTTTCGCCGGTCTCGCAGTCGACGGCGACCATCATCTTCTCCCCGGCCGGGGCGAGAATCACCTTGCCGTCGTCGATGATCGGACACTGGGCGGAATACCACTCGGGCAGCTCGCTGCCGTACTCGGAAAGGAGGCTCTTGTGCCACAGATACTCGCCCGTATCGGCCCGGACGCAGAGGACGAAGCACTTGGGGCTGATCGATACGACGTACTTGTCGGTCACCGCCGGGACCGATCGCGTCACGCCGTGGTTGCCGGGCGTCTGGGCGGGGTAGAAGTGCGTCCAGATGTCGCGGCCGTCGGCCAGGCTCATGCAACGCAGCACGTCGCCTTCCTTTTCGGCGTCGTAATCCAGCAGGTACAGCTTTCCGCCATAGGCCGCCGGCGAGCCGTAGCCTTCGCCGACGGTGCGGGTCCAGAGCACCGGCGGGCCGGACTCGCCCCAGTTCTCGGCCAGTTCGATCCCCTCGCGGCTGACCAGGTCGTATTCCGGACCACGGAAGGCGGGCCAGGTTCCCCAGGAATCATCGGCCGGCTGGCCGGGCCCGGGCGCTATCACGCTCTGGCCGGGGCCGGGGCCCTGGCCTTCGGGGATCTGGTAGGCATAGTCGACGTCGACCCGCGGCGAGAGCTGGCCCGGGTCGTCGAAGTAGTACATCCCGGCCAGAGCGGCTGCGCCGATCGCCAAGACCACTATCAGGGTGATCAGGAATGATTTCCAGGTGTGCATCATGGTTCTGCTGGGGTCCCGGTTGACAGCAACCGCCGGGGATCCGGCCGAGCCGCAGGTCGCGGAGGCGGACGGCTGGATGGTGGCCCCAATCAGGAACACCGATCGTAGCAGATCGGACCGCGCTAAACCAGCAAATGTCACTCGCCGCGGATAGCCTGGAGCATCCCGCCGCGAAGTCCGGCCAGGGCGGCCAACAGAACCCAGATCGCCCCGGAGACCACCACGCCGGTCAGCACCCATACCAGCGTGAGAACCGGCACGTCGGCCCCGGGCGTCAGCAGCGCCGGCAGCACGGCCACCCAACCGGAAACCACACCCGCCGCCAGACCCAGGCCCAGCAGGGCCCAGTGCTCAGCCAGGACCATCCACCGCAGTTGGGCGACCGAGAAGCCGACCGCCCGCATCACGCCCAGCTCGCCGCGCCGCTCTAGGATGTTCCGCAGGACCACCACGCCCATCGCGCAGCTGCCCAGCAGCAGCCCCAGCCCCCCCACAACGCCGAAGATCGAAAGGTACGCCTGCTCGACCTGCGAAAATGCCGCCAGCCGCCGCGGGGCGCTGGTCAGCTGCAGGCCGTAGTCTTCCAGACCGAAACGCAACTCCTCTTCGACGTCCTCCTCCCGACCGGCCGGGACGTCGATCAGCATCAGCGGATAGCCCGAAACCGACGGGTAGCGGCGGACGAACTCGTCTTCCGAGACCAGCAGCGAGCCCTGGAAGATCGAGTTGCGGATCGTGCCGACGATGCGGACTTTAAACGGCAGGCCGAACTCGTCGACGTACTCCAGCTCATCGCCAACGCCCTTGCCCAGACCCCAGACGATCGTGGCGACGTCCCCGACGGCAGGGGTGACGTCGGGCGGGGTCTGCGTGTTCAGTGCAGCGGTCCAGGCGTCCTCGGCCGTCGGTTCGGACGCCTGCGATTCGGTGAAGGTGAAGGCATCTTGGCGGTCGAAGTCGCCCGGATCGAGCCCGAGCAGTTGCGGCTGTTGGGCCCGGTTGAGGTTCATGCAGCTGGCGTCGTCGCCGGGTTTGACGCGGATCTGGACGAAGTCGACACCTTGCAGTTCGTCCGGTTCGAGCTTCAGTTTCTCCTGGCCCTCGATTGACGACAAGTCGTGGACTACGGGCGTGGACAACTCGGCGAACCAGGTATAGCCGCCGGTTCCGGAGGAGGCTTGCTCCGTCCCGGCCAGGGGGTCCTGCCGATTGGCGGCCACGGCGACGACCAGAAACGCCCCGCAGGCCAGCAGGGACAATGTCGCGACGGATCGTCCCCGTCGGCGGGCGGTCGAGCGGACGCCCAGCCCAGCCAGGGTCAGTCCTTCGGCCCGGCCCCACCCGGCCAGGCGGCTCAGCAGCGCGTAGGACAGGAAGATCGTGCCCAGCAGCATCGCCGCGCCAACGCCGAAAAACGCCCCTGCCGCGGCCTTGCCCTGCCAGTTGCGCAGCAACAGGGCGGCGATTGCGGCCCCGGCGGTCAGCACCAGCCCCACAGGCCCGACCCAGCGACGGCGCTCGAGGGGCGACTCGATCCGCCCGGTCGTCCCGGCCGCCTGGAGCTGACGCACGGGCCTGCGCGACAGGCGGATCAACGTCAGCCACATCGCGAAGACCGCCACGACCACCGAAGTGGCCGCCCCGATGGCCACCGTCGTCGGCGCAGCGTGAAAAGCGATCTGCGAGGACGGCACGGCATCGGACCAGGCCGTCGCCAGCCCCCAGAGCATGCCCCGCGTGTAGAGCAGCCCCAGCGGAGCGCCGATGACAGCCCCGGCCACCGCGACGATCAAACCCTCGCCCGTCAGCAGCCGACGCACCTGGGCGGGCTTGTAGCCCAACGCCAGAAGCGTGCCGACCTGGCTGGTCCGCTGCTGGACGCCGAAGACAAACAGAAGGGCCGCCAGCAGCACAGCCGCGACGATCAGGAAAAACGAGAAACCGATGAACAGCTGCCCGAAGTCCAGAGACTCAGAGGCCGCATCCAGTGCATCGGCCCGGACGGGCAGGACCGCCAGGCCCACCACCGACGGGTCGATCTGCGAGCGGATCTTCGCGGCCAGTTCATCCTCGGTGTACCCGGCGGGGAAACGCACCTCTGTCGTCTCGCCGTAGCGATTGGCCCACATCTCGCGTCCTGCGGCCAGGGTTACAAACGCCTTGGGCGTCCCGCGGTAGGTGTCCCAGTAGTCCTCGTCCTTGTCGCGGATCTTGCGGGTGTCGATGGGGATGCCCGGCTCCCAATCGCGACAGTTGGCTGCGTCGAGGCCGGGGAAATCCGGCATGAGGGTCCGGTCGATGGCGGGTGAATCCATGCCGACCACCTTGACCACCTGGAAGTCGCGCGACGCCTCGGTCAACGTCCGACGGGGCCCGACCACATAATACCGCAGCGTCAGCGTGTCCCGGACGCCGATGCCCAGGTCGTCGGCCAGCCATTGGGTGATTACGATCTGGTCGTCTTTCATCCCGGTTGGCAGCGTCTGTTTCGCGGTGGCGGGTTTGCCTGGGATCGGCCGGGCTGGCGGATTCATCGCGGCGACCATCGAATACGGCGTAGCCTTGTCGCCCGCGGCCAGGGCGTTGACGAAGTAGGTCAGCACGGGGTAGGCGTTCCCGTCGACCTCCAGGGCTGCGTCGACCAAGGGGGTATCGAGAAACACCCGGCTGGTCCGCACCGAGAATCGCCGCTCATCCAGTGGATGCAGCTGCAGGGCGACATCTTCCAGCTGCCACGAATCGGCCAGGGCTTTAGCGGCCTGCTCGGCCCGTGCGGCCGCTGCGTCGCGATCCTGTGTATCCGGCCCGCCGATCAGGAGGAGGTTGGCCAGGCCCTGCTGTTCAATCGGCCCGGCCAAGACATCTCGCGGCAGGAACGCGACCTGCGGGGCGACCTGGTTGGCCCGCAGGCTGAATCGCCCGAACTGCTCGACAGAGGCGATGGCCGTGACCTTCAGGTTGGCGATCGACTCGACCAGGTCGTCATCCCGCGCCAGCGGCGCGTCACGCGGCAGGGCCGAGGGCTTGGCGACGTACAGGTTCAGTTCATCGCCGACCTCGGCGTCCAGTGTTTCGGCCAGTTGGGGATTCAGCACGATTCCGTCGGCCCAGTCGGCCGCAGGTGGACCGCCGGCCGGGGCGAGCTTCCAGAAGGTCTCGTCCACACCGTAGACCTGCACCCCCGAGGCCTGCACGCCGGAGCTCCGGGCTCCGGTCGGCCCGCTGCGAAGCAGGCCCTCGACCTGGATAACCGCCGCGGTTGGGGCGTCGACCTGCTCGCCGAGCACGTCGCCCAGTTCGGCCCGGAAGAACCGTCCCTGGGGCGCCACGGCCGCGGCGGCGTCGCCCAGGCGGTCCAGGGCGATCTTACGCAGCGTGTAGCGGACGGAATCTCCCACGGCCAAGGCGCCGACCAGCACGGCCGTGGCGATCGCCGTACCCAGCAGCACGCCCAGATGCGCCCGCCAGTAATGGTTCAGGCTGCGGAAGACCAGCTTGGCCCGAGTCATGCCGACGCCGTCCTTTCGGTCAGCTTCCCATCCAGCAGGTCGAAGCGTTCCTGCATCCGCTCAGCCAGGTGTTCGGCGTGCGTGACGACTACCAGCGTCAACTGCCGCTCGGCATTGAGCTCCAGAAGCAGCTCGGTCAGGTTGTCGCTGGAGGAGCGATCCAGCGAGCCGGTCGGTTCGTCGGCCAGCAACAACGCAGGCTGATTGATCAGCGCACGGACCACCGCGACCCGCTGCATCTGCCCGCCGGAAAGCTGGCCGGGCTTTTTGTCAACGAACTCTGCCAGGCCCACGCGGTCCAGCAACTCCCGGCCGCGGTCAGCGGCGCCGCTGCGCATATCCCTTCCGCCCGGCAGCGTGGGGACCAGCACATTCTCCAGGACGGTGCACTGGGGCAGGAGATGGTGGAGCTGGAAGATGAAGCCGATCTTGCGGTTGCGGATCTCGGCCAGCTGTTTCTCGTCGTGGTTCGAGAGGTCCTCGCCGTCGAGCGTCACGCGTCCGGCGGTCGGGTTGTCCAGGGCGCCGATGATGTTCAGCAGCGTCGTCTTGCCCGAGCCGGACGGCCCGGTGACCGCAACGGCCTGGCCGGGCTCGACCTGCCAGTTGAGCTTGTCGAGGACCTTGGGCCCCGGTTGTCCCTCGGGGCCCGGGTATTGCTTGGTCACGTCCTGCAACTGAAGGATCGCCATGTGCTTCCTTTCACGCTGTCAGATATTGCGTAAAGGCCTGGAGCATTCTATCGCCATGGGCCTCGATGTTGAAGTAATCAGCTGCGCCGGCTGCACCCGCCCGGGCCAACTGGTCACGACGAGCCGTGTCGGTCAGCATGCGCCTTAGACCGTCGACCAGGGCGGCCGGGTCGTTGGGCGTCACCAAGTCGATCCCACCGGCGGCTGCGGCGATCTCGATGTTCACCCCGTGCTCTGGCAGTACGAGCGGGACGGCGGCGGCCAGCGCTTCCAGCGCGTACAGCGCCGAAGCCTCCGGCCTCAGCGTCGGGACCGAGAGCACTGTCAGCTTCGAGAGGAACTCCCGCTTGGACGGCAAGTCGAACCCGTCGACGAAGCAGACGTCGTCCCCCGCGCCCGCCTCGTCGATCCGCCGACGGACGGCCTGAATGTACGGTTCATCCCCGGCCGTCTTGCCGCCGCAGACGTGCAGCTGCAGGTCGGGCATCTCGCGGCGCAGGGTAAGAAAGGCCTCGACCAGCTCGGCCAGGCCTTTGCCGCGCGTCATCTGCGAGAGAAAGCCGATCGTCGCCGCGGCCGGGCTGGCCTGGGCCGGGACGTACTGCTCGATCTCCACGCCGTCGGAAACGTGGGTGAAGCGGTCTTCGTCCAGCTGCAGTCGCTGCATCATCCGCCGGCCGTAGTCCGCCGAGGAGGAGATCATCCCGTCCAGCTGCCCGCAGCGGTCGGAAAGCATCTCCCAGACCTTCGTGCGGTAGGGCTCTTCCAGGGCGTCGACGAAGGCTTCCTCATCCTCCAGCCCGCAGGTGACGCGACACTGGAGTTTCTCGCGGATGCGTCCGGCCAGGCCGGTCAGAAGCGCGTTGGACAGGTGTACCACGTCGGGCTTGGGTTGATCGGCCAGGTAGTCGATCAGGCGGTCGAGTTCCTTGACTTGTCGCCCGTGCTCGCCGCGGAGCATCGAGAGCATCGTCTCGGCCAGGTCGCGCGAGCGGGTCATGCCCGCCTTCCGCCCTGCCCACCTCAGGAGGGGTTTGGCATCGAAGAGTCGGTCGATGAACCGCGGCGTGTGGCGAAACAGGCCGGACTTCTGCTGCAGATACACGTTAATGCCGCCGAAGAAAATCGGCGTTTCCGGCTCTGCCTGGGCGGGCGTATCGTCGATGGCTGGCAGGTAGAGCGGCACCATCGAAACCTCCACCCCCAGCCGCCGCAATTGGCGGACCGATCCGTGGTCGCGCAGGCAGTTCTCGCAGTAGAAGCTGTCGCCGGCGCCGGGGGTCAGTTGGATGATTCTCATCAGCTTGTGGTACTTCCTCACGTCCCTGCCCCGGCCTCTTGTATTGGCCGAGACCGGGTCCTGCAGGCGGCCCCTGTCGAAGCTACAACACCTAATCGATGAGAACCTCCCGCCCGGATTCAGCCGAAGCGTAGACCGCGTCGAGAATCTTCTGGATCATCAGGCCCTCTTCGCCGGGGGCCTGGTTTTCCTTGCCGTAGAGGCAGCAGTCGACGAAGCAGTCCATTTTGACGCGGAAGGCGTCGTTGTTCGGCAGCCAGACGGGCGTCGAGTCGGTCATGTAGCCGCCCATGTCGTGGTAGATCGTCGAGGTCGACTGCTGGGCCCCGCCCTTGGTGCCCATCAGCGTAAAGTCCATGCCCTGCGGGCCGATGTGGGCGGCGAAGCTGGCCTCGATACTCATCGTCGCGCCGTTCTCGAAGCGGACGTACCCGGTGGCCAGGTCTTCGACGGTGTAGTTCTCGTAATCCCAGCCCTTCCAGGAGCACTCGACGGTGTCCGACGGCTGGTCGCCGAGGTAGGTGTAGGTCTGGCCCGAGGCGGCTATGGGCCTGGGCGAGCCCATCGCGTAGTGGGCCATCTCGATCGAGTGGACACCGATGTCGATCATCGGCCCGCCGCCCTGGAGATCCTTCCGCACGAACATGCCCCAGTTGGGAATCCCACGCCGCCGCAACGCCCAGACGCGGGCATAGAGGATGTCGCCCAGCAGGCCGTTCTCGAACGCCCGGCGGATCCGCTGGGTCTTCGGGTTGAACCGGTGCTGGAAGCCGATGGTCAGCTCCTTGCCCGCCTTCTTCGCCGCGTCGACCATCTGCTGGCCCTCGGCGACGTTCATCGCAAGCGGCTTTTCGACCATCACGTGACAGCCGGCTGCGAAGGCGTCCAGCGTCGGCTGCAGATGCAGGAAGTTCGGCGTGCAGACGCTGACGGCGTCCAGTTCGGCCTTTTGCAGCATCTCCTTCCAGTCGGTGTAGGTCTGTTGGAAGCTGAAATCTTCCTTCCGCCGGGCCAGGACCTCTTCGTTGATGTCGCACAGGGCGACGAACTCGACGTCATCCCGGTGCTGGAGGGACTTGATCTGCTGTCCGGCGATGCCGGCGACGCCGATAAAGCCGATCCGCAGTTTGCCTTTGCTGCCGGATGCGTTCTGGGATTGGCTCTGGGTGGCGGTGCTGTCGGTCATGGGAAGCTGCTTGCCTTTCCTTGCTCTTGTGGATTCCACGTGGCGCGAGACAGGTGAAATTATGACGCGTGAATTC
>JBKHDI010000056.1:0-25224 GCA_046541415.1 Phycisphaerae bacterium | reverse complement strand
GACAGGCGGGGTTACGCCGAAGCGGCGTGAACCCCGGCACCAATGGCAGGTGTGGCACGGCCGTGCCGGCCGTGCAGGGCCCCGGCGGCCAGGGGGCGGTACAGGCGGGGTTACGCCGAAGCGGCGTGAACCCCGGCAAGGCCGGGACGGTCGTGCCACACCTTGTTCAAACTCTCGGCCGCGGGGGGCAGCGGGCTTTGCCATTCGACCGACGGGCCGATAGAATGCGACCATGGGATCAGGCAAGAGCTTTTTCGACCCGTCGCGCGCCCGGGGGCCCAGGACCGGGCCGGACGTGGGAAACGACGTGACGGAGGAGTTTACCGGCGGCAGCGCAGCCGGTCCTGCGCCGCTGCGCGTGGGGCAGCTGGTGGGCCAGATCAAGCAGGCCCTGGCCGATTCGTTCCCCGCCTCGGTGCAGGTGATCGGGGAGATCAGCAACCACAGCCGCCCCGGCTCGGGTCACCTGTACTTCACGCTCAAGGATGCATCGGCGGCGATTTGTGCGGTGATGTGGCGATCATCGGCCTCCCGGCTGCGCTTCGAACCGGAAGACGGGCTGGAGGTGGTAGCCACGGGCAAGGTGGACGTCTTCGAGAATCGCGGGCAGCTGCAGCTGTACGTCAGCTCGATGACACCCAAGGGGGCCGGGGCGCTGGAGCTGGCCTTCCGCCAGATGCGCGAGAAACTCCAGGCCCAGGGCCTGTTCGACCCGAAGCACAAGAAGCCCCTCTGCCCCTACCCGCGCGGGGTGGGCGTGATCACCTCCCCGACCGGCGCGGCGATCCGCGACATCCGCCGTACGCTCAGCCGCCGCTGGCCGGGGCTGGAGGTGTACCTTGTCGGCGTGCGGGTCCAGGGCGAGTCGGCCGGGCAGGAAATCGCCGATGCGATCGACGCGATGGACGCCGCAGCCGAGGCCTACGGGATCGACACCATCCTGGTCTGCCGCGGTGGCGGGAGTCTCGAAGATCTCTGGGCGTTCAACGAGGAGGTCGTCGCGCGGGCGATCTGGCGGGCAAAAACGCCGATCATCTGCGGCGTGGGCCACGAGGTCGACGTGACAATCGCCGAACTGGTCGCCGACGTACGGGCGGCGACGCCGACGGCCGCAGCGGAGATCGCCGTACCCGCTGCGGCGGAGGTCGCCAAGCGTATCGACGTTCTGGCCGGGCGCCTGGACCGTTGCATGCACCAGGCGATCGCGACCGGGCGGGCGATTCTCGACGGGATCTGCCGCTCTGCGGTCTTCCGCGACCCGATGTCGCGCCTGCGGAGGCAGACCCAGCAGGTCGACGAGCTGGCCCATCGCCTGCGCTCGGGCGTGCTGGAGATCCGCGCCCGACGGGCAGAAAAGCTCCGCCCGCTGGAGTCGCGACTGGCCGGCTGTCACCCGGCCCTGCTGGCCGAGCGGGCCTGCCGGCGCCTCGAAACCGCCGGATCGCGAATGAACTGGGCCCTGGGAGGCCGGCTCAAACGGGCCGGCGACGAGCTGTCCAAGCTGGAAAGCCGCCTGCTGGCCCTGCACCCGAAAAGCAGGCTGGATCTGGCCCGGCAGAAGATCGACGCGATCGGCAGACAGCTGGAATCGATGAGCCACAAGGCCGTACTCAAACGCGGGTTCTCGATTACCCACGGGCCCGACGGGGCGATCCTCCGCAGCTTCGCCCAGGTCCAGCCGGGCCAGGAAGTGACCACCGAACTGGCCGACGGGTCCTTCGCCAGCCGCGTCGAGGGCGAGCCAGGCGGGCCGGGGCCGCCGAGAGAGAAACCGACCAGGCCGAAACGAAAAACCCGATCCGACCAACCGGACCGACAGGATACGCTGTTCTAGAGACCAGGAACCCCCCATGACCGAAGCAGACAAATCAACCGCCGAAAAGAAGCTCTCCTTCGAGCAGTCGCTGGAGAAGCTGGAGAAGATCGTCGCGGAGATCGAGGCCGGGCAGGTGCCGCTGGAAACATCCATCGCCCGATACGCAGAAGGCATCGAGCTGGTCAAGCAGTGTCGAAAGACCCTCGACGCGGCTGAGCGGAAAATCCAGATGCTCACCAAGGGCAGCGACGACCAGCTCCAGCCGGACGGCTATCTCGACGAACTGGAACCCGAAAACGACTGACGAAAGGCCCGTCTTGAAAACATCGTTTACCACATTGGCGTGTCCGGACTGGGAGCTGGACGAGATCCTCACCCGCGCCGCCGAGTATGGCTACGACGCGGTGGACTTCCGGGGCCTGGGCGGGAAAATGGGCGTGTTCATCCGCCCGGAGTTCACCGACGATGCCCCCGCCACCCGCGCCCGCCTGGCCGAGCTGGGCCTGGTGATCAGCTGCTTTTCCAGCGGGGCCCGCCTGTGCAGCCCCGATGCCCGGACGGCGGCCAAGATGCTCTCGGAAGTCAAGGAATACGCCACGCTCTGCGGCCGCTTCGACGTGCCCTGCATCCGCGTCTTCGGCGGGCAGTGTCAGGACGAAAGGCCCATTGCAGCCAGAAAAGCCGCCGGCGTGATGGACGAAATGGCCGCCATCGCCGCCCCGGCGACGATCTGCCTGGAGACCCACGACGACTGGACCCGCGCCGAGGACGTGGCAGCTTTGATGGAGGCGACCAAGGCCGAGAACGTCGGGGTCTGCTGGGATCTGCACCACCCCTACCGCATGGCCGGGGAAGATCCACAGACCACGTGGGACACCTTGGGCCGGTGGATCTGCTATACCCACGTGAAGGACTCTGCCCCGAAAGACGACGGATTTGCGTACTGTCTTCCGGGCGAAGGCGACGTGCCGCTGGAAGCGATGATCCGCCTGCTGGGCCGGAACGGCTACGACGGGTACCTGACGGTCGAGTGGGAGAAGAGATGGCACCCGGAGATCGCAGACCCTGCCGTCGCCCTGCCTGCCTACAGCCGCTTCCTGTCGGAGCTGTCCTGAGCGGCAGCTGAATTCTTTAAGTTATTTTACAATCAACTCTTGCAGTATCCCGGGGGGACGGGTGGGGCAATTGCCCCTTGCCCGTTGCTTCCGGGCGGGTCTGGCCGTAGAATACAACGCCCCGCCAGGGTGGGCTTTCCTACCTGCCGGCGGGGCCTGAATATCATGATCATAGACTGTCACACACATATTTGGTCGCGCGTCGAGCAGCTCGGGGAAAACGCCGAGATCTACCTGCAGCGCCAGTCGGGCAGAGAGTCTCTGGCGGCCGGACCGTCCGAACACGCCGAGGCCGCCACGCCCGTCGACCGCTCGCTGGTTCTGGCCATGCGCAGCCGCCACCTCAAGGCCAACGTGCCCAACGACCTGGTGGCCGAATACGTCGCCCGACACAGCGAGAAGATGATCGGCGTGGCCGCGGTCGACCCGACGGAGAAATCCGCCGCCTCCGAAGCGGCAGAACTGCTGGACCGCACGGAATTCCGCTGCCTGACGATCAGCCCGGTCGGACAGAACTTCCACCCCGCCGACAGCCGGGCGATCAAGCTCTACGAATTGGCCGCCGAGGCCGACGCGCCGCTGATCGTCCAGACAGGCACGCATTTTCCGACCAACGGGCGCATGGAATATGCCCGCCCCCTGCTCTGGGACGAGATCGCCCGGGATTACCCGACGATGACGATTGTCATCTCCTCGCTGGGCCATCCCTGGGTCGAGGAAGCCATCGCCCTGATCGGCAAGCACGACCGGGTCTTCGCCGATATCGCCGGATTGATCCGCAGACCCTGGCAGGCGTACAACGCCCTGGTCCTGGCCCACCAGTTCAACGTGATGGACAAGATCCTCTTCGGCAGCGACTTCCCGTATTCCACCGCCGCCGAAGCGATCGAAAGCGTATACCGCCTCCACGAGGTCACCCAGGGGACGAACCTGCCCTCGGTACCGCGGGAGACGCTGCGCAGCATGGTCGAGCGCGACGCGCTGGCGCTGTTGGGCATCGCCAGGCCCGGCGAGGTCTATGCCAGCGGCCAGGCTGAAGAAGACGAACTCTAACCCGCATCGCCCCGCCTATCGGGGCGGCTGAGAGGTACGATATGCGACCGCTTTGGATTTCGCTGATCATCCTGGCCGGCTGGGTTGCCGTCGGCTGCGACAGGCCCGAGCCCTCCGACGCCGCCAGTTCCTACGACCCGGAGCTCGACGGCCAGGCTGTCCAGATCTACACCGTCGAGCCCGACTACGACCTCGTGCTGACGCCCGAACGCAAACGGGCCCTCCGCCAGCAGCGCGGCGCTGCGGGGCCGACCCCGGCGACCGACACCCCGGCCTCCCCGGACCAGCCGGCAGACGGGACGGACGAACCGGACAGTCCGGCAGACGGGACGGACGAACCGGACAGTCCGGACAGTCCGGCGGGCGACGGCGAGATGCCCTCGTTCAACCAATAGGCTTCGGCCTGTTTTCTTTCCGGTCCATCCTCGCCCCGGACGCTGCTGTCTGTCCGGGCCGGCGGGATGGGCCTGGCCTCTCGCTTCGCCTCGACCCCAGGTGCCCATGGACCTCCTGACAGCCAGAACGATCGCCGAGGCGGAGGCCTGGTTCCTTGTCAGGCCCTGCCCCGGCTGCGGCCAGGGGCCCTGGCAGTTGGTCCGCCAGTCCACGCCCGCCCCGGCCGACCCGAGGCTGGTCATGCGCGCCGGATGCATGCAGTGCGATCACCAGGAGACGGTCCGCTTTGCGGTAGACCAACCGGATCTGCCCGAAGAGCCCTGGCAGGTGAATCCGACGGATCAGCCAAGCGAGCTGATCGACCTGGCCGGCTGGGTGGGGCTGTTCTACGGTTATCTCGACCAGGCCTCGCGCCAGACCGACAAGACCCGCACGCGCAAGCTGGGCTACCGGGCGGCGGTTTGCCTGGCAGAGGCGTTGAAGTTCTATTCCGACGACGACGAACTGCCCGGGGAAGAGGCCTTTTTCACCCGCCGGGGTCGACGGGCCTACCATGAGCATACCGAGAATTTCGCCCGCCAGAAGCTGCGCGACATGCAGTCTCGCCTGCCGGCGCTGGATACCATGCAGGACCGGCTGGAGCAGGACCAGGCCCGCAGGACGCGCCGGCGGAGGTGGTGGCAGTTCTGGAAATCGTGACCTTTTGCCCGAAAGGGGAAGACCCGACCATGGACAGTCGTATCCGAGCGTATCTCCAGGACCACCGCCAGGACCTGCTGGACGGGCTGGCGGAGTTTCTGCGGTTTGCCAGCATCGCCAACGTCGCTGCCGACCAGGCCGGCCAGGACCCCTGCCGCAACTGCGCCGACTGGCTGGTCGGACAGTTGGAGTCGCTGGGCTTTGCCGCCCGCCTGATCGAAGCGACGGGCAAGCCGCACGTCTTTGCCGAGATGCAGGTCGATCCAGCCCTGCCTACCGTGCTGGTCTACGGCCACTATGACGTTCAGCCGCCGGACCCGCTGGAGCTGTGGAAGACCGATCCGTTTGAACCGGTCATCCGCGACGGGGCGATCTTCGCTCGCGGCGCCAACGACAACAAGGGGCAGTTCTGGGCCCACATCTGCGCGATCCGGGCCTTGCTGGACGGGGCCACGGCCCTGCCTGTGAACCTGAAGGTCTTCGTCGAGGGCGAGGAGGAAATCGGCTCGCCGGGCCTGGAGGATGTGCTGGTCGAGCACAAGGACCTGCTGGCGGCGGATTACTGCCTGGTCAGCGATTCGGAGTTTTACGACGAGAAGACCCCGGCGATTACGTATCGGCTGCGTGGGATTGCAGCCTGGCAGGTCAAGTTGAAAGGCCCGGCTGACGATTTGCACAGCGGCATCCACGGAGGCCCGGTACGCAACCCGCTCAACGCGCTATCTGCGCTGGTCGCGGCGATGCACGGCCCCAACGGGCGGGTCATGCTGCCGGGCTTCTACGACGACGTGGTCGAGCTGACCGACCAGGAGCGGCATCGCTGGGCCGAGCTGCCGTTTTCGGAAGCGGATTACGCAGCCGAGCTGGGGCTGAGCGTCGAGCAGCTCAGCGGCGGGGAGAACGGCTTCAGCGTGCTTCAGCGCCGCTGGGGCAGGCCCACGCTGGATGTCAATGGCATCGTCGGCGGGTACATTCAGGAGGGGATCAAGACGGTCCTTCCGGCAGAGGCGACGGTGAAGTTCTCCACGCGTCTGGTACCCGACCAGGACCCGGAGAAGATCTCCCGGGCGGTCGAGCAGTTCGTCGCCGCCCACACCCCGCCGGGCTGTCGGGCCCAGGTCCGGGCCTTTGGCGCGGGACGGCCGGTCTGCTTTTCCCCCGACTCGCCGGGCATGCAGGCCGGCATCCGGGCGCTACGGGAGGCCTTCGGGGCCGAGCCGGCCCTGATCGGTTGCGGCGCGTCCGTGCCGGTCACCGAGCTGTTCCAGCGGGTCCTGGGCCAGGACGTGGTGATGCTCGGCTACGGGCTGCCAAGCGACCGGATCCATTCGCCCAACGAGCGGTTCCAATTGTCGCAGCTGTTTGGCGGGGCCGTGGCGACTGCATGTTTTCTGGACCAGATAGGCCGCTGAATCCGATACACTATGTGAGGCGAATGAACTACGCTCCCAGTCGGCCGGGGCATTTCTGCGGGCACAGCCGGGCGACGGGCTTCTGGTGGGCAGGGTGAAGAACAGATGATCGGCAAATGGCAGACTTGGGCGATGGCGCTGCTGGTCGCGTGGGTTGTCCCTGGGCCCCGGGCCGCCGCCCGTGACGCACCGGACGTCGACCACGTCCTGCTGATCCATTCCTACACGCCGGACTTCCCGTGGACGGCCTCGCAGGATGCGGGCATCCGCCGGGAGTTGCTGGCTTACGATCCGGACATCGTCATCCACTCGGTCTACATGGACACCAAGGTTGTCGCCGTCGATGAGATGGAGCGCTACTCCAGCCACGTCGCCGACACCATCCGTATCAAGTTCGGGCAGGTCGACTTTGACGGGGTGATCGTCACCGACAACAACGCGCTGAACTACATTCTCTCCCACCGGGCCGACGTCAAAAACGCGCCGGTGGTCTTCACCGGGATCAACGCCTTTACGCCCGAGATGATCGCCGGGCAAGAGCGCATCACCGGTGTTTCCGAGAACCTGGCGATGGTCGAGACGATCCGCCTGGCCCTGCGGATGCACCCGCAGACGCGACATATTGCGGTGGTCAGCGATGAAGTGGTCTCCGGGCGCATACAGATGCAGCGGCTGGCCGAGGAACTGGCCAACCTTCGCAAGGAAGGTTACGACGTGATCGAACTGTCGGGCTTGCGTTGGCAGGAACTTGCTGCCGGCCTGGAAGCCCTGCCAGAGAACACGATCGTCCTGCACATCTCTCTGTTCCAGACTGCCGACGGCCGAAGGTTCAGCTGGCGACAGGGCCTGCGCTTCCTGGATGAACACAGCCGAGCTCCGATCTACAGCGCCGGCGGATGGACGCTGGGCTACGGTCCGGTCGGCGGGGTGGTGACCCGAGGCCTGCCACATGGACAACAGGCCGGGCGGATGATGGTGCGGATTCTCGAAGGAACCGACCCGTCGGAGATCCCCGTCCAGCCCTGCTTGAGGGAGATCTGGTTCGACGCCAACAAGCTGTCCGAAGCAGGGCTGGAACTGGACGATCTGCCTGCCGGGGCGACGGTGATCAATCGCAGGATCACCTTCTATCAGCGGTACTGGCGCCTGATCTGGACAGTAGCGACCGTCTTCGGCTCGCTGGTGCTCCTGCTGGCGTCGCTGTCGATGGTCATTCTGCGCAAACGCCGGATCCAGCGCCAACTGGAGACCGAGCAGAACCTGCTGACCAACGTCATCGCCAACGTGCCCCACCTGGTCTTCTGGAAGGACACCAGCCTGATCTACCGGGGCTGCAACGAGAACTTCGCCAGGTTCGTCGGCTTCGAGAACTCCGAGCAGGTCATCGGCAAGACCGACCTGGACCTGCTGGACTCCGAAGACAGGGCCCATCATTGCATGACGCAGGACCGGGCCGTGATCAACACGGGCCAGCCGATTCTGGAAATCGAGGAGCTCGTGCCGGCCGGAGACAGCGAGGTTACGCTGGTGATCACGAAAGTCCCGATGCGTGACCCGGCCGGGCGGGTCCACGGCGTGCTCTGTCTCTGTCGCGACGTAACTCGCCAGCGGATGCTCGAACAGCAGGTGCAGCACTCCCAGAAGATGGAGGCGATCGGCCAGTTGGCAGGCGGCATCGCCCACGACTTCAACAACCTCCTGGCCGTGATTCAGGGCAACATCGAGCTGATGCAGCTGCAGCTGGAACCCGACGACCCGAACGCCCCGCTGAGCGAGGAAGTCCTCACCGCCGCCCGCCGGGCGGCCGAGTTGACCCAACAGCTGTTGAACTTCGCGCGCAAGGGCAGGATGCAACTGGGCCCGTTGGACGTCCGCAAAGCCATCGAAGACGTCACCAACATCCTCTCGCGAAGCATCGACAGGAGCATCGAAATCCAGCTGGACCTCCAGGCTGAAAGACACGTCGTTCAAGGCGATGACTCCCAGTTGCACAACGCCCTGCTGAACCTCGGCCTCAACGCCCGCGACGCCATGCCCGACGGCGGAACGTTGCGATTCTCGACCCGCCTGGTCCACCGGAGCGAAGAGGACTGTCGAAATGCCGCCTCGCGAAACATGGTCCCGGGGACGTACCTGCGGATCGACGTGGCCGACACAGGCTGCGGGATGACCGAATCGACAATGCGACGGGCGTTCGAGCCGTTTTTCACCACCAAGGACGTCGGCAAGGGAACGGGCCTGGGCCTGGCGAGCGTCTACGGAACCGCCGTCTCGCACAATGGCGATATCGAAATCGATTCCGAGCCCGGTCAGGGCACGACGGTCAGCCTCCTGCTGCCGCTGACGGCCGCGCAGGAACCTTCCGCCGTCTACTGACACAACCTCATCCGGCTGCTGCGAAGAGTTTTTCCACCCCGACCCGTCCGGCTGCCTAGAATTCTGCGAGGGGCAACCTTTCCGGCAGCTCCGCCGGGAGGTCTCAAGATGAAAGGACAACGTTTACTATGGTGGAATATCGCAGTCTCGGCCGAACGGGGATGAAAGTCAGCAACCTCTGTGTCGGCTGCATGACGTTCGGAAAGAAAACCGACCAGGACACCGCCTGCAAAATGGTCGATTACGCCTTCGAGCAGGGCATCAACTTCTACGACACCGCCAATGTCTACAACCGCGGCGTCAGCGAGCAGTACCTCGGCGAGGCGCTGAAACGCAACGGCAAGCGGGACAAGATCGTCCTGGCCACCAAAGTTCACGGGCGGATGGATGACGACGACCCGAACATGAAGGGCAACGGGCGGCGACACATCATCGAACAGTGCGAGGCCTCGCTCAAACGCCTGCAGACCGACTGGATCGACCTCTACCAGATCCACCGCCCGCAGTCGGACATCCCCATCGACGAGACGCTGCGGGCCCTGGACGACCTGGTCCGCCAGGGCAAGGTCCGGTATCTGGGCACGAGCACGTTTGCTGCCTGGCAGTGCGTCGAGGCGCTCTGGGCGGCCAGGGAACTGGGTCTGAACCGATTCGTCTGCGAACAGCCGCCCTACCACCCGCTGGACCGCCGGATCGAACGCGAACTGGTCCCCATGGCCCGGACGTACGGTTATGGCCTGATCCCGTGGTCACCCCTGGCGGCTGGGTTCTTGACCGGCAAGTACCGACGGGGCGAAGACAGGCCCGATGACTCGCGACTGAAAGGCAACGAGTGGCACAGCGACCTGTTCACCGATGCGGGCTTTACCGTGCTGGAAACGATGGAGTCGATCGCCGAGCAGAAGAACTGCTCGGTCAGCCAGTTCGCCCTGGCCTGGAACTTCAGCCAGGCGGGAATCACCAGTCCGATCATCGGCGCCCGCAACATGGAGCAGCTCGAGGACAACCTCGGCGCCCTGGACGTGGAAGTTACCGAGGAAGACTGCAAGAAGATCGACGAGGTCGCCAAACCCGGCTCAGCCATCGCCGACAGCTACTACCGCGCCGACTTCGGGCCCCACGAACACCGCGTCCTGTAAGTCAGCGCGTCTGGTTTGAACTTCAACCCGGCCGGGATGCCACCTCGCACCCGGGCCGGTTTTTTCTGGGTTACGTGAACTCCGATAGCAGCACCTTACCGTGCTCAATGGTCTCCGAGGCGGAGGGGTCTGGGGATTCCAAGCTGGCCGCAACCCTCTTCGCAGCTTCCCGAGCCAATCCGGCGACGACAGGCCCATCGGCTGAAATAGACTTGCTGCGCGCTTTCTGGAGCGACCTGAGCAACTTGATACACGCATTGTAAAATCGTTGCCAGTTCAGCAACACGATCTCCGGCGGATCAAGTGCGAGCAATGTTTCCCAGGTGGAGGAGTTGCTCAGACGAGCGAATCCATGGTCGACAGTGAGTATTCCGGCAAGCTCCCAGCGTTGCGATACCTTGGAGATATTGCGGTACGACTGCCCGGACCAGGCGGCCACGTTCTTCAGCTTCCCGCTGCCGTGATTGGCCAGCAGATACACGAGAATGAAGTGTCTGGCATCGGTGCCGAGAAGATCGCGGGCCCGAAGAACCACGGTCGCATTGGTCTTCTCCGGCTTGCCCAGCCGGTGGCGCGACTGGCCGTTTCCGCCTGTTGGATCGGCAAGCTCTTGACAGAACGACTTCAACTCCTCCAGCGAGTCCAGGCCGTAGCATGGAGTCTGCGGTTGCTTTGGCTGTCCTTGGCCTTGGCCTTCGATGGCCTGCCAGATCAACCCGCGCGGGTCGGCCTGAGCCTGCGTGAACTTGCGGAGGCGGGAAGTCAGTACGGAGTTGCGATTCTCAGACAGCCAGAGGACCACCTGTTCTCTCAGACGCGGCTGGGTGGGCAAGAACTCCAGAGAGCACGCCAGCAGCGCTTCTGCGGCCATGCGGGAAAAAAAGATCCCCAGCGCCGCCCACATCATCCCGGCCGCAACCACGCTGAGAATCCCGCCGGTCATCGCCGGAACCTAGACGTCGCGCGAATCGTACAGGGCCTGCTCGTCGAAGACAGGTCGGCCTCGCCACCTGACCGTCTGCCCGTCCGGGCCGGCAGCTTGGCAGATATCATCCTCGAACTCCACGCGGATTACCGTGGCATGTTCGTCCATCATCTCGGCCGGGACGCGGATGAACAGCCAGCCCGAGCGGCCAAACTTGTTCCGCCCGCCCGAGTAGCGGAACGACAGCTCCTTGCCCGTCCGCAGGTGCGTGATGCGTTTGACCTGCGAGCCGAGCCCCTTGACGACCAGCTCGTCGCGCGGCGTGTCGTAGGCGTAGAGATAGAGCACCGAGTCGCGGTGGCTCGAACCGCCGTTGAACAGCCCGACCGGCAGGCCGCCCTCGGTGGCATAGATGGCCTCGGCGTGCGGTTTGATCCACTCACCCAGCTTGGCCATCGCGTCGGCCTGGACCTGCGGGATCGTCCCGTCCGGGTGCGGGGCGACGTTGAGCATCGTGTTCATCCCCAGGGTAAGGTTGTCGCAGAACAGGCGGACCATCTCGCCAGGGCCGATGATGTTCTCGTTGGCGGCCTGGCCGTCCCAGTTGTCCCCCGGCGTGCCGCAGAACTCGTTAAAGCCCTGCCTCGCCCCGACGGGGTAGTCGCTCTCGGGCGTGCCGTAATGGCCCAGGCAGCGGTGGCGCAGGCGGTTGTTGAAGATCGCCTCCGGCTGGAGCTGCTGGATCATCGCCGCCAGCTCGACGCTGTGCCACTGCTCGGCCGAGCGCTCCCAGTCGCCGTCGAACCAGAGACAGTCGATCTTCCCGTAGGCGGTGCAGAGGTGGCGGATCTCGGCGAACATGTCCTCGACGAAACGCGCCCAGCGCTCGGGTTCGTCCGTTTCGGAGTACTTGCGTCGATCATCCCCGCCGGCACAGGACGCGTAGTCCGGGTGCGACCAGTCCGGCAGGGAGTAGTACAGGCCGACCTTCAGGCCCGCGGCGCGCAGGGCGTCGACGTACGGGCCGACCAGGTCCCGACCGGCCGGGGCGGAATTGGCCGCCGAGAACCGGCTGACCGGGCTGTCGAACAGGGTAAAACCGATGTGGTGCTTGGTGGTCAGGACGGCGTACTTGGCGCCCCAGCCGGCGAACATCTCCGCCCACTGCTTGGGGTCGTAGTTGGCGGCCGTCCAGTACTCCCGGGCCCACTGGCGCTGCAGATCGTGGGACATCTCGCCGACCGGCTCGTCGAGAGCCATCTCGCAGTTCTTGAGGGTCCAGTGGATGAACACGCCGAACTTGGCGTCGGGGAACCAGGGGGCAATCTGGGGCACGGGGACAATCCTTTCCTGGGGTAGGTATCGCGAGAGTCAGGCAAGCCCAGAAGGATACCCGCATTTGCCCCGCCCGACAAGTCGGTGTCTGGCGAGACATCACGCGAACCGCCAAACGTGGTGCCGTCGTTTGGCCCGCAGGGCCAACCACGTCAATCCAGGACGCCACGAACGCACGGGCAGATTCGCCCACGGCCAGGATGGCCGTGCCACACGAACCCGGGTGCTGAACCCTGAAAAGCCGCGCCTCGCCCGGATACGGCGAAACCCGCCGCTGCCAGCTTCATTAAACCTGGGAAGACCGATCATCTGCGCCGCCGGAGGGGTCTCGGCGGCCCGCCCGATACGAGGATTCCCATGAAACGCCTTCTGCTCTCCGCACTGGCCGTCGCCCTCCTGCCCGCCTGGGTCGCCGGCGAAGTCAAACACCCCTACATGCTCTGGACGCCCCAACAGGCCCGACAACTGAAACAGACCTACGAATCGCAGGACTGGATGGCCCAGTCGCTGAACCGCATGGCCAGAAACCGCAAGGGCGAGACGTTCGTCCGCCTCTTCCGCTACCAGGTCCTGGGCGATGAAAAGGCCGGCGACGCCGAACGCAAGTACCTGCTCTCCTTCATCGGGGCCAAGGAAGGCAACATCCGACACGCGGGGATGAACCTCAGCCGCCATTACGACAACTACCTCCACGCCCTGCGGTACGACGCCCTGTACCACACGCTGACCGACCAGCAGCGAGAGAAACTCCAAGCCACCTTCCGCCGGTTCATCCAGTATGAACTGGACCACCCCTACCAGAACAACCGCCTGTCCCTGCTGCCCAACATGCAGCTGCCGCGACTCTACGCCGCCCACCTGATGGCCGTGGCACTGGGCGACGAGGAGCTGATCCGCAAACTCTGGGCCGGGCCCAGCGGGTTCAAGTGGTACATCGGCCGGTACCTCTCCGACGGCCGGTTCTACAACGAAGAGTTCGGCAAGATGGCCCCGATGATCGGCCAGATGCTGCTGTTCTGCCGGGGCCTGGACGGCCTGGGCCTGTCGGAAATGGGCTACGACTACGTCGCCGAGAACGGCGCTTCGATGCGACGCTACATCGAGAGCTACGCCTGGCTGACCTACCCGCGGACGGAGATCCCCGGCGGCATGCCCCGCTTCGAACGCGTAACCATGGGCGATGCCCGTGGCGGGAAGTTCGGCGTCTTCCACCATGCCAACGTCGAGGGCTACCTGCCCGGCGAGACGTTCGCCCCCAACGCCGACGATTACTTCCTGGCCTACAACATGACAGGCCGCGACCACCGCGGAACCAAGACGGGCAAACTCCAGACGCCCATGTTCTTCGAAATCATGGCCGCCAAATACCCCGACGGACCGTTCCGTTTCTTCCTGGCCCAGATGCGCGGGCCCGACCAGGACAAGTACATCCCCTCGCCCTTCTGGGGCCTGGATCCGATCGGACCTGAAGACGTCACCGCCCCGGAGGCCCCCTCGGCCCTGTGGCCCCAGCGCGGTTTTGCCCTGCTGCGGGCCGAACAGTCCGCCGATTACTGGACCAGCCCCGCCCCGGCCGTCGCTTTCCAGCTGGCCAAGCTCTACGTCCACTACACCTCCGACTGCTTCAGCCTGCTGGGCTTCCACGCGTTCAACCGCCCGATCTACCTGAACCGGACCATCTCGGCCGGGTACAACGGCGGGCCCTGGGACTTCTCCGTCCGCGGCCATGCCGGTGTCGTCGTCGACCACGAACAGGCCCAGCCCATCGGGCGCGTCCCCTCACGCACCGACTTCAACGACCTGGTGCAGTTCACCGCAGCACGCGGCAAGCTGGCCGAGGGCGCCGAAGGATACAAGGGACGCGGCGAAGTCCGCTCGTCCGATCAGCCGCGCGAGCCGTTCACCGATATCTACTCGAACATGGACCTCGCCCGGGCCCTGCTGCTGACCCGCGAGTACCTCTTCGATGTCTACTGGCTGGCCGATGAAGACGGAAAGGCCCGCGACTACCACTGGCTGGTCCACGCGCCCGGCCTGCTGGAAACCAAGGACGGCTGGAAGGACTCGACGCGGCTGCAGGAGACGCTGATGAACGTCAAGCCGATCCCCGCCAACGTCCAGCCGCGCAGCCGCACGTGGGAGCACGCCGCAGACCCGGCTGATTCGTGGATCCAGATCGACGGCGAGATGAGCAGGACCCTCGACGAGAACCCCCTGGACCTGACGGTCATCCAGCGCTGCGCCCTGGAAGACCCGTCGGCCGCCGAACTGCCCAAGGCCTGGTACGACCGCGAAATCGGCGTCCGCCTCCGCATGCTCGGCCAGGCGGGTACGACCGCCTATGTCTTCGACACCCCCCACCAGTACCGCCAGGGCACCCATCGCGGGCCACGCGAAGACCGCCCGCGAAACCGCCCGGAAACCGGCGGGATTTCCGTGGCCGTCGCCCGCCGCGCGCCGGAAACCATGTTCGTCGCCCTGCACGAACCGGTCGAAAAGGCCACCAGCCGCATCGATTCGTTCCAGCGCATTGCCCAGACCGACGACGCGGTGGCCGTGGCCGTCAAGGGCCGAAGCGTCGACGACCGCCTGATGGTCCGCCTCGCAGACGGCGCCGACAAGTCGATCACCCTGGCCGGCAGCGGCGAGAGCTTCACCTTCACCGGCCACGCCTTCGTCCGAATCCAGGGCGCACAGGTCCAGGTCCGCGGAAACCTCGAGGCGATGAGCCTGAAAGCCCCGGCCGGGGCGAAGCTGATCGTCAACGGCCGCGCCGTCGACGCCGAACACCGCGACGGAAAACTCACCTGGTCGGCAAAATAACGCGGAAGTAACAGGCCCCAAGCCCAGACGTCAACAACCAGGTGCAGCAGGACCATCCCGGCCGTGCTGCCCTGCGATGTAGACAGACCCCAACAACGGTGCCGCCGCTCACACGATCGAGGCCAACGGCCCAGAGCGTCGTAACCACGCCGATACAGTACGCGAGGAACGCACAAGCTGATTCGCCCACGGCCGAGACGGCCGTGCCACACCTTCTGCGAACCCTTGTCGCGCGGTTGTTACGCCTTGCCTGCCGCGTCATAGCCTCTTGGCGAAGACGGGCGGCGTGAACACCGCCACCATCTCTGGTACGGTTCAGACGCTGCAGGCCTTGCCCCCGAGGCCCGGCAGAGGTGGCAGGATCAGCCGCCGTACTTGCACATGAAGTCGTAGATGCGGCCGAAGAAGCGCGAGGTGGCCGTGCCGTCCTTGTTCGGGTCGACCTTCAACGCTGCGTCGCCGAGCTCTTTGCGGGCGCGGTTGATGGCCTCGGCCTCGCCGGCGTCGAGCCAGACGCCGCGACACTTCCTGCAGACATCCACCTGCACGTCGGTCTGGGGATACTGGACGCGGAAGAGCCTCGCCCGGTCGCACCGCGGACAGCCCCTGCCCGTCTCGGGCGCGTCGCCGGGCACGGCCAGGTTCAGAATCGCGTGCGGCAGGGCCCGCTCGAGCTCGGCCTGGTCGAACCAGATGCCCCCGCAGCCGGGACAGTAATCCAGCTCCAGGTCGGCAGACTGGAGCTTCTGGTCGTTGAGACTGATCGATACGCATTCCGGACAGAACATCGCATGCTCCCTTCTGGACAGGTTCGTCGCAGGCCGCGACGGCACATTGCAGAATACCGACCGGCCGATCACACCGCAAGAGCCCAGATCGAAACGACACATCCGGGATGTCCATTACCAGGTGTGGCACGGCCGTCTCGACCGTGCTGGTCGCACAATGAAGACAGACCACCCGAAAATCGGTGCCGTGGTTCACGACGATCGAGGCCGGAGGCTGAGAGCGTCGTAACCACGTCGATCCGGGCCGCGGCCCGACGCACACTCGACTTCGCCCACGGCCGAGACGGCCGTGCCACACCGACTGCGAACAGTTATTCGCGCGGTGTTACGCCTTGCCTGCTGCGTCGTAGCCTCTTGGCGAAGACGGGCGGCGTGAACACCGGCACCGTTGAAATGGGCGCTACCCAACGTTACCGAAATCAGTCCGTCTCGGTTTTGTCGCCGGCGAGGTGGACGCTGATAACCGCGATGTCGGCCGGGGTGATGCCGCTGACCCGCAACGCCTGGCCGAGGCTGCGCGGGGCGACGGCAGAGAGCTTCTCCCTGGCCTCGTGACGCAGTTGCTTGATCGCGTGGTAGTCCATCTGCGGGGGGATCTTCTTGGCATCGAGCTGGCGCATCTGTTTCATCGCGGTCTGCTGGCGTGGCAGGTAGCCGGCGTAACGGGCGTCGACCAGCAGGGAGTCCAGCCCGGCCGGGTCGGCAGCGGCGAAGGGTTCGAGGCAGGCGCGGGCGTCATCATCGGCGGCAGCGAGCAGGTCGGCGGCGGTCATGCCCGGCCTTTGTGCGATCTGCCAGAGCGTCTTCTGCCCGGCGCGGTGGGTCTCCAGGATCTCCCGGGCGGCGTCGATGTGCTCGATGCGGTGCTCGAAGCGCTGTTTGCGCGGTCCGTCGCCGACCAGGCCGAGCTCGATGGCGATCGGGGTCAGTCGCCGGTCTGCGTTGTCGGCCCGCAGGCTGAGTCGGGCCTCTGCCCGGCTGGTGAACATCCGGTACGGTTCGTTGACACCCTTGGTGACCAGGTCGTCGACCATCACACCGATGTAGGCGGCGTCGCGGGCGAGGATCAGCGGGGGCTCGTCGCGCAGGCTCAACACGGCGTTGGTCGCGGCGACCAGGCCAAGGGCGGCGGCCTCTTCGTAGCCCGTCGTGCCGTTGACCTGCCCGGCCAGGTACAGGCCGCGCGTCGTCTTGGCTTCCAGCGTCGCAGCCAGCTGGGTCGGCGGGGCGTAGTCGTATTCGATCGCGTAGCCGTAACGGAGGATCTCGGCCGATTCCAGCCCCGCGATGCCGCGAATCATCTGCTCCTGCACGTCTGCCGGCAGGGACGTGCTGATCCCGTTGCAGTAGATCCAGTTGGTCGCCCGCCCTTCCGGTTCCAGGAAGATCTGGTGACTCTCGACGTCGGGGAACCGCTGGAGCTTGGTCTCGATCGACGGACAATACCGCGGGCCGGTCGACTGGATCTGCCCGGTGAACATCGGGGCGCGGTGGAAGTTGGCCCGCATCAGCTCGTGGACGGCTGGGTTGGTCCGCGTGATCCAGCAGGGGATCTGCTCGACGTCCAGCGCGTCGTTGAGAAACGAAAACGGCGCGGGTGTCTCGTCGCCGTCCTGGCGGATGCACTGGTCGTAGTCGATGCTCTCGGCGGCCAGGCGGGCGCACGTGCCGGTTTTCATCCGCCCCAGCTGAAGCCCGCAGGAGCGCAGCGAGGCGCTGAGGTTCTCCGCGGCCGGCTCGTCGAAGCGCCCGCCGGCGAAGGAATCTTCCCCGATATGCATCAGGCCGTTGAGGAACGTCCCGGCGGTGACAATCGCCGCCCGGCAGGTCAGTTCGGACCCATCGGCGAGCTTGACGCCCACGACCCGGCCTGCTTCGGTTTCGATGCCCACCGCCTCGCCGGGCAGGATTCTCAGATTGTCCATTTGCCCCAGCAGGTCCTGGACGAAGGCGGCGTAGGCGTGTCGGTCGGACTGGCAGCGCGGGCCCCAGACGGCGGGGCCTTTCGAGCGGTTGAGCATGCGGAACTGGATGCCCGTCGCATCGGCAGCGACGCCCATCAGCCCGCCGATCGCGTCGATTTCCCGGACGATCTGCCCCTTGCCGATCCCCCCGATCGCGGGGTTGCAGGACATCTGCCCGATGTTGTCCGGATCGAGCGTGACCAGTCCAGTCGCCGCGCCCAGCCGCGCCGCCGCAGCGGCCGCCTCCACGCCCGCGTGGCCGCCCCCGATGACGACGATGTCGAAGTCTCCCTGCATCACAGCGTTCAGCCGCAGCGCCGCAAGCGGTGCCTTACTCGAACAGGGCGTCGACGAAGTTGTCGGGGTTGAACGGTTCGATGTCTTCGTACTGCTCGCCCAGGCCGACGAACTTGACCGGCAGGTCGACTTCGCTGCGGATGGCCACGACAATGCCTCCCTTGGCCGTGCCGTCGAGCTTGGCCAGGACGATGCCGGTTACGTCGATGGCCTGGCAGAAGGCCTTGGCCTGGTTGATCGCGTTCTGGCCTGTGGTCGCATCAAGCACGAGCAGCACCTCGTGGGGCCCGTCGGGGAACTTCTTTTTGACTACGTTGCGGATCTTGGTCAATTCGCGCATGAGGTTGTCCTGCGTGTGCAGGCGTCCGGCGGTGTCGATCAGCAGCACGTCGGCCTGGCGGGCGATGGCGGCGTCGCAGGCCGTCCAGGCCACCGCTCCGGGGTCGGTGCCCGAGCCGGTGACGATCTCCACGCCCAGGCGGTCGGCCCAGATGCCCAGTTGCTGCTGGGCGGCGGCGCGGAAGGTATCGGCCGCGGCCAGGACGACCTTCTTGCCCTGCTGGTTGAACAGCCAGGTCAGCTTGGCCACCGAGGTGGTCTTGCCGCAGCCGTTGATCCCGGCGACCATGATCACCGTGGGCCCGGACTCGGCGATGTTCAGCGAGCGGTCGGTCTCGGGCCAGTAGCTCTTGAGCTCCTTTTTCAGAAAGTCGATGACGTCCTCGCCCTTCTCCAGGCGGCCGTCCTTGCTGGCTGCTTCGAGGTCCTCGATGATCCGCATGGTGGCTTTTACGCCGAAGTCGGCCTGGATGAGGGTCGCCTCGATATCGTCGAGCAGGTCGCGATCGATCTTTCTGCCGGTGAGCATCGACTTCAGGCCGCTGACGAACCGCTGCTTGGTCCGGGCCAGGCCCTTGGTGAGTTTGGCCAGTGCGTTTTTGAACAGTGCCATTTCCAGTCTCTGTCTATAAAGGTAGGTGCGAGTCGGATTCCGGACCGGACAGGATACCATCTGCGGCGGCTGGCGTGTATGTCGAATTTTCGCCGCCGGGGCCCGTAAGGAGCGTCTCGGGCAGGACAAAACTGTCGGTTTTCGCGGCGTGGAGGTTGCGTTTGGGCCCGGTTTCGGGTAGCTTGCCACATTCGCTACAGTGCAACAATGAACCGTTCTGGAGAGATATCATGGCAGATTATACGGATCTGGACCGCAAGGTCGTAAAGATTGGCAAGATGACGTGTCGGATGTGCACGGCCGCCGGGTCGGGCCACCCGTCCAGCGGCCTGGCGTTGGTGCACCTGACGACGGCGTTGATGTACCGGATCATGAAGTACGATCCGAAGAACCCGTGGCACAGCGGGGCGGATCGCCTGGTGCTTTCGGAAGGTCACGCCGTGCCGGTCGTCTACGCCGCCTACGCGGACCTTGGGGGCGTGGTCGGCACGCAGTCGGCGCCCTCTTCGCTGCGGTTCGAGGACTGCCTGACCCTCCGCGAGGCCGACAGCGTCCTGGACGGCCACCCGAACCCCGCCCAGGGGATGCCCTTTTTCGACTCGGCCACCGGTTCGCTGGGCCAGGGCCTTTCTGCCGCGGCCGGGCTTGCCTGCGCCGACAAGGTCGACGGCGGAGACCGCAAGATCTTCTGCATCATCGGCGACGGCGAGAGCCGCGAAGGGCAGATCTGGGAAGCCCTGGACTTCATCGTCGACGAAAAGCTCCACTCGGTCTACACGATCTTCAACTGCAACGGGCAGGGACAGTCCGACGCCGTCTCGGCCCAGCAGTCGGCAGACGGGCTGGCCAGGAAGCTCGATGCCTACAACTTCGAGGTCCGCGTCATCGACGGACACAACTGGGACGAGATCTTCGAAGCCCTGACCAAGCCGGCAGGCGAGAAGCCCGTGGCCGTGGTCGCCAAGACCGTCAAGGGCTGGGGCGTGCCCGCCTGCCAGGACCAGGGTCATCATGGAAAGCCCCTGACCGAAGAGGAACTGCCCGAGGCGATGGCTGCCCTGGACAAGCTCGCCCCGGAAGGCGAGGACGGCAACGCCGCGCAGCTGACCAGCCCCCAGCCGATCAAGCGCAGCGAGAAGATGCAGCTGTCGGTCGGCTCGTTCCAGCAGGGCATGGAGGCCGCCGGCCTGTCGGGCAATATCGAAAAGGGCAAGTTGGCCACCCGCCGGGCCTACGGTGCTGCCCTGCTGGCCCTGGGGGCCGAAGAATCCGTCGTGGCGCTGGACGGCGACGTCCAGGGCTCGACCTTCGCCAACATGTTCGCCGGCAAGTACCCCAACCGTTTCTTCGAGGCCAAGATCGCCGAGCAGAACATGATCACCGCAGCGGTGGGCCTGGCCGCGTCGGGCAAGGTGCCCTTCGTCTCGAGCTTCGCCAAGTTCTTCGCCCGCGCCTACGACCAGATCGAGATGGCCGCGGTCACCAACGCCAATATCAAGATGTGCGGCTCGCACGCGGGGGTCTCGCTGGCCGCCGACGGGCCCAGCCAGATGTCCCTGCCGGACGTGGCCTTCTTCCGCAGCTTCGCCCACTCCTACCGGGTCGACGGCAAGCCGGCCTGCACGGTGTTCCAGCCAGCCGACGCGGTGGCGGCCTTCAGGCTCACCGAACTGATGGCCAACACCGAGGGCATGTGCTACATGCGGACCCACCGCCCCGACGTGCCCCTGATCTACGACGCAGAAGAAACCTTCGACCTGGGGGGCTTTAAGCACCTCATCGACGGTGAAGACATCTGCATCGTCGCCAGCGGCTACATGGTCACCGTCGCCAGGCAGGCCGTGGCCAAGCTGGAAGACCGGGGCCTCTCGGCCAGCCTCATCGACGCCTACTGCCTGCCGATGGACACCGAGGAAGTCCTCCGCATCGGCGACGACTGCCGCGGACAGATCCTCGTCGTCGAGGACAACTACGTCGGAGGCTGGTATGACGAAATCGCCTGTGCCGCCGCCCGCAGCGACCTCGGCGTGGCCGTCAACAGCCTCCACGTCGAGTCGATCCCCAAATCGGCCAAGACACCGGAAGAAACCCTCAAACTGGTCCACCTGACCGCAGACGATATCGTCAAGGCCGCCCAGAACCTCTTCGATACCTCCGAAGAATAACCCGACCGAAGACCTGACCACACCGGGCCCCGGGCTGTCTGATTCAGCCCGACGGCCCGGTTTTTTTTGCGCGCCCGCCCCGGCGACAAAACATGAAAAACGGGAACCTGCGACCTTCCGATTCGTTATTATGACAGAGAGATATACCACCGCCCTGGGAGATCCCATGAAACAGATAAGCATGCTCCTGCTGATCGCGGCCCTGCTGTTTACCGGCTGTGCCAAAGTCAATGTCAACGTCGATGACTACGAGAAGTACTGGAAGTCCTCCGATGCCGAGCCGGTCTCGCTGGATCCGGCCGTCGAGCAAAGACAGCAGAAGATCGACGAACTGAACCAGAAGGTCCTCGAACTGTACCGGGAGAAGAAGTACGACCGGGCCGAGGATGTCCTCCAGGCCCTGGTCGAAATCGATCCCGACGCCGGCCACTGGTACAACCTCGCCTGCCTCCAGGCCCTGCAGGGCAAGGAGGAAAAGGCCCTGGCCTCGCTGGGACGCGCCGTCCAGGCCGGCTACGCCAACCCGCGCCAATTGACCGAAGATGACGATCTGGAAAGCATCCGCCAGAGCAAACAGTTCAGCCAACTGTTCGAGCAGGTCCGCAAGCAGGCCCGGCGCAAAGAGGCCCAGCAGAAGCAGCGCCAGACCGAGCAGTTCCGCCTGCATCGGCGGATGATGGCTGCCTTCAAGGCGGGCGAGTTCAACCAGGCCCGCCAGCTGGCTGCCCGCGTGGTCAAGCTCGATCCGGATAACGGCATCGCGTGGTACAACCTGGCCTGCGCAGAGAGCCGGCTGGGCAACACTCCCGAAGCCCTCAGCGCCCTGAACCGCGCGATCGACGAGGGGTACCTGGCCTTCCGTCACATGGAGAAGGACCCGGATCTGGCCAACATCCGCGACACCGAGGGCTACCGCGGGATCCTGGTCAAGCGACAGAACCTGCTGCGGACCAACGCCGAAAAGGTCCTCTCCGACCTGCGCGCGCAACTGGGCGAGGATTACCTTTTCGAGATCGACCACAAGCAGAAGCTGATCTACGCGACCAACATCGACCGACGGATGCTCAATGACCTCAAGGCCTACCTGGGCAGCTACGCCCGGGCCCAGCGGAGATGGCTCTTCGACCATGAGTTCGAGCAGTACGTCAGCATCGTCCTGCCCAAGCAGTGGAATCTCCGCGGCATCGGCGGGCTGTATAACCCCTCCAAGCGGATGCTCACCGCCCGGTCGCTGGGCATGGTGATGACCCACGAGTTCACCCACGCCCTGCACTTCGGCGACCAGGAAGGCCGGGGCCAGCAGCACCCGATCTGGATCACCGAGGGCCTGGCGACGCTGTTCGAGTCTTCGCGGATCGAGGACGGCAGCGTGGTTCCCCAGCCCAACTACCGCCTGCTGCTGCTCAAGCAGCGCGCCCAGCGAGACCGCCTGCTCGACCTGAAAACGCTGACGGACTTCTCGCACAGGGATTTCATGAAGCGGGCGGCCATCGCGTACGCACAAAGCCGCTACCTGCTGTTCTACCTGTACGACCAGGACAAGCTGCAGGCATTCTACGACAACTACACCGCCGGCTACGACGACGACCCCTCCGGGGCCAAGGCCCTGTCGACCACGCTGGGTAAGGATCTGGATGAGATCCAGGAAGACTTCCGCACGTGGGTAATCGCCCAGAAGGCCCCGCCGCTTCGCCTCCGACCGAATCAGGCGTACATCGGCATCCGGATGCAGCCGGTCAAAGACGGGCTGGAAATCGTCCAGGCTGTCCCCGGCTCGGGAGCTGCCAAGGCAGGGCTGAGTCCCGGCGACGTGGTGGTCAAGGTCGACGAGCATCGCGTGGTCGATTCATCCGACCTGCTCTCGATCGTCTCAGCCAGCGACGTCGGCGACAAACTCCAGCTGGAAATTCGCCGCGACGGGAAGTACAAACAGGTCGAGGTGACCCTGACGGCCATGCCGCAACAGTTGCCGCGATCCCGACGAGAGTAACCCTCGGCCGCGGGCGCACGAGTCACCCGCGGCCTTTTTTCTTACTCCGGAGGCCCGATGGCCAGGCAGAACGGGGCAAGCAACGACAGCCAGTTATTCCTGGAATACGCCCTGCGTATCACCCGCGGGCGTATCCGCTTGATGGGTCTGGCCAGTTCGGCCATGCTGATCGGGGCGGTAACGGTGGTGGCCCTGCTGGCGATGGTGGCCGCCGATCACCTGGCCGGCGGGCTGGACGCAACGGCTCGCCGTTGGATGCGCTACGCCTTTGTGGCCGTGGAAGTCGCGGCGATTCTGGCCCTGCTGATCGGCCCGATGATCCGCAAGGTTTCCGACCTCTACGCCGCCCGCCTGATCGAGAAAGCCCACCCCCAGTTTCGCAACGATCTGACCGCCGCCCTGCAACTGGGCGCCGATGCCCGCGTGCATCCCGGCACGTTGGCTGCCGTCCGCCGACGCGCCGCAGCCGAGATCGGCCAGGTCGACGTCCACCAGACCGTC
The DNA here is from genome assembly GCA_046541415.1 of Phycisphaerae bacterium. Classification (GTDB taxonomy): domain Bacteria; phylum Planctomycetota; class Phycisphaerae; order SM23-33; family SM23-33; genus CAZOVB01. The sequence goes on along the minus strand of JBKHDI010000056.1, from coordinate 1,478 downwards.
GCGACGAGACACGTCCGGATCAGCGCCATCGTCTGCGCCGCCTCCCTGTCGCTGTTCGGGCTATACTCCGTCGTCAGCCCCAAAGCTGTCCTGCCCTCCCTCCGGCGGGCGATGGGGGATGAATCCGTCGCCGCGCCGACGACCACGCGGTTTCTGGACGTCCAGCCCGAGAGCGGCCGACGCGTCATGACCGGACAGGAAGTGACCTTCACCGCCCGCGTCGAGCAACCCAGCGAGACACCCGTACTGGAGATCTCCACAGACGGCGGGAGCACCTGGCTGGACGACCAGCGCCTGAGGATGGAAACCGTCAGCCAGAATGGACCGGTCCGAGAAGTCCGGGCCGTCTGGCCCAGCGCGGTAGCCTCGACCGGCACGGCAGCGTTCCGGATCTCCTGCGGCGACGCTGCCCCCGCCACAGGCGTGCTGACGGTCCTGGCCCCGCCGGTGGTCGAAGTCACACAGATCCAGATCACCTGGCCCGAATACACCGGACGCGGAAGGACCCTCCACCGCGGGCCGGATTTTCAGGCCCTGGCCCATCCGGAAACCCGCGTCCGCATCGCCGCCGAGTTGAACCACCCGGCTGCGTCGGCCAAGCTGCACTTCCAGAACGGCCCGGACGTGCTGATGACCGTCGATCCGAACAGCCCCTCCGTCCTCCGCGGCCTGTTCCCCATGGGCGGCGATGATCGCTACCGCATCGAATTCGATGGCCGCGACCGCCTGGTCGAAGGACACGGGGCGTGGAACGAGATCAAGGCCCTTACCGACAAGGCCCCGACGATCCGGCTGGTCCAGCCGGTCGGGAGAATCTCCCTTCCTGCCGACGGGACGCTGGTGATTTCCGGCGAGGCCGACGACGACTTCGGCCTGGCCGAGCTGGCCCTGCTGGTCGGGCCCGACGCCCGTTTCGACCGCCTTTCGCTGCAGCGGTACCGCAAGCCCGGACCCTCGGGTACGACGAGTATCGACGTGTCCCTGCCGGTCGAGCAGCTCGGCCTCGTCGGCCAGACCATCCGCTGCCAGGTCCAGGTGCGGGACTGGTCCCCGCAGAACGCCCCGGTCCAGTCGGAGGCGTTTTTCCTGACCATCCTCCCGCCGCGTCCGGCCGAGGCGGACGACGATCAGCCCAGCGATCCGGACAACCCCGACCAGCCGGGCCGGGAGGGCAACGACCCCGGCGACCAGCAGATCGCCGAGAACCAGCAGGACCCCCGCGAGGGCCCGTTGGACGGACCGCAGAACCCGGAGAACCAGCCCGGACAGGGCCCGCTGGAGGCCGACGAGGAGATCCAGCAACTCGTCCGCATGGTCGAAGAAGACCAGGAACTGCTCGAGAAGCTCGACCGGCGGATCGTCCCGCCCGGCGGGGAGGAAGGACAGCAGCCCATAGGCCCCGGCCAGGAGCCGGACCGGCAGGGCCAAGGCCCGGAACAGCAGCAAGGCCAAGATGAAGGCCAAGACCAGGGCGAAGG
>JBKHDI010000055.1:0-25502 GCA_046541415.1 Phycisphaerae bacterium | reverse complement strand
ATGCACTTGCCGCAACTCTCCCGCTGGATGAAGTCCATGAAGAACTTCGCCACGTCGACCATGCAGGTGTCTTCGTCCATCACCACAAGACCGCCTGAGCCCATCATGGCCCCGACCGTCTTGAGCGATTCGTAGTCCACGTCGATGTCCAGGTGCTGGGTCGGAATGCACCCGCCGGAGGGCCCGCCGATCTGCACGCCCTTGAACGCCTTGCCGCCGGGAATCCCGCCGCCGGCATCGAAGACGATCTGACGCACCGTCGTGCCCATCGCCACTTCCACCAGGCCTGTACGCTCGACCTTGCCGGACAGCGCGAAGACCTTCGTGCCCTTGCTGGTTTCCGTGCCGACCGCCGAGAACCACTCCGGCCCTTTGCCGACCACCGTCGGCAGGTTGGCCAGCGTCTCGACGTTGTTGATGATCGTCGGCTTGTCGAACAGGCCCTTGACCGCAGGGAAGGGCGGTCTCGGCCGCGGCATGCCGCGCTTGCCCTCGATACTGTGAATCAAGGCCGTCTCTTCGCCGCAGACGAACGCACCGGCGCCCATCTTGATCTTCATCTCCAGCGAGAAGCCGCTGTCGAGAATGTTGCTGCCCAGCAGGCCGTAGCTCTTGGCCTGTTCGATCGCCAGCTTCAGACGCTCGATCGCCAGGGGGTACTCGGCCCGGATGTACACGTAGGCCACCGTAGCGCCGATCGAGTAGGCCGCCAGGGCCAGTCCCTCGACCAGGCGATGCGGGTCGCCTTCGATCACGGCCCGGTCCATGAACGCACCCGGGTCGCCTTCGTCGGCGTTGCAGACCATGTATTTCTGTTCGGCCGGGGTGTTCAGGGCGAACTTCCACTTTCGACCGGTGGGGAACCCGCCGCCGCCGCGGCCACGCAGGCCGGAAGCCTCAACCAGGTCGCACATCTCGGCCGGTGTCTTGCTGCGGATCGATTCGGTAAAGGCTGCGTACCCGCCGCGGGCAATGTACTCATCGATGCTCGTCGGGTCGATCACGCCGCAATTGGCCAGGACCCAACGCGTCTGCGGGGCGAAGAAGGGATGCTCGTCGAGGTAGGGCACGTCCTGCCAGACCTTCTGGTCCGTCCCTTCGGTCGGGCGGAACTGTCCCAGGGCGTCCGGGGCGGGGATCTCGCCGCTGCCCAGTACGGTGTCCATCAGGCCTTCGATTTTCTCTTCGGTGACGGCCTTGAAGCTTACGCGGGTACGCCCCGGGATCTGCACGTCGACCATCGGCTCGGCCGCACAGAGACCGATGCATCCGACCTCGACGACGTCGGCGTCGATGTTCTTGTTCTCCAGCCAGGCACGGAGTTTCTTGAGCGTCTTGCCCGCTCCGGCGCCCAGGCCGCACGTGCCGGCCCCGACGAAGATCGCCGGCTTGGTCAGCTTTTCGCGGCGCAGTTCGGCCAGGCGGTCGCCCAGCTTGTTGGCGCAGTCGGACGAATCGTGGCAGTTGGGCCCATCCTGGATGCAGTCAATCAATTCGGGGCAGGGCTTTTCCGCGCCGTGCCAGCAGGAATCACAACACTTGGAGTCAAGCAGCTTGGCCATCTTCGTCGGCCTTTCTGTACGTCTCGAGGATCTTGGTAACTTTCTCCGGGGTCAGGCCGGCATGGAATTCGCCGTTGACGCTGATCACCGGGGCCAGACCGCAGGCGCCGATGCAGGCGACCACTTCCAGGGAGAACTTGCCGTCCCGACTGGTCTCGCCGGCCTGGATCTTCAGCTCGCGCTGCAGGGCGTCCAGCACCGCGGCCGAGCCCTTGACGTGGCAGGCCGTGCCGCGACAGACCTGGATGTGGTACTTGCCCAGCGCCTTGAAGCGGAACTGGTTGTAGAAGGTTGCCACGCCGTAGATCTTGCTGGCCGGCAGGTTCAGAAACTCACTGATCTGCCGGACCGACTCGCGGGAGAGGAATCCGCAGGCGTCCTGGACCTCCTGCAGGATCGGGATCAGTGAATCCCGCCCGGCATTGGCGTACTTACTGAGAATGGGTTCGATCTCAACGGTCACAATTACTTCTCCTGTCTGGCTACCATTTGGCCGCCGCGAGCAAAGTACGAAACCTTCTCCAGCGACATCGTCAGGTCAATGTTGTCTATATAGATGTTGGACGGCACGCGGAGGGGGATGGGGGCGAAGTTCTGGAGCCCCTGGACCCCGGCGCGAATCAACTGGTCTGCGGCGGCCTGGGCTGCTCCGGCCGGTACTGCGATAATGCCGACCAGGATCCCCGCCGACTGGATCACCCGAGCCATCTCCTCGACGCCCCAACAGCGACAGCCGTGGATCACCCGCCCGACCTTGTACTCGTCGGTATCGAAAGCTGCCTCGATCGAGAGGCTCCGACTACGGGCCGAGTAATAATCCAGCAGGGCCCGGCCGAGATTGCCCACGCCGACCAGGGCGATCCGAAGCCCGTCCGGGTCATCCAGGAACGCGTCGATGCTTTCGATCAGTTCCGGCACGTCGTAACCCTTGGTCGGGCTGCCGGAGTATCCCACCGCCATCACATCCCGCCGGACCTGAGCGGCCGTGCCGCCGGTCAGGCTGGCCAACTGGTGCGAAAAAAGATTCCGCGTTCCGTCCCGGTCCAGGCCCAGCAGGACCCGTCGGTACAGGCTCAATCGGCCGATGGTCTTGTCCGAAATCAGGTTGCGATTCGGCATGGGGGTGGGCTTTTCGGAGTGTAGTTGTGATTCTGATAACGCTGTGAATCACTTCACAGAGGATCGTAAGGGGTACTTCGGCACAGGTCAAGAGGGATTCCAGCTTGATTTGTGAAAAACTGATCAATCTGCCTCCGCGTCAATAGAATAAGGGGTATCGCCTATGTCCGATAGACGATAAGCACCCATCATCACCCCTTGCAGAGATGCTTCACGCCGATTCGGTCTTCAGCAGAAGTACCAGCCAAAATCACAATAATCCTATATTGGCCGCAGCCGGTAGCAAATCCGGCCGGCCTGCCAGGAATCGGGACCTCTATCGCCCCGGTCTGAATGTCCACGGCCAGCCGCCAAGCACCTTCCCGGTTTCGCGGTCGTACCGTCCATAGGTCCGGGCGGTTTCGACCATCGGACCCAATGCTTATTCGGTTCTTGATCTTCTATCCTGCTGTTCGGCTGGAGGGAACTGGGTTGGCGGCTATCGGCGTTTCTACTGGTCGGTATGGTTGCGATGCTGTACTTCACGTTGACAAGGCATACACCGATCTGGGTGACTGTCGGGGTTGTCGGCTTTGCCGACGCGCTGCTGTTGCTCTTGATCACCCGAAGCGATTTCCGGGTGCGGTAAGAGGCTGGGCTCAGTCCATTTGGCGGAGGCGGGCGACGCGCTCTTCTACCGGCGGGTGGGTCGAGAAGAGGTTGGCCATTTCCCGGCCTGTCAGTGGCTGGACGATGAACATGTTGGCCTGACTGTCGGGGATCGGGGTGCGAACATGCTGATTGCCCTGGTGGAGCTTGATCAGCGCGTTGGCCAGGCCGCGCGGGCTGCCGGCCAGGCGGGCACCTTCTCGGTCGGCTTCGTATTCGCGGCTGCGGCTGATGGCCATCTGGATAATTCCTGCTGCGATCGGCGCGAAGATCATCAGCAAAATACCCACCAGCGGATTGCGCCGCCGATCGCCGAAGAACAGGGCGAAGTAGCCCAGCACGCTGATGGCCCCGGCCACCACGGCCGCGATGGTGCTGATCAGCACGTCCCGGTGCTTGACGTGGGCCAGTTCATGGGCGATCACGCCTTCGAGTTCCTCGTCGTTGAGCATCTGTCGCAGCCCGATCGTTACGCAGACCGCCGAGTGCCGGGGGTTGCGCCCCGTGGCGAAGGCGTTGGGGGCATTGGCGGGGGAGATGCAGACCTTGGGCATGGGCAGGTTCGCCCGTTCGGTCAGCTTCTCGACAATGCGATACAGCGTGGGGTCCTGCTCGGGGCTGATCTCCTGGGCCCGCATGGTCGCCAAGGCGATCTTGTCGGACAGGAAGAACGCAACCACGTTCATCGCCCCGCCCAGCACGAGTGCAGGGATCAGGGCCTGGGGACCACCGATCATATAGCCGATGCCGAGGCACAGGCCCATCAGCCCGGCCATGAGCATGGTCGTCTTGAAGTTGTTCCACAGCGAATACATCCTGGATCTCTCCTTGGTTGTGCGGTCTATATCATCTCGTCGATGTCGGCGAGGCAACATTGCTCATAATACTACGATACTGGCATTCGGACGGTTCCAGCAATTCCGCCGGTGATCCGTCCGGACCTCTCAGATCTCAGCGATTTTGCCCAGGCGGGTGATGGCGTCCTGTTTGTCAGTTTGGCCGAGGCGTGCCTGGCGGACGGCCTGGAGCAGCACGTCGGTGCTCCGGTCGTAGGTGCGTTTGTCGACGGGGAAGGGGAACCCGTCCTTTCCGCCGTGGGCGTAGGAGTAGTCCGCCCACTTCCGCTCGTCCTGGGTTGAGGGCGGTTCTGTCGGGTCGCGTCGGCTGGCCGGGGCGTTGTGGATCAACTCGGCCAGCAGGGACAGGCTCCGGATGGTCGCCGGCCCCACGCCGGGCCCGCCCAGAAGGGTCGCGAAGTCCTGCGGGTGCTGCTCGTGGGCGCGTCGAATGAGCTTGCCGATTCGCGGCAGGTTTACGTCGGCGTCCAGGACCGGGTGGTGGTCGGGGGCGAAGAGGGTGGGGCCCCGGGTGGCCAGTTCCAACTCGGCCAGGAGCTTGTCGGGGTTCTCCTTGATCAGCTCGGCTGAGGCGGAACGATTTCCTTCGGCCTCGGCGGCGACCATGTTCAGAAGGTTCAGCTGTCGCGGGCGCTTACGTTTCTCGAACAGGTCTTCGATGCCGTGGTGCGGCTGGCAGACGAAGTCATCGACGCTCTGGCCGAGCCAGTGGTACCGGCGGGCGGCCCCGGCGGTGTCGCTCATGCCCTGCTGGATGACGCACCAGCTGCCGGACCGGGCGAAGAGGAAGCTGTGATGATAGATGTCGAATCCGTCCTGCACGGCGGCAGAGTCGACCTTGGCGGACATGCGGGAGGCATGGATGAGTTTGTCGGCGCTTGCCAGGCTGAGCCGGTCCGCGGCGGTGGCGATTTCGTCTGGCGTTTTGCGACTCGTGCCGCCCTTGCCTCCCGCGACGATAATCCCCATGTCATCGCCATAGAGCTTCGAGGCTTCTTTCAGGGCACCGCAGGTAACGGTTGTAACTCCCGAGGAGTGCCAGTCGAACCCCAGCACGCAGCCGAAGGCCTGGAACCACCACGGATCGGAGAGGCGACGGAGCATTTCCTCCGGGCCATACTGGTCGACTACGGCCATGGTGATCGCCCCGGCGAGTTTCTTCATCCTCTTAAACAGCCAGGGCGGGGCCTTGCCCCCGTGCAGCGGCATTTGCGCGATCCTTCGCTCCATGGCCCGATGATACCATTGCCGCCGGGGCCAACCAAGCGATCCTCCAGCTTCTAGTCTATTACGTCCAGCGTCTGGGGAGCGAAGAGCAGGGCTGCTTCGTCGCCCTGGCTGAGGAACCGGTCGATCGCGCTGCGACCGAGCTGGCCCATGTCCAGCGACATCTCGGTTACACAGCCCAATACGTGGTCGCGCAGGCGCGCGCCATCGATGGGCGAAAATCGTTCAGCGGCGACCAAGGCCTCGACCGGGTTGGCCAAGCCGAAACGGACCGAGTCGCGGATCACTGCCACAAGCCTCTGCTGACAGGACGGGTCCAGGTCGCGTCGCAAGGCCGTCACGTGAAGGGGCATGGGCAGGGGCTTGTTGCGGCTGCACCACCACTTGCCCAGATCGATCACCTCGTGCAGGCCGGGCAGGGCAGCCGTCATACGATTGGTATGGGCCACCAACGCGCAGGGCACGAGTCCGGTCTGGACGGCAGCGATAAGCTTGTCCCCGGGCAGGACCATTGTCCGTAAGGCGGGGCTCAGCAGGCTGTAGGCCAGGTACGCGCTGGTGGTTGTCGCGGCCGTGGCGACCGTCAACTGGGCGATCTGCGAGGGCTGGATCGGCTCGGCTGAGATGACAACCGGCCCGGTATCGTGACCGAAGATTCCCCCGGCCGAGGAAAGGGCATAGTCGCAGGCGACCAGCCCATAGGCATGGGCCGAGACGACCGTTGCCTCGAAGCACTTGCGGCAGGCCAGGTCGTTCAGGCCGGCCAGGTCCTGGACGGTGATCTCAATTTCCAGACCGCGCCGGTCGACCTTTCCGGCGGCCAGGCCGTGGAAGGCGAACGCACTGTCAGGATCCGGAGGATGAGCCAGTCGAATGGGCATGGGCACCATTGTCGGAGAGTTTTGTCCGGCGGCAAGGACAAAAGCCTCGCACCCATTTTGGGATCGACTCAGCCGGACTGTCCGATAAGATGGTCCACTCGCCGCTGAAAGCCCGCCCCTGCAGGCGGACGAACCCCTGGAGAGCCATGAACTACGAATTGATCGCCCTGGATGTCGATGGCACGCTGCTGGATGCCGATGGCTGCATCCCTCCGGCGGTAGCCTTGGCCCTCAAGAAGCTGGAGCGTGCCGGAGTAAGAATCTGCCTGGCCACGGGTCGCAGCTACATCGAAACCCAGCCGGTCTGGAAGCAACTGTCCCTGGCCGGGCCGTACCAGCCGATGGTGCTGGTCGGCGGAGCCCTGGTCAGCGAGCCTGACACCGGGCGGACGCTCTGGCAGAAGACGGTGGCCCCGGAAGTTCTGCGGGAATATGCGGCCGACTTGCAGGGCAGGGGGTTCTCGGTCCTGGCCAGCGTAGACCCCTGGCGATACGGGTATGACTATCATACGGCAGTCGGCGCCGACTACGAAGACGTCCAGACCCGCTGGTTCGGCCAGATGGACGTGAAGATCCGCACTTGCCAGAGCTTCCAGTCGCTGACGGAGTTGCCCGCGGCAATCCGCCTGAACAGCCTGGTCTCCGACCGGCAAGGACGGCAGCTGCTGGAAGAACTGCAGGATCACTTCGGCGATCGGCTGAACCTGCACGTGATCCACGCACCCAACTACGGCGTGACGGTGCTGGAAGCGTTCTCGCCGGGCGCCGACAAGGCCGCTGGGCTGAGGTACATTGCACAGGGACTGTCGATCCCGATGGGACGGATCGTCGCGATCGGCGACGACGTCAATGACCTGGCGATGATCCGGGCCGCCGGGCTGGGCGTAGCGATGCCCAATGCCAAGGATTTTGTCAAGCAGGCCGCCGACGTGGTGGCCGAGGACGGCCTGGCCGCATTCCTGGAAGACCTGGCCGCATCAGACTGACATCTATATAAAGGAAGCAGCATGATTGACGCCGAACAGAAAGAGAAACTCTTGGAGATTTCCACCGGCCTGGAGGAGTTTTCCGGGCGCCTGGGTCTGGACGCCGAAGAGACCGCGGAGATTGAGAGCCTCGCCGGCCAGCTCAAGGCCGATCTTGTCACCGGTGGTGGCGAGGAAGCGACGCGTCTGGCCGGCCAGATCCGCGCACAGTTGGCCGGACTTGAGGGCAACCGGCTGGCGACCGGGGTGGTCGAGCAGATTGACTCGATCATCGGCTGAGGCAGGACAGCGAGGCCATTGTTCGAGAAAAGCCCGCAGAAAAAGTGCGCCTTTGGCCTTGTACGGATGCAGGAAGGGTGATAAATTCGGCTTTTTCTGCCCTCCCGGCTTTCGATTCACCGTATCAAGCTGGAGGGATTGTCTTCCGCCGCGTGTTACGGCGTCCTTGTCGTCGGGGTGACAGACGACCGGCGATGCTCTCGTCAACGGGACGGGGGAGCCTCATCGTCAGGTCCTTTCAAAAGGTACGGTACAGGATACATATGGTCGACTATAACCTCATCAAGTCTCTCGGCGTCAGCGATGACGATGTCGAGAAGCAGCTCGCCGATGCCCTCGGGCAGGATTTCTCCCCTGACGCCCTGGGCGAGGCCATCCAGGACAATGCAGCCCACCAGCCCGGTTCGATCCTCACCGGTCACGTCGTCGATGTCATCGGCAATGACGTGGTCATCGAGGTCGGCCTGAAATCCGAAGGCATGGTGGACATCAACGAGTTCGACGATCTGGACGAAGTCAAGCCCGGTATGGAGGTGGAGGTTTTCCTCGATGCCGTCGAGTCCGACTCGGGTCTTGTCGAACTCTCGAAGCGCAAGGCCGACCGCATCCGCGGCTGGCAGCGCATTCTCGATAACAACGACGAAGGCGACGTCATTACCGGCCGGGTAACCCGCAAGATCAAAGGCGGTCTATTGGTCGACATCGGCGTGCCCGCCTTCCTGCCCGCCTCGCAGGTCGACATCCGTCGGCCCAGCGATATCGGCGAGTACATCGGCAAGGAGATCGAGGCCAAGATCCTCAAGATCGACAAAGACCGCCGCAACATCGTCGTCTCGCGCCGCCGCCTGATCGAAGAGCAGCGCAACGAAGCCAAGGCCAAGCTCATGGCCGAGATCGAAGAGAACCAGTGGCGCAAGGGCGTGGTCAAGAATATCGCCGACTTCGGCGCGTTCGTCGACTTGGGCGGGATCGACGGGCTGCTGCACATTACCGATATGTCCTGGGGCAGAATCAGCCATCCGTCCGAGATGGTCGATATCGACCAGGAACTCGAAGTGGTCATCCTCAACGTCGATCGCGACAAAGAAAAGATCGCTCTGGGCCTCAAGCAGAAGACCCCCAGCCCGTGGGAGAACGTCGAACAGCGTTACCCCGTCGGCTCGAAGGTCAAGGGCGAGGCGGTCAACATCATGTCCTACGGCGCGTTCGTCAAGCTCGAAGAGGGTCTCGAGGGCCTGGTCCACATCTCCGAGATGTCCTGGACCCGCCGGGTCAACCACCCCTCCGAGCTGGTCAACGTCGGCGACGAGGTCGAGGTGGTCGTCCTGGAGATCGACAAGGACAAGCAGGAGATCTCCCTGGGCATGAAGCAGGCCGAGACCAACCCCTGGACCGTCGTCAAGGACAAGTATCCGCCCGGAACCGTCATTACCGGTACTGTCCGGAACATGACCAACTTCGGCGCTTTCGTGGAAATCGAAGAAGGCATCGACGGGCTGTTGCACGTCTCGGACCTCTCCTGGACCCGCAAGATCGGACACCCCTCCGAGATGCTCAAGAAGGGACAGGAGCTCCAGTGCGTGGTTCTGGCCGTCGACGAAGAGAAGATGCGCGTGGCCCTGGGCCTCAAGCAGTTGACCGAAGACCCCTGGCTGCGACAGATCCCCGAGCACTACCTGCCCGGCCAGATCGTTCAGGGTAAGGCGACGAAGATCACCAACTTCGGTGTGTTCGTCGAGCTCGAGCCCGGCCTGGAAGGTCTGCTGCACGTGTCCGAACTGGCCGACCACAAGGTCGAGAACCCCAAGGACGTCGTCAAGGTCGGCGAAGATGTGGAAGTCAAAATCCTCCGCGTCGATACCGACGATCGCAAGATCGGACTGAGCCTCAAGCGCGCCCAGTGGGCCCAGGAAGACGCCGAGACCGATGACACGGGCAGCGGCCCGGTCAAGCGTCGTGGCGGCCTGGAAGGCGAAGGCGGACTGCTCGGCGATCTCTCGGATAACTTCATCCAGACCGTCCGGGATCGCGAAGAGCGGGATACCTCGGAGGCCACCGGCTCCGGTGACAACAGCGACGCCGATGACGTGGCCATGGACGCCTTGAACGAAGGCGACAAGCAAGACTAGTCATCCATTTGCTTGAACCGCAGAACCAAGCGGCGCGGCCCCTTGCGGGTCGCGCCGCTTTTCTTACCTGACCGCTCGCCGAATTGCTTGATGACTCGGCAAGATCCGGCGGTATCACCGACGCTCAGCAGTGTTACACAACTGGGCCATGAGCAAACCGATGCTGAAGGATTCGAAGATATGAAACGCCTGTTCGTCTGCTGTCTGATCGTGCTGCTGGGCTGCAGCGCCCTTCTCGCAGAACCCGCCGTTGAATCTGAAGGCCCGCATTGGCCGTGGGCGATGGACCTGCCCCAGAAGATCCAGCAGCAGGTCGACGCAAAGCGCAAGAAGCCTTCTCAAAACAAGGCCATCCTCGTCTGGACGCCCGAAGACGCCAAGCATATCCGCGCAATGCTGCTGATCGTTGCCAACAGCGACTCCAAGCACTTCGGCGAACACCAGGCCGTTCGCGACGTGGCGGCCAGGCACGACATGGCTGTCGTCTACTTCCGCTACCCTCTGCAGAGCAACATGGACAAGGTCGACGAGATCTTCGCCCATATTGCAGAGAAGACCGGGATCAAAGAGTTTCGCCACGCCCCGTGGGTGACGTTCGGCAAGTCGTCGATGGGCAAGTTCCCGTACTACATGGCCTGGAAGTTCCCGCAGCGGACGATCGCGACGATCTCCTACCACGCCGAAACGCCGAGTTGGCCGATGGAAGATTGGTCGAACCTCAAGGACCAGACGATCCCGCATGTCAGCGTTAACGGCGAGCTGGAGTGGGGCGGAACGTGGGCGGTACATGTCAGACCGTCCCTGCTGAACTACAGGCAGCAGACGAACCTGCTTGCCCACCAGGCTGTCGCCCAGGCTGTCGGACACGGCGACTATGTCGATACCCACGGTTCCAGCGGCTGGGGCAAGAATTACCCGGGCAAGGTGTCGGTCATTGATGTCTGGGATTACCTGGCGGTCTACCTGGACAAGTCCCTGTCCCTGCGCCTGCCGAGCGATCAGTACCCAGCCAAGGGCCCCTTGACGCTCAAGACGATCGACCCGGGCAAGGGCATGCTCGTCGAGAAGTTCGCCATCGAGGATATCTTCCAGCGCCCGCGGATGGACCTGGTTGAGAAAGAAGGCGGGTACGTGGTCAACCCCGCCCCCAAGACCACCACCAACGGTTTCGCAGCCATCCCGCCGGCCAAGGGATACCAGCCGGCCGACGGCGTGCCTGTCGTTGAGTTGACGCCGGGAGACTCGCCGACCGACTGGCTGTTGACCAAGGGCCTGGGCGGATTTGCCATGGAGGCCGACCCGATGCAGGACGTGGAAGCGTTCAAGGGCCTGCGTCCCAAGCCCGGCCAGACCGTTCAGGTCGATAACCGGACCGCTACCTTCACCCGCATTGACGACAAAGAGATCGGGCGGCGCGAGGGCAAGGCCCGCGGAATGGCGATGAAGCACGGGCTGGACCCGAAGAACAAGAAGATCACCGTCATCGGCTACACGGTTCTCGATGTCAAGCAGCCCGGAGCTTACAAGGTGGTCGGATACCACTCCCTGGCCGTGCGGCTGCAGATCGTCCTCAACGGTCAGCCCGTCGACCACCAGCAGGTTGTCCAGCTGGAAAAGGGCCTGTACCCGATGCTCTTCGTGCTGCGGATGAGCAGCGTCACGTGGGGCCATGTCGAGCCGTCCCTGGCCAGGGCGACAGGGCAGGAGGTCGCCGAGGCCAAGGAATTCCAGGCCGAGAAAGACCGCAAGGCTGCCGCATTTGCCGCTCGTTTCGCAGACGGCCCGCGCGATCCGGCTTCCTACGTCCACAAGTACGCCGACGTACCGGCCGGGAAGCGCAGAGAAATGTTCTGGCTGGCTGATCGCGAACTGGCCGACGCCTGGATCCGCCTGCACACGATCGGCGGCAAATAGTTAGCTGGATCGGGCAAGATACCCTATCCCAGGTTCGACCGTTTGCGCCATTGGGTCGGGCTGCAGTTCAGGTCGGCCCGGAAGACATTGGCCAATTGGCGAAAGCTGCGGAACCCGCTTCCATAGGCGATTCTCGTCAGATTCCAGTCGGTGAACGACAGCAGGTACTTTGCTCGTTCGACATGCTGGCGGCGGATTTCGACAGACGGGGTGCGACCTACTGTTTCGGCAAAGCGACGTTCCAGCGTGCGTCGAGACAGGTTCGTTGCAGCGATCACATCGGTCACGCGAATCGGCTGATCGGCATGGTGGCGGATATAGTGCAGGGCGGCGGCGACGTCCGGGTCTTCGACGGCGATGGTTTCGCTGCTCTGGCGTTCGACTACCCCGGCAGGGGGGATGCGCAGAATGGCCTCGCGGCCTTCTTCACCTTCGATCAGCCGCACCAGCATGGCGGCAGCCTCGTAGCCGATCCGCTCGGCCTGGGTGTCGATGCTGCTCAAGGGCGGGGCGGAAATCTCGCATAGCATTTCGTCGTTGTCCACACCCAGGACGGAAATCTCGTCTGGGACGTGGATCTGTCCGCGACGGCAGATCTCAATGATGTGGCGTCCTTCCTCATCGTTGGCGCAGAAAACTCCCATGGGCTTGGACATCGCCTTGAGTGTCGCGGCCATCTGCTGTATCTGTTCCCGCCAATTCTGGCTGTACCCGGCTGCGGGGAGGTTGATCATTTCTATGCCCTTCTGAGCCAATGAATCAGAGAAGGCATGCCTGCGGTCGTTGACATACGCACGGCTCTGCCCGCCGTAGAACGCCACACGTCGAAATTGTCTGCCCATGAAGTACTCCGCAGCCATCTGCCCGATCTGCAGGTTGTCCGGGCAGACGGTAGCGACGGGCAAATCGCCCAGCCAGGTCGAGATGTTGACGACCGGCATGGACAGGGCCTTGAGATCCCGAAGCACTCGCCGGCTTGTAACCGAGGCGACCGCCCCGACGGCGCCAAACCCTTCCAGCGCGGAGGGTTCGGGTATCAATCCGGATCGGAGAAAGGTCCCCAGGCCATGGATCCGCGCATGGCGAGCCAGGCCACGGATCACCTTACGGTTGTATCCCTGGTCGCTTTCCAGCAACACGATAATTCGGGGTGCAATGGGCAAGTTGTCTGCTCCAGGCGCACATACGGAATACGCTCTTGGTTCATATCGGCAACATACGCTTCTGTGACGCAAAGAATGACCACATTGTCGCTTCCATGTGTAGCTGGAAGCATCGTTGTATTCTACAATGTGCAGGAATCAAGGAGGCGGCTGCCCCGAAACGGGAGTTGCTTGGAAGGAAAACACCTCTGGAGCCCGGGAGAACAAAAATGAAACAGTTGATTGCACTAAGTATCTCAATCGCCCTGATCGCCTCGGCTGCGTCGGCCGCGGTACTCTTTGAGGAGAGTTTCGATTACGGCAATACGACCGACAATATCCAGAATGTCTCGAACTGGTCAACCAATTCGGGCGTTCTGATGTACGACCACGACGGCGGGCTGGACCATTCCGCACTGGCCGGGGAAACCGGCGGTTCGTTCTGGCACGATTACGCCAGTGGCAGTCGGGACGCCACGAACTCAGCCGATGTAAACTTTGACATCACCATTGCTGAGGGCTCCGAAATGTGGTTTGCCGCTCTGGCAGAATACAGTTCCGGTGGGCAAGCTGAAATCAGGTTCTCGGCCGGTTCGGTCAATGACATCGGATTTGGGATCGACAGCGGCGGCAATGTCTTCGTGGAAGCAAGCGACAATGGCGGCGCATCGGCAGACCATGACACCGGCCTGGACGCCGCCGCTGACGGCACGACATATCTGCTTCTGATGCGGGCGACCCGCGGTGCTGACGGCAGCCCTATCGCATCGACCATTGACTTCTGGTTCGACCCGGCCGACGCCTCCAGCCTCGCTGCACTCGGAGCGGCCGACTGGACCACCGGCGCCGACTCCAAGTGGGGTCGGGATTCACAGGCCAATTACGGCAGTGTTTTGGTTGAACCAGCCTACGATGCCCGCGTCGATGAGATTCGCGTCGGCGAATCCCTGGCCGATCTGAACGTCGTCCCGGAACCGGCGACGATGTCTCTGCTCGGTCTGGGCGGCCTGGTGGTCCTGCGTCGACGACGCAACCGCTGAGTTGACAGACCATTGGGGCGTCGAGACACGCGCGTCCGGAACAACATCAGGCCAAAGGCCCGGCAGTCGGCGAAACCCGATGGCCGGGCCTTGGCTATGGTTTTTCGCCCGGATGATCAGCCCAGAGGATCGAGCAAATCCGCGTAGCGGGCTGCCAGATTGTCGAGGTGTTTGCGGTGACGGGCCAGGCAGGCTGAGGCGGTCTGGGCGACGGTGGGGCAGGGATCGTCGGCCAGGTGCAGCAGCATTTCCAGGTTGGCAGGGGTCGGGGAGATCTGGCCGAGGATCCAGGCGGCGCGGCCTCGAGTTTTCTCGTTGGCCTCCTGCTCCAGGTGGATGCTGACGGTCCGGCCGATGCGGCCGGGATCGAACAGGCCCAGCAGGTCGGCCTGGTTCTGGGCCACGTGGGCCGGGGCGGAAAGAATCGCGTCGATCGCATCCTCCAGATGCTCCTGAAGTACGCCTGCATGAACGACGGGGCCTTGGGCGTCACCCTTGGCTCTGGGCTTCTTCGGCGGGGCTTCAGTTTCCCGTTTGGGCCTGGCCGGTGGGGACTGCAGCAAAGGCTCGGGCTTGGCCGGGCTGGGATCCGGCTGGGGTTTGGGCATGGGCTTGGCAGACGAGCGGGCCAGCGAGTCTTCCAATTCCAGCAGGCGGTCCTGGCCGGCGTCGGTAATCCGCAGCGTCGGGTAGCGGTCGGAGACGTCCTGGTCCAGCAAGCCACGGTCGAGCATCTCGCTCATGACCTTGCGGACGCGTTTCTGTGTGGTGTTGCAGCAGGCGAACGTGTTCAACTGGTCCAGCCCGGACTTGCGCGCCCAGGAAGCGTTCGTGCCGGCGACCAGGGCGGCGACCTTCGAGACACCCAGCGGCGTGTCCAGCTGATGGACGGTATCTAAAACGGCCCGGGCGATCTGGTCGTCATCTGCAGGGGGCTTGTTGGTGTCGACCGCGGTGGGGTTGGCCCTGCTGGAGGCAGCCGAGATGGCTGAAAGGTCGCCGGTCCGAACATCCTTGATCGCACGCTGCCCCTTGCTGGTCAGGGCCAGAACGGGCCGCATCGGGTCGCCGTCCTGCCGGCAGAAGCCCTGGGTCAGCAGGTCATGGGCAACGCGTTTGACCATCTCTGCCTTGGAATTGACCGTTCCGTAGGCCGGGTTCTGGTCCAGCTTCCATTTCCGGAGTTTGGAATCCTGCGAGCCGGTGACGACCTGCACCGCCCGGTTCAGGCCCACCGGGAACCGCAGGTTGTCAATGCAGACCAGCAGGGGGATGGCGATGTTGGGTTTGTCGGCCACGATCCCGCCGGCCTGGTCGCCGGGTTCTGCCATGGTGCAGCGGTCGCAAACCTCGCAGACGAAGTCGTCGTCCTGGCCGAAGTACTCCAGGATCCTCTGCTGGCGACACTGAGGCGAATTGACATAATCTTCGACGGCGTCGAGCTTCTCGGTTTCCATGCGGCGCAGGGCTTCCTGGTGTCGCCAGTCGATAGCCAGTTCGGCGAACCGTGGCGGCTCGGGCCCGATCTTCTCCACGCCGCGCCCGCGGAAGGGCGGGCTGTAGCGGATCAAGCCGGCGGAGTCCAGGTGCGAGAGGGTCCGCCTGACCTGCCCCTCGTCCAGGCCGGCATCGGCGGCCAGGCGGCGAACGTCCAACTCGGCGCGGGTCGGTTCGGTCAGGTTCAGCTCAGCCGTCAGGGCCTCGACGACGGCTTTGCGGACCTTCCCGCGTGTCGAGGCGAGGATCTCGTCTCCGGGGATATCTGTCTGGATTTCGGCCCGGTGCGAGCCGGCCAGGTGGCGGATCAGGCCGCCCTCGGCCAGCAGGCGCAGCGACGAGCCGACCTGCGACTCGTGCACGTCGGACCCTGCACGGTCGGCGATCTGCTTGTGTGTCAGCTCCACCCGCAGGCCGGAGACGCTCATGAGGGCGTCATAGACGCCGCGTACGGCGTCCGGGCCCGGATAGTTCATGTCGATGAAGAACTCGCGGAGGTTGCGATCTGCCGGGCTGTAGAGCAACACGCAGCGCGAGTCGAGGCCGTCCCGTCCCGCCCGACCGATCTCCTGGTAGTACTGCTCCAGCGAACCGGGGTAATGGAAGTGCGCGACGAATCGGACGTCGGCCTTGTCGATGCCCATGCCGAAAGCGACCGTAGCTACGGCCACGCGGGCCCGGCCGGTCAGGAAAGCTTCCTGGGCGGCCGATCGGTCATCGGCCTCCATGCCTCCGTGGTAGAGCGTTGCATTCGGTTCGACGGCTTGGAGGAGCCGGTGGGTCTGGCGGGCCGCCTTGCGCGTGCCGCAGTAAATAATCCCCGCCCCTTGCGTCCGCTCGACAAGGCGCGCCAGGTGCTGCTCTTTTTCCACGTTCAAGCTGCAATGGACCACCTCCAGGTGCAGGTTAGGCCGTTCGAAGCCGTGAACGTGGATATCGATATCATCGGCGTCCAGGCCCAGCGCGACGACGATGTCCTGCTGGACGCGCGGGGTGGCCGTGGCGGTCAGGGCGGTGACCTTCGGATTACCCAGTTGCTTGCGGAACTCAGCCAGGCGGCGGTAATCGGGGCGGAAGTCGTGGCCCCACTGGCTGATGCAGTGGGCCTCGTCGACGGCCAGGCGGGCCAGGTCGGTCCGGGCGATCGCCGAGCCGAACGCGGCCGACCGGAACCGCTCCGGCGCGACATAGAGCAGCTTGATCTTCCCTGCGGCGGCTTGGTCCAGGCGGTCTCGCTGCTGGTCGGGGGAGAGCGAAGAATTGACGAAAGAGGCTGCAATCCCCTTGCGCTGCAACTCATCGACCTGGTCCTTCATCAGGGCGATCAGCGGCGAGACCACCAGCGTCAGGCCATCCTGCATCAGCGCGGGCAACTGATAGATCAGCGATTTGCCCGATCCGGTGGGCATGACCACCAGCAGGTTTTTCCCGCTGAGGGACGAGCTGATCGCCTCGGCCTGACCCAGGCGAAACTGCGGATGGCCGAAGCGATCCTGCAGCACGGCGCGGGCGGATTCCAGCAGTTCATTTGTCTCAGCAGCCATGCTCACGAGCCTACCGTCGAGCAGCCCGGGAAACAACCCGCTGACTGAATGAATAAGAGAATCACTGAGTGATTTTCAGGGAATTCGGTGGTTTTTGCTATTAGGATCGCAGAATCATCCGATAAGTAAATTTGACAGGCAAGGGAACAGCCTGTTCTCTGCGCCCGGCCTCTGAAGAGGTGGGTACGGTCGGCCGCGGAGGAAGTTCGGGTTTCGCGTCCGAGACCTTGGGCACCGGATCGACGGGGAACACGGGAAAAGGAAACATCGAACCGCATGCGCAGGCTATCCCTGCGCACAGAGAATCGGTCCGGATTGGGCATTGTCCGACAGGAACCGGCCAGGAGCCGGGAAGGAAAAACCATGAAGAAGCTTGCACTGAAGACCAAACTCCTCGTTCTGTTCCTGCTGGTGGGCGTGCTGCCATTTGCGGTGATGGGTATCGCTGCGTTGATGGAATCCAGCGATGCCTTGGAGAGCCAGGCATACAACCAGTTGATCTCGGTCCGGAACATCAAGCAGAAGCAGATTGAGAAGTTCTTTGAGGAGCGGCGCGGTGACATGGGCGTGCTGATGGATACCGTCGCCAGCCTGACTTCTGAGGCATTTGCCAAGCTCGAGGCCGTGCAGGAGATCAAGAAATCGCAGATCGAGAATTACTTCGCCGAAAGGTACGGCGATGTCAAGGTCCTCGCTGCCAACGAACAGGTGATACTTGCACTTGACGCCTTTGAGGCAGCCTTTGAAGCCAACAACGATCAGGTCGGCAGCGAAGTGTATCGTAAGCTCGAAGACCAGTTCGGCCCCTGGCTGAAGGAGTACCAGGAGCAGTATGGCTACTACGATCTGTTCCTGATTACCGCCGACGGCGATGTGATCTATACGGTGTGCAAGGAATCGGATCTCGGACAGAATCTGGCGACAGGATCGCTGAAGGAAAGTTCGCTGGGCGACTGCTTCGCCGGAGCCCTGAGCAAACCCACGCTGGCCGACTTCAAGCCGTATGCCCCCTCCAACGGCGCCCAGGCGGCGTTCATCGGAGCTCCGGTTGTCAAAAACGGCCGGACCATCGGCGTAGTGGCCCTGCAGATGCCCACCGGTCCGATCAATGCCATCGTCCAGAACCGCTCGGGGATGGGCAAGACAGGCGAAACATACCTCATGGGCAAGAATTCTCGCGGAACGACGGCCTTCCGCAGTGACATGAAGACCATGGGTGACGGCAAGTACGTCATCGGGTATGAGATTTCCACGTCCTACATCGAGGCTGCCCTGTCAGGCAAGGAGGCCCAGGAGCTCCACACGGATTCTTCCGGGAATCTCGTGATGGTCTCCTACGACCATCTGAACATCGAGGGACTGAACTGGGCTTCGATTTCCAAGGTCAACCTGGAGGAAGTCATCGTCCCACACCTGGAGGGCCAGGAAAAGGACTACTACACCCGCTATATCGAGAAGTACGGCTACTACGACCTGTTCCTGATCTCTCCGGACGGCCGGGTCTTCTACACCGTCTGCCAAGAAGCCGACTACAACACCAACATGGTCAATGGCAAGTACTCCTCTTCCAACCTGGGCGAGTTGACGCGGAAGGTCCTGGAGACCCGCCAGTTTGCCCTGACCGACTTTGCACCGTATGCGCCGTCCAATGGCGCTCCGGCGGCGTTCATTGCCGAGCCCGTCGTCGGCAACAGCGGGAAGGTGGAGTTGGTGGTGGCGTTGCAGCTTTCGCTGAAGGCGATCAACGACATCATGGAGTCTTCGGAGAAGGATGGTATGGGCAAGACAGGCGAGACCTACCTTGTCGGCCCGGACTTCCGCATGCGGAGCGATTCGCGGCTGGACAAGGAGGGACGCAGCGTGGTCGCTTCCTTCGCCGGAACTGTGGAGAACAACGGCGCCGACACCGAGGCCGTCCGTCAGGCCCTGCAGGGCAATAGCGACGCGAAGGTCATCGAAGATTACAACGGCGCCGAGGTGCTCTCGGCCTATACGCCTGTGAAGGTCGGCCAGGGGCGATGGGCCCTGCTGGCCGAGATCGACCAGGCCGAGGCCTTCCAGGCCGTTACCGCACTGCAGTGGATGATGGGCGTCATCTCGGTCGTTGGCATCGCTGCAATCGTAGTCGTGGCGCTTCTGGTAGCAAACTCGATCGCCCGCCCGATCAATCGCGTCATCGAAGGGCTATCCGAGGGCGCTGCCCAGACGACCCAGGCAGCGGCCCAGGTCTCCTCGGCAGGTCAGTCCCTGGCCGAAGGAGCCAGCGAACAGGCAGCAAGCTGCGAGGAAACCGCCGCCAGCGTCGAGGAGATGACCACCGTGGTCAACCAGACGGCCGGCAATGCTTCGCAGGCACGAGAACTGTCTTCCAAGGCCTCCGACTCGGCCCAGAAGGGCAACGAGGCGATGGGGCGGATGTCTTCGGCCATCGACGACATCAAGACTTCTTCAGACGAGACGGCCAAGATTCTCAAGACGATCGACGAGATCGCTTTCCAGACGAACCTGCTGGCCCTGAACGCTGCCGTCGAGGCCGCCCGGGCAGGAGAGGCCGGCAAGGGATTCGCCGTAGTCGCCGAAGAGGTCCGCAACCTCGCCCAGCGTTCGGCCGAGGCTGCCCGCAGTACGGCCGAGATGATCGAACAGTCCGTCCGCAACGCTGATAACGGCGTCGCGATCAGCCGCGAGGTGGGGACCGTCCTCGGCGAGATCGCCACCAACTCCCGCACGGTCAACGACCTGATCGAGCAGATCGCCTCGGCCAGCGGGGAGCAGTCCAAAGGCATCGAGCAGATCAACTCCGCCGTCGGCCAACTCGACGAGGTGACGCAGTCCAACGCCGCCAACGCGGAGGAATCCGCCGCGGCCGCCGAGGAACTGACCAGCCAGGCTGAGGAACTCAACCGCATGGTTGTCGAACTGTCCCGCATCGTTGGCGGGGCCAGGGCGGCAGGGGGCAGAAACCTGTCGTTCCAGCCTGCCGAGGCCTCGAACACGGGCCGCAAGCCTCAGCCCGGCCAGAAACCCCGTCCGAAAGCCAAGGTCAAAGCCAGCGATCAGCAACCGGAGCCGCAGGATTTCCGGGCAGACCAGGACGAGGTCGTTTCCAGGTTCTGACTTCGCCAAACTCGTTTCTGCCGCAGCGGCCCTGGTGGATCCTTCCGCCGGGGTCGCTGTTTTTCTGCCAGAACGGACACATCCTGCAAAATTCGACAAAAGCCCGCATTTGTCCAAAACCCGCCGGGACTGGTGGGTTTAGAGGACTGGGCAGGACAATCTCCAAACCATATTCCCATGGCCCCTGCTCTACGTATCGATGCAGTACCTACAGTTCTGAAATGCGCCCGAACAGGGCACGGACGGATATCGCCTCTCAGGGGGAGGCAATGCAAAGGGGCCGGGATCCACGAGGGAGCCCGGCCCTTTGCTTTTATCTCGATCGTCTCGAGTCGATCTGTTACAGATCTTAGCGGTTGCGACGACGACGGATCGCCAGCAGACCGCCGATACCCAGCAGGGCCATCGTGGTCGGCTCGGGGATGGTGGTTGCACCGTTCATGACGGTAAAGACGTCGGTGTTGTCGACGTACTGGCCGTCGAAGCCCCAGAAGGCGCCCGACTCGGTGTCTGTGCCGTCAACCAGGCTTTCGAACAGTTCGCTGCCGACGCCCTTGGCGAACAGCGGGACCAGGTGATTGGTATGACCGCCGGAGTTGTAGCTGTGGCCGGGCATGTTGCCTACGCCCTTGTCCTCGATCTGAGGGAAGACGTCGCCGTTTTCATCGAAACCTTCGGGCAGTTCGCCCCAGATGCTGCCGGTCTCGTGGTCGGAGGTGACGATCAGCAGGTTCTCCTCGTACCCGCCGTTGTTTTCGATCCATTCCATGACAACCTTGACAGAGTTGTCGAAGTCTTCCTGTTCACGGAGCATGGCTTCCATGTTATTGCCATGGTTGTTCCAGTCGACGGCTCCGCTCTCTACCATCATGAACATGCCATCGGGATCCTGTTCCAGGACGCGGAGCGCGCCTTGGGTCATCTGTTTCAGTGTCGGAGCGTCCCGGCCGTCGAGGGTCGATCCATTGAAGGAACCTGCGAGTTTCGTCGGGATGTTGCCGTTTTTGTAGGTCCCATTGGCCAGCTTGACAAAATCGGAGGCGTCATGGATGTATTCGAAGCCATTTTCGACAGCCAGGACCGCTTCGTCGGCATCCCAGGGGTCCTTGCTGTCTCCACCCATGATCACGTCCAGGTCGCTGGTGAACATGTCCTCGGCGATCGCGCCGTAGTTGCCCCGGCTGACATTGTGAGCATCGACTGCTCCGGGGGTGGCATGGTTGTACTGCACGCTGGAGACGGCCCCGGTTGCCTTGCCTTGGGCCGCGGCAATCTCGCCGAAGAGGGTTACCGGCTGACGGTCCGGGCCCATGCCGATCGCCCCGCTGTAGGTCTTGACGCCCGAGTAAAGAGCCGTAGCAGCCGCGGCCGAGTCGGTCGCGCCGTTCATGTGGTTCTTAAACGAGGCCCAGACGTAATCCGGGTCATAGCTGCCGCCATCGGCATAGTGGGTCGAGCCGTACATGTCGAATCCCGCTGTCGGACCATAGGGCAGGGCATCTTCCCAGTCGCCGGATCCCTGTTCGTACAGGTAGTAGCTCGAGGCCTCCCACCCGTTGAACCCGATTCCGTCGCTGATCATGAGGAACACGTTCCTGGCCTGTCCGTTTGCGGCCTGTGCGCCGGCCAACAGGGCCAGCATCGTCACTGCAATTGCGCTTCGTTTGAGCATTTCTGCCTCCTTCTCGTGTCGAGGATTCCCGGCCCGGATGACTCCATGTCGTCCACTGAGGGCCACGTCGCATTGCTGCCGGGAACGGTATGGGCCAAGCCTTTCTTTCTGATTATTAGCAGATCAGAATTGCGAGAGGTTTCCGCAAAGAAGGTGATAAGACGAGAAGACAGAAGGCAGTCTGCAGGATTGCGTGCAATTGAAACAAGATCAATCACAGCCAAAGCCGAAACAGGCAGCCCGGCCCTTTGCTTCTACGCTGGGGCTTTACGGGCTCCGGCGATGAAATGATCCCTCTATCGGCCCGCGGTCTGGTCTGTCCAGGAAGCTATCGCGGCGTTCGCCCTGCCGTGGGCCGCTCTAGTCATTCAGGACCACAAGCCCCTTGTGGATCAAGGTCTGCAGAAATGTAATCACCCGGATCCGGGCGTCAGCCTTGGCCATGTCGAACTGGCGAGAGAAGGCGTTGACGATGGAACGAACCGGTTTGGTCCCGTTGCACTGCTCATAGACGAATCTGCCGTGGCGATCCAATGTGAAGCTCCGAGGTACCAGCCGGGAGAGCCCCAGCAATCGCTGCCACCAGATTCGCGGGACCTCAACGGTTACCGTCAGACTCTCTGCCCCGCCGGGAAGGGCAGACAGGGCCGGGGCCTGGGAGGGTTTCAGCGCCAGAATCTCCGCCAGTTGCTCCTCGGTCAGACCGGATTGTTCTGCAGGGTCAGGCATCTTCTTCTTTGGCGGCGTTCGGCGAGCCCGCCTTCTCTCGCGATTTCTCTCGTTCGGTTTCGTCGGCCACGATCTTTCGCTCGACGTGGACCAGGAAATACAGCCCCAGAAAGAACCCGACCACGCCGCCGAGGTATCGGTCCAGCAGGTATCCGCCGCCCATCAAGACCAGCACTGGCAAGACGAACCCCTTGCCGACCATGGAGTATTGCAGCCGATGACGTCTGTCGCTCTCTCGCACTTGCGTTCCGGCCAACAGGGCCCGTTGATAGCATCGGCATCAGTACCGCGCCGGAGGGGGCGTGTCAACAACCGCCCCGGTATCGGTGGCTTGCCGCAGCGGTCCGACTCGTCGTACAATCTCCTGCATGTCTTTGGACAACGCTTTTTTCCTCCTGTTGCTGGTCCCGGTGGCGATTGTCGCCGCGGTTGCCCTGGCAAGGCCCGCACGACTTCCGCTGCGGGTCGGTTCGCTGCGCCTCTGGCAGGAAGCAGCCAGGCGCGTGGGCAGCCGCGGACGCAAGTCCGAGCGCCGCATCTCAGCATCCTGGGTGCTGCTGCTTCTGGGCAGCGTCCTGGCGGTGCTCTCGTTGGCAGGGGCAAACTGGCAACGACCGGGGACAGTCCGGCGGATCGTGTTGGAGATAGGTCTCTCGGCCGAACTGGGCCCCGACCCAGAGTCCCTGCGTCGGGCAACGGGGCTGTTGCTTTCGAGACTGCAGCCGCAAGACCTTGTCCGCATCGGCCTGCCGCTGCAGGCTGCAGGGAAGGGCCCTGACGAATGGCTTTCACCCGACCAGGCCCGGCAGTTCATTGACGATCTCGGAGGGATCCCCGTGCCTGCCCGGGCGATCCGCTTCCGTCGCGACCGGATCGATGGTCCGCAGACGGTCCGGTTCATCCCGGCCGGGGCCGAGATGGACAGCTCGATCAATGCGGCCGAGACGGTCTGGCTTCCTGGACAGGCAGGGGCAGTGCGAATCGAGCAATTCGCGGCCGAGTCGGTCGGCGAAGACCAACTTGCCGTTTTTGTCGGCCTGGTCAACAGCTCGGACCGCCAGGTGGGGGTTTCGTTACGGCTGAGCGATGCTACAGGAGCTGTTCTGGCCGACTCGCCGCAGATTCCGCTGGAACCGCAGTCCAGTGGCCACTGGATCGCCCGCGTCAGCAGCAGCGAGGCCTTGGTCGCACAGGTACTGGGTTCCGAAGGCCTGGGCACGTGGAGTTACCTGGTCCGTCGCCGCATCCGCCCCCGAAAGGTCGCCCTGTCGGGTCGATTCGACCAAGGGATTCGGCGCTTTGTCCGTTCGCACCCAGGGCTGGAGCTTGTTGAGCAGAGCGAGCAGGCGGATCTGGAGATTTCCATTGGCAGAGGACCGGTTGCGGGAATACCACAGTTGATATTCGATCCCCCGGGCGAAGCAAACCCCAGGCTCTGGCGTCGCCGGCAGGGACTGCTGGGTCCCCTGCAGTCCGGTTCGCTGTCCATGCCGGCCGATCATCCAGTCACGCAGGGCGTTTGGCTGGAGGGTACTGCCATCCGCAGCACGTTCGTCTGGGAGCCGATGGCGGGGGCAGGTGGTTCTGCCCTGTTCTCGCTGCCGGAAGGGGCAGCCGCGGTGCTGGATTCACGTCAGGGGCAGCGGCGGATCTGGTTCGGCTTCGATCCGTCCTGGGCCAACGCGACGCTCTCAAGCAGTCCAGGATGGATCGCGCTGCTGACCAATGCGGTCGATTGGCTGGCTCCGGGCCCGCAGCAGAAGGTTGTGTACACCGCCACCGCGAGTCGGGCAGCCCTGCCGGGGGATGACTGGCAGGCGGTTGGAGGTCGGGGTCTCAATCAGGGCGGCTGGGCTTGGCCGGGGCTCTACCGCGACGGACAGGGGCAACTGCACGCGGTGAATGTCTCCGAGCTGTCCTGGACAGGCCAGACGGAAGCCCTGGAGCAGCAGGTCGGGCGTGTTCGGCTGCAGCCGGCGTCTGCAAAGGGCGGTGAAGAGTCTCTCTGGCCCGCCTTTCTGATCGGCGCAGTGCTTTTCTGGTTTGTCGGCTGGTGGTTGCGAGGCAGATAAAGCCCGCTGAGACATCTACAATTCCGTGTCGAGACAGTAGAACGAAGGGAGCTGCCATGGCCGAACACGACGCCATGATGTGGAAAGCGAAGGACGGCCAGACCGTCGCATGCGAGTTGTGCGGCCAGCGCTGCGTGATCCAGGCGGGCAAGTACGGCCTCTGCCGTGTCAGGCAGAATGTGGCGGGCCAACTGAAGACGCTGAACTACGGTATGTTGGTGGCGCTGAACGTAGACCCGATCGAGAAGAAGCCCCTCTTTCACGTCCTGCCCGGCAGCAGGAGCCTGTCCATTGCGGCAGCCGGCTGCAATTTCCAGTGCGAGTTCTGTCAGAACTGGCAGATATCGCAGTCGCCCCAGAACGGGGGCATCCGCGGGCAGGCTTCGACGGCCAAGCAGGTGGTGGTCGCGGCAGCAAACTACGACTGCAGCTCGATCGCGTACACCTACACCGAGCCGACGATCTTCTTCGAATTCGCCTACGACTGCGCCCAGTTGGCCGGGCAAGAGGGAATCAAGAACGTGTTCGTATCCAATGGCTTCCTGACGCCCCAGGCCATTGAAACCATCGCGCCACACCTGGACGCGATCAACGTCGACCTCAAGGCCTTCAAGGACGAAACCTATCGAAAGGTGATGAAGGCCTCGCTTCAGCCCGTGCTGGATTGCCTTGTCGCCCTGAAGGACCACGGGGTCTGGACGGAAGTCACCACGCTGATCGTTCCGGACATGAACGACTCGCCGGAGGAACTGCGGGACCTGGCGTCCTTCCTGTCCCAGCAGCTGGGTCCGCAGACGCCTTGGCACGTCTCACGCTTCCACGGGGATTACAAGATGCAGGATCGCGTGGTCACGCCGATCGAAACGCTCCAGATGGCCTGTGCTATCGGGCAAGAGGCGGGGCTCAAGCACATCTACTGCGGCAACGTCCACGGCAGAACCGACGAGAACACCTACTGCCCCAACTGCGGCGACGTGGTGGTCCGGCGCGTAGGCTTTAGCGTCCGGCAAGTCTGCCTGACCGACGGTCGATGCGACAACTGCAGCCAGCCGGTTGCTGGTATCTGGAGCTAGCTGCCGGCTGAACC